>DASTFF010000020.1:0-148584 GCA_035708865.1 Gemmatimonadota bacterium | reverse complement strand
CGACCGCCGGACGTGGCTCGAGATCTACAGCGACTCCGAGCTCATGGTGCGCCAGCTCGAGGGCCGCTACCGCGTCAAGAACGCGGATCTGGCCGAGCGGTGGGGGAGCGTCCAGGAGGTTCTCGAGAAAGCCGCCCAAGTCACCCTGCGGCACGTCGCGCGCGAGGAGAACCGGCGCGCCGACGAACTGGCCAACCGGGCCATCGACGTGCATCTTCCATCGGTGCAGGGGTCGGTCGGACAGACGGTCGCCGGTGCGGGATCCGCCTCGCGGACCCCCTCACCGGAGGAAAGTCCGGGCTCCACAGGGCAGGATGCTCGCGGAGGGACTGGAGACGGTCGCAACGCGAGGCACCCTTCGGGGTGACGGAAAGTGCCACAGAAAACAAACCGCCGGGGGTCTTCGGGCCGCCGGTAAGGGTGAAACGGTGGGGTAAGAGCCCACCGCGCCTCCGCGCGAGCGGGGCGGCACGGCAAACCCCATCCGGAGCAAGGCCATGTAGGGAAGGACGCGGCGGCCCGCCGCGCTCGACTTCCGGGTAGGCCGCTCAGATCGATGGCCGTCACCGTCCGCGAGGGCGGTACAGAACCCGGCTTATCGTCCCTCCGACCCCTGCACACCCATCCATCCATCGTCGGCGGGCTCCCTCGTCCACCCTCATCAGGGACAGGCCGTGCTGCAACCGCGCTGGAGCTGGCCGGACCCGGTCGATCGGCAGGCCGCGGCCGATCTCGCCAGGGCTCTGTGCCTCCCCACGCCGATCGCCGAACTGCTGGTCCGGCGTGGCTACCGCTCGCCGGATCGCGCGCGGTGCTTCCTCGCGCCCTCGGTCGACCTTCTGCACGACCCTTTCCTGATGCGCGGAATGGAAACGGCGGTGGCGCGAATCGAGGCCGCGATCCGTGATGGCGAGCCGGTCGCGGTCCACGGCGACTACGATGTGGACGGGATCACCGCGACCGCGCTGCTCGTCCGCTACTTGCGCTGGCGGGGCGCCCGCGCCGACTACTACATCCCGCACCGGATCGAGGATGGCTACGGCGTGTCGCGGAGCGGGATCGAGGCGCTGGCCGCGCGCGGGACGCGGCTCCTGGTGACGTGCGACTGCGGGGTGACCGCGGTCGGGGAGGTCGCCCTGGCGCGCGCGCTGGGAATGGAGGTCGTCGTCTCCGACCACCACGAGCCGGGCCCGGCGCTCCCCGATGCCCTGGCCGTCTTGAATCCGCGGCTCCCCGACTCCGGCTATCCCGATCGCGACCTGGCCGCGGTCGGGGTCGCCTACAAGCTGTGCGAGGCGCTCGAGCTCGCCGCCGGCCGCGACCGCGACACTCTGCGGTTCGCGCTCGACCTGGTGGCGCTCGGGACGATCGCCGACCTGGTGCCGCTGACCGGCGAGAACCGGATCCTCGTCCATTACGGCCTCGACGTCCTGTCGCGGACTCGCAACCCCGGTCTCAGGGCACTCATGGTGCGGACCGGTCTCGCCGGCAGCCGGCCCACCGCCTGGCAGATCGGCTTCGTGCTCGCGCCGCGCATCAACGCGGTTGGCCGGATGGACGCCGCGGAGAAGGCGGTGGGGCTGTTGCTGACCGACGACGCGGGCGAGGCGGAGGTGCTCGCCGAGGCCTTCGAGGGCGTCAACACGACGCGGCAGGAGGAGGACCGACGGCTCCTCGCAGAGGTGCTGGACCGGGTCGAGGCGGGCTACGACCCGGAGCGTGACCGCGCCATCGTGATGGCCGGCGAGGGGTGGCATCCGGGGGTCATCGGGATCGTCGCCTCGCGGGTGGTCGAGCGGTTCCACCGGCCGACCGTGCTGATCGCGCTGGACGCCGACGGCAACGGGCGCGGCTCGGCGCGTGGCATCCCCGGGTTCCATCTGCTGGACGGGCTGGCGGCGTGCGCCGCCCACCTGCACGCCTTCGGGGGCCATCGCACCGCGGCCGGGCTCGCCATCCGCCGCGAGGCGGTGGAGGCGTTCAGGGCCGCGTTCCAGCTCCACGCCGGGGAACGGCTGGCCGGCGAGCAGCTCGTCCCCAGCCTGACCATCGACCTCGAGCTGCCGCTCGAGACGGTGGACGCGCGGCTGTTCCTCGAGCTCAACCGCTTCGGGCCCTACGGTCCCGGGAACCCGGAGCCCATCGTGGCGCTGCGTCAGGTGGCGGCCCGGGGCTATCCGCGGATCGTCGGCGAGAACCATCTGAAGATGGTCGTCGCCAGGAACGGCCGGACCCTCGACACGATCGGCTTCAACATGGGCCACCTGCTGGGAGAGCTGAACCTGAACCGGGGGCCCATGACGATCGCCTGCCGGCTCCGCGAGAACGTGTACCTCGGCCGCTCGTCGCTGCAGGGGCGGCTGATCGACGTTCGGCTCGAAGACGGGAGCGCTTGAGGGTCGTCGCCGGGCGGCTCGGAGGCCGCGTCCTGCACGCCCCCCCGGGCGCCGCGCTGCGGCCGACCTCCGACCGCGTCCGGGAGGCGATATTCAGCATCCTGGGCGACACCGTAGTCGGAGCCCGCGTGCTCGACCTGTATGCCGGGACGGGCGCGATGGCGATCGAGGCCCAGAGCCGGGGCGCCGGAGAGGCCGTGTGCGTCGAGCTCGATCCGGTGGCGCTGCGAGCGCTCGAGCGCAACGTGACCGGGCTCGGCCTCGCGGCGACGACCCGCATCGTCCGTGCCCGCGCCCTGGACTTCTGCCGCAGGATTCCCGAAGATGAGACCCGTTTCAATGTGGTGTTCTGCGATCCTCCGTACCGTGACGACCCCGCGCCGATCCTCGACGTGATCATCGCGTCCGACTGGTGGGATCGGGTCTGGGTGCTCGAGCACGCGGCCCGACAGGCCTTACCGGAGCTTCCGGTAGAGGCCGAGACGAGGCGCTGGGGGGACACCGCGGCGACCTTCTTCTGGCGCACATGAGCGAATCGGTAAGCCGGCTTGTCGGGCTCTATCCGGGCACCTTCGACCCCGTGACGCGGGGCCACGAGGACCTGATCGTCCGCGGCTTGCGGATCGTCGACGAGCTGGTCGTGGCCATCGCGGTCGACACGGGGAAGGAGTCGCTGTTTCCCATCGAGGAGCGGGTGGCCATGCTGCGCGAGGTGACGGCGGCCGACGAGCGGGTCCGGGTGGCGACCTTCTCGGGCCTCACGGTCGAGTTCGCCCGTGCCCAGAACGCGACCGTTGTCCTGCGGGGACTGCGCGCGGTTTCCGATTTCGAGTACGAGTTCCAGATGGCGCTCATGAACAAGCACCTTGCCGAGGAGATCGAGATCATTTTCATGGCGCCCGATACGACCTACTCGTTCCTGAGCTCGAGCCTGGTCCGCGAGGTGGCGCGTCTGGGGGGCGACGTGAGCCCGTTCGTATCGCCGTCGGTCGCGCGGCGGCTGGTGGAGCGGTTCGGCGTGGGGGGCGTGTGAGGGCTGTTCGCCTCGAGGAGCATCCCAACCTGATCGGGGTCACCGAGTCGGAGACCCTGGCGATGACCCGGCGGGCGGCGGAGCTGGACTCGCCGGAGCGGCCGGTCGTCTCGCTTTCGGCCGGCGAGCCCGACTTCCCGACGCCGGCGTACATCTCCGAGGCGGGGATTGCGGCCATCCGGGCGGGCCATACCCACTATCCCCCGGCGGCGGGGCTGGCCCCGCTGAGGGGGGCCATCGCCGCCTACCTCGAAGAGACGTGCGGCGGATCCTGGCGACCCGAGCAGGTGATCGTCTCGGTGGGGGCCAAGCAGGCCCTCTTCGACGCGCTGTTCACGCTGTTCGGTCCCGGGGACCGGGTGGCGATCCCCGCCCCCTACTGGGTCTCCTACCCGCCGATGGTGCGGATGGCGCGTGCGGAGCCGGTGATCGTTCCGACCCGCCCCGAGGACGGCTTCCGGCCGAACCCGGAGGCGGTCGAGCGGGCGCTGGCGGACGGCGCCCGGGGGCTCGTCCTGAACAGCCCCAGCAACCCGACCGGGGCGATGCTCGCCCAGGCCGACATCGAGGCGCTGGTCGAGGCCGCCGCCCGCCACGACGCCTGGATCGTATCCGACGAGATCTACTCCGAGATCCGCTATGGAAGGGAGTTCGCGTCGCTCGCCCCGCACGCCGGCGAGGACGCCCGGATCCTCGTCGTCAACGGCTTCTCGAAGGCATTCTCGATGACCGGGTGGCGGGTTGGGTACGCGGCCGGTCCGGTCGAGATCGTCCGCGCGATGACCCGCCTCCAGGGGCACGTCAACACGAACACCGCCCTGCCGGCCCAGCACGCCGCGCTGGCTGCGCTGGCCGATGCCGATGCCCGGCGGGGGGCGATCGGCGAGATGGTGGCGGCGTTCACCCGCCGCCGCGCCGCGCTCCTGACGGCGCTCGAGCGTATCCCCGGCCTGATCGCCTTCCCCCCCGAGGGAGCCTTCTACGTGTGGGTCGACGCGCGGGCGTGGTGCAGGGCGGCGGACATGACCTCGTCCGCGCTGTGCTTCGATCTCCTCGAGCACGAGCGGCTGGCTCTCGTCCCCGGCGCGGCGTTCGGCGGTGAAGGGTACGTGCGGGTCTCCTTCGCCGCCGCCGACGAGGCGCTGGCCGAAGCCGTCCGGCGGCTCGAGGCGGCGGCCCGGCGGCTGGGGATCGGGTCATGACGATCCCGCCCGTCGAGCCCCTCCTGATCGAGCCGCGCTCGAGCTCCGCCGACGGCGTCATCGTGCTCGAGGTCGGTGGTGACCTGGTCGTCTCCAACATGAGCGCGCTCGAGGTCGCGGTCGACGAGACGCTGGACGCCGGCGTCCTGCGGGTGATCCTCGATCTGAGCGCGATCGGCCACGTCGACACCCCCGGGCTCGGTCTCCTGTACCGGCTGGACCGCCGATGCGAAGCGGCCGGCGGCCGGCTCGTGGTAGCTGGGCTGCCGGCTCGCTTCACCGAGCTTGTCCAGAAGCTGGCGCTCGACCAGCGGATTGGCCTCGCCGGAGGCGTGCAGGAGGCGGAGCGCCGGCTGGCGTCGTGAGCCGCGGCCGGCCGCGGCTTTCCCAGCACTTCCTGCACGACCGACGAACCGCCCGCCGTATCGCCGGCAGCCTCCGCGCACCGCCCGGAGCCCGGGTCCTGGAGATCGGACCCGGGGAGGGCGCGCTGACCGGGCCCCTCCTCGAACGGGGGTGGCGGGTCGTGGCCGTCGAACTGGATGCCGCGCTCGCCGGCGCTCTCGAGCGGCGCTGCCCGTCCGGCGATCTGACCGTTGTCCGGGGTGACGTCCTCGACTACGAGCCGGAAGGGAAGGGCCCGCTCTACGTGATCGGGAACCTCCCGTACGCGGTGACCTCGCCCATCCTCTTCCATCTCCTCGACCTGGCCGACCGGATCGTGATCCCCGAGATCGTCGTGATGATCCAGCGCGAGGTGGCGGAGCGACTGGCGGCCTCGCCGGGGACGCGGGCATACGGCGCGCTCACGGTCGGCGTCGCGTTGTCCGCCCGGGTCGAGGTTCTTTTCGAGGTCGGGCCGGGGCAGTTCCGGCCCCCGCCCAAGGTCCGGTCGACGGTCGTCCGGCTCGTGCCGGACGGCCCGCCGGGCCTGGACCGCGATCGGCGTGAGCGCGTGCGGCGCCTGGTTCGGACGGCGTTCGGGCAGCGCCGGAAGCAGCTCCGGAACTCGCTGCGGGCGGAGCTGGTCCTGGCCGATCTCGGGGGCGTGGACGCCGTCCCCGGGATCGACCTGAAGCGACGCCCCGAGACGCTGGGGGTCGAGGAGTGGATGGCCCTCGAGGCGGCGCTGACAAGGTTTCTCCCCTGAGGCGCCGCAACCCCAAGGGCCGGCGCGTTTTCCACACATGGGTCCGGCGCGCGGAAAATGGCCGCGCAGGGGTCCCGGATGCGGGCTCGACGCGAACAGGAGTTAGAGTCAGAAGCCGAACATCATGCGCGGCATGACATGACATGTCATAATATCTTGCAACGTAAAAGCTTAGAAGTCATTCGGCGTCACGGTAGGTTAGGCTACGGTGGGGGCGACGTCCCACGCGTGAGCGACCCCCCGCGTGGTCGGAGGGGCCGAACACGTCCCCCGGAAGGTCTGTGGATAGCTGTGGAAAAGAGTTCGGGCCTATTCGATCGGCCGGACATCCCGGTCGGCGTCGAGGGCCGCCGCCCGGCCCGCCTGGACGTCCACCCGGGTCAGCAGGAGCGCCCCGACCACAAAGAACGCGACGATCGACAGGATCGCCTGCCGGCTCTCGCCGGTCAGCCCATGGACGGTGGCGAACAGCGCCGGCCCGGCGACCCCGGCGAACTTCTCGAGGACGCTCCAGAAGCCGAAGAACTCGGAAGATTTGTGGCGCGGGATAAGGCTGGCGAAGAGTGACCGGCTCAGCGCCTGCGTGCCGCCCTGGACCATCCCGACCACCACCGCCAGCGCCAGGAACTGGGTCTCCGTTCGCAGGAAGTAGGCGCAGATCGACACGCCCATGTAGACCACCAGCCCGGCCAGGATGGAGCGCTTGGGACCGAACCGTCCCGCCAGCCCGCCGAACAGGAACGCGAACGGGATGCCGACCAGCTGGGCGACGAAGATGGCGATAATGAGCGCCTCCGTGCTCAGCCCGATGTCGTCCCCGTAGACGGCCGACAGCTTGATGATCGTGCTGATCCCGTCGTTGTAGATGAGGAACGCGATCAGCATCAGGAAGGCCTGCCGGTAACGGCGCAGCTCGCGGAACGTCTCCCGCAGCCGCTGGAGGGCGATCCGGGCGGGGTTCTCGCGTGGGCGCTCGTCGGGCTCGAGGAGCGGCGTCGGTTCGCGCACGCGGTAGAAGAGCGGCAGGCTGAAGAGGATCCACCAGACGGCTACCGACAGGAAGGCGAGGCGAGTGGGGAGTGAAGCGGCGTCCGGGTCGAGGCCCTCGCCGGTTGGCAGCCCCAGCAGCGCCGGGTTCCGGATCCATGCGATCTGGAGCGCCAAGAGGATCGAGCTGCCGAGGTAGCCTAGTGCGTAGCCGGCCGTCGAGACCCGGTCCATCTCGTCGCCGCGCGCGATATGGGGAAGCAGGGACTCGTAGAAGACGAAGCTTCCTTGAACGCCGACCGTCACGACCACGAACAACAGGACCGCGTTCAGCCAGTCGCCCTGGCGCAGGAACAGCATCCCCGCCGCGCCGGCCGCGCCCATCGCCATGAAAGCCGCGAGGAATCGCTTCCGACGGCCGCCGTAGTCGGCCATGGCGCCCAGGATGGGGGCCAGCGGCGCCACGATCAACAGGGACAGCGCGCTCGCCCACGCGTAGCGCCGAAGCCCTACGCCCTCCGCCAGACCCGCGCCAGAAAAGTCGACGAAGAAGATGGGGAAGACGGCGGTTCCGATCGTGAGGATGACCGCCGAGTTGGCCCAGTCGTACATCGCCCACGCCCGCTGCTCGCGCGTCCGGAAGCCGAGCCGGGCGACGAGGCCCGCCCCTCGGCGGCCGGCGGATGGCTCGACGCGGCCCATGACGGCTCGAGCATAGCCCGGCGTCCGGCCGGGGTCGACGCTTGACCGCCTCTTCGAAGGCCCCCTATACTCCGAATGCTTGTGAAAAAAGTCACAAATACGACTCCAAGGTCGACGAAGCGACGCCCGATCTCGGAATCGGCGGTGCGCCGCCTCAGCCACTACCTGCGCTTCCTCGACGAGTTCGAGTCCGCCGGTGCGACGACCGTCAGCAGCGACGACCTGGCCGGCAAGGGGGGGATGACCTCGGCCCAGGTACGCAAGGACCTGTCGCGCTTCGGCTCCTTCGGAAAGCGCGGGCTCGGCTATCCGGTCGACGAGCTGCGCGACCGGCTGCGCAAGATCCTCGGCCTCGACCGGCGCTGGCGGGTGTGCCTGGTGGGCGCGGGGCGGCTGGGTGCGGCGCTCTACCAGTACGAGGGGTTTCACCGCCAGGGGTTCGACTTCGTAGCGGTGTTCGATCGCGACCCGGCCAAGATCGGACGCCGGTGGGGGAGCCTCCAGGTCGAGGACGTGGCACGGCTGGCAAAGGTGGTGGGCGAGCGCCGGATCGAGATGGGCGTGATCGTCACCCCACACGAGAGCGCCCAGGACGTCTCCGACCAGCTGATCGAGGCCGGCGTCGAGGCGATCCTCAACTTCGCGCCCCGGAAGCTCGTCGTCCCGCGCGGCGTCACCCTCCGCGACGTGAATCTGGCCATCGAGATGGAAGGGCTCTCGTTCGCGCTCACCCACGCCGGCGAGATCATGACGGCAGGCTAGCCGGCAGAGATTGGCCATTGTCAACGCCGGGCTAAATTGCAATCATGATCGTGGTCACCGTCAGCGGCACCTCCTCCGAGGTCGGCAAGACGGGCCTGATGTGCGCGCTCCTGGGTCGTCTGCCGGGATGGGCCGCGGTCAAGGTGACGCGCGGCCACTACCGCTCCTGCGGCCGCGACCCGGAGACCTGCTGTGTGAGCCACCTGCTCGGCGACCGTCCGCGCGTGTTCGCCGACCGCGCCGTGACCGACGTGGCGGGGAAGGACACCGGGCGCTACTGGGAAGCCGGGGCGGCGGACGTCCGCTGGGTGGTGGCGGCGCGCGGCCAGGAGCACGAAGGGTTGTCCCGGGCGCTGGCCGACCTGGCCGGCTCGGACGGCGTCCTGGTCGAGGGCAACCGGATCCTGGAACGGATGCCGAGGCCGCGGCTCGCGCTCCTGGTGGCGCATCCCGCCGCACGCGAGGTCAAGAGCTCGGCGCGCCGGATCCTGGACCGGATCGACGCCATCTTCATCCCCGACGTCGGGCTGGCGGGCTCGCTCGAGGATCCCTCCGCGCTTGTCGGGGCGTCACCAGGGAGCCGTCGCTGGCCGGTCTTCGGCCCCTCCGACCTGGACCGGATCGCCGATACCCTCCGCCCCTGACGTGGCTCCCCCCCCGATCACCCTGCGCGTTCAAGGCGTCTGCTTTTCGGGCGGCCGGCTCCTCTGCGCGCTCCACCGTAAGGAGGGCGATGAATACTGGGTCCTCCCCGGCGGCCACCTCGAGGCCGGCGAGTCGCTCCTGGACGCTCTCGCGCGCGAGCTCATGGAGGAAACCGGGTTGGAGGTAGAGGAGCAGCGTTTGTGGGCGGTCAGCGAGTTCCGCTCGGCCACGCGCCACGTGGTGGACTGCTCGTTTCTCGTCACCCGCTTCAGCGGCCGGCCCCGGCTCGGACTCGATCCCGAGGGCGCCACGCATCCGGCGAGTCTCGCCGATGTGCGCTGGCTCACCCGCGAGGACTTCGCCGATGCCCCCTTCCGCCCGACTCTCCTTCAGCGCCACCTGCGCGCGCACTGGGACGATCCCGTGACCGAGCCGGTCTACCTGGGCGTCGAGTCGGTGTGAGGATCGCTTGAGCGTGTGGGTGGGGATCGCCGGGCTGGTGGCGGTCGGGGCGTGGCTCGCCCTGGCGCCCCCGACGAGGGACGGGGCCCGGGGTCTCCTGCGGATCACGGCCGCGCTCCTGCTCCTGGCCGGACTCTTCGACGTCAGCTGCCGCCTGCCCGCGCAGCCCGCAGCGCCGCGGCTCCAGGTGCTCGTCGACCGCTCGCTCAGCATGGAGCTGGAGGATGGAGCCGGGGTCTCCCGCGCCGAGGCCGGACGGGCGTGGCTGGAGGGCGACGCTTTCGAGGACTGGGCGCAGGGCTGGGAGGTGCGCGTCGACTCCTTCGGCGGCACGACGTCGGATCCCGGCGCCGCGGTCGAGCGGGCGGCGCAGGAGATGCCCGACGCCATCCTGGTCGTGACCGACGGCCGGATCCAGGCCGGGCGCTCGATCGGCGACGCCGGCGTTCCGGTCTTCACCCTGGCTCCCGATCCGGTCGCCTTCCCGGACGCGTCGCTCCTCGGGCTCGGGGTCGAGGGCGATCCCGACCGGGAGACGGCGGTGGTCGAGGTCGGAGCGGCCGGGGGCCGGGCGGTCGGGGCTGGGCGGGTCGAGGTGACGGTGGACGGGCGCCTGGTCGGGAGGCGCGACGTGCCGGCGCTGGAGGCAGGCGAGCGGCGGCTCCTCCGGTTCCCGCTCCCGCCCCCCGGGACCGAGCCCGCGGTCGTCGTCGCGCGGGTCGTGGTGGACGGGGATCCGATCCCCGCCAACGACGCCCGGAGCCGGATCCGGGAGCCGGCCGGCCCGCGGCGGGCGCTCGCGGTGGCGCTCGGTCCGACCTGGGACTTCGCAGCCTGGGTCCGTGCGCTGGGTGAATCCCACCCCGGCCCGGTCGACGCCTTCTGGTCGTTTCCGGGAGGCGGTCTGCGGCCGGCGGACGGCGGCGCCACGGCGTCGTGGGGGAGGCTCGGGGTCGACCGCTACGCGGCGGTCTATCTGTTCGGTGACCCCTCCGCGCTGGGCGCCTCGGGAAGGGCGTGGCTCGAGCGGTTCACCGCTGCCGGTGGACGCGGGCTCCTGTGGGCGCCGGCCGGCTGGCGGGGGGAGCTGCGGGAGGCGGATCTGACGGTCGCCGGTGAGCGGCCGCCCGCCGTGCCACGCCTGACGGCGCCGGGCCGCGACTGGCTGGCCCGTCGGGGCGCCGATCCGGGGCCAGGCCCCGACGGCGGCGCCCTCTGGCCCGACCTCGAGGACCTTCCGGCGAGCGCCGTGCCCCCCGCCGATGCGACCGTTCTCCTCGAGGCGGGTGCGGACCCGGCGGCCTGGGTGGCCGAGCGGGGTGACATGCGGACCGCCGTCGTGCTGGGGACGGGGACCTACCGCTGGCCGCTCGAGTCCGGCGTGGAGCCCGACGAGGGGCGGCGCTTCTGGGCCGCCTGGTCGGACGCGCTCGCCCGCTGGCTGGCGGCGGCGTCACCCGCCATCCAGCCCCTGGCGAGGCTTCCCGCCGGCCGGGTCGTGAGCGCTTCGGAGCCGCTCCGGGCAACCGTCACCGACGGCGCTGGCGAGGTCCGCTGGCGGGTCGAGGCGGACGACCGGGTGGTCGAGCGGGGCGTGCTGGATCCGGGCTCGCGCGAGATCACGGCCAGCCCGCTTCCGCCGGGAAGCTACCGGCTCGCCGTCGAGATGTCGGGTGGCCGCGCCGCGAGCGAGCCGTTCGTGGTCGAGACCTGGAGCGCCGAGCTGGCGTGGTCGGCCGCTGACACGGCCGGCCTGGGCGAGGTCGCCCGGCGGTCGGGCGGAGCGGTGATCGGTCCGGGCCCGACCCTGCCCGCGCTCGCCGCGCCTCCTGCGGACGACCCCTTGGGGCCCGGCGCCCGGCGGCTCGACCTAGGGACCTGGCCGTGGACCTTCCTCTTCGCCGCGGTCCTCATCCTGGCCGACTGGGCGCTCGCGACCCCCTCCCGGCGTTGACGCCCTCGCGCGACCGCCGGTAGGTTCCCGGTTTCCTCCGGCCTTCCGAGCCCGCAGGTATACCCGCATGCCCGAGCGCATCCCTTCCGCCGCCGCGCTTCCCAGGCGCTACGACCCGCGTGACCTCGAAGGTCGCTGGTACGCGGTCTGGCAGGACCGCGGGTACTTCCATCCCCCGGCGGGGGAAGGTCCCGAGCCGTACACGATCGTGATCCCGCCCCCCAACGTGACCGGGGTGCTTCACATGGGTCACGGCCTCAACAACACGATCCAGGACGTCCTGATCCGCCGCCAGCGGATGCGCGGGCGGCGGGCGCTCTACCTGCCCGGCACCGACCACGCCGGCATCGCCACCCAGAACGTCGTCGAGCGCGAGCTGGCCAAGGAGGGGCTCACGCGCGATGACCTCGGCCGCGAGGCGTTCGTCGAGCGGGTCTGGGCCTGGAAGGAGAAGTACGGCGAGGAGATCTACGACCAGCTCCGGAAGCTCGGCGTGTCCTGCGACTGGGAGCGCGCCCGCTTCACCATGGACGCCGGGCTCTCGCGCGCCGTCCGCGAGGTGTTCGTCCGGCTCTACGAGGACGGTCTGATCTATCGCGGGAAGTACATCATCAACTGGTGTCCGAGGTGCGGGACCGCGCTGTCCGACGAGGAAGCGGAGAAGCACGAGCAGGAGGGCCATCTGTGGACGATCCGTTATCCCCTCAAGGGCGATGCGGGCCACCTGCGGATCGCCACCACCCGTCCCGAGACGATGCTCGGAGACACGGGCGTGGCCGTCCACCCGGGCGACGAGAGGTACCGGGACCTGGTCGGGCGGACCGCGATCCTGCCGCTGGTCGGACGCGAGCTGCCGATCGTCGCCGACGATTACGTCGATCCCGAGTTCGGAACCGGCGCAGTCAAGGTGACTCCGGCCCACGATCCGAACGACTTCTGGATCGGCCAGCGGCACGGGCTGCCCGCGATCAACGTCATGCATCCGGACGCGACGATGAACGAGGCGGCCGGGGAGTACGCGGGCCTCGACCGCTTCACGGCCCGGAAGCGCATCGTGGCGGCGCTGGAGGCGGAGGGGCTGCTCGAGGGCGTCGAGCCCCACCGGCACGCGGTCGGGCGCTGCTACCGCTGCGACACCGTCGTCGAGCCGTATTTGTCCGACCAGTGGTTCGTCAGGATGAAGCCGCTCGCCGCTCCCGCTATCGCCGCGTCCCGGGAGGGCCGGCTCCGGTTCACGCCCGAGCGCTGGCGCAAGGTGTACGAGCACTGGCTGGAGAACGTCCGCGACTGGACCATCTCGCGGCAGATCTGGTGGGGACACCGGATCCCCGTCTGGACCTGCGCCAACGGCCACGAGTTCGCCGCGCGCGAGGACCCGGCGGTCTGTCCCGAGTGCGGGTCCGGTCGTCTCGAGCAGGACCCGGACGTCCTCGACACCTGGTTCTCCTCCTGGCTGTGGCCCTTCTCCACCCTCGGCTGGCCGGACGAGACCGTGGACCTGGAAACCTTCTATCCGACCGACACCCTGGTCACCGCCTCGGAGATCCTTTTCTTCTGGGTCGCGCGCATGGTGATGGCCGGCCACTACTGCATGGGAGAGTCCCCGTTCACCGACGTCGTCATCAACGGCACCGTCCGGGACGCCCAGGGGCGGCGGATGTCGAAGTCGCTCGGCAACGGCATCGACCCGCGCGAGGTGATCGACGAGTACGGCGCGGACGCGCTCCGGTTCACGCTGATGACCGAGGCGCCGACGGGAACCGACCTGAACCTGGCGCCCGACGACTTCAAGAAGGGGCGCAACTTCGCCAACAAGCTCTGGAACGCCGCGCGGTTCGTGTTCTTGAATCTTCCCGAGGGGTGGCAACCGCGACCGCTAGAGGAGATCGACCCGGAGGACTTCGGCGAGCGGGAGCGGTGGCTCCTCCAGCGCCTGGACGACGCCATCGAGGCCGTCGAGCGCCACTTCGACGGATTCCGGCTGTATGAGGCCGGCGGGGCGATCTACGATTTTCTCTGGCACGCCTACTGCGACTGGGCGATCGAGTGGGCCAAGGCGGATCTGGAGTCGCCGCGCGGCCAGGTCGCCCGCGAGGTTCTGCTGGGCGTGCTGGAGACGGGCCTGCGGCTCCTGCATCCCTTCATGCCGTTCATCACCGAGGAGATCTGGCAGCGCCTTCCGGAGTCGCTGCGCGGCGACGTCGACTCGATCGTGATTGCCGCCTGGCCGGCGGCGCGCGGGTGGAGCTTCCGCGCAGAGGCCGAGAGGGTCGCGCTCATGCAGGAGGTGATCTCGGCGGCGCGCAACCTGCGGGCCGAGCATGACGCGCCGCCCTCGAAGCGCGTGCCGCTGGTGGTGGTCGTGGCCGACGAGGAGGTCCGCCACGCCCTGCTCGGGCAGGCGGCCGAGGTGGCCAGGCTCGCGGGCGCCAGCGACGCCGACGTGCGTGCGGTCGCTCCGGCCGGCGACGGCTACGTCTCGCAGGTGGTCCGTGGCGGGGTCGAGGTGGCCGTCCGGCTCGCCGATCTCGTCGACGTAGAGCAGGAGCGGGCGCGGCTGGAGGCCGAAATCGGCCGGGCAGAAGGGCTGCGCGATGCCGCGCGCCGGAAGCTGGACAACGACGCGTTCGTACAGCGCGCGCCGGCGGAGGTGGTCGCCAGGGAGCGGGCCAAGCTCGCCGATCTCGAGCGCACGCTGGAGCGGCTGACTAGCCTGCGCGCCGCGCTCGACCGGCAGGCATGACCGGACATCGAGCGGCCGCCGGCATGTCGCTGGTCGTCCTGCTGGCCGCCTGTGCCAGCGAGGGGTTCCCCCCGGGGGGCCCGGAGGACCTGGCGGCCCCGGTCCTGATCGAGACCGACCCTGCGCATCGCGCGGTCAACGCCACCCCCGGCCAGGCCATCACGCTGACGTTCGACGAGGTGATCGACGACCGGCAGCTCGGGGAGCTGAGGGGGATCGTGCGCATGAACCCGGACGACCCCGAGTACGATCTCGAGCTCGACGAGAACGTGATCACGCTCGTTCCGGACGCGCCGCTCCACGAGGACCTCACCTACTCCGTCACCGTCCTGCCCGGGATCCGCGACCGGGAGGGAAACGCGTCGGTCCGGCCGCAGTCGATCCTGTTCTCGGTCGGCGGCCGGGTGCCGATCACGCTCTCGGTGGTTCGCGCGACGATCCTCGACGAGGCGGGCGCGCCGGCGATCGGCGCGCTCTACCGGATCGAGAACACGGCCACCGAGTTCGGCTACACGATGACCGCCGACAGCCAGGGCGAGATCGAGGCCGAGGCGGTGGCGTACGGCCCGTACGTCGCGACCGCCTGGATCGAGCGCGTACGCCCGGACGGATGGGAGATGACCGAGGAGCCCGGCGCGCGCGACACGTTCGAGCTGTCGGAGGCGAGTCGCGCCTACGAAGCCACCTACCGGATCGCGGTCGTGGACACGACGGCTCCGATCGTGACCGCGGTGACGACTCCCGAAGCCCGGCTCCTGCGGGTTACCGTCGACGACGCGATCCCGGAAGGGATCGAGCTGACCCCGTCGGGGATTGCCGTCTACGAGGCGGCTCCCGACGTCGATCCCGAGGCCGAGCCCGATTCGATCGCGCTCGGCCGCCAGCGGTTCCGGCGGATCGGCGTCGTCCGCGCGGTGCGGGCGGGGCCCAACGAGATCCAGGTCGAGACCGCCTGGCCGCTCGAGCGGGGCCATGTCCACCGGGTGGAGCTGATCGGCCTCCGGAACGCGAGCGGGGTGGCGGCCACGCCCGAGGGCGGGTTGCCGTTCCGGCCCGAGTACGAGGGTCCGGTCGTGTATCCGAGCGAGCCCCTGCCGTGGCCCGGGCCGGCGCCGTGAGCCGCGCGCCGCAGCGGGCGTGGCTGCCGGCGGTCCACAGGTGCCTGGAGGCGCCGCCTGCGACGGTCCGTGCGCTGGGTGCGGGTCCGCGCCTCGTGCGGGCCGCCCTTGATCGCGCGCTGAACGGTATCCGTAGCGTGCTGGAAGCCGACCCCGACAGGTTCGGGGACCAGGGCGACGTCCGGCGGGCGGTGGACGAGCGGTGGGCGCAGGAGCTCGAGCGGCTCCTCGCCCCGGCCCTCCGGCCGCTCGTCAACGCCACCGGCGTCGTCGTCCACACCAACCTGGGGCGGGCCCCGCTCGCGCAACCGGCGCTCGAGGCGGCCCGGGCCGCCGGCGGCCGGTACACGCCGCTCGAGCTGGACCTCGAGGAAGGACGCCGTGGCTCACGCTACGTCCACGCAGCGGGCCTCCTCACCCTGCTGACCGGCGCCGAGGATGCGCTCGTCGTCAACAACAATGCGGCCGCGTTGCTGGTCGCGGTCGACAGCCTCGCCCGCGGCCGGGCCGCCATCATCTCGCGCGGCGAGCTGGTCGAGATCGGCGGCGGGTTCAGGATCCACGAGATCCTCTCGCGGACGGGCGCGACGTTGATCGAAGTCGGAGCCACCAACCGCACCCATCTCAGCGACTACCGGCGCGCCATGGCCGAGCACGACGTCGGCGCGGTCGTCAAGGTCCATCGCTCGAACTTCGAGGTCGCCGGGTTCGTGGCCGAAGTGCCGCTGGACGTCCTTTGCCGCGCGGTGGGGGAGCGCGGCGTCCCGGTGGTGTTCGACCAGGGGACCGGCCTCGTCGAGCCGCTCGCGTTCGGCCTCGGCGAAAGCGGGCCGGCAACCCTCGGGGAGGCGGTGGGGGCCGGCGCCGGCCTGGCGTGCGGCAGCGGCGACAAGCTCCTGGGTGGACCCCAGGCCGGGATCCTCTGCGGCCGGCGGGAGCTCCTCGACCGGGTTCGCACGAACCCGCTCCTGCGCGCGCTCCGGGTCGACAAGATGACGCTGGCCGCGCTGGAGGCGACGCTGCGTCTCCTCCTCGAGGACCCGGGCTCGATCCCGGTGCGGAGAATGCTCGAGGCGGCGCCGGAGGAGCTCGCGGAGAAGGCGGAGCGGCTCCGGGAGATGCTCCGGCCGGGGGCCCGGTCGGCCACCCTGGTCCGTCCCCACGCCGGCCGCGCTGGAGGCGGGACCCTTCCCGAGCGGGACCTCCCCGGCTGGGCGCTGCGGGTGGAGCCGCGGGGATCGACGGCCGAGGCACTGGCGCGGTCGCTGCGGCGCGGGGACCCTCCCGTTGTCGCGCGGGTAGCGGAAAGCGCCGTGTGGATCGACGTGCGAACGCTCCTCCCCGGGGAAGCGGAGATCGTGGCGCGTCGCCTGGAAGAAATCCTGACCGACAAGACAGGAGCCGGCCCATGAGACGCGTCCTCGTCTTCGCCCTCGCGGCATCGGCGCTCGTCTGCGACCGCGCCGTAAGCCAGGATCTGCCGCTGGATTCGATCCGGCTCCCGGACGGGTTCCGGATCGGGCTCTACGCGCCCGTCCCGAACGCCCGCTCGATGGCGCTCTCGCCGAACGGCGTCCTCTACGTGGGAACGCGTGAGGGGGGAGGCGCGGTGTACGCGGTCACCGACCCGGACGGCGACGGCACCGGCGACCGCGTGATCACGATCGCCGAAGGTCTGAACGTGCCGAACGGGGTCGCGTGGCGGGACGGCTCGCTGTATGTCGCCGAGATCGGTCGGATCCTGCGTTTCGACGGGATCGACGGCGCGCTGGAGGCGCCCCCGGCGCCGGTCGTCGTCGCCGACGACTACCCCACCGAACGGCACCACGGATGGAAGTTCATCCGGTTCGGCCCCGACGGCTGGCTCTACGTGCCGGTCGGAGCGCCGTGCAACATCTGCGACCCGGAGCCCCCGTTCGCTTCGATCACCCGCATCCGGCCGGACGGGTCGAACCGCGAGATCTACGCACGCGGGATCCGGAATTCGGTCGGCTTCGACTGGCATCCGGAGACGGGCGAGCTCTGGTTCACCGACAACGGCCGCGACCGGATGGGCGACGACGTGCCGCCGGACGAGTTGAACCGGGCTCCGGGGCCGGGCCTCCACTTCGGCTATCCCCAGTGTCACGGAGGCGACATCCCCGACCCCGAGTTCGGGGATGCGCGCCCGTGCTCGGAGTTCACGCCGCCGGCGCAGACGCTGGGCCCCCACGTGGCGGCGCTTGGCATGCGTTTCTACACGGGCGACATGTTCCCGGTCGAGTTCCGGAACCAGATCTTCATCGCCGAGCACGGATCCTGGAACCGCAGCGACAAGATCGGCTACCGCGTCGCGCTGCTCCGGCTGAACGGATCGGAGGTGGTCGCCTACGAGACCTTCGCCGAAGGCTGGCTCCAAGGGGAGGAGGAGTGGGGACGGCCGGTCGACGTCCAGGTCATGCCGGACGGTGCGCTGCTCGTCTCGGACGACGAGGCCGGAGCGATCTACCGGATCACCTACGGGGGGTGACGAGACCCTGCACCCGTCGCCCGGCCACAACCGTAACCATGGAGAAGGAGGCCGCCGTGGTCATCGAACGCATCGTTCCCCTGTCCCTCGCGAAAGTGATGGGCGCGATCTACGCCGTCATCGGGTTCGTGGCGGGCGCCATGTTCACGCTGTTCGCGCTGATGGGCGCGGCGGCCGGCGCCGCCTCGGAACCCGAGATGGCCTGGATGGCGCCTCTCTTCGGCATCGCGGCGATCGTGATCTTCCCGATCCTCTACGGCGTGATCGCGTTCGTGATGGGGCTGGTGGTGAGCGGGCTCTACAACCTGATCGCGGGCCGGATCGGCGGGGTTGAGGTCAGCTTGAGCGGGGCCGCCCCTGGCGGGTGAACAGCAACCACGTGTTCTCTTTCTCGTCCGCCATCAGCGCCAGCGCGTCACCCATCCACCGGTAGGCGGTGAACCGTTCGAGTTCGGCCAGATAGCGCGCCTCGAGGTCCATGATGCGTGGATGGAGGCAGTCCCGGCCGGTCGCGGCGAGGTGGGACACGGCGACCGCGCCGGCGTGTCCTTCGAGCCATGCCGTATACCAGTTGCAGCCGGCCGATCCTTCGATTCTGGCGGGCCCGATTCTCAGCTCGACCGGGGGGAGGTCCGGATCCGGAGGCCGTCCGTCGAGCTCGGCGAGCTGCCACGTCGTGCCGACGAGGGCCGCGGGAAGGACGGCGTCGCCCGACCGCTGCTGGGCGAGCGATCCATTCGGCAGCAGGGCGCCGACCACCAGGGCGGCAGGGAGCGCTCTCACAGCCAGCGGCCGCAGCCCCGGTACTCCCGGCCGTCGAGCGTCATCGAGACGGTGGATTCGTAGGGCCAACCGCTCATCGCGTCGCGGCACGGGACGTCGTCGATGACGACCGCCGCCCAGTGGGACTCGGTCTCGGCCCGGTAGGCGGTCCGGCCAGCACGATCCGTCTCCGGCTCGGACGAGGGGAGGCTCAAGGCGATCTCTCCGTAGTCGGCCTGGATGTCCATCCCGCCGTCCCGCCGGACGTCCAGGATCCACCCCGGCTCCTGGCCGACGGCGCGGAAGTGGATCCCGCGCGCCTTGGCGTCCAGCCAGCCGGGACCCCCCTCGTCGTTGACGCAGTCGGTGAAAGAGCGTCGGGGCGTATCGAGGCGGGCCTTTTCGCCCTGCGACCAGTAGACGAACGGGCCTTCGCCGTACTTCGCTCCCGACGCCGACACGACGTGGGGGAGCGTGAGGGCGGTGTCCGGAAGGAGGAGTCGGACCGACTCGCCGCCATCCTTCAGCCGCGCGACGAACCGGAATTCATCGCCGCAACCGTACGAGAAGCTCGCCGGCTTCGTAGCGCTCGAGGCGGTGTCGGCCGGCGCCGCCAGCGCGGGATCCGCAGCGGTCTCGCCGCTCACGTCGGAGGCGTCCTGGGTGGCACCCCGCTCGCAGCCGGCCGCCAGAGCGATCGCGAACGAGCCGAGCGTGACAGGTAGGAGATGCCCCCGTGACATCATCGAGCCTCCTTCGGCTGCTGGTCAAGCTAGCCTGCGCGGACGCTTCCGGCTCCCTGCGGATCTCCGCGCGTCGCGTTGCTCCACCATCGACCCCCGGATACACTACCCGCCCCATGCGCTGGACACGGACCTTCATCCCCACCGTTCGCGAGGATCCCGCCGACGCCGAGGTGGCGAGCCACCGGCTGATGGTGCGGGCCGGGCTCCTGAGGCAGTTGGCGCGCGGGGTGTACACGTATCTGCCGCTTCTCCAGCGGGTGATCCTCAAGGTGGAGCGGATCGTGCGCCAGGAGCTGGACCGGATCGGCGCGGTCGAGCTCACGATGCCGATCGTCCATCCGGCCGAGCTGTGGCAGGAGTCGGGGCGCTGGGAGGTGTACGGCCCGCTCATGATGCGGCTCGAGGACCGGCACGGCCGGTTCTTCGCGCTCGGGCCGACCCACGAGGAGGTGATCACCGACATTGCCCGCAAGGAGATGCGGTCGTATCGCCAGCTCCCGCTCAACTTGTATCAGATCCAGACCAAGTTCCGCGACTAGATCCGGCCGCGGTTCGGCGTCATGCGGGCGCGTGAGTTCCTGATGAAGGACGGCTACTCGTTTCACGCCGACCAGGAGTCGCTGGACGAGACGTACCAGGGCTATTACGACGCCTACACCCGGATCTTCACCCGCTGCGGCCTCGCCTTCCGGTCCGTCGAGGCGGAGTCGGGCGCGATCGGTGGCGCCGTCAACCACGAGTTCATGGTGCTGGCCGAGAACGGGGAGAGCGGCGTCCTCTTCTGTGACGCGTGCGGCTACGCGGCGAGCGACGAGCGGGCCGAGGGCGTGCGGACGGACCACGTGCCGGGGCCGGGGCACGAGCCGGAGCCCCTGACCGAGGTCGAGACGCCGGGGAAGACCACCGTCGAGGAGGTGGCCGGGCTGCTGGGGCGGCCGGCGAGCGCGTTCGTCAAGACCCTGCTCTTCCTTACTGACGGAAAGCCGGTCGCGGTGCTTGTCCGGGGGGACCGGGAGGTCAGCGAGGCCAAGCTGGTCCGGCACCTGGGCGCGACGCGGCTGGAGATGGCCGACGCCGCGACCGTCCGCGCTCTGACCGGCGCCGAGGTCGGGTTCGCCGGGCCCCACGGGCTGCCGGACGAGGTCCGCGTCATCGTCGACTTCACGCTGGCCGGACGGGGCGACCTGGTGGCCGGGGCCAACCGCACCGGCTTTCACGTCACCGGCTTCGAGATCGGCCGGGACGTCGAGCCGGACGAGTGGGCGGACGTATCGCGCGTCACGGGCGGCGACCCCTGCCCCCGCTGCAGCGCGCCGCTCCGGGAATCGCGAGGCATCGAGGTCGGCCACATCTTCGACCTCGGCACCAAGTACTCCGAAGCCATGAACGCCACGTTCCTGGATGACCAGGGGCGGCAGCGGCCGTTCCTGATGGGGTGCTACGGGCTCGGGATCACGCGTACCGTGGCGGCGGCGATCGAGCAGAGCCACGACGAGCGGGGGATTGTCTGGCCGGTCGCGATCGCGCCGTACGAGGTCGAGGTGATCCCGCTCAACATGGATTCCCCGGCGGTGGTCGAGATGGCGGAGACGATCTACGCGGCCTGCGAGGCCGCCGGCCTGGAGACGCTCCTCGACGACCGCCCCGACCGGGCGGGATCCAAGTTTGCGGATGCCGACCTGGTCGGGATCCCGTGGCGGATCGTAATCGGGGAGAAGGGGCTTCAGGAGGGCGTAGTGGAGGTGGTCGAGCGGCGGACCCGGGCGACGGAGAAGGTCGCTCAGGATGGAGTCGTGCCGCTCGTCCGCGCGCGGGTCGAGGACGGCCGCCGGGGTGGCTGACCGGCGCGAGGCCGACGAGGCTCTCACGGTCGCCAGGGAGGCGGCGGCCGACGCACTCAAGGTCCTGCGCTCGCGGCTGTCCGACGTCGACGCCGGGGGGGCCGAACGCAAGCGGGCCCGCGACTTCGTCACCATCGCCGACGAGGCCGCCGAGACCGTGATCGTCGAGCGGATCGAGCGCGCCTTCCCCGATCACGCCATCGTGGCCGAGGAGTCGGGCGGCCGCGAGCGGTCGAGCCCGTGGAGGTGGCTGATCGACCCGCTGGACGGGACCACCAACTTCGTCCACGCGTTCCCGGTCTTCGCCGTGTCGATCGGACTGTTCCGGAACGAGGCGCCGGTCCTGGGGGTGGTCGTGGACGTCGTGCGCGGGGAATGGTTCACGGCGCGGACGGGTGGTGGGGCGTGGGTCGACGACGGGGACGCGCGGGCCGGACGGCGGATCCAGGTGTCATCGGCCGACGACCCCGAGCGCCGCCTGGTGGCGACCGGCTTCCCGTTTCGCTGGCCCGAGCTCACCGACCTCTATCTGGGCGCCTTCCGCGACGTGTTCGCCCAGGTGGGCGACATGCGGCGGGCGGGAGCGGCGGCCCTCGACCTGGCGTGGACGGCGGCCGGCCGGCTGGACGGGTTCTGGGAGATCGGCCTCTCGCCGTGGGACATGGCCGGCGGTGAGGTGCTGATCCGGGAAGCCGGCGGGACGATCACCGACTGGACGGGCGGCGGGGATCACCGGCGGACCGGCTGGGTAGTGGCCGGCAGCCCCGCCGTCCACGCGATGCTCGTCGAGACGCTCGCCCCCTACGCCCAGGAGGCGGCCGGTGGCTGAGGGACAGAGGCTCCGGGTCGGGCTTCTGTTCGGGGGCCGTTCGAGCGAGCACGAGGTGAGCCTCATGTCGGCGCGCTCGGTCCTCGAAGCCCTGGATCCCGGGAAGTACGAGGTCGTTCAGATCGGGATCACCAAGGAGGGGCGCTGGCTGGTGGCGGGAGACGCCGTCACCCGTCTCATCGAGCAGGCGGGAACGGGCGGCGCGCTGGAGGGCGAGGTCGAGGACACGGCGCCGGTCGCGCTGCTCGGGGACCCGAGCCGCGGCGGCCGGCTACTGCCGGTCGAGCGTACCGGCCCGCCGGCCCTCGAGCACCCGCTGGGAGTCGTGTTCCCGCTGGTCCACGGCCGCACCGGCGAGGACGGCGCCCTCCAGGGGCTCTTCGAGCTGGCCGGCGTGCCCTACGTCGGGGCCGGGATCCTCGGGAGCGCCCTCGGGATGGACAAGGCGACGGCCAAGCGGCTGTGGGTGGCGGCCGGTCTCCCGTGCGTCGAGCACCTGGTGATGACCGCCCGCCGCTGGCGCGAGGACCCGACCGCGGTCCAGGGCGAGGTGGCCGGCGGGATCGGCTTCCCGTGCTTCGTCAAGCCGGCCAACAGCGGCTCCTCGATCGGTGTCCACAAGGTGCACGCCCTCGAGGAACTGGCCGCCGCCATGGACGACGCCGCCCGGTACGACGTCAAGCTGCTGGTCGAAAAAGCGATCGAGGGGCGGGAGCTGGAGTGTGGCGTGCTCGGCAACGACGAGCCCGCCGCGTCGGTCGTGGGCGAGGTCGTCCCCGGCCACGAGTTCTACGACTACGAGGACAAGTACTTCGACGACGCGGTCCGGCTGGTGATCCCGGCCGATCTGCCGGAGGCGACGGCAGAGGAGATCCGCGACCTGGCGGTCCGCGCCTTCCAGGCGGTCGAGGCCGACGGGATGGCGCGCGTCGACTTCTTTTTCGAGGGGTCCAGTGGACGCGTGCTGCTCAACGAGATCAACACGATCCCCGGCTTCACGCGGATGAGCATGTATCCGCGGTTGTGGGAGGCGAGCGGGGTGCCGTTCCCGCGGCTCTGCGACCGGCTGATCGAGCTGGCGCTCGAGCGTGCACGCGAACGTGGGAAGCTGCGACCGATCCGTTAGGCCGGCGGAACTCGGATCAGCACTTCGTGCAACGCAGGACCCTGACCGGTATGTCGTCGGTCACGTCACCGGTCGTATCGCTCACGGTGATGGTCGCGTTGCCGATGGTCCGCGCGTGGATGGTCGCGTTGGTGCTCTCGCCGTCGACGGTGGCGACCGTCGTGTTGCTCGAGGTCCAGCGCAGAATCGGGTTGGAGACGATTACGCCGTCAGGTGTCTTGGCCTCCGCGAACACCGGGCAGCTGGCCCCCTCCTCGACGAAACAACCCCCTGAGCGGATCTCGATTGTCGCGATCGGGATCTCGATCGCGGTCGGCGAGTCGCTGTTGCTGCACGCGAGCACGCTCAACGCCAGGGCCATGCCCAGGCCGGAAACGGTTCTTAGAACGCGCATGAGTTCCTCCTCAGGGCGGTGGTCCGGGCCCGGGATCGGACTCGTCGACGGTGAGGGTCAACGAGTCGCAGATGACGCCGGCCAGCTGGCAGACCGACACCGGACCTGCCGCGGACTTGGCAAAGATCGTCGCCGATCCCTCGCGGACGCCGGTCACGCGTCCCTGGAAGTCCACGGTCGCGACGGTGATGTCCGGCGTGAACCAGTCGAGCTGAGCGTCGTGGATCTCCTCGCCGTCCGAGCCCCGCACGGTGACCAGGAGCTGACAGGTCTCGTCGACCAGGAGCCCCGCACAATCGCCGATGGCGATGTCGATCGACGAGATCACCGGGGGGGCCGTGATGTCGTCCTCCTCACAGGCACCCATTACCGCCAGCGCGGCGACGGCGGCCAGGCAACGCCATGGTCTCATACCTGCCCTCAATCTACCCTGGCCGGCCCGACCGGCCATTTTCCCGGTTGACCGTCCGTAAGGGGGGGTCTAACTTCTTGCCCCTGTTCTCGTTGGCCCGTGGTGTAATTGGCAACACGCTTGACTCTGGATCAAGAGATTCCTGGTTCGAGTCCAGGCGGGCCAACCAGCGGCGGCGGGGGGTCCTGAGGGCCTCCCGCTTTGCCTTGCGCCCGTGCGACAAAGGGTCTTTCACGCCTGAAAGTTTAAAGGAGGGATCTCTCCGTGTCGGGTCATCGCACGCCGTCGGTCGTCGTGGCGGCCATCCTCGCGTTCCCGGTCCTCGCGATCGGTCAGTCCTCGCCGGCAGGGTCCGCGACGGACTTCGGCGTCTCGACCGTCCAGGTGGTCTCGGAGCTGCGGGCCCAGGATCGGGGGGACGGGAGCGGCAGCTACGCCCTGATAACCTCGCTGAAGGACACCGCGAGCAAGGTCACGCTGCGGCACGAGCTCTCGAGCGAGCGCACGGTCGAGGGCGAGGTGATATCCGAGGAGGCGCTGCTCGTCTTGGAAGATGACGAGGAGCGCTATCGCGCGGAGAACGACCCCACGGCCCTCGGCCCGTACGCCATGCAGGCCACCGCCTGGGTGCTTCCGTTCGATGTGGAGTTTCACGACGATCCGCGCGACAACTACCGCGCCCAGCAGAAGAAGATCGCCGAGGTCGTCCACGCCGTCGTGCCGGACGCCAAGGTCTCGTCGCGGGGCGGCTCGGACGGCCGGACCTCGGCCACCATCGAGGTGCCGGGGACCCATCCCGCCGACGCCCTGGCGCAACGGTTCGTGGGGATCCGGGAGGCGCTCTACGAGGCCGGGCTCGGAATGGCCAAGCTGGTGATCAAGGGAACGGCGGTCGCGCCGGGCGAAACGGTGGCGGAGTCGCCCTGAAGGGGCGCGTGGCCGAGTCTCTGTCCGCGGAGAACGTGGTCATCGTGGGGTCCGGGTGCGCCGGCCTCACGGCCGCGATCTACGCGGCGCGGGCCAACCTGGCGCCCCTCGTGGTCCTTGGCGTGGAGTCGGGGGGTCAGCTCTCGCTGACGACGGACGTCGAGAACTATCCTGGCTTTCCCGAAGGGGTTCAGGGCCCTGATCTAATCCAGAAGATGAAGGATCAGGCGGCCCGCTTCGGAGCCCGCTTCCTCCCCGGCGATGTGACCGCGGCCGATCTTTCGCGGCGTCCCTTCAGGATCGACGTCGAAGGGAAGCCGCTCCATGCCCGGACCCTGATCGTCGCTTCCGGGGCCTCGGCCCGGATGCTCGACGTGCCCGGCGAGCAGCGGTTGCTCGGCCACGGGCTGTCCACCTGCGCGACCTGCGACGGCTACTTCTTCAAGGACCGCGAGATCGTGGTCGTGGGTGGCGGCGACACCGCGATGGAGGAGGCCCTCTTCCTGACCCGCTTCGCGTCGGACGTCCACGTGGTCCATCGCCGCGACGAGCTGCGGGCGTCGAAGATCATGCAGGAGCGGGCGTTCGCGAATCCCAGGATCGACTTCATCTGGAACACGCAGGTGGTCGAGATTCTGGGAGACCAGGAGGTGAGCGGCGTGCGGCTCTGGAACCATGTCACCGGCGAGACCCGCGACATGCGGGTCGACGGCGTGTTCGTCGCGATCGGCCACGACCCCAACACGGAAATCTTCCGCGGCCAGCTCCCGCTGGACACCCAGGGGTACGTGGTGCTCGAGGATCCCGGGCGCTCGATGACCGAGGTCGAGGGCGTGTTCGCCGCCGGGGACGTCCACGACCACGTCTACCGCCAGGCGGTGACGGCGGCTGGCGCCGGGTGCCGCGCGGCGATCGATGCCGAGCGCTTCCTGGAGCGGATGGGCGAGGCGGCGGTGCCGGGGACGGCCGGCGCGAGCGCCGGATGATCGAGGATTTCCGGTCCCCCGGGGGGTGCCCCACGTGAGGGCCGTCGTCAAGGTCGACACGCGTCCCGGTCCCGATGGTACCGCCGTCCGCGAGGTTCCCCTGCCGGTCCCAGGCCCCGGCCAGGTTCGGCTCAAGGTCCGCGCCGCGGCGATCTGCGGCTCCGACCGTCACATATGGCACTGGGACCCGTCGGTCCGGCATCTTGTCCGCCCCCCGCGGATCTACGGCCATGAGTTCTGCGGCGAAGTCGACGAGCTGGGGCCCGACCCCGGCCGGACCGACCTGTCGCCGGGGGACTACGTCTCGGCCGAGATGCACGTCGTGTGCGGGATTTGCCGCCAGTGCCGGGCGGGCCAGGGACACATCTGCCGGAACACCCGCATCCTGGGCTTTCACGACGACGGCTCGTTCGCCGAGTTCGTCGTCGTCCCGGCGCAGAACGTCGTTCGGCTCGATCCTCGCGTCGTCCCGCTCAAGGTGGGCGCGTTCCTGGACGCTCTCGGCAACGCCGTCCACACGGTCCAGGACCACGAGCTGGCGGGGGCCCGGGTGGCGGTGCTCGGCTACGGGCCGATCGGCGCGATGGCGGCCGCCATCGCGAAGCACGAGGGCGCCGCGCGGATCTACGTGCTGGACGTCAGCCGGCAGGCGTTCGAGCGCGCCGAGGATTGGCGGGCGCGGGAGAACGCGGAGTCGATCACCGTGCTCGAAACGGGCGGCGACCGCACGCCGGAAGTCGACCGGCGGATCCTCGAGGAGACCGAGGGGGGCGTGGACCTGGTGCTAGAGATGTCGGGCGCCGAGGCGGCGATCAACCAGGGCCTCCGGATCGCCCGCATGGGGGGGACCCTGTCGCTGCTCGGGATCCCTGGACGCCAGGCGATCACGATCGAGGACTTCGCGCGCGACTTCATCTTCAAGGGGCTCACGTTCCAGGCGATCATCGGCCGGCGCATGTTCTCGACCTGGGAACGCATGCTGGAGCTGCTGGCCGACGGGCTCGACGTGGCGTCGCTGGTCTCGCACGAATACGAATCCCTGGACGCGTTCGAGGAGGGGATGCGGGCCTTCGACGCTCACGAGGCCCTCAAGGTCGTCTTCTATCCGCACGGCAACGGCGGCCCGGTTGACACCGCGCCGGGTGGCAAGTAGAAACTGGGCGCGTGACCCACTCCAATCTCCGCCTGGTCGACGCGCTGGAGCGCGAGCTGGCGTCGCTCCGCGAGGCGGGGACGTTCAAGGTCGAGCACGAGCTCGAGGGCCCGCAGGGGCCGCGGGTCACGGTCGGCGGCCAGCCCGTCATCATGCTCACCTCCAACAACTACCTCGGCCTGGCCGACCACCCGCGGATCCTGGACGCCGCGCGGGCGGCGCTCGAGGAGTGGGGGTTCGGGATGGCGTCGGTCAGGTTCATCTGCGGAACGCAGGTCCTCCATCGGAGGCTTGAGAAGAGAATCGCCGAGTTCTTCGAGGTCGACGACTCGATCCTCTACAGTTCGTGCTGGAGCGCCAACGAGGCGCTCTTCGCGGCCGTTCTGGGCGAACAGGATGCGGTCTACTCCGACGCGCTGAACCACGCCTCGATCATCGACGGGATCCGGCTCTGCAAGGCGCAGCGGCATCGCTACCCGCACGCCGACCTGGACGCCCTGGCCGGGCTGCTGGGGGACGACCGGGCCCGGCACCGGATCGTGGTCACGGACGGGGTGTTCTCGATGGAGGGGGAGCTGGCCCGGCTGCCCGAGCTGGTCGAGCTCTGCCGCGAGCACGACGCGCTCCTCGTGGTCGACGATTCCCACGGCACCGGGACCCTGGGGGAGCGCGGGCGGGGGACGGCGGAAGAGCTCGGCGTCCACGGCCGGGTGGACGTCGTCACGGGGACCCTCGGCAAGGCCCTCGGCGGAGCGGCGGGCGGATTCGTGGCCGGGCCTTCGGCGCTGGTCGCCATGCTCCGCCAACGGTCCCGGCCGTACCTGTTCTCGAACTCGCTCCCGCCGCCGATCGTGGGCGCGTCCCTGGCGGCGTTCGAGCTGCTGGACGAGTCCCCGGAGCTGGTCCGGCGGCTCCGGGAGAACACGCGCTTCTTCCGGGAGGGTCTGAGGGAGCGCGGTTTCGACGTCCCGGACGGGGTCCACCCGGTGGTCCCGATCCTGGTCGGCGAAACCGCGCTCGCGATCACGCTCTCGACCGAGCTCCTGGAGGAGGGGGTCTACGTGTCGGGGTTCGGCTTCCCGGTCGTCCCGCACGGCGAGGCCCGGCTGAGGAGCCAGATCTCGGCCGCCCACGACCGGGAGGACCTGTCGCGGGCGATCGACGCGATCGCGCGGGTCGGATCGCGGCACGGCGTGCCGGCATGAGCGGCCCCGAGCGCGACGTCTTCGAGGCCCAGGAGATCCGAGTCTGGCGGTTCGTCCTGAACGACCTCCTGACCAACGGCTTCGTGGTCCAGGAGCGGGACGACGAGGCGCTTGCCGTGATCGACCCGGGCGACCGGGCCGACGACCTGATCGCCGCCGCCCGGGCGTGGGGGGGCGACGTCCGGTGGATCCTCGTGACCCATCTGCACGGCGACCACTGCGCCCGGGTCAGGGAGCTGGCCGAGGCCTTTCCTGAGGCCGAGGTGGCGGGGCCGGCGGGCGGCCCCTTCAAGCCCGGCCGCCCGGTCAGCGGCGGCGAGACGCTGGATTTCGGCGCCGCCACGATCCAGGTCGCCGGGACGCCCGGCCACTCGCCGGAGAGCGTCAGCTTCGAGATCGCGGACCACGTCTTCGTCGGCGACTTTCTGTTCCGACTGGGAAGCGGCAGGACCGACGGGTCCGACGCCTCCACCACCGACCTGATGGAGGTCGTCCGCGAAGTGTTTGCGCCGATGCCCGACGACGTCGTTCTCTGGTGCGGCCACGGGCCGCCGAGCACGGTCGGCGAGGAGCGGCGGGACAACCCCTTCTGGCGGATCGCCATTCAGGGTGAGCCGGACGCGCCGGTCGACCGGGCCGTCTGGCGCGGTACGACAGTTCCGGTCCTGGCATGGGCCGACGACTACGACGGAGGTCGGAAGGCCCTGCTGGCCTTGCAGGACGGAAGCCGTGTCATCGTGCCCGGCTCGCAGGTCCAGCCCGGCTGATCGCGTTCGCCGTCGGGCGACCGGCGAGTATCTTCCCCGGATGCTCGAGAATCCCACTGGAACCGTCACCTTCCTGGCCACCGACATCCAGGGCAGCACCGAGATGTGGGAGCGCTACCCGGGCCCGATGGCGAGCGCGCTCCGGCGCCACGACGAGATCCTGCGGGCCGCGCTCGAGTCGCGGAACGGCAGGATCTTCAAGAACCTCGGCGACGGTCTCCTCTCGGCCTTTTCCGTCGCGCCTGCCGCGGTCGAAGCGGCGCTCGAGGGCCAGCGCGCGCTGATCGCCGAAGCGTGGCCGACCCCGGTGCCGGTGCGGGTCAGGATGGCGCTCCACAGCGGTGAGGCCGAGGAGCGGGAAGGCGACTACTTCGGCCCGCCGGTCAACCGCGTGGCGCGTATCGTGAGCGCGGGGCACGGCGGCCAGATCCTGCTCTCCCAGGCAGTCGAGCGGCTGGCCGCGAATCGCTTTCCGGAGGGGGTCGCGCTGCGCGATCTGGGAGAGCGCTCGCTCAAGGACCTCACCCAGCCCGAGCGGCTCTTCCAGCTCGTCTCGGACGGCCTGCCCGCGGAGTTTCCGCCGCTCGACACGCTCGACGCCCGGCCGCACAACCTGCCCGCCCAGCCATCGCCGATCGTGGGACGGGAGCGCGATATCGAGGAGGTCCGCCGGCTGCTGGTGCGGCCCGACGTCCGGCTCGTGACCCTGCTCGGGCCGAGCGGCGCCGGCAAGTCGCGCCTCGCGCTCCAGGTCGCGGCCGAGGTGGTGGACCGGTTCCGGGACGGCGTCTACAACGTCGAGATGGCGGTCGTGCACGAGCCCGACCAGGTGGCCGGTGCGATCCTGGAAGCGCTGGGGGTCAAGCCCGAGGGCAAGTCCTCGGAGGAGGCGCTTCGGGAGCACCTTCGGCCGCGGGAGCTCCTCCTGCTGCTCGACAACTTCGAGCAGGTTCTGGACGCCGCACCGCTGGTGGCCGATCTCCTCCGTAACGCCCCGCGGTTGACCATTCTGGTGACCAGCCAGGCCCCCCTCAGGTTGCGGGGAGAGCACGAGCAACCCGTCTCCACGCTTGCCGTGCCGGGCCCCCGGGCGCCGCGCCAGATCGAGCGGCTGGCGAGCTACGACGCGGTCGCCCTGTTCACCGAGCGCGCCCAGGCCGTGGTCCCGTCCTTCCGCCTTCAAGAGGACAACGCCGACGCCGTCGTCGAGATCGTCCGCCAGCTGGACGGCCTGCCGCTGGCGATCGAGCTGGCCGCCGCGCGCCTCAAGCTGTTCTCGCCGCAGGCGATGGTCTCCCGGCTGTCGCGGCGCTTCGACTTCCTGAAAGGCGGCGGCCGCGACCTTCCCGACCGCCAGCGCACGCTTCGCAGCGCCCTCGAGTGGAGCTACAACCTGCTCAGCGAGGAGGAGCGCGCGCTGTTCCGCCGGCAGGCGGTCTTCGACGGCGGCTTCACGCTCGAGGCCGCGGAGCGGGTCACGGTGGCCGAGGGCGAGGACCTCGACGTGGTCGAGATCGTCTCCTCGCTGGTCGACAAGAGCCTGCTGCGGTCGGTGCCCGGCGAGGACGGCGAGCCGCGGTTTTTCCGGCTGAGATCCATCCGGGACTTCAGCCTGGACCTGCTCGAGAACTCGGGCGAGGCCGACATCTGGCGGCGGCGCCACGCCGAGTACTTCGCCGGGCTGGCCGAGGAAGGCGACCCCGGCAACGCTCCGCGCCACGACACCCCGGAGAAGCTGGCGCGCGTCCAGCGCGAGTTCGAGAACCTGCGCGCCGCGCTCGCGTGGGCGCTCGACCACGGCGAGAGCGAGATCGCCTTGCGCCTCTGCCGGGGGCTTCCGGCGCTGTGGTTCCAAGGCGGGCAGTTCGCCGAGATGCGCCGCCTTGTCGAGCAGCTTCAGACCCTGCCCTTCGAGAACGGCGTCCAGCGCGCGCACGCCATCAACATGGCGGGCCGGTTCGCGCAGCTCCTCGGCGACAACAGCCCCGGGGTGATCGCCAAGTTCGAGGAAGCACTCGCGCTCTATCGCGAAGCCGGCCATCACGCGGGAACCGCGCGTGCGCTCATGAACCTCGGCAACGTCCGGGCCCGCGAGGGGGCGTTCGAGGAAGCGCGCCGGCTGTTCCGCGAAGCGCTCCCTTTGTACCGGGACCTGGGGGACGTCTTCGGCGAGTGCGGTGCGCTCATGAACCTGGGGGACACCTACCTGGGCGAGGACGACCTCGACTGCGCCGAGGAGATGTTCGAGGAGGCGCGCCGGACGGGTCGGGCGAAGGGGGACCGCGTGGCGGTGGCGTTCGCGACCCAGTACCTGGGAGCGGTGAGGCATCAGCGCGGCGACCTCGACGGAGCGGAGGCGCGTTTCCGCGAATCGCTCGGGATCTTCGAGGCGTTCTCGGCCGGCCCCGGGATCGCGTGGTCATGGTACTACCTGGCGAACATCGCCCGCGACCGGGGCGATCTGACCGGGGCCCGCAGGACCCTCCTCGACGTCGGCGAGCGGTTCCGGGAGTTCGACTACCGGCCCGGGATCGCGGTCTCGCTTCTCAGCCTGGCGACGATCGATGTCCGGGAGGGAAGCATGGAACGCGCGGCCCGGTTGCTGGGAGCCTCGCGGGCGTTGCGCCGGGACACGCGGATGACGCGGGAGGCTCCCGAGGAGAAGGCGGAGGAGGAGGTCGAGAAGGCGGGCCGGACGGCGCTCGGCGAGGGCGGGTTCGATCTTGAGCTCGAGGCGGGGAAGCGGCTCGGTGTCGACGACGCGCTGAAGCTCGCCCGCGGCGACGCCGACCGTGAACCGGTGGAGGCCACCGGCACGCGGTGAGGCGTTCGTTCGTCGTCGGCTTTCTGCTCCTGACCACCCTGTCCTTGCTCTCCCTGAGCGGGTTCTATCTGTACGACTATCGCTCCAAGGCTCCGTGGCGGGAGGGGTGGGGCGACCTGGCGGTTCGCCTGCGCGCCGGCAAGTCGGAGATCGATTCCCTTCAGTCGGTGGTCGAGGCGGGGCGGCGCCGGGTGGCGGAGCACCGGGCCCGGCTGGACAGCCTCGAGGTGCGTCTGGCCGGCTACGAGCGCCGGGCGGTGGGCGGCCGGCTCCCCCGGCCGCAGCACCAGGCGTACCTGGAGGTGATCGCCGCGCAGAACCGGGCCGCCGAGGCCCACAACGAGGCCCTCGCGGAGGTCCACGATATCTACGATGAGTACGCCGGCCACGTCCGCGCCCACAACGCGGTCATCGACAGCGCGAACCGGTTCCGGCGGGCGGCGGCGGAGGCGGGAGTGCGGCTGGAGGCAGGGGAGCTGCGCTGAGGACGCGGCCTACTCGTACCTGAGCGCCTCGATCGGATCCAGCGCCGCCGCCCGGGTCGCCGGATAGAGCCCGAAGAAGAGCCCGATCCCGACGCTGAAGACGACGCCGATCACGAACGACCACGGCTCGAGCGCGACCGGGAAGTTGATGAGCTTTGAGACGCCGGCCCCGAGCGCGCTCCCGATCGCGACCCCGAACACCCCACCGATTCCGGTCAGGACGATGGCCTCGACCAGGAACTGCCACAGGATGTCGCGGCGGCGGGCGCCGATCGCCTTCCGGATCCCGATCTCGCGCGTTCGCTCGGTCACGCTGACCAGCATGATGTTCATGACCCCGATCCCGCCCACCATGAGCGCGATCGAGCTGATCACGATCATCGCCAGGAACACCGAGCCGGTGATCTGATCCCACAGCTCGAGGAAGTTGGACTGGGTGATGATGTCGAAGTCGTTCTCCTCGCCCGGCCGCAGGTCGTGCCGGGCACGCATCAGGAACGTCACCTGCTCGCGGGCGTCGTCGACCGACACGCTGTCGGCGGGGACGATCGCCGCCATGAGGTCCATCGGGCCACGCTGGCCGAAGTCCCGGTCGAGCGCGCTGTAGGGAAGGATCACCCGGGTGTCCTTGGTCTGGCCCCAGAGGAGCAGCGCCCGCTCCTCGAACACGCCGGTCACCGTGTACGGGAGCCCGCCGACACGGATCACCTTGCCGACCGGATCGATGTGGGGGAACAGCACGTCCACGATTCCCTGCCCGATCACGACGACCCGGTTCCGGTTCCGGACCTCGCTGGCGTTGAAGAACCGCCCCGAGGCGAGGTCCGCGCCGTCGACGAGCGGATACGTCTCGCTGGTTCCGAGGAGGTCGGCGTCAGTCTCGTTGTTCCGGTACGAGAGCGTGCGGTGGATCGGGAAGGGGCCGGTCCCGAGGTAGACGTCCACGGTCTGGATAGCCGGGATGTTGCGCTGGATGGCGGCCACGTCGGCCTCCGAGATCTCCGGCCGCCGCTCGAGCCGCAGGAACTCCCGCTCGCCGGCCACGATCCTGCCGCCCCACTTGCGGAGGTACAGATGGTTGGCTCCGATGCTCTGGATCTCGCCGGTGATCGAGGTGTCCAGCCCGCGCACGAGCGCGGTCATCCCGACGATCGCGGTGACGCCGATCACGATGCCGAGGATCGTCAGGAACGACCGCATCTTGTGGCTCCAGAGGGTGTCGAGCCCGAGCCGGGCGCTCTCCAGGAACTGGCCGAGGAGGCCCGTCCGGGCCGCCTTCATTCGAACCTCAGCGCGGCGATCGGGTCGAGCCGGGCCGCCTTGGCGGCGGGGTAGATGCCGAACACGATCCCGACCAGCGACGAGACCCCGATCCCGAGCGCGATTGACCACCAGGTGAGGGAATAGGGAAGAGGGGTGAGCTGGGAGACCACGATCGCGATCGCGAAGCCGAGCGCGACCCCGGCCAGCCCGCCGACCGCCGCCAGGATCACCGCCTCGGTCAGGAACTGGCGCAGGATGTCGCGGCGCCGCGCGCCGATCGCCTTGCGGATCCCGATCTCACGTGTCCGCTCGGTGACCGCCACCAGCATGATGTTCATGACCACGATCCCTCCGACGACGAGCGAGATCGCCACCAGGCCGACCAGTGCGGAGTAGACTCCGGTCGTGACCCGCTGGTAGAGCTCCAGGAACTCCTGCGTCGTGATGAAGCCGAAGTCGTCCTCCTCGGCAGGGCGAAGCTTGTGGCGGATCCGCATCAGCGTGCGGGCCTCGTCGATCGCCGCCTGGACGTCGTCGGGATCGGCGGCCTTGATCGAGATGTCCACGTCGGCGCGGCGATCGAAGATCTTCTGCCAGGTCTCCAGCGACATCACGACGAAGTCGTCCTGGGTGACCCCGAAGGTCGACCCCTGCGGCTCGGCGATCCCGACGACCGTGAAGTGGCGGCCGCGGACACGGACCGCCTCGCCGAGCGGATCGGAGGTGGGGAAGAGCTCCTCGGCGACGTCCTCCCCGATCACGGCCACCGGCCGCCCGTGCTCGATCTCGAGTGGGGACAGGTGCCGTCCGCGCGCGATCTCGAACGTGGAGAGGAACGGGTACTCCGGCCCGACGCCGCGGACCGACATGTCCTCGACGCGGCGGTTCCCACCCCACACGTCCTCGCGCGAGGATGCCTCGGCGGCCACGTACAGCAGGTTGCGTCCCTCACGGGCCAGGACCTCGGCGTCCTCGGCGGTCAGCTCGGGGCGCCTCAACGCCTCGACCATGGCCTGGGCGCTGAACGCCTCGCTGGTCCCGATCCGGTCCAGGATGAAGACGTCGGCCCCGCGGCCGGTCACGAGCTCGGTCACCTTGGAGTTCAGCCCCTGGATCACCGTCACCACCGCGATGATCGAGGTGACCGCGACGATGATGCCGAGCAGGGTGAGGAACGACCGCAGCTTGTGGGAGCGCAGGGACCAGAGCGCGGAGGTGACGGCTTCCCAGAAGTTCATGCGTGGAAGACTATGCCTTTCGTGCGCCCGTTCAAGCCGTAGGCGTGAGGCCGAGGACGCATGGTTCGCGGCGTACCTCTCGCACAGGGGCGAGTATCAGAATCTCGTTCGGACGCGATAGGTCAGCACGGTCTCGCCGCCTGCCTCGACGGGCACGGACCAGCGAACAGTGTCGGCGTCGATCCGCTCGTGCTCCCGGCTCTCCTCGACGATCACGGCGTCGCCGGAGAGGGGCTCGTATATGGTGACCGTGCGGTCGTCGGCGGAGCGGTTGCGGATCGTGATCCACCACGCCGACTCGTGGGTGTTGGGATCGAGCTGACGGAAGTCGGTCTGGACGCGCTCGGCGACCAGATCGAAGGCGCTCCCGATCGTCAGGTCGACCCGCTCGCCGTCGGGTGTCGGGGGGATCCGCCCGTCGCCGGCGAACTGGAGCCGGCCGGCGCCGTCGCGCCGGTAGACGTGCAGGGTCCCCTCGGGCAGCGGCTCGCCCGCGCCCGCCAGCCCGTCGTTCCGGAAGTGGAGCCACACCTCGGGGTTCTCGCGCGGCGGGAGCCCCGGATGCCCGGCCTGGTACCAGTAGTGCTGTCCGCGGAGCACGTACTCCCGCTGGACGTCGACCGGCCCGGCGTCGAAGAGGACCGCGCGGACGGTTTCCCGGGCGCCAACGGAGAGCGGCTCGGGAAGCGTGTAGATGTGGACGTCGCCGAGGGCTTCGCGGCTCGGCCCCTGGGCGTCGTCGGCCATGCGGGCCTCCGCGACCGCATAGGGGAGGGGCCGCGGGCCGCCTGCACCGCGCCGGACGTCGCCGGCCACCAGCTGGACCCGGGCGTCCGGGAACGCGGCGTCCGTCCCGTTGTCGATCGTGACGCCGCCGCCGAGCTCCACCGGTCCGCCGTCCGCGAGGACGGCGGTGTAGTCCGCCCGCCAGCCGAAGCCGTCCGCCAGGTAGCTCAGCGTGAGGGGCCCGTCGCCGGTGCTGCCCGACCAGCGGAGCCCCCGCCCGACTGCGCCCTCGGGCACGCCGGAGAGCTCGACGCGGCCCTGCCACCCCACGATCAGCCGGTCGCCGGCGCGGAAGGCGGGCGCCTCCGTGACCAGCTCGGCGGCGGTCTCCGTGCCGTCCTCGCCGATCAGCACGACCCGCTCGCCGAGGTGCGCGGCGTAGATGGCACCTGTGTCGAGGCCCGAGGTCCGGACCCGCAGGTTCGCCAGGGGTACCGGCTGGCCGCCCTTCACGGCGACGACCGTGCCGGGATCGAGGGTGCTCGGAATACCCGTCCAGAGGACGTCACCGCCGGCCGCCCGCCGCGTGTCGCGGACCTGGGCGAACCCTTCGTAGACCGTCAGCTCGAGCGCGTCCCGGTCGGCCGGGCCGATCCGCGTCTGGGCGAGGCCCGGCGCTGCGCCGAGAACCACGAGCAGGGTGGTGAGGAGGACCGCTCGGCGGACGTCAACGGTACGGGCTGGGGCGGTGGTCATGCGGAGCCTCCTCGGCAGAGTTCGGGGGTGACCGGCGAACGCGCGGAGTATACACCGCGGCCGGACCCGGTTCCGGTGGCCGGCCGTCACGCGGACGGCGTAGAATCGACCCGCGATGAAGCTCGGCGCGCACCTCTCCACGGCCGGCGGCCTCCACACCTCCTTCGCCCGCGGTGAGGAGCTGGGCTGCACGGCCATCCAGATCTTCCTCTCGAGCCCCCGCCAGTGGCGGGGACGGGAGCTCTCCGAGGAGGACGTAGCGAAGTTCCGGGCCGGGTGGCGGGCCTCGGCCTGCGAGGCGTGCTTCGCCCACGACATCTATCTGACCCGTTTGGGAAGCCGGGACCGGACGATCCGGAGCAAGTCGCGGGCGGCGCTCGTCCAGGCGCTCCAGGCGTGTGCGCTGCTCGGCCTGGACGGCCTGGTCGTCCATCCGGCCGGCGATCCGGGGGCGGCCCGACCGGCCGGCGTGATCGACCGGGTCGCGCGGTCGCTGGACGCGGTCCTGGACGCGGCCGGGGAGGCCGGGCCGCCGATCCTCCTCGAGACGACCGCCGGGCAGGGGAGCGACGTCGGGCACCGGTTCGAGCAGCTTGGGCGGATCATCGAGAAGACCCGGCGCGCGGACCGGCTCGGCGTGTGCCTCGACACCTGCCACGTCTTCGCGGCCGGCTACGAGATCTCGACCCGCGAGGGGTACGAGGGGACGCTCGAGGCCTTCGACCGTGAAGTCGGGCTGGACCGGCTGAAAGCCCTCCACCTCAACGACAGCCGGCGGCCGCTGGGGAGCCGGGTCGACCGGCACACCCACATCGGCGAGGGGGAGATCGGCGAGGCGGCGTTCGCCAGGATCCTCCAGGATCCCCGCCTGGCCGGGCTTCCCAAGCTGATCGAGACCCCCAAGGAAGGCGACATGGACAAGGTCAACCTGGCGCGGCTGAGGCGGCTCGCGGCGGCGGCTTGAGCGCTCCGTTCCGACCCCGCCGCTCCCGGCTCCTCCTGGCGCTGGCCTGGGTCGCCGCATGCGAGGGGCAGGCCGGCAGCGAGGGGCCGGGCGAGGAGAGGGATGCCCCGGCCATGGTCGCCCAGCCGGGCGGGATCCTGGTCGTCCGCGGCAACCCGGGCTGGGAGGCGCTGCCCGAGGAGGCCCGCCGACGGGCCGACACGCCCCTCTCGGGGGAGGCCCGCTCCTGGCTCGCCGCGCAACGTGAGGTCGTCCGCGCGGTGGCCGCCGACTTCGACGTGTCGCCGGTCGCCCTCGGCGGCGTGGTGGCGGCCGAGCGGACGCTCCTGACGGGCCGCGTGGACGCCGTCGGCGAGGAGCTCTTCCGGGCCGTCCTGGGCTCCCTTCCCGAGGACGACCTGGAGGGGTGGGTGGCGGACCAGGAGCGGGCCTTCCGTTCGTCTCCGTCCCGGGTCCAGGGGGGAATCCGCAACCCCTACCTCTGGACGCTCGGCCCGGCCCAGGTGTCCTTCCGGCTGGCGCTTCAGTACGAGCCCGCGGTGGCGGAACGGACCGACCGGCGACCGCGCAACGTGAAGGGGGTCCTGGACGCGGTCACCTCGGTGCCCGGCAACCTCGAGTACGCGGCCGCGCTCCTGGCCGAGGCGCGGGTCGCCTACCGCGATCTGGCGGGGTTCGACATCGCCGGGAATCCGGGCGTCCTGGCGACCCTCTATCAGCTCGGCTCGCCGGCCGTTCGCGCACGCCGCCTGGCCGAGCAGAACGACCAGCGGCGGGCGCGCGGGGAGCGGATCCTGCCCCCCCAGGTCAACGCCTATGGCGCGTTCGTGAACCGCCACGCCGGTGAGATCGCCACGATCCTCGGTGCCGGAGGCCCGCCGGAGCAGCTCCGGGGGCGCTGAAAGCCCCGGCTAGGGAGTCCCGGTAGCGGTCGACTCGGGTGCAGGAGAGAAGACGAGCAGCATCCGGTCGGTCTCGTGCCGGCGCTCGTCCCAGAAGCCGGTGTGGTCGTCCTCGGGGTTGTGCAGGAGATCGCTGGACTCGACGAGCTCGAAGCCGCCCGCGGCCAGCTCCTCGATCACCGTCTGCTCGCCCATCCGGTGGGTCTCCATGTCGTGGCCCCTTTCCTCCCCGAGGCGCACTTCGACGATCGCCAGGCGGCCGTCGGGAACGAGCGACCGCCGGAGCTCCGCCATGAGCCCGGTCGGGTCCTCGAACAGGTGGTAGCTGCGGATCAGGAGGGCCGCGTCCAGGGTCCCGTCGGGCAGGCCGCTCAGCGAGTCGACGAGGACGACGTTGCCGGCCTCGGCCAGGTCGCCGTGATCGACGCGCGCCGCCAGCCCGGGGCTGTACCCCTGGGCGTAGACCCGACCTTCGGCCCCGACACGCTCGCTCAGCAGATACGTGTAGTAGCCGCTGCCGGCGAAGATGTCGGCCACCTGGTCGCCGGGACCGATGCCCAGCAGGTCCATGACCGCCTGCGGCTTCGAGCCGGCGTCCCGGTCGACTTCGGCGGCCCGGCTGGGAATCCCCGGGTCGTGGTCGTGGCCTGCGGGATCAGACGAGCCGGCGAGCCCGGTCGTGTCGGCGACGTCGGGCGGTGACTCGCGGGGCTCACCCCGCCCGCAGGCGGCGGCGATCAGCAGCGCGAACAGGGTGACGTAGCTCGAACAGCGGCGCATCGAACCTCCTCGGAGATGGCGGTGTCCGGACTGACGGCGTTAAGCTAGCCGCCACATCGTGCCCAACCAAGCGAATCCCCATCAGGAGCCGGTCCACGTAGGTCGGCCGCGCCGGATCGCGGCCAAGTTCCTGGGGGGGTTCGTCCCCGCGGTGGCCTACCACTTCGGTGTCCTGGAGGTGCTCGAGGGGCGCGGATTCCGGCTCCGAAAAGGGTTCCTGGCACCGGGCGAGACTCGTGAGACCGGACCTCCCGGCATCGATTTCATGATCGGCTCTTCGGCGGGGGCCTTCTTCACGGTAGCCGCGTGCGCGGGTGCGGACCGGCACCAGATCGCCGGGACGATCGAGGCCGAGATCGCGGACACGGCGCCCTTCGAGGCGCGCTACCTGGGCCAGGGCAAGGGCCTCGCCCGAAAGCTCGTCGACTACCTCCGGTATGGGGTCAAGCCCTCGTGGAGGAGCCGCCGCACCTGGAAGGCGTGGGCCGCCGAGTCCACGCTGAATGCACTGTTCCCGTTGTGGTCGCTGGACGAGATCGCCCGCTACCTGAGCGAGGAGGTGCTCAAAGGCCGCGGGTGGTCGGACCTGAGGACCGAGGCGGCCATCCTCGCCGTCGACCTGAACCATCCGGCGACGTTCGTCCTCGGCGAGCGCGAGTCGGCGGTCCTGCAGCTGCTTCGCGACGAGCCCGTCGACCCGGAGGCGGTCCACCGGATCCTCGGCTCCGAGGGGTGGAAGATCGTAGCCGAGTTCGTGGCGGCGGGTGTCGACCCGGACCATCCGGCGCTGGCCCCGTTCCGCGCCGACCCGTGGGCCCGCCATACGACCGTCCGGGTGCGGGGCGTGCCGATGGCGCGGGCGGCGGCGGGTTCCATGGCGGCGTACCCGTTCTACGCGCCGGTCGAGCTCGAGGATGGGGAGGGGCGGCCGTTCCGGATCGGGCACTACGAGCCGGTCGTGATCGACGGTGAGGATCGCGACCCGTTCACGACCGACGTCGCCGAGGAGTCGGGCGCCGACCTGGTCTTCGTTTCCTCGATCAGCACGCCGTACAAGTACCTGCACTCGGTCGGCTCGCTGGCTCGGCTCGGCTTCCCGGAGCTCCACGCCCAGAAGGCGACCCAGAGCCGCGACGCCAAGCAGGAGAACGCCGCCCGCACCCATGCCCTGCACCGCGGTCTGTTCGACGAGGCGCGCAAGGTGCTCGAGCGGGCGGGCTGCGGAGAGCAGGTGATCGACGAGCTCCATGCCGCCTTCCAGCGGATCGCGTGGGTGGACCACGTCCGGGTCCGGATCACCCCCGACCCCGACGTGGCGGTCGAGAGCCGCCTCCTCAGGCGGCTGGACCCGCTGTCGTTCACGCCGCTGGCCGTCGACCGGGCGTTCGACCTGGGAAGGCGGGTGGCGGAGCGGGTGATGGGACGGTACCGGTTCGAGCTGTAGGGTGGGGAGGCACGGGGAGCGGCGATAGATTCTTCGTATGCCGCTCAAGGTCAACGAGATCTTCCACTCGATCCAGGGCGAGTCCACCCACGCCGGGCGGCCGTGCGTCTTCGTGCGGCTGACCTACTGTAATCTGCGGTGCTCATACTGCGATACCGAGTACGCGTTCTTCGAGGGGAAGGAGCGACCGCTGGACGAGATCCTGGCCGAGGTCGCGCGCTACCGCTGCCGGCTGGTCGAGGTCACCGGCGGCGAGCCGTTGATCCAGAAAGAAACGACGATCCTCCTGGAGCGGCTCCTGGACGAAGGATACGAAGTCCTCCTCGAGACGAGCGGAGCATGGCCGGTCGAAACGGTGCCGGACGGCGTGAAGATCATCATGGATCTCAAGACGCCCGGGAGCGGGATGGCCGCCAAGAACCGCTGGGAGAACCTGCGGCACCTGGACGGGGACGACGAGATCAAGTTCGTGATCTGCGACCGCCCCGACTACGAGTGGGCGCGTGGGGTGGTCGGCGAGCACGACCTGACCGTCCGCCACGCGGTCCTCTTTTCCCCTTCGTTCGGGCAGCTCTCAGCCGGCGATCTGGCGGGCTGGATCCTGGAGGACCGCCTTCCGGTCCGGCTCCAGCTTCAGATGCACAAGCTCGTCTGGTCGCCCACCGCCCGCGGCGTCTGACATGACCGCCCCCGGAGCGGCCCCGCCGCGCGAGAAGGCCCGCCGGGACGAGGCCGAGCGGCTCGACGTCGAGATCCTGAGCGCGATCGGGGGCGGCTGGGAGGATCCCCTCACCGAGGAAGACTTCGACCGGCTGGCGCGCGAGGTCTTCGCCCACCAGTTCCGGTTCATTCCCGCCTATCGCCGGCTCTGCGAGCTGGCCGGCGTGAGCGCGCCCGCGGACGTCTCGTCCTGGCGTGAGATCCCGCCCGTGCCGACCGGCGCGTTCAAGGTCGGACGCTGGGCGACCTTTCCGCCCGAGGCGGAGGTCGCCGCGTTCCGGACGTCGGGGACCACGCAGGGCGCCTCGGGTCTGCACCGTCTCGACACGCTGGGTCTCGCCAACGCGGCGATCCTGAAGTCGGCGCGGCGCTACGTCGTGCCGGACCGGGAACGGATCCGCTGCATCTTTCTCACGCCGCCGCCGGTGTCCGCCCGGGAGAGCTCGCTGGTCCACATGTTCGCCGTGTACGCCGAGGCGTTCGGCGAGCCGGGGAGCGCGTTCGCGCTGGGCGGCGGCTCGGGCGTGATGGCCCCGACCCTGCTCGACGCCGCGTTGGCCGGCGGCGATCCGATCCTGGTGGCGGGCGCGGCACTCGCCTACCTGGGCGTCCTCGAATCGACGGAACGCTCATGGGAGCTTCCTGTGGGAAGCCGCTCGCTGGTGACCGGAGGCTTCAAGGGGAGGGCGCGAAGGTCCGACCCGGAAGCGCTCGCGCGCGCCATCGAGGAGCGGCTCGGGATCCCGCGCACGCGCCAGGTGCAGGAGTACGGGATGACCGAGCTCTCGTCCCAGCTCTACGACGGCGGCCTCCGGCGGGCGCTGGGGTTCGGCGACGAGCCCGCGGGGTCCGCTTTCGCGGTCCCGCCCTGGATGCGGGTCCGCGTGGTCGAGCCCTTCTCGGGCCGCGATGTCGGGCCGGGCGAGACCGGCGCGCTCGTCCACCTGGACCTCGCCAACCGCGCGAGCGCGCTGGTCGTCCAGACGAGCGACCTGGGGGCCGCCGTGGAGAGCCGCGTGCGGCTGGTCGGCCGCGAGCCCGGGGCCGAGGCCCGCGGCTGCTCGCTGGCTGCCGAGCTGTGGCTCGAGCGGGGATGATCGCGTCCGGCCCCGACGTGGCGGCTCCCACGGGCGTCCGCGAACGGATCGCGGCCCTCGCCGCCGCGGGCGAAGCGCTCAGGGCGCGGCCGATCGAGGAGGTCCTCGAGGTCGTCGCCGAGGCCTGCCGACGCTGGCGCGAGCCGGGACCCGACCGTGAGGCGGGCGAGGAAGCGCTGGCCGCGCACTACGGCGTGCCGCGACGATCGATCGCCGAGATCCTGGACACCGCGTTTTCGACGTGGACGGTCGAGAGCCTCCGCGACTGGATCGACCTGGAGCTCGGCCACCCCGCTGGGTTGGATGGCTTCGTGCGCCTGGGCGGCGTGCACCGTCGCGCGTTCGGCCCGCGGCTCGCGGTCTTCCTGGCAGCCCGCGGCGTCCCGACGACGCCAGTCGCGGATCTCGTCTCCGCCCTGTGCGTGAAGTCGCCAGCCTGGTTGAAGCCCCCGGGCGAAGGGGACGACCTGGCGGCCCGCTTCGCGCGCACGCTCGCGGATATCGATACTGGGGTCGGAGATGCCGTGGTCGTGGAGGGATGGGAGAGGGGCTCCCCCGAAGGTGAGGTCGTCCTTGCATCGGCCGACGTGGTGATCGCCACTGGCGGCGCGGAGACTCTGGCGCAGTTGCAGCGCGAGCTGTCATCCGAGACGCGGCTCGTTCTCCACGGCCCGCGCGTGTCGGTGGCGATCGTCCTTCGAGAAGCGCTCGGTCCGGAGACGAGGGCGACGCTCGCGGCGCTCGCCCGTGACACTGCATTCGCCGGGCAGATGGGGTGCCTGTCGCCGGTCGTGGCCTACGTCGAGGCCTCGGCGGCCGGGACGGCCGATCTCGTCCGGCCGCTTCACGCCGCCTGCGTCGAACGGTGGCCTTGCCCTCCGCGCGGGCAGGCGGGCATCGGCGAGCGGGCCGCCTTCGCCGAATGGCGGGCGACCGCAGGGCTGGCGGCCGCGGCAGGGCAGCTCAACTGGGCCGGAGACATCGACTCTCCGTGGACGGTCGTGGCGCACGCGAATTCGGCTCCTCCCGAGGTCCCGCTCGTACCTCGGACGCTCACCTTGATCCCCCTCGAGGACGCCTCGGAAGCCGTCCCTATCCTCTGCCGGGGACAGGCCACCATCGCGACCGTCGGCATGGCCGGTATTCACGAGCGAAGCGCCGGTCTCGGTGAAATGCTCTCCGCGGCCGGTGTCGAACGAGTCTGTCCCCTGGGAACCATGCAGAGCCCGCCGGCGGCATGGCGGCGGGACGGCCGGTGCACGCTGAACGACCTTGTCCGCTGGGCGGACCGGGAGGAGCTTGAATGAAGGCATGGTTGCGCCATCGTGGACGCGCCATTCAAGAAAAAAAAAAGAGCCGGCCCTCGCGAGCCGGCTCCCGGATCCATCCCCCTGAAATCGATCTATCTCACTTGTCGTCCACGCGCGTCACGTTGACCGCCTGCGGGCCCTTGTTGCTCTGCGTCACCTGGAACTCCACCCACTGTCCCTCGCTGAGCGTGCGGAATCCCTTGCCGACGATATCGCTGTAGTGGACGAAGATGTCGCTGCCGTCCGGACGCTCGATGAAGCCGAAACCCTTCTGCGCGTCGAACCACTTCACCGAGCCCCGCTCTGCTACGGGCTGCGCCTTGCCGAACAGATTCTTGAACATGCGGCCGATCGAGAAACCACCGTTCGAACCCATGGCCGAACCTCCGAAACCGACGAGAAAGTGGTTGAGGTGGGTACTATAAGCGGCTGATATCGCATGAGTTGGGGGCCTGCCATCCAGTCGATCATCGAGCCGCGCTTGCAGGAGCGCAATATAAGCGGGCCCCGCGGTTCGGGCAAAGTGTCCCGCTGGATGGACCTGCAGAGCCGCCGTATACTGGGCGCCATGGAGCTGACGGAGCGCGAGAAGGCGCGGCTCAGGGCCCTGGTGGAACGGGCCCGGGAGGAAACCCCCGGGGATGAAGTGCTGGCCGGCCTGGCGGCGCGGCTGGCGGCCGGTGGCGGGCCGTCGTTCGCCAAGTACGCCGAGGTTCTCGAGCCGGGGACCGTTTCCGATCCCGACATCGTCGAACGGATCCAGCGGGCGGTGACGACGGCGAGTCGGCTTTCGATCCGTTACACCGCGCGCTCGACCGGCGAGACGACGGACCGGGTCGTGCGGCCCTTCAACGTCCACTTCTACGACGGCCGGGAGTACCTGGAGGCGTTCTGCGAGCTCCGGGGTGCCGATCGGGTGTTCGCGGTCGGGAACATCGAGGACGCACGCGAGGTCCCCGACGAGGGCGAGGCCGGCGCCCCGAACTGATCCGTCCTTTCAGCGCAGATCGACCTTGACCGGCTCGCGCTCGGCGTCGTCGCCGGTGGCGAAGAACTCGCGCGCCCGGAACCCGAGGATCCCCGCGATCAAGTTGGTCGGGAACGTCTGGACCCGCGTGTTGAAGACGCGCACGTTCTCGTTGTAGAACTGGCGCGCTGACGAGATCCTGTCCTCGGTTCCCGTCAGTTCATCCTGCAGCCGCATCACGTTCTCGTTCGCCTTGAGTTGCGGATAGTTTTCGACGACGGCGAAGAGCTGCCGCAATGCGCCGGTCAGGACGTTTTCGGCGCGCGCCTGGTCGGCGGGCCCGGTGGCGGCGGCCGCCTGCGACCGGGCTTCGGTCACTTTGGTGAGCACGTCCTGCTCGAACCCCATGTAGTCCTTGACCGCCTCGACCAGGTTGGGGATCAGGTCGTAGCGACGCTTGAGCTGGACGTCGATCTGCGCCCACGCGTTCTCGAGCTGGTTCCTGAGGCCGACCAGCGCGTTGTAGGTGACGATCGCCCAGCCGACGAGGACGACGACGAGGCCGAGGAAGAGGAGCAGGACGAGCCCTAGCCCGAGTTCGATCATCCGACCTCCTGGAGAGGGAGCGAGTCACGGCCACGCTATCGGCGCCGGACCGCTATGTCAACGCGAGATGGGGATGGCCTCGCGGCGGGGACGGGGGCTGGGGGCGGGGGTGGCGCGCAGAAGCCCGAGCCGGCGGCGGAGCACCAGCCCGAAGAGGTGGCCGAACCGGTAGAACCCTTCGTGCAGGAGGTTGAAGTGGCTCTTCCGGTTGTCCTCGCAGGCCACGCTGAGCTCCTCGATCCGGAGCCCGTCGCGCCACGCCTGAACGAGGATGTCGATGACGTAGTTGCTGCCGCGGCCGATCAGCCGCTCGTAGCGCAGCAGCAGATCGCGGCGGTACGCCTTGGCGCCGATCGAGACGTCGTGGAAGGGAACTCCGATCCCGTGCTGCATCACACCCACGAAGAGGTCGCTGACCAGGACGCGGAGCCAGGGCCGGTCCTGGGCGTCGGTGCGCTTGGCGCCGACCACGACGTCGGCCCCGTCCCGCAGGCGGTCGAGCGCGTCGCCGATGAACGAGAGATCCATGGCCAGATCGGCGTCGACCGCGACGACGGCGTCATGACGGAGGTGCGGCAGCGCGGCCCGGAGAGCCAGCCCGACCCCGCGCTCGGGGATCCGCAGCGGCACGATCCGGGGGTCGGTGGCCGCCAGGTCGCGGGCGACCGCGATCGTCGCGTCGGTCGATCCGTTGTCGACGATGACGAGCTGGACATTGTCGGCCACCGCTCCGGCCGCCTCGAGCAGTCGCGGCATGGTGTCGGGCAGGGTGTCGGCTTCGTCATACGCCGGAACGAAGAGGGTGACCGATCCGCTCACCGGGGTTGCGCCGGACTCGCTTCGGCGGGGGAGGCCTCCGGGATGCGGGCCAGCCGTTCGCGTGCCGCCACGCGCCATCCTTCGGGCGCGAGGGGGGCGGCCAGCGCCTCCTCCAGCGCCTGCCGGGCGCGTTGGGTTTCGCCGCGTTCGGTGAGCAGGTCCGCCATCCGCACCCGCGCTTCGGTGTGATAGGTGGATACCGGGTACTCGTCCACGAACGTCTCCAGCCGCGCGAGCGCGGTCTGCCGGTCGCCCGCCTCGAGCGGGACCAGGGTCCGGTAGAAGGCCGCGTCGTCCCGCAGGCCGTGCGGCGTGTCGGTGGCCAGCATGCGCGTGAACATCGCCTCCGCCTGGGAGAAACGTCTGTCAGACAGTTGACGTTGCCCCGCGGCGAGCAGGGCCGGGAAATCGACCGGCGGATGGCGCCGCAGCATGACCAGCGCGGCCAGCGCCGCGAGGGCGAGGACCGCGGCGATCCCGACCCAGCCCGCGCGCCTGGCCTCGGGCAGGCGCGGCTCCCGGAGACCGGGGCCGGCCCGCCGCCGGACGATCCCGATGGCGATCAGCCCCGCCAGCGCGAGCCCCGTGACGAGGAGCCCCAGCCGCCCCGCCCGTCCGGCGCTCCAGACGAGGGTCAGGCGTTCGGAGCGCGGCGTCACCAACATCATCCCCGGCGCTACCAGCTCGATCGGCGAGCCGTCGGACGCCTGCCAGCCGGGGTGGTAGCCGATCTTGACCAGCAGTGGGTGGCCGGGGGTGTCGGTCTCGATCGAGACGGTCTGATCCTGGACGGTCCCCGAGACCCGCGGCCGCGCGGCGTACGGGACGCGGGGAAGGCGGCCGGGCCGGTAGCGTCCGACCGCGGCCCAGGCCGGGTCCGGATCACGGTCCAGGACGAGCGGGACGTCGAGGTCGGTTCCGGCGCGAAACCAGTCGTACGCCTCCTGCCGCCAGTTCGCGTGCCGGTCGGCGACCGGACGGACGGTGACGGGTTCGACCAGCCGCGGCGGGCGCGCGAGCGCGAAGACCGTGTACACGCCAGACCGCGCTCGCTCCTCGAACTCCTCCGCGCCGGCGAGGGCGCCCTTCAGCGAGTCCGTGTACGCCACCAGCTCCGACGCCCCCAGAAGCTCGAGATGCGGGGCGGCGGCCGAGGGTTGGAAGCGCCCGCACTCGTAGGCCGTGAGCGGGCAGGAGGGCCGCAGGCTGGTCTCCGACTGGAGATAGAAGACGACCGGCGCCAGGACCGCGCTCTGGAAGTAAAGGCCCTCCAGCGTCGCGCGTCCGGAGAACCAGGGCAGGAGCTCGAAGGCGCGGATCGTCCCCACGGCGTTGTGGTCGGGATGGTGCTCGTAGGCGACGCGCGGTGCGCCGATCCCGCCGGGCACCGCGCGCATGACGCCGTCGAAGTCGGGCCAGCGCGAGGTGCGTTCCATGCCGCCCATGTTCCAGCGGCCCCACGAGGGCAGGTAGACGACCGAGGCGACCGAGGAGCCCGACACGAGCAGGATCACGGCGGCGGCGAGGAGCGGCCGCCGGGCCCCGCCCGTGCGCTCGATCCACGTCCCCGCCTCCCAGCATCCGGCGAGAAGGAGCGCCCCGTGCAGCATGGGGAGGAACCGCACGTCCACCACCCCCAGGCTGAATCCCAGCCGGTAGACGACGAGCATGGTCGCCCCGAACGCCAGCAGCCAGAGCTGGCCCGGGGCGAGAAGCGGGCGCCGCCCGGTGATCGCGCGCCAGGCCACGCCGACGAGCAGGACGACCAGCGCGGCGGCCACGACCGCCGGCAGCAGGTCGCCCAGCCCGTCGATCTCCCACTGCTCCCGGAAGCTGTTGGTCCAGGGAAGGTTCCCGATGAGGGGGATCAGCCACCACGCGAGGAGCCCGAAGGCGAGGAGCCCGACCCTGGCGACGTGCCAGCAGCGCCGCCACCAGAGCCGCGGGTGGAAGGCGACCAGGGCGACCCCGAGCGCGCCGCAGATCAGCGTGTAGCCGTGGGCGAGCCCGGTCAGCGCGAGGAGGACCGCCGCCGGCCACCAGCCGGACGGACGGTCGCGCGTCATCCAGGCGTGGCTCACGGCCAGCCACGCCAGCGGAAAGCCGAGCCCGTAAGCGAACTCGCCGGCCAGCAGGCTGGCCAGGTTCCCGCCCCAGGTGGCCTGCACCTCGATCAGCAGGAAGGCGAGCGCTACCGCGGGGGCGAGCCAGCGGGCCGCCCGCGGCGCGCCCAGCCAGGAGAGCGCCAGGACCCACGCGAAAGGCACCAGGAGCGGCCCGGCGAGCGCGCCCAGCTTCATCGCCACCGTCAGCGGAAGCGCCGCGCTGAGCCCCACGATCACCAGGAACGCGAGCGGGAAGTAGAAGAGGAAGAGCGGGAAGCCGGCGTACTGGTCCATGCTCCAGCCGTAAATCCGGCCGGCGGGCAGGAGCACGTTCCGGAGCTGGTCCAGCGCCACGATGTGGCTCGCGTAATCGCCCCCGGCGGGGGTCGTGTCGAGGAGCAGCAGGCGAGGCGGGAAGATGGCGGTCAGGACCGCGCCCAGGATTAGTACCGAGAGAGCAGCGGGCAGGAACGCGAGGAAGCTTCCGCTCGGGGCCGGGTGCGCGCCGCGACGCCGCCTGGCCACCGCCGCGCTCCCCAGCCACCCGATCAGGCAGAGCACGGTCCAGCCGGCGAGAAGCGGAAGATCGGGTCGCCACAGGGCGCGGAAGGAGCGGGCGTCGACCGGCACCCGGACGATCCGCCCCGGGAGCTCCGGGTCATCCGGCAGGACGAGCAGAAAGGCGGTCGTCTCCCAGCCGGTGATGTCGGTGGCGGGCTGCAGGCGGGCCGCGGTGGTCGCTCTCCCGCGTTGCGAGCGCCACCGGTCGGCGCCCTCCAGCCCGAGCTCGATCGCCGACCACCAGGCGACCGCTCCCGCCGCCGAGGCCTCGGGCCAGGTCACCCGCAGGGAGGGATCCTCCGGCCACGCGGGGGCTTCCACGTCGGCCTCGACCTCCTCCCCCAGCGCGGTCACGCTGCTCGCCCAGGTCCCCCCGGCGTCGTGGTAGCGGATCCGGAGCGCGGCGATCTCGCGCAGCTCCGTGCGCCAGCGGGCCGGGTCGAGCTCCCAGGCGATCTCGGCCCGCTCGCCGGGTGCGAGCTCGCCGATCCACGGGCGGGGGGTCTGGTCCACTCCCCGCAGCTCGGCCCCGATCTCGTACGCCGTGTCGCCGCCCCGGTTGGCGACGGCTCCGGAGACGTGGACGACCTGCGGCGTTGGCCGGATGGTCAGCGAGAGCTGGAGCTGGATGGACTGCGCGGAAAGAGGCGAAGCGGTGGCGAGGAGAGCGAGCAGGGGGATGAACGCGGCGCGCGTGAGCGCGCCGCGGCATCGCCTGGATCGGTTCCGGTCCCGGCCGCGCCGGAACCATGGGAAGGGCGGCTGCGTGGAGACGCTGTCGCCGCTCGATCCCGCTAGGTCGTGGTCGTCGTCGCGCTGGTGCTGGTTGAGGTGTCGGTCGAGGTCGAGGTGTCGGTGCTCGACGTCGACGTATCGGTGCTCGACGTCGACGTATCGGTTGATGACGTCGATGACGTCGATGTCGTGGAGGTCGTCGGCGTGATCGGGTCGTCGTCGCAGTCGCCCGCGGTCAGCAGCATGAAGCCGAGGGCGATGCCGAGAAATCGTGTCAGGTGCCGCATATGTCGGTATCCTCTCTTCGGACGTTTTTGCGTAGACGGCCCACCACACGCTAGGAGAGGGCGGACGGCGACGGCAAGCACTTCTTACTCCGTCGGGTGTCAGAGTGGAGGCCGGCCCCTATATTCGGGAATCGATGCCGGTGGTTGATCAGATCTCCATTTTTCTCGAGAATCGCCCGGGACGGCTGGGGGCGCTGTGCGGGGTCCTCGCCGAAGCCGGTATCAACATTGACGCGCTGATGGCCCCCAGCGGCACCGACTACGGGATCGTCCACGTGGTCGTCGACCGGCACCAGGACGCCCTCCAGGCGCTGGAGGCCCGCTCGTACCGAACCTACACGAGCCGTGTCCTGGACGTCCGGCTGGAGGACAAGCCGGGCGCCCTCGCCCGTCTTGCCGACCGGCTCTCGAACGCGGAGATCGACATCAAGTACGCCTATTCGGCGGTAGCGCGAACGGAGGGCCGGCTGATCCTGGCAGTCTCCGACGCCGAGCGGGCGAGCGGGATGCTGGACTAGCCGTCTCCTCTGCGCTGTAGCTCCGGAGGGTAGGCGAAGCCGCCCTCGGGGATTCTCACCACCACGTCTCCATAGACCCTCGCCAGGCAGCACAAGCGCCAGCCACGCTCGACGGCTGGGCCGAGCTGGAGCCGCTCCAGCTCCTCGACCGGGCTCAGCGCTGCGGCCCCCGCCTCGACCCGCACGCGGCACGTGCCGCAGACCCCCTGGCCGTCGCAGTCGTGGACGACGCCGGCCGACGCCCGCACGGCGGCCAGCGTGAGGAAGGCGCCGCGCGGGACGGTGACCCGCGAACCCGAGGGCTGAAACCGGACCGTGGGGCCGACCACGGCCATCAGCTCAGCGGGCGGCCGCGCCGGCGAACGACCGGTCGGACCGGCCGACCGCCGCCGCCGCCCGCTCGCCGCTCCGGACCGCGCCTTCCATGGTGGCCGGCCAGCCGGTGTCGGTCCAGTCGCCGGCCAGGAAGAGGCCGGCGATCCCGGTGACCGGTCCCGGCCGGCGGGTGGCCGCTCCGGGTCCGGCGCGGAAGGTGGCCCGGGGCTCCTTGACGACCGCCGAGCGCTCGAGACGGGCCCGGCCGCGGGCCGGGAAGAGCCTGCCCAGGGCGTCGTCGCAGAGGGCGGCGATGGCTTCCTTCGGCTGATCCACGAGATCGTCGGCCGCGCTCAGCGAGATCCCCGCGCACCACCCGCCCGCCTCCTCCCCCAGGATTTTGCGGCGATCGAACACCCACTGGAGGGGGGAGTCGAACGTCCCGGCGAACGGGACCGGCAGGACGGGCCGGTCGTACCACAGGTACACGTTGACGATCGCCGACTGGCCGAGCGCCGCGAAGCCGGCGGCCACCCCGGCGGAAAGGAGGAGCGGGTCCGCCCCTTCCGGAGGCAGCGCGCAGACGACCCGTCGGGCTGGGACCTGGGTGCCGTCGTGGAGGCGGAGCCCCACGACCCGGCCCTCCGCCACCTCGAGGGCGGCGGCCCGCGCCTCCAGCCGGACGTCGACGCCGGCGGCCCGCAGGCGGGCGAGCGCGGGGCTCCCGATCGCGGCGCTGAGGCCGGTCGTCGGGAGCCAAAGGGCGCCGGCGGTCGAGCCGGCCCGGAGCGCCCGCCGGACCAGGAAGGCCGAGAGGGGAAGGCTGGCCTCGGCGACCCGCACGTTCAGGGCCGGTCGGACGATCGGCTCCCAGAAGCGATCGACGGCCGCCGGCGGGGAGTCGCGACCGGCGAGCCAGTCGCCCAGCGGCCGGTCGTCGTCGAGCTCCGCCTCCTGCCCCAGCTCGCGCACGGCGGCCAGAACCGAGCGCCGGGCGGCCGCGTCCAGGTGCCGGTAGCGGAGGAGCCCGACGGCCAGGTGGAAGGGGGCCGGCAGCGGGGCCGCGGCGAGGTCCGCGCGGCGCCCGCGACCGTCCAGGATCGGCAGCCGCAGGCGGCGCTGCCGGCGAAAGGCGTTCCGCGACCCGATCCGGTCGAGAAAGGCCCGCAGCCGGTCACACGCCCCGACCAGCACGTGCTGACCGTTGTCGATCACCGCCCCGGTCTGCGGGTCCTCGAACGAGAAGGCGCGCCCGCCGAGGAACGGCCTTCGCTCGAGGAGGACGACCGGCTCCCCGCGCTCGCGGAGCGCGAAGGCAGCCGCCATCCCGGCCAGGCCGCCCCCGATTACGACGTTGGCGGCGCCGTTCATCGGGCGAGCGCGGACAGGCTCGCGCCGAAGGCGCGGGCGATCTTGGCCGGGGCCCCGATCCGTACTCGGCGGCGAAGCACCGCCGCCGGGTCCGCCGCGATGCGCTCGAGAAGGCCGCGGTAGACTGCGGCCAGCGATACCGGGCAGGCGCGGGTCGAGCGGGGGAGACGTCCGGCGAGTCGGCGGGCCGCGCCGTAGCGACGCCGCGCCTCTTCGGCGGCCGCCAGGACGAGCGCCCCGAACCCCGGCCCCGGGCTTCCCGCCGCCACGCCCTCGGGACGGACGCCGAACCGCTCGCTCAGGTCGAGCGGCAGGTACCATCTCCCGCGGCGGGCGTCCTCCCGGAGGTCGCGCAGGATGTTGGTGATCTGGAGCGCCGCGCCAAGGTCGACCGCGTCCCGCCGGGCCTCCTCGCCGTCGGCGCCGAAGATGGGCAGCGCGATCAGGCCGACCGTGCCGGCCACCCCGTAGCAATAGCCGAGCGTGGCCTCCCAGTCCGGGTAACGGGTCGGGCGGAGATCCTCTCCCACGCCGTCCAGCAGCTCGCGGTAGAGGCCGTGCGGGATTCCGAATCGGGCGGACGCGTCGGCGAGCGCGGCCCAGGCGGCGGACGGCGGCTCTCCCTCCAGCGTCCGGTCTAGCGCGGCGCGGACGGCGGCCAGCCGGGCCCGCCGCTCCCCCGGCGGGCCGTCCCCGTCGGCGGCGTCGTCGGCCCGCTGGGCGAAGCAGTAGACGGCAGCGAGGGCCCGCCGGCGGTCGCGGGGAAGCAGACGGATCCCGAGGCCGAAGTTGGCGGCCCGCCGGCGGGTCTCGGCCAGGCACCGCGCGTAGCCGGCCTCCGCCAGGTCCGTCGCGCTCACCGGCGGCCGAGGACGACGCCGCGCCGGGGCGACCGCGCGAGCTCGCGAAGGAGGATCGAGCGGCGCGCCCGGCGGGAGACCTCGGGCCGCGACCGGAGCGGGTCGAAGCCGCCGCTCTCGAGCGCGTCACAGACGGCCCAGCCGCCGCGGCTGAACGAGCGGACGAGGGCCCGCCACCGAACGGGGAGCTGGTCGGCCAGCGGCCAGCCCCGCTCGAGCCACGACCGGGCATCGCCGACCAGCTCGGCCAGGAGGGCGCGCAGCGCGGGGGACGCCGAGTCACGGTCCAGCTCGACCGCCGGGTCCACGCCGTGGTGGCGGCAGCGGTCGAGCGGCAGGTAGCAGCGTCCCTGCTCCCAGTCCCGGCGGACGTCCTGCCAGAAGTTGGCGAGCTGGAGGCCGATGCAGGTGGCGTCGGCGAGCGGGGCCGAAGCGGGGCCGGCGCCGATCACCCCGAGCACCATCCGGCCGACCGGCGTCGCGCTGTGCTCGCAATAGTCGAGGAGCGCCGCCGGGTCCGGATGGCGCTGGACCCGCTGGTCGCGCCGGTTGGCCTCGATCAGCCGCAGAAAGAGCTCGTCCGGAAGCCGCCGCCGGCGGGCGACGTCCGCCAGCGGGCCCAGGAACGGTGGATCAGCCGCCGGGTCGCCGGCCAGCGCGCGGCGGACCTGGGATTCCCACCGGTCGAGGGCGGCCAGGCGGTCGCCGGCCAGCTCGTCCCCGAGGTCGTCGGTCATCCGGCAGAAGGCGTAGATCAGCGCCAGCTCGTCCGCGCGCCGGCCCAGGAACGGGGCCAGCACGGGAAAGTTCTCGTAGTGCGAGCGGGCCAGCCGCTGGGCGGCCGGAAGGGCGTCCCCGGCGGATCGGGACACGGCGTCGGCGGACGTGGGCGTCGGCATGCGACCGAACCTAGGGAGCGCCCGGAACGCCAGCAACGGAGCCATGGTGCAGGTTACGTTGGGGGCCATGCGGAGCGGCCGCGCAACCCTGACCGTCATGCTCGGGATCGCCGCGAGCCGGCTCTTCGGGCTCGTCCGCGAGCAGGTGGTCGCCTTCTACTTCGGCCGCGCGGCGGCGTACTCGGCGTTCGTGGCCGCCTACAAGGTGCCCAACCTGGTGCGGGTCCTGCTCGGGGAGGGAAACCTCTCGGCGTCGCTGATCCCGGTGCTCGCGCGCGCCATGCGGAGCGACGATCCGGAGGCGGCGCGGCTGGTGGCGCGGCGCGTCCTGGGGCTCCTCCTGATCGTCGTACTGGTGGTGACGCTGGCGGGAATGGCGCTGGCGAAGCCGTTGTCGTGGGTGGTGGCGCCGGGCTTCGAGCCGGAGCTCAGGCTGCTGGTCGAGCGGCTGATCGTGCTGCTCTTCCCGACCGTGGCGCTGCTGGTCGTGGGGGCGTGGTGCATGGGCGTGCTCCACGCCCACGGCCGGTTCTTCTGGCCCAACTTCGCGCCCGTCTTCTGGTCGGTGGCCTCGGCCGGGGCGCTCGTCGCCTTCGTCGGGCGGACGGAGCTGGAGCCGGTGTACGTGCTCGCCTGGGGAGTCGTCGCGGGGAGCCTGCTCCAGGCGCTGGTCGAGCTCGCGGCGACGCGCGGCACGCTCGGGACGCTGCTACCGGCGGCGGGCTGGAAGGACCCCGCCGTCCAGCGCGTGGTCGCGCTCTTTCTGCCGATGCTGCTCGGGACCGGCGTCGCCCAGCTCTCGAGCCTGGTGGACGTTCAGATCGCGACTTTCCTCGGCGACGCCAGCGTCGCCACGCTCGCCTACGCCCAGCGGATCTACACCCTGCCGCTGAGCCTCTTCGGTGTCGCCGTCGCCCAGGTCGCGCTGCCGACTCTCGCCCACGAGGCGGCGGCGCCGGCGGCCGCAGGGCGCGGGCCGGCGCCCGAGGCCCTGCGGGACGAGCTCTCCCGATCCTGGGAGCGGATGTCGTTTCTCATCCTTCCGTCGACGGTCGGGCTGGTCGCCTTCGGCCGGCCGGCGGTCAGCCTGCTCTTCGAGCGCGGCCGGTTCGCCGCCGCCGACACCGCCGCGGTGACGTCGGTCCTGGCGGCCTACGCGGCGGGTCTCCTGGCCTACGGGTCGGCGCGCCTCCTGGCGACCGCGTTCTACGCCTTTCACGACACCAGGACGCCGGTCCGGATCGGCATCGTCTCGCTGGGCGTCAACGTCGTCCTCGGGGTCACGCTGGCGTGGATGCTGGGCACACCGGGGATCGCGCTCGCGACCGCGCTGGCGGCGGCCCTGGGCGCGGTCCTCCTGGCGCGGGCCCTCCGGCGACGGATGGGAAGTGTCCTGACCCGGGAGGCCGGCTCGGCCCTGTGGCGAATGGGCCTCGCCGCCGCGCTCGCCGGCCTGGCGGGGGTCTTTCCGTATCTATGGCTCCTCGGACGGTGGGAGGTCTGGGGCCTGGGGCTCAGGATCGGCGGGACCGCCGCGCTGTACGGCGCGGTCGCCCTCGTCTACTTCGGGGCTGCATGGGGGCTGGGGATCCGCATGCCCGGCCCGCTCAGGCGGGTGGGCCGCCGCCGCGACTGACCGCCTCGACCGTATCCGATGCCGGGCCCTTCCCGGGCGCCGTAACTTGAGGGCATGAGCGTGCTCAGGGAAAAAGTGGCCCGCCTGCCGCGGAAGCCCGGGGTGTACCTCCTCAAGGGGCCGGACGGCGAGGTCCTGTACGTGGGCAAGGCGGCCGACCTGCGGTCGCGGGTCCGGTCCTACGTGCAGGACGAGTCGGCCCTGGCGCACAAGACCGCCGTGCTCATGGGGCACGCGACCGACCTCGACTACCTGGTTACCGACAACGAGGTCGAGGCGCTCCTCCTCGAGTCCAACCTCATCAAGGAGCACAACCCGCGCTTCAACATCGTGCTCCGAGACGACAAGTCGTATCCCTGGATCAAGGTCACCCTGCAGGAGGACTTTCCGCGCGTCTATGTCACACGCCGGGTGGTGAACGACGGGGCGCGGTACTTCGGCCCCTACGCCCACGTCAAGCTGCTGCGGCGGAATCTGGCGCTGATCAAGGACCTGTTTCCGGTCCGCTCGTGCCGCTACGACCTGCTGCGGGAAGCGCCACGCCGGGCGTGCCTGGACTACCATATCGACCGCTGCGAGGCGCCGTGCGTGCAGTACGTCTCTCGGGCCGAGTACCGGGCGATGATCGACGAGGTCGTGCGCTTCCTCGAGGGCGACACGCGGGCCGCGACCCGGATGCTCGAGCGGCGCATGGAGGCGGCCGCCGGCCGCCTCCAGTTCGAGCGCGCGGCTCAGTACAAGCGGCAGATCGATCAACTCGAGGAGATCCGCGAGGGCCAGCGGATGACCAGCCTTTCGGGGGACGACCGGGACGTGGTCGCGATGGCGCGGCTGGCCGACGAGGCGTGCGGGATCATCCTCAGGATCCGCGACGGGCGGCTGCTCGGCAAGGAGCATCACGTGCTCGGCAACGTCCAGGACGCCTCCGACGGCGAGGTGCTGTCGCTGTTCCTGACCCGCTACTACCTGCGCTCGGAGAGCTTCCCGCCCGAACTCCTCCTGCCGTTCGACTTCGACGATCGCGCGCTGATCGAGGAGGCGCTCCGGCAGGCGACCGGCCGCGCCGTCCGGCTCCACGTCCCGCAGCGCGGCGACAAGGCGAGGCAGATCAGGCTCGCGGAGCGCAACGCGCTCTACCAGCTCGAGGAGCGCCGGCTCAGGGCCGAGGACGAGACCCAGCGCGCTTCGGATGCCATCGTCGAGCTGAAGGAGGCGCTCGGCCTGGCGCGCCTTCCGCGCCGCATGGCGTGCGTGGACATCTCGACCATCCACGGCGAGGACAGCGTGGGGTCGGTGGTGACGTTCGCCAACGGGGCGCCGCGCAAGGCCGGGTATCGCCACTTCCGGATCAAGTACGCCGAGGGGCAGAACGACTTCGCGATGATGGCCGAGGTCGTCGAGCGATGGTTCAGAGGGCTCCTCGACCACGGCGAGCCGCTGCCCGACCTGCTGGTGATCGACGGCGGCAAGGGACAGCTCGGCGCGGCCCGCCAGGTGCTGGGGGAGCTCGGCGTCCTCGACGACGTCGACACGATCGGGCTCGCCAAGCGCGAGGAGGAGATCTACCTGCCGGGGCGGCCGCAGCCGGTCTGGCTGGCGCGGCGCTCGAAGGCGCTGCAGGTCGTCCAGCACGTACGGAACGAGGCCCACCGGTTCGCGGTGTCGTATCACAGAAAGCTCCACGGCAGGCGCGTCGTGGGATCGGAGCTCGACTCGGTGCCCGGGATCGGGCCCAAGCGGCGGGCCGCGCTGCTGCACCACTTCCGGTCGGTCGAGCGGATCCGCGAGACCTCGATCGACGAGATCGCCAAGGTGCCCGGGTTCTCGGCCGCGCTCGCCGAGCGTGTGAAGGCGGCGCTCGCCGGCAACGGCGGCGCGGTGGCCGGCGGCCGGGGATGACCGCCGCCGAGCTGACCCGGTCCCTCAAGGACGAGGCGGGACGGCTGGGCTTCGCGCTGGTGGGGGTGGCCCGGGCCGAAGCGGTGGCCGAGGCCTCGCGTCTCGCCGAATGGCTCGACCGCGGGCATCACGGCTCCATGGTCTGGATGACCCGCCATTTCGAGAAGCGGACCGACCCGCGGGAGCTCGTGCCGGGATGCCGCTCGGTGGTCTGCGTCGGGCTCCCCTACGGCGCCCGCGAGACTCACGGCCCCCAAGGGGTCCGCGTCGCCCGCTACGCGGCCGGCGAGGATTACCACCGCGTGCTCAAGGACAAGCTGCGGGCGCTCCTCGACTACGGCCGCCGGCTGGACGCGGCCTTCGACGGACGCGCGTTCGTGGACTCGGCGCCGGTCATGGACCGCTACTGGGCGGAGCGGGCCGGGCTCGGCTGGCGGGGCAAGAACACGCTGCTCCTGAACAAGCGGCTCGGCTCATTCCTGTTTCTCGGCGAGCTTCTCGTCACCGCCGAGCTCGAGCCCGACCTGCCGGGCACCGATCACTGCGGAACCTGCACGCGCTGCCTCGACGCCTGCCCGACCGGCGCTCTCGTCGAGCCGTACCTGCTGGATGCGCGGGAGTGCATCAGCTACTGGACGATCGAGCATCGCGGGGAGCTCGGGGCGGCAGCGGAGACGGCGATCGGAAGCTGGCTCTTCGGTTGCGATATCTGCCAGGAAGTCTGTCCGTGGAACCAGGACGCGGGCGACGCCGACGAGCCGCGGCTAGCTCCCGGCGAGGCGGCGTGGCCGGACGCGCTCGACGATCTCCTCGGCCTGGACGAGCGGGAGTTCGAGCGCCGCTACGGAGATCGCGCGATCGAGCGGGCCCGGCGCCGGGGACTCGTGCGGAACGCCGCGATCGTGGCCGGCAACACGGGCCTCGGCTCGACCGCTGCGCTCGAACGGGCGGCGGCTGACCCCGACCCCGTGGTGGCCGCCACCGCCGGGCGCGCGCTCGGCCGGCGGGGTGACCGGCGGTGATCCCGCGCCGCCCGTAGATTCGGGCCGTGCTGCACGTCGAGCGGCTTCCCGTAGGACCGTTCCAGGCCAACGCGTACCTGGTCTGGGATACATCCCCGGGCCCGGCGGTCCTGGTCGACGCCGGGGCCGAGCCGGAGCGTCTCCTCGGGGAGCTCCGCCGGCGCCGCCTCGAGCTGTCGGCCATCCTCCAGACGCACGCCCACGGCGATCACATCGCGGCCCTTCCCGAGGTCGTCGCGGCGACCGGCGCGCCGGTCTACCTGCACCCCGACGCCCGCGGCATGCTGGAGAGCGCCGAGGAGAACCTCTCGGCGTTCGCCGGCATCCCGGTCACCGCGCCGGTGGCGACGACCCCGGTGCAGGACGGCGACCGGCTGGATCTGCTCGACCGTCCGGTCCGCGTGCTGCATACGCCCGGGCACGCGCCCGGCAGCGTCTGCTATTACTTCGCCGGCGACGAAATCGTGTTCACCGGCGACGCCCTGTTCCAGGGCTCGATCGGCCGGACGGACTTTCCGGGCGGCTCGCTGGAGACCCTGCTGACGGGGATCCGCGACCGGCTGCTGACCCTCCCCGACGACACTCGCGTCCATCCGGGACACATGGGGCCCACCACGATCGGCCGTGAGCGGGCGTCGAACCCGTTCCTGCGCGGCCTGGAACCGGGATGACCGAGGCGCTGGAGCGGTTCACCGAGTACCTGGTCCTCGAGCGCGGGCTGGCGCCGCGGACCATCGAGGCGTACCGCTCGGACATCGAGCGCTATCTGGCGTTCGCCGCGGCCGAGGGCCGTCCCGCCGGCGATCGCGGAACCGTCCGCGCGTGGCTCGAGCGCCTCCACGCCCAGGGGCTCCGCGCGTCCACCCAGTCCCGGCGGCTCACCTCGCTCCGGGGGTATCACCGGTTCCTGGTCGCCGAGGGCCTGGCGGGGACCGATCCGACCGAGGCCGTCGAGCCCCCGCGGCGCCGGCGCCGGCTGCCCGACACCCTGACGGTCGACGAGGTGGGCCGTCTGCTGGACGCCGTCGGCGGGTCGGAGCCGTACCCGCTGCGTGACCGGGCGCTGCTCGAGTTCCTCTATGCGACCGGGGTCCGGATCTCGGAGCTGATCGCCGTCCGCCTGGACGACTGCGACTGGCCGCGACGCACCGTCCGGCTGGTGCCAGCCCGGCGCGAGGTCAAGCGCCGCGACGGCGGCCGCACGACCGAGCGGGTGGGCCCCAAGGGCGACAAGGCGCGTATCGTCCCGATCGGGCGCCAGGCGGTCGCGGCGGCGGTCGAGTATGTGGAGCGCGAGCGCCCCACCCTCACCAGGGGACGCTCGGAGGGAATCCTGTTCCTGAACTTCCGCGGGCGCCCGCTCTCGCGGATGGGCGCCTGGAAGATCGTCCGCTCCTACGTGGACAAGGCCGGCATAAGGAAGCGGGTCACCCCGCACACCTTCCGGCACACCTGCGCCACCCACCTGCTCGACCGGGGGGCCGACCTGCGGGCCGTCCAGGAGCTGCTGGGTCACGCCGACATCACGACCACCCAGATCTACACCCACGTCGACCCGCCGTACCTGAAGGCCGAGCACCGGAGGCACCATCCGCGGGCGTGAAGCACGGCTCGGGCCGGTTCTCGGGGCGGCCCTGGCGGGGGTCCTGATCGCGGCGCCGGCGGCCGCCCAGGTCCCGGCCGTGGAGGTGGACCGCCGGCTGCCGTTCGCGACCCGCCAGATCGTCGAGCGGTCGCTGGCCGCATCGGAGAGCGTGGTCGAGACCGGGGCGACCGTCGTCGCCCGGCAGGAGACGCGAGCCGGCTCGATCGTCCAGCTCGGCGGCTCGATCATCCTCGAGGGACGGGTAGAAGGCGACGTGCTCGCGGTCGACAGCGAGGTCACCCTCAAGCCGAGCGCGACGATCGGCGGGCGGCTCACCGTCCTGGCCGGCCGCTACTTCGGCACCACGATGGCCGAGACGGGGGAGGAGACCGTCTGGCTGCCGGAGGAGCCGGTCGCCGTCGAGTCGCGGGCCGACACCATGCATGTGCGGTACGTCCCGCCCGAGCGCCCGTTCCCGATCGCCCTCGGCGGGGTCTTCGGCCTAGTCCTCCACGAGTACAACGGGGTGGACGGCCTGGCGTTCGGCGTCGAGGCCGGGCTCGGGGATCTCGAGGGCCAGCCGCCGACGGGGCTGGCCGGCGGGCCGGTCTTCCGCACCGAGCGGATGGAGGACGTCGGGTGGTGGGTAGGCGGGTACCGCGAACTTCCCCGGCTGCACGGCCTGCGCCTCGGCGCCGAAGCCCACTCGATCACCGACACCGCCCAGCGCTGGCACCGGCCCGACTTCGGCAACTCGGTCGCCGCCTTCCTGTTCGCCAACGACGACCGGGCGTACCACGAGCGGACGGGATACGAGTTGTGGGCCGAGCGTTCATGGGTGCTGACCCCCGTCACCTTGCGGGTCCGCTGGCGCGACGACGACTTCGACGCACTGGCCAGCGAGACGCCGTTCGTCCTGTTCGGAGACGATGGCGACTGGCCGGTCAACCCCGAGGCCGACCCCGGACGCGGCCGGGCGCTCGGCATGCGGGTGGTCTACGACCGCCGGCTGGACAGGGAAGGCCTGGGCCCCGGGCTCTACCTCGAGGGCCGGTACGACCGCTGGGGCTTCGGTGGCGACTTCGAGTTCGATCACGGCCAGGTGGACGGCCGGTGGTATGTCCCCGTCGGGGCGTCGGTCGTGTCGCTCCGCGTGGCGGCCGGCGGACGCCTGGGCGGGGTCGACACGCTCCCCACGCAGTTCCTCTACCGGCTGGGGGGGACCGGCTCGGTGATCGGCTACGACGGGCTGAGCCCCCGGCTGACCGGCGACCGGATGGCGCTCGCCAACCTGCGCCTGCACCTGGCGCTGCCCGGGCGCCGGTTCATGGACCGGCTCTACCTGGTCGGGCTGGCCGACGTCGGCGACGCGTGGGTCGAGGAGGAGGACATCCGCTGGAACGCCGGGTTCGGGGCCGGGCTCGCGGGCCACGGCCGGGCGGCTTATCTGGGGGTCTTCGCCGGGTACGGGCTGGAGTCCGAGGAGTGGCACCTGTACGTGCTCGCGCGCCCGTGGTTCTGAAAGACCGCTGAGGAGGGCCACGTGAGCGTGCTGGTGGCGATTCCCGCCCGTCACGGGTCGACCCGCTTTCCTGGGAAGCCGCTGACCCCGCTCCTCGGCCGCCCGATGATCGCATGGGTGGTGGAGGCCGCGCGGTGCGCGCGGCGGGTGGACGACGTGGCGGTCGTCACCGACCGCGAGGAGATCGCGGCCGTCGCCCGGCGGGCCGGCGCGCGGGCGGTCGTGAGCGACCGGGAGGCCGCCTCCGGGAGCGACCGGATCGCGCACCTCCTGGCGCTCGACGAGGAGGCCGGTCGGGCGGACGTGATCGTCAACTTCCAGGCGGACGAGCCGGCCCTGGAGCCGGCGGCCATCGACCGCGCGATCGAGCTCCTCGAGGACCTGCGCTTCGACCTGACGACGCTCGTCCGCGAGCCGCGGCCTGGAGAGCGGCTCGAGGACCCTGATCTCGTCAAGGCGGTCCTCGGGGACGACGGTCGCGCGCTGGCGTTCTCACGCCGTCCGCCGGACGCGCCCTCCGGCAACCGCGCGGGCGGGCCCTGGATCCACGTCGGGATCTACGCCTACCGGCGTTCGGCATTCGATCGCTTCGTCGCCGCCCGGCCCACGTCCCGCGAGCGCGCCGAGCGGCTCGAGCAGCTCCGCGCGCTCGACCTGGGCCTCGCGATCGGCTGCGCGGTCGTGCGCACGGAGTCGGTCGGCGTGGACGCACCGGGCGACGTACCGCGTGCGGAAGAGGCGCTGCGCCGTCTCGACGCGACCCGCGACCCACCTTAGATTCCGGATTTACTTTCAGCCGTCTCCGGGTGCCGATGTCCGACCCCCAGAAGGCCCATTACGTCTTCGTGACCGGGGGCGTCGTGTCGTCGCTCGGCAAGGGCATCGCGGCCGCCTCCCTGGGGATGCTGCTGAAAGCCCGCGGCCTGTCGGTCAGCCTCCAGAAGTTCGATCCCTACATCAACGTGGATCCGGGCACGATGAGCCCGTTCCAGCACGGCGAGGTGTTCGTCACCGACGACGGCGCCGAGACGGATCTGGATCTGGGCCACTACGAGCGGTTCATCGACCGCTCGCTGTCGCAGGGGAACAACATCACCACCGGGCGCATCTACCAGACCGTGATCGCCAAGGAGCGGCGCGGCGACTACCTCGGCGCCACCGTCCAGGTGATCCCCCACATCACTGACGAGATCAAGCGCGCGATCGCCAACCTGGCGCGTCTCGAGCCCGACCTGGACGTGGTGATCACCGAGATCGGCGGGACGGTGGGCGACATCGAGAGCCTGCCCTTCCTGGAAGCGATCCGCCAGTTCCGGCTCGAGGCGGGGCCGGGCCGGACGTGCTTCGTCCATGTCACCCTGGTCCCGTACATCAAGGCCGCCGAGGAGCTGAAGACCAAGCCGACCCAGCACTCGGTACGTGAGCTGCGCGCGATCGGCATCCAGCCGGACATCCTCCTGGCCCGCAGCGAGTTTCCGCTCACTGACGAGCTGAGGCGCAAGATCGCGCTGTTCTGCAACGTCTCGGTCGAGGCGGTCATCCCCGCGCGCGACGTGTCGTCGATCTACCAGGTCCCGCTGGCGCTCCATGAGTACGGGCTCGACGGTCTCGTGGTCGAGCGCCTCGGGATCGACGCCCCCGAGCCCGACCTGGCCGACTGGCGGCGCATGGTGAACGGCATCTACCACGCCGCAGGCGAGGTCGAGATCGCGATCTGCGGCAAGTACGTCGACCTGCGGGACAGCTATAAGTCGATCGAGGAGGCGCTCGTCCACGGCGGGATCGCGAATGATGTCGAGGTCCGCATCCGGTGGGTCAACGCCGAGGACCTGACCGTCCAGAACGTGGCCTCGCGGCTGGGTGGCGTGGACGGGGTCCTGGTGCCGCCCGGGTTCGGCGAGCGCGGGATCGAGGGGATGGTGACGGCGATCGATTGGGCGCGCCGGACCGAGACCCCGTTCTTCGGAATCTGTCTGGGCATGCAGTGCGCGACGATCGAGTACGCCCGCCACGTGTGCGGCCTCGCCGGCGCCACCTCGACCGAGTTCGAGCCGCAGGCCGTGCACCCGGTGATCGCGCTCATGCCCGACCAGGTCGACGTGCGCGAGAAGGGCGGGACGATGCGGCTCGGCGCCTGGCCGTGCGTGCTCAAGGAGGGAACGCTGGCGCGGCAGATCTACGGCGAAGCCGAGGTCAGCGAGCGCCACCGCCACCGCTACGAGGTCAACAACGCCTATCGCGAAACGCTCACCGACCACGGGCTCGTGCTCAGCGGGACTTCGCCCGACGGCCGGCTGGTCGAGATGATCGAGCTCGCCGATCACCCGTGGTTCATCGGCTGCCAGTTCCATCCCGACGTGAAGTCGCGGCCGCTGCGCCCGCATCCCCTGTTCCGCGACTTCGTGCGCGCCGCCAGGGAGCACGCTGCGCAGGATGAGGCCGGGGCCGTCGAGGCGCACGCCGCCCGCCAGGAAGTCCGGACGTGACCCCGCCCGGGCCGGCCGTGACCCGGCACGTGCCCTGCGGACCCCACCGGCTCGGAGACGGCTCGCTCTTCGCGATCGCCGGCCCCGACGTGCTGGAGGATCGCGGGATGGCGCGCGAGGTGGCCGCCCATCTCGCGGCGGTGGCCGGGCAGCTGGCGATGCCGGTGATCTTCAAGTCGTCGTATCTGAAGGCCAACCGCTCGTCCGGCGACGCCTACCCGGGTCCCGGGCTGGAGGCGGGGCTGGAGATCCTGCGCGAGGTCAAGGAGGAGACGGGGCTTCCTGTCCTGACCGACGTCCATTCGGTCGAGGAGGTCGAGCGCGCCGCCGAGGTGGCCGACGTCCTGCAGGTGCCGGCGTACCTGTCGCGCCAGACCTTCCTGATCCGCGCCGTCGCCCGCACCGGACGCATCGTGAACATCAAGAAGGGGCAGTTCATGGCCCCCGGGGACATGCGGCTGGCGGCCGGGAAGGTGACGCGCGAGGAGAACGACAAGGTGCTGCTGACCGAGCGCGGCACGTTCTTCGGCTACCACAACCTGGTCGTCGACATGCGGAGCCTGGCGCGGATGCGCTCGATCGGCTTCCCGGTGGTGTTCGACGCCACTCACTCGGTGCAGCTCCCCTCGGCCGGCGACGGCGAATCGGGAGGCGAGCGGGAGTTCGTGGCGCTGCTTGCCCGGGCGGCGGTGGCCGCGGGCGTCGACGGGGTGTTCCTCGAAACCCATCCCGATCCTTCGCGGGCGCTCTGTGACGCGGCCAGCCAGTGGCCGCTCGACCGGCTGAAGCCCCTGCTCGAGACCCTGCTCGAGGTCCACGCCGTCCGCCGGAGGCATGCCGATGGGTGAGACCGACCCCGCGCTGATCCGCGCCCTTGTCTTCGACGTCGATGGCGTGCTGACCGACGGCGCGGTCTACATCGGGGCGTCCGGTGAGATGAAGCGGTTCTCGGTCCTGGACGGTCCGGCGTTCCACTGGTGCCGGCTCATGGGGTATGAGGTAGCGCTGCTCAGCGGGCGGCAGTCGAGGGCCACCTCCCGGCGGGCCAAGGAACTCGGTGTAGAGTCGGTGTATCAAGGCGTGCGCGACAAGGCCCGCCAGATGGCGGCATGGGCCGCCGAGAAGCGTCTCCGGACGGACGAGATCCTGTACATGGGTGACGACCAGATCGACCTCCCCGTGTTCGAGGTGGCGGGGATCGCCGTGGCGCCGGCGAACGCCGCGCCGGAGGTGCGCGAGCGGGCCACCCATGTGACCCGCCGCCGGGGCGGGGACGGGGCCGTGCGGGAGGCGGTCGAGTGGCTCCTCTTCCGGGCCGGCCGGCTGGAGGAGGCGCGGCGGCGCTACCGGGAGGGATTGAGCGGCGGGGACGGATATGGCGGAGACAATTCGGCACAAGGCTGAGCCTTCGGCCGCCGCGTGGCTGGCCGTGGCCCGCGAGACCCTGCGTCTCGAGGCGGAGGCGATCCGCGCCCTGGAGCCGCGTCTGGGGCCGGCCTTCGCGCAGGCCGTCGACCTCCTGTACGGATGTCGCGGGCGGGCGATCGTGACCGGGATGGGGAAGAGCGGGTTGGTCGGCCGCAAGATCGCCGCCACGCTGACCTCCACCGGCACCCCGAGCCTGTTCGTCCATCCGGCCGAGGGCGTCCACGGCGACGCCGGGGTGGCGATGGTCGGCGACGTCGTGATCGCGCTCTCCAAGAGTGGCGAGACCGGCGAGCTGATCGACCTCCTGAGCGTCTTCAAGCGCTTCGACCTGCCCGTCATCGCGATCACCGGCCGTCCGGGCTCCACGCTCGCGCGGCACGCCGACGTCGCGCTCGACGGCTCGGTCGAGCAGGAGGCCTGCCCGCACGACCTCACGCCGACCGCCTCGACCGCCGCCATGCTCGCCCTGGGAGACGCGCTGGCGATGGCGCTCCTCACCCGGCGCGACTTCCGGCCCGAGGAGTTCGCGGCCTTCCATCCGGGTGGGGCGCTGGGAAGGCGCCTCCTCCTGACTGTGTCGGACATCATGGTGACCGGTGACGATTGCCCGTCGGTCCCGGTAACGGCGTCCATGCGCGAGGCGATCCTCGAGATGGCTCACAAGCGCGGCACCGTGCCGGTGGTCGACGACGGTCGCGTCGTCGGGGTGGTGACCAACGGTGATCTGATGCGGCTCATGGAGCGAACCGACCGCGTCTTCGAGATGCCGGTCCGGGAAGTGATGACGAAGGAGCCGCGGGTCACCCGGCCGGACGCGCTGGCCGCCGCGGCGGTGAACCAGATGGAGAACCACGGCATCATGGCCATGCCGGTGGTGGACGAGGGAGCGCGGCTGCTCGGCATCGTTCACCTGCACGACTGCATGCGGGCGGGCGTCGTATGACGGCCCTGCGCCTGGCCGCCGCTGTCCTGATCCTGGTCGCCGGCTGCGGGGAGAACGCGACCCCCGTCCGGACCGTCGAACCCCCGACCGGCCGGCCGGGTCTTCCGACGCCCGACCAGGTGGTCGAGGACGGGACCCACGTGATCACGGTCGAGGGCGTCAAGAAGGCGGAGATCGTGGCCGAGCGGCTCCTCTTCTACAACGGGGAGGGGAAGGTGTACGGCGACACGATCCAGGTGCGGTTCTTCGACGACGAGACCGGGGCCTCGACCTCGACCCTCACCGCGAGGAACGGCGAGCTCGAGCAGGCGAGCCAGGTGATGACCGCCCGCGAGAACGTCGTCGTGCGGGGACAGGAGGCCACGATCCGCACCGAGGAGCTGCATTACGATCCGGAGTCCGACCTGCTCACGAGCGAGGGACCCACCGAGATCAACCAGCGCGGCAACGTCATCCGCGGCCAGGGAGTCGTGTCCGACACGGCGCTCCGTGACATCCGTATCACCGGCGGTTCGGCGGTCCTGCGCTCGGACCCCGAGCCCCAGGCGCGGCCGGAGGATGGGGCGGCGGAGCGCCCGGCGCCGCCGCGGGCCGTCGCCCCGGATGATTCGACGTAGGCCGCGCGCGGCGCGGCTGGCGGTGGTGGCCGGGGCCGGCCTCGTCCTGGGCCTCGCCGCTTCGCCGCTGGACGCCCAGCAGGCCGAAGAACCGATCGTGATCGACCACGCCGACGAGCTGCGCCGCCTCGTGGAGGGGGACTCGCTGACCTACCTGCTGACCGGCAACGTCCGCGCCCACCGGGGCGACGTCAGGATGCGGAGCCAGCAAGCGACCATCTATCGCCGCTCGCGAATCGCCGACTTCCAGCGCAACGTCCGTTTCTGGGACGCTACGACCGAGATCTACGCCGACCGCGTCGTCTACGAGGAGATGCCCGACGTCGCGCTGGCGACCGGCCGGGCGCAGCTCATCGACCGCGAGACCCGGTCGGAGGTGACCGCCGACTCGATGCGCTACTTCCGCGACGAGGGGAGGATCGTGGCCTGGCCGCGGCCCCACGCCGTGCTCGTGCCTCGCGACACGACCGGGGGCGAGCCGTTCCATCTGTACGGCGACGAGATGCGCTTCCGGAGCGACTCGATCCGCTCCGAGGTAGTGGCGGTGGACTCGGTGCTGATCGAGAGGACCGACCTGACCGCGATCGCCGACAGCCTCCTCTACGACGACCAGACGGGGATCGTGCGTCTTCGGCTTTCTCCCAAGGTCGAGACCGCCGAGACCTTTCTGGTCGCCGACGAGATCGACGTGTTGATGGAGGACAACGAGGTGTCGGCTCTGGTCGCGGTGGCCCGCGCCCGGGCGGTGAACAAGCGCGACTCGGTCCCGGCCACGGTGCGGCTCGCTTTCGAGAACGTGAGCCCGTCGTCGTTCCTGGAGGGGGACAGCCTGTACATCTCGTTCGCCGGCGAAGGGATCGACTGGCTGGTCGCCGTGGGGAACGCCCGCAGCCTCAACTACTCGCGCGAGTCGCCGCCGGGCCCGGTCGAGACGTGGAGCGTCAACTATTTGCAGGGCGCCCGGCTGCGGCTCAACTTCCGCGGCGATTCCCTGAGCGAGGTGCTGGCCAGCGGGGGCCACCGGGGAGTGTACGTGAGCGAGGAGATCCGGATCGGCGGGCCCGAGCGCCGGCCGAGCGAGCCGATCCCGCTCCCCGAGCCGGCCGGCCTCGCCACCCCCGGCACGGCCGGGCGGACCGTACGGCCGCGGGGGACAGGAAGGGGAAGGCGTTGATCGAGGAGACCGGGACCACGGCGCCTGCCGACAGGCTGCTTCCCGACGTTGAGGTGACGGGCGGGTCGCTTCTCAGAGTGGAGCACCTGGTCAAGCGCTACGGCAAGCGCACGGTCGTCGACGACGTCTCGCTGGAGGTCCATCCGGGCGAGGTGGTCGGCCTGCTGGGGCCGAACGGAGCCGGGAAGACCACCACCTTCTACATGATCGTGGGCCTCATCCAGCACTCCCGCGGCCGGATCTTCCTGGACGCCGAGGAAATCACCCACTTGCCCATGTACCAGCGGGCGCGGCGGGGTATCGGCTATCTCTCGCAGGAGCCCTCGGTCTTCCGCAAGCTGACCGTCGAGGACAACATCATGGCGATCCTCGAGACGACCGGGCTCAAGAAGCGTGAGCGAAAGGAACGGCTGGAAGTCCTCCTCGACGAGCTGGGGCTGCGCCGAGTGCGGGGCAACATGGCATATGCGCTCTCGGGCGGCGAGCGGCGCCGGCTCGAGATCACCCGTGCCCTCGTCACCCAGCCGCGCTACATGCTCCTGGACGAGCCGTTCGCGGGGGTCGACCCGATCGCGGTCGACGACCTGCAGGGGATCGTGGCCAGCCTGCGCGACCGTGGGCTCGGGATCCTCATCACCGACCACAACGTCCGGGAGACCCTCTCGATCACCAACCGGGCCTACCTGCTGTACGACGGCCGGATCCTGATGGCCGGGAACGCCGACGAGCTGATCGGCAATCCGGAGGCGAGGCGGCTGTACCTCGGCGAAGACTTCCGCCTCTAGGCGCGGCCGTTCCAGACGGGTGATTTCTGCGTTGCCCTCGTCGGGCGGGCCTGCGGCGCACGAACGAGTGCGCCTCGGCCCTCCCTCCTCGCGCGCCTTGAACTCACCCGCCTGGAGCGGCCTTGAGCAGGAGACCCGCCGCGGCCGGGGGTGGCGGGAGGCCGACGCACCGGGGGGCCCGGAGCCTGGCCGTGGGCCTCGCTTCCCGGGCGGGTTCCCGCCCGGAACGCTTGAAAAGCGCGGCCCCGTCGGGTACACTTCCATGACTGGCACGCTTCGTGCAAGCTACCGGGTCCGGAAGTCGCCAGGGTCACGTCAGCGGTCGATTGCATCGACCCCACCCCCGGACAGAGGCGATGGCGCTAAGACAACAGCTCGCCGTAACGCAACGGCAGGAAATGCGGATGAACCCTCGCCTGTACCAGGCGATGGACCTCCTCTATCTGCCGCTCCTCGAGCTCGAGCAGCACCTCAAACTGGAACTCACCGCCAATCCGTTCCTCGAAATGAACGAGATCGAGGAGGAGTTCGCCGAGCAGGAGGAGCCCGAAGAGCCCGACGAGCCCGAGGAGGAGAAAGAGGTCGACTGGGAGGAGATCCTCCTGGACGGCTTCGACTCCGGCTATCGGGGCGGCTCCAACTACGAGGAGCTCGAGGAGTACGAGCGTGTTCCCGAGACGACCGCCGACCTCTGGGATCACCTCCTCCAGCAGCTCTACCAGAGCAACGGCCACCTGGACGGGGACGTGCGGGTGGCCGAAGAGATCATCGGCAACATCAACGAGGACGGGTTTCTGACCTGCTCGCTCGAGGAGATCGCGGAGTCGGTCTCGACCCCGATCGAGCAGGTCGATCGCGTCCTGGCCCGGATCCAGGAGTTCGATCCCCCCGGAATCGCCGCGCGCGACCTCCGGGAATGCCTCCTGCTCCAGATCGCCGACCGGATGGGCCTCGACAGCCTGCCGTATCGGATCGTAGACCAGCACTTCGCCGAGCTGTCGTCCCACAAGTACCAGGACATCGCTCGCGCACTGGGCACTTCGCCGCTAGAGGTCCAGGCGGCCGCCGACCGGATCGCCACCCTGGACCCGCGGCCGGGCCGCAAGTACTCCGACCTGACCCCCGGGTACGTGACGCCCGACATCATCGTGGACAAGGTGGACGGTGAATGGTTGATCGCGCTGAACGACGGCAACCTGCCCCGCCTGCGGATCAGCAGCGCCTACCGTGATCTGGCCCGCAACGGACAGTTCAAGGGCCAGGCGAAGGAGTTCGTGCAGAACAAGCTCAACAGCGCCAACTGGATCATCCAGGCGATCGAGCAACGCCGGCAGACGATGCTCAAGGTGATGCACGTCCTGCTCGAGCGGCAGAGCGAGTTCTTCGAGAAGGGGATCCGCTATCTGCGGCCGCTGACGCTCAAGGAGGTCGCCGACGAGGTCGGGATGCACGAGTCGACGATCAGCCGCGTCACCAACGAGAAGTTCGTGCAGACGCCGAACGGCGTCTTCCGGCTCAAGTTCTTCTTCTCCAGCGGGCTCTCCACCGACGAGGGCGAGGACGTCTCGGCGCGTGGGGTGAAGGCAAGGATCAGCGAGATGATCGCGGCCGAGGATTCCCGCAAGCCCCTCACCGACCAGCAGATCGTGGAACTCCTCAAGGACGAGGGCGTCAACATCGCCCGCCGGACGGTGCAGAAGTACCGCGACCAGCTCGGCATCCTTTCCTCGCGTTACCGCAAGCGGGTATAATCGCCTCACCAGATCGATCGCCCCGATCTGGCCCGCGGCCTGCCCCCCAGGCGCGGGGCCAGGGTCGGGGTCTTGCGGCTGGGATTTCCCCCGAGGAAGGAGCCAGACCCATGCAGATGACCTTCAGCGTACGCCACGGCGATGTCCCGGAACGGCTCCGCCAGCACGCGGAGAGCGAGGTCGCGGGGCTCTCGAAGTACTTCGACCGCCTCGTCGAAGCGGACATCATCCTGGACCAGGAAGGTCATCGTCACATCGCCGAGGTGCGGGTCCGCACCTCGACCGACACCCATTTCGCAGCATCGGCGGAGGACGACTGGCGGAAGGCGATCGATGCGACCGTCGACAAGCTTCGGAGACAGCTCAAGCGCCACAAGGAGAAGCTCGAGCAGCGGCGCTCCGGCCGCGGCGAGCGGGAACCGGCGCGCGCGGAGGCCCCGGAGGCGGCGGCGCCCGCGGAGGCGAGCCCGTTCGCCTGGGATCGTCTGAGCCGCGACGAGGCCGTTGCGAGGCTGGAGCGGCAGAGCGGAGAAGACGTGCTGGTGTTCGTAGACACCAGCGACGAGGCGGTAAAGATCGCCCGCCGGGACGGCGCCGGCTCCGTGAGCGTGGTCGAAGCCGACGCCTACGAGATCGGGGACCGCTGAGCGGACCGGCCCCACCTTGGCCAGCCTGACCGTCGCCGAACTCCTCGCCCGCAAGGCGCAGCCTCTGGCGCTCACGCTGTTGACCGAAGAGGCGACGGCGGACCGGGAGATCCCGAGCAGCGAGGCGGCCAGCCCCGGCCTGGTTCTGGCCGGTTACACCGACCGCTTCGTCCACTCGCGGGTCCAGGTCCTGGGGGAGACCGAGATCTCCTACCTGCAGACCCTTTCGGAGACAGTGCGCGATTCGGCCATCCAGGGCCTCCTGGCCTTCGACCTCCCGGTCGTCTTCATCACCAAGGGCCTGGAGCCCCCGCCGGGGCTCATCGAGCGCGCCAACGCGCGCAGCATTCCGGTCGTGTCGACCGGCTTGAAGACCGGCGCCTTCTATTCCGCGATCAAAACCTTCCTGGAGAGCTTCTACGCTCCCAGCACCTACATCCACGGCTCGCTCGCCGACGTCTATGGGGTGGGTCTGCTGTTCGTGGGGCGGAGCGGCATCGGCAAGTCCGAGTGCGTGCTCGACCTGGTCGAGCGCGGGCACCGGCTGGTGGCGGACGACCAGGTCCACGTGACGCGCCGGGCGGCGGGCCTGCTGATCGGCCGCGGCAGCGACGTCCTCGGCTTCCACATGGAGATCCGAGGGGTCGGCATCATCGACATCCAGTCGTTCTTCGGGATCCGCGCCGTGCGCCTCCAGAAGCGGATCGAGGTCGTGGTCCGGCTCGAGGAATGGGACGAGTCGACGCACGTAGAGCGCGTCGGTCTGGAAGAGGAGAAGACGGAGATCCTGGAGGTCGAGCTCCCGCTCGTCCGCGTTCCGCTCAACCCGGGGAAGAACATCACGGTGATCGCCGAAGTGGTGGCGATGAATCATCTCCTGCGGTACGCCGGCCGCCACAGCGCCGAGCGGTTCAACCAGCGGCTCATCGACCGCATGCGCAGCCAGGCCGAGACCGACACCTACCTGGAAGAGGATTACGAATGACGGAACGCTGTGGGGCGATCGTCGCCCACGGCGGTCTGGCGGAAGGGTTCCTGTCGGCCCTCAGCCGGGTCGCCGGCCCACAGGAGAACCTGTGGGCGCTGTCGAACGAGGCGCTCTCCGGCGAGGCACTGACGGCACGGCTGGAAGAGCTGCTCGACGAGCGGGCGGCGGGTCGCGAGGTGTTCCTGTTCGCCGACCTGGACGCCGGATCGTGCGGGCTGGCATGCCGGCGCCTGCTCGAAGAGGGGCGCGTCAAGGCCGTCTTCTTCGGCATCAACCTGCCGGTCCTTATCGAGTTCGTATTCCTCCAGGAGCAGCCGCTCGACAGGATCATCCCGCTCATGCTCTCCAAGAGCCGGGCCGCGCTCGGCGTCCGCCCGTGACCGTCGTCCTGTTCCGCGTCGACGAGCGGCTGATCCACGGCCAGGTCGTGGTCGGCTGGGGGCGCCGGCTCGAGGCCGGGCGGCTGGTCGTCGTGAGCGATGCGCTGGCCGCAGCCGCGAGCGAGCAGGAGATCTACCGGACCGGGCTCCCCAAGGGGATCGAAGCCGATTTCTGGAGCGAGGAGTTGGCCGCGGCGCGGCTCCCCGAGCTCATGGACTCCGATGCCCGGATCCTTGTCCTGACCTCCGACCTGGCCACCATGTGGCGGCTGGCCGTCGCCGGGGTCCCGATCCACGAGGTGAACGTGGGCGGGCTCCACGCGGCGTCGGGCCGCGAGTCCGTCCTGCCGTATGTCTATCTGGACCCGGACGACCGCCAGCGGGTGCGCGACTTCGAGGCGGCGGGGGTTCGCGTGACCGCCCAGGATGTGCCCGGCGCCGCACGGGTGCGCCTCGAGCGCGTCCTCTGAGGCGGTGAAATGAACGCCCGCTCCCACTTTTCGACGACGTTCTAGGCGTGGAAATCATGGAATGGCTGCTGCTGGGCGTGCTCGGGGCGATCGTCTTCGTGGACGCCTGGCCGGTCGGGCAGACCATGCTGTCCCGGCCGATCGTCGTCGGTCCACTGGCGGGGACGCTGCTGGGGGCGCCGGCGGAAGGCGTCTTCTGGGGCGCCGTCTTCGAGGCCGTCTATCTGGGGATCCTGCCGGTCGGGGCGGCCCGCTATCCGGATGCCGGCCTTGCGGCGCTGGTCGGGACCGTGATCGCCTCACGCGGAGACGGGTCCGAGGCGGCGGCGTACCTGGTCGCGATGGCGTTCGCTGCCGGCTTTCTGGGGGACTGGACGAGCGGGTTTCTGCGCCGCTGGAACGGCCACACCGCGGCCTCGGTCGCGCGCCGGGTTGCGGCCGGAGACCTGGATGCGCCGGGCCGCGGGATCGCCGTCGGCGTCGCCCGTGGAGCCGCGCTCGGCGCGGCGGCCGCGGTCGGCTGCTCGGCGATCGCGGTGGTCGGCTTCGAGCTGGTCGAAGACACGGTCTGGGCCGGCCCGGCGAGCCGTGAGGCGTTGCGGTTGGCTGCGCTTGCCGCCGCGGTCGTGAGTGCCGGCCGCTTCTTCCTGAAGCACCGGTCGGGGCGGCTGGCGTGGCTGACCGGGCTCGTCGTGGCGGCCGGTCTGGCGTCCTGGGCGGGAGGAACGGGGTCGTGACGGTCGGGCCGCGATCGGGGCCGGGTGAGCGGCGGGGGATCGCGCTCCGCTCCCTGTTCCTTCAGGCGGTCTGGAACTACGACACCCTCCAGGGTGTCGGCTTCGCATGGGCGCTCCTGCCGGGCCTCCGCCGGCTCCACCCCGATCCCGCGAGGCGGGCGGCGCGGTTGCTCGCCCATCTCGAGCTCTTCAACAGCAACCCGTACCTGTCGACGATCGCGATGGGGGTCGCGCTGCGCCTCGAGCACGAGGTGGCGCGCGGCGTGGCGGGCGCGGAAGGAAGGGTGAAGCGGCTGATGGGGGTACTGCAGGGGACCCTCGGCGCCCTCGGCGACGAGCTCTTCTGGGCCGGCTGGCGGCCGGCGCTGGGGGCTGCGGCGGCCACCGCCGCGCTGCTGGGAGGCGGCGCCTGGGCGGTCGCCGCCTACTGGTTCTTCTACAACGGCCTGACGCAGGCGGTACGGCTGCGCGGGGTCACCGCTGGATACACGAGCGGGGCCGGGATCGCGCGTGTACTCCAGGATCCGTTCTGGCGACGAGCCGCCGCGGCGACGCGGCTCGGCGGGGCGACGGTCGGCGGCGCCGTGCTTGCCCTGGGAACGACTCTCGGCTACTCCGGTGGCGGCTGGCGGGGAGTCGGAATATTTTTGGGTTCGGTCGCTCTCCTGGGGTTGGCGGCCCGGCCACTCGGGTCCGGGGGCCGCCGGCTTTCGCCCGCGCTGGCCTTCCTGGCCCTCGTGATCCTGCTCAGCGCTCTCACTCACGCCAGCGCGGGGACGTCGCCGTGATGTCACAAGGCCACGAAGTCGAGGTCAGGATCCGCAACCGCCTCGGCATGCATGCGCGCCCGGCGGCCCAATTCGTCCGCTGCGCGGCGAGCTTCACCTGCGAGGTGTACGTGAGCCGGGACGGAATCGAGATCAACGGCAAGAGCATCATGGGGGTGATGATGCTGGCCGCCGAGCAGGGGGCGGCGATACGGATCCGTGCCGAGGGGGAGGGCGCGGAGCGCGCCGTACGCGAGCTGGCCGAGCTGGTCGAGCACGGCTTCTACGAGGACGACGAGGGTCACCCCATCGCGCAGAATGGCGCCTGCCCGTGAGCGATCAGGACACCATCCACCATGGTCTCGGCGTTTCGAACGGGGTGGCGTTCGGACCCGTCTATCTGATCGCGCCGGACAGCCTACGCGTCCCGCGGCGGTCGATCGAGCCGCACGGGGTGGAGGCCGAGCTCGAGCGTTTCGCGAACGCGCTCGACCGGACCCGACGGGACATCTCACGCGTGCGGGATGTCCTGGTGGCGGCCGGAAAGGCCGGCGAGGCGGCGATCTTCGATTCCCATCTTCTGATCCTCGAGGACGAGGAGCTGCTCGGGCGTGCCCGTGCCACCATCCGGGACACGCGGGTGAATGCCGAGCACGCCTTTCACGCGGCCGTGCTCGACGCCGTGACCCGGCTCGAGTCCAGCGCTGACCCTTACCTGAGGGAGCGCGCCAAGGACGTTCGCGACGTCGAGCATCGGGTGATCCGGTGGCTGCTCGGCGAGCGCGAGCCGGCCGTCGGCGACCTGATGCAGAACGCCATCCTGGTGGCCCACGACCTGCCGGCGACGCTGACCGCGGAGCTCGACGGGGACCGCGTCCTGGGTTTCGCGACCGAGGTCGGCGCGGCCGCCAGCCACACGGCGATCCTGGCGCGGGCGCTCGAGATCCCGGCGGTCATCGGACTCGGCCCGGTGATGCAGCGCCTGCGCGATGGCGAACAGGTGATCATCGACGGGCGGGAAGGGCTGCTGATCGCCAATCCCTCGCACGAGACGCTCAGCGACTACGAGCGGATCCGCGCCAAGATCGCCCGCAAGCGGGCCGAGTGGGTCAGCCTGGCCGACGCCCCGAGCGTGACCGCCGACGGGACGAGGCTCGTCTTCCAGGCCAACATCGACTTCCCGCGCGAGGTCGACGCCGCACTGACGTTCGGCTGCGAGGGAATCGGGCTCTATCGCACCGAATACCTGTTCCTCCACAGCGGCGGCGAGGCCGGCGAGGAGGAGCAGCTCGAGGTCTACCGCGGGCTGGTGGATCGCATGGCCGGACGGCCGGTCACGATCCGGACCATCGATCTGGGAGGCGACAAGCTGCTGAAGGGGATGGAGCCCGAAGCCAACCCCTTCCTCGGGTGGCGGGCAATCCGCTACTGCCTGGACCGGCCCGAGGTGTTCCGTGGCCAGCTGCGCGCGATCCTGCGGGCGGGAGCGCATGGTCCGACATCGATCCTGATCCCCATGCTCACCACGATCGAGGAGGCCGAGCAGTCGCTGGAGGCGGTGGCCGAGGCGCGCCTGTCGCTGGAGCGCGACGGCATCCCGGGGGCCGCCGCCTGCCCGATCGGGGCGCTGATCGAGACCCCCGCCGCGGCCATGCTCGCAGAAGAGCTCGCGCAGCGGTTCGATTTCCTGTCGCTCGGAACCAACGACCTGATCCAGTACACGCTGGCCGTCGATCGTGGCAACCGGCGCGTGGCCCATCTCTTCCAGCCGTTCCATCCGGCTGTCCTGCGGCAGATCGGCGAGGTCGTCGCCGCCGGCCGAGCGGCGGGCCGCGAGGTCACGGTGTGCGGCGAGATGGCCTCCAACTCGCGGGCGTCGACACTGCTCCTCGGGCTCGGGATACGGAGCTTCAGCATGGTCCCGGCGCGGATCCCGCGGGTGAAGCACGTGCTGGGCCGGATCGCGATCGCGGAGGCCGAGGCGGCGGCCGAGGAGGCGCTCATGGCCCCGACCGCCGGGGCCGCCCAGGCGGTGATCGAGAGCCGCTTCGGAGAGCGGCTGCGCCGGCAGGCGACGGCGGCGGCGGGCGAGGACATCCGGTGACGCGCGGGTCCCGCACCGCAGCCGCGGCGGTCCCGGACCTGGATCCCGCGCGGGTGGCGCAGCTGGACTCGGGGAACATGCGCGACCGGATCCGGGGGCTGCCGAACGACCTGGCCGAGTCCGCCGGGCGCACGGTGCGGTTCGCGGAGGGGCTCGAGGGCCGGTCCGCGGGAGCGCTGGCGGTGCTCGGGATGGGGGGCTCGGCGATCGCCGGGGACCTGACCGCCGCGGCGACCGGCGAGCAGCGGCGCATCCCGATCGAGGTGATCCGCGGCTACGACCTCCCGGCGTGGGTGGCCGGCGACGCGTGGGTGGTGGCGTGTTCCTACTCGGGGAACACCGAGGAGACCCTGGCGGCCTACGAGGCGGCCAAGGAACGCGGGCTTCCCGCTGTGGCCATCACCACCGGCGGGCGGCTCAAGGAGATGGCCGACGCCCACGGCGATCCCGTTCTGCCCCTTCCGCCGGGCTATCCGCCACGCGCGGCGCTGGGTCATTCCTACGCCGCGTGCGCGATCGTATCGGCGGCTCTGGCGCCCGGACTCGACCCGCGCGCCGAGGCCGAGGCGATCGCCGGGGCCGCCGAGGCACTGCGTCCACTGGCCGCGGATTGGCTCGCGGGGGAGCGGGACAACCCCGCCCTGGCGGTCGCCCGGGAAGCCGTCTCCGCGCTGCCGCTCGTCTATGCCGGCCATCCGGTGGCGATCGCCGCCGCCCGGCGGTGGCGGACCCAGCTCAACGAGAACGCCAAGCTGCTTGCCTTCACCTGCGAGTTCCCGGAGCACAACCACAACGAGATCGTGGGGTTCGAGGCCGACCCCGTCGTCGCCCCCGCGGTGTTTTATCTGGAGACGAAGTGGGACGATCCACGCGTGCGCCGCCGGATGGACATCGTGCGCCGGCAGCTGGGCCCGCGGACGGCGTCCCAGCGGCGCGTGGAGGCGGGCGGCGGAAGCCCGCTCGAGGCCATGCTTCGGTTGTGCCTGCTGGGGGATTGCGGTAGCTTCCTCGCTTCCGTCATCATGGGGCGCGACCCCACCCCTGTCGCATCCATCGACGCTCTCAAGAGCGAACTCTCACGCTGAGTCCAGGACCCCGGTGAACATCGTCATACCCGCGGCCGGGCAGGGAACACGCCTGCGCCCCCACACCCACACGCTGCCCAAGGTGATGCTCCCGGTAGCAGGCCGGCCCATCATCGGCCATATCCTGGCCGACCTGCGGGCGCTGCAGCCGCGCGAGGTCCGGCTGATCGTCGGCTACCGCGGCGAAAGCCTGGAGAGCTATGTACGGGAGGAGTTCCCCGACCTGCCGGTACGGATCGTCTGGCAGCAGGAGCAGCTCGGGCTCGGTCACGCCGTCCTCCAGGGTCTCGTGCAAGGCGAAGAAGAGCCGGCCCTCGTGGTCCTCGGAGACACCGTCTTCGACGTCGACTACGCGGCTTTCGTCACCAGCGGAGAGAACGTCCTGGGCGTCCGCTCGGTGCCCGACCCGGAGCGGTTCGGTATCGTCGAGCTGGACGCCGAGGACCGGATCGAACGGCTGGTCGAGAAGCCCGCCGAGCCTCCGACGGATCTCGCGCTGGTCGGCCTGTATTACGTTTCCAACGGCGAGCAGCTGCGGCGTGCGATCGCCGGCCTGGTGGACGACGATGCCCGTACGCGAGGGGAGTACCAGCTGACCGATGCCCTGCAGCGGATGATCGACGAAGGCCACGTGTTCGTCCCTTTCCGGATCGGAAACTGGTTCGACTGCGGCAAGCCCGAGACCCTGCTCGACACGAACCGGGCCCTCCTCGGCCGGCGCCCGCCGGAGGCTCCCTCCACCTTCGCCGATGCCCACATCGTGCCGCCGGTGGCGATCGGCCCGGACTGCACGATCGAGCGGGCGGTGGTGGGCCCGTACGTCACCCTGGGACGCAACGCCACCGTGCACGAGTCCGTGGTGCGCGATTCAATCATCGGTGAGGGGGCTTCGGTGCGCGGGTGCGTGCTGGAGCGCTCGATCGTAGGCCCGGGAGCGAGCCTAGAGGCTCCGGCCAGGACCGTCAATCTCGGAGAAGGATCGAACGTGACATGCTGAAGACCCGGACCAACCTCGAACGGACCGCCGCGCCGCTCGCATCGACCTCCAGGCGCTTCCTCTTCACCTCCGAGTCGGTGACCGAGGGGCACCCCGACAAGATCGCGGACGCGGTGTCGGACGCGGTGCTCGACACGGCGCTCGAAGGTGACCCTCAGAGCCGCGTGGCGTGCGAGACCCTGGTGACGACCGGCCTCGTGATGGTGGCCGGGGAGATCACCACCGAGACGTACATCCCGGTGAGCGAGATCGCACGGGAGACGATCCGCGAGATCGGCTACACGGACGCCCGGATGGGGTTCGACGCGGACACGTGCGGAGTGCTGGTCTCGCTCGACCAGCAGTCGGCCGACATCAAGCGCGGCGTGGACGCGGACGGCGCCGGCGATCAGGGGATGATGTTCGGCTACGCCACCGACGAGACCCCGGAGCTCATGCCGCTTCCGATCGCGCTCGCGCACGCGCTGACACGCCGGCTGAGCGGGGTCCGTAAGGAGGGCCTCCTGCCGTGGCTGCGGCCGGACGGCAAGAGCCAGGTGACGATCGAGTACGAGGGGGGTCGCCCGCGCGAGATCAGGACGGTCGTGATCTCGACCCAGACCGGCGACGAGTCGGAGGTCTCCCCCGAGGAGATCCGGGATGGCATTCGCAAGCACGTCATCCTTCCGGTCCTGCCTGAAGATCTCTACGATCCCGATGCCCTGTGCGTCCACATCAACCCGACCGGCCGTTTCGTGATCGGCGGCCCGCAGGGCGACGCGGGGGTGACCGGCCGCAAGATCATCGTCGATACCTATGGCGGCTTCGGTCGTCACGGCGGTGGCGCGTTCAGCGGAAAGGACCCGACCAAGGTCGATCGGTCGGGCGCCTACGCCGCGCGCTGGATCGCCAAGACCCTGGTCGCCGCCGGGCTGGCTGGCAGGTGCGAGATCCAGCTCGCGTACGCGATCGGGGTCGCCGAGCCGGTGAGCGTGATGGTGGATACGTTCGGCACCGGGCAGGTACCGGACGACCTGCTGGCGGAGCGGGTCGTCGAAGCGTGGGACCTGAGGCCACGGGCCATCATCCGGGAGCTGGACCTGCAGCGGCCGATCTATCGACCGACCGCGGCCTACGGCCACTTCGGGCGCCGGGCCGAGGGCGGATTGTTCACCTGGGAGAGCGTCGAGAAAGCCGGGGAGCTGCGCGACTGGATCGAATGAGCTCGAGAGCGGCGCGGGCATCCATGGCAGTCGGAGAGGAACGTAGGAAAGGAGTCATCCAATGGCGGACAGGAACAAGACGAGCACGGAGTCGATGATCGGCGAGCACGACATCAAGGACCCCGGGCTCGCGCGGAAAGGCGAGTCCCGGATCGAGTGGGCGGCGCGCCACATGCCGGTTCTCGGACTGATCGGTGACAGGTTCGAGCGCGAGAAGCCGCTCGCGGGAACGAGGGTCTCGGCGTGCCTGCACGTGACGAGCGAGACCGCCAACCTGGTCCTGACCCTCCAGCGCGGCGGGGCCGACGTCCTGCTCTGCGCCTCGAACCCGCTCTCTACCCAGGACGACGTCGCGGCGCATCTGGTGGAGCGCGGGATCCGGGTTCACGCCATCAGGGGCGAGGATCACGACACGTACTACCGGCACATCCGCTCGGCCCTCGAGCACCGCCCGCAGATCACGATGGACGACGGCGCCGACCTGGTCAGCGCCATCCACTTCATCGGGCTGGAGCGCTACGACGACCTCCATCCCGTCATCCGGGAATGGGCGACGGCGCTGGACCCCGCCGAGCGGAAGGCGATCGTGGACGGCGTGCTCGCCTCGACCGAAGAGACGACCACGGGCGTCATCCGGCTCAAGTCGATGGAGGCCTCGAACGTGCTCCTGTTCCCGGTCATCGCGGTCAACGACTCGAAGACCAAGCACCTGTTCGACAACCGCTACGGTACCGGGCAGTCGACGCTGGACGGCATCCTGCGGGCTACCAACGTGCTGCTGGCCGGATCGACGATGGTGGTGGCGGGTTACGGCTGGTGCGGCCGTGGGGTGGCCCGGCGCGCCCAGGGCGCGGGGGCCAACGTGATCGTGACCGAGGTCGATCCGCTGCGGGCGCTCGAGGCCGTGATGGACGGCTACCGGGTCATGCCAATGGCGGAGGCGGCTCCCATCGGCGACATCTTCATCACCGTGACCGGCGACATCCACGTCCTCCGGGCCGAGCACTTCGAGAGCATGAAGGACGGCGCGATCGTCGCCAACAGCGGACACTTCAACGTCGAGATCGACCTCGACGCGCTGACCGGCATGGCCGACGAGACGCGCGAGATCCGGGAGTTCGTGGTGGAGTACCGGATCGGCGACCGCCGGCTCTACGTGCTCGGAGAGGGGCGGCTGGTGAACCTCGCTGCCGCCGAGGGACACCCGGCGAGCGTCATGGACATGTCGTTCTCGAACCAGGCCCTGGCGGCGGAGATGATCGCCCGCGACCCGGCCGCCATCGAGCCCGGGGTATCCGCGGTCCCGGAGGCGATCGACGCCGAGATCGCGCGCCTCAAGCTGGCGGCGATGGAGGTCGGGATCGACACGCTGACGGCCGAGCAGGTCAAATATCTGGCGTCCTGGGAAATGGGGACATGAAGGGCACCCCGAACCGAGTCGGGTTGTACCCCCGCGCGCGGGGCATGTATGTTGCACGTCCTGTTCGGATGACCGGAGGAGCCGTGTCGATCGAAGTCGTCGAGGTCACCGTCGCAAGCCTGGGGATCGATTCCTCGACCCAGTCGCCCATCGTCATCCTGAAGGAGAAGGAAGGCGACCGGTACCTGCCGATCTGGATCGGCCCGAGCGAGGCGAGCGCCATCGCGACCGAGCTGGCCGGCGTCAAGTTCAGCCGGCCGCTGACCCACGACCTGATGAAGAACCTGGTCCGCGCCCTCCACGGTACGCTGACCCAGGTCATCATCGGGGCTCTCAAGAACAACACCTACTACGCCCAGGTGTTCGTCCAGAACGACGAGGACGTGGTGTCGATCGACGCCCGTCCCAGCGACTCGATCGCGCTGGCGCTGCGGCTCGGGGCGCCGATCTTCGCGTCCGAGGAGCTGCTCGACCACACCGCCGAGGAGGTGGGCGAGGTCGAGGAGGAGAAGTACGATCCGGAGGACCTCAAGGAGTACCTCCGGCGCATGAACCCGGAAGACTTCGGACGCTTCACGCTCTGAGGGGAGGCATGACGACCCGGATCCGCTGATCCCATTTCGAGCCTCGGGGTGCCCGTCCGCCGACCGCGCGTTCCTTGCCGGGCGTCGGGAGAATAGGGAATGCGGTTCAAAACCGCAGCGGCCCCGCCACTGTGAGGCGAGAGCGAAGGTAAACCCGCTCCGCCGAGCCAGGAGACCTGCCACGAGGCTTGTTGTCGAGATCCTTCGCGGGAAGGGTCCGGCGACCGATCGGGCACCTCCGGTCGCGCGCCTGCCCACCCGCGGCAGGCGTTTTCTTTTGGCCCGGAGGCCCCGATCTACGACCGCGGCGGGCTATCTATCGTCCTCTTCTTCCTCGTTACGTCCTGCGCGGGAGGCCCGGACGACGCCGACCAGCCGGCCGACACGCCGGCGGCCGAGCGGGCGCCGGCGGCGACCTCTCCAGGTCCGATCGCGCTGACCGACGACGCCGGCCGCGCGGTGCGCCTCGCAGCGCCCGCGCGCCGGGTCGTCTCGCTGGTGCCTAGCGTCACCGAGACCATCGTCGCGATGGGCGAGGCGGGCCGGCTGATCGCGCGCACCGACTACGACCATGGCCCGTCGGTGGACCACCTGCCCAGCCTCGGAGGCGGGCTCGACCCGAGCCCGGAGGCGCTCGTGGCGATCGACCCCGACCTCGTCGTCGGCTGGAGCTCGGCCCGCGACAGCCGGCTCAGGGCGCTCCTCGATACCGCGGACATCCCTTTCTACGCGGCGGCGATCGAGGACACGGCCGACGTCTACCGGACCTTCGGCCGGGTCGGCCGATTGCTGCGGGTCGAAGCCGCTGCGGAGCGGCTGGCCGGGGCCGTCCGGGAATCGCTGGCGGCGGTCGCCGCCGACCGGCCGCCCGGACCGCGGCCGACCGTCCTCTTCACGCTCCTCGGCGGGCCGCCCCGAACGGCCGGGCCCGACACGTTCGTCGCTCAGCTGATCGAGATCGCCGGCGGGCGGCCCGCCTTTCCCGAGCTCGAGGAGAGCTGGCCCGAAGTCTCGCTGGAGGCTGTCGTGGCCCGGCAGCCGGACGTACTCGTGGTTCCGGTCGGGGCGGGAGCCCGCCCGCTCGACCAGCTCGCCGGCCGGGCCGGCTGGCGGGACCTGGAAGCGGTCCGTGAGGGGCGCGTGATCGGGGTCGACGCCGATCTCTTCAACCGGCCCGGGCCGCGGCTTCCCGAGGCGGCCCGCGCGCTTCAGCGCGCGCTGGCCGAAGCCCGGCCGCGATGAGGGATCGCCCCCTCTTCGGCGGCCTCCTGGTCGCGCTTCTGGCGGCGCTCCTGGTGAGCGTCCGCTTCGGCGCCGCCGGCCTCGACTGGACCGCGGTCGCGGGGGGCCTGCGTGGGACGGCAGACCAGGCCTCGGTCACGATCGTCCGCGACCTGCGGCTCCCGCGGGCGCTCCTGGGGGCCTTGATCGGGGCCGCGCTGGCCCTCTCCGGCGCCACCTTCCAGGCCCTTCTCCGGAATCCGCTCGCCGAGCCGTACGTCCTGGGGGTGGCCGGCGGCTCCGCGCTAGGCGCGGTGGCGGTGATCGGTACGGGGTGGGCGCTGGCGGCGCCGTGGACGCTGCCGCTCGGGGCCATGGCCGGGGCGTTCGCCACGATCGCCGTCGTCGTCCGGATCGCCCGCGGGGCGGGACCGGGTCTTGACGTCCGGGCGCTCCTGCTGGCGGGCGTCGTGGTCGGGGTCTTCTGTAATGCCTGCCTGCTCCTCCTCCTCAGCCTCCAGCGGGGGGAGGCGTTCCGGGAGGCGGTATTCTGGCTCATGGGGAGCCTGGCCGGCGCGAGCTGGGCGGCGGCGGCGTGGCTCGCCGCCGCCATCCTGCCGGTGGGGGCCGTGCTCTGCCTGGCGGCCCGGCCGCTGGATCTCCTGGCGGTCGGCGAGGAATCGGCGCGCCACCTCGGCGTCAAGGTCGGTCGGACCCGGCTCCTGGCGTATCTGGCGGCGTCCTTCCTGACCGCGGTGTCGGTCGCGGTGGCCGGATCGATCGGGTTCGTCGGCCTGTTCGTCCCGCATGCGGCGCGACTCCTCTGGGGAGGCGCCCACCGCCGGCTCCTGCCCGCCGCCGCGCTCCTGGGGGCAGCCTTCCTGCCGCTCGCCGACACCCTTGCCCGCACGGTCGTCGCCCCGGCCGAGCTCCCCCTTGGCGTCATCACGGCGTTCGTCGGGGTCCCCTTCTTCGTGGCCATCATGCGCCGCCGGCTGGCCGGGAGGCCGGGATGAGCCTCTGGCTCGCGCGTGGCCTCGCTTATCGCTACCCGGGCAGCCCGGTCGAGGCGGTCCGAGAGGTCGATCTCGACGTGGGGGACGGAGAGGTAGTGGCGCTGGTCGGCCCCAACGGGGCCGGCAAGACGACGCTCCTCCTGCTCCTGCTGGGCCAGTTGCCCCCGCTCCGGGGCCGTGTCGAGTTCGCGGGCCGCCCGCTCGACGCGTGGTCCCCAGGAGCGCTCGCCCGCCGCGTTGGCGTCCTGCCCCAGCACGAGGAGCCGGCTTTCCCGGTGACCGTCCGGGAGCTGGTCGCGATGGGGCGCTACCCGCACCTGGGCGCCTGGCGACAGGAGCGGCCGAGCGACGTCGAGGCGGTCGCTGCCGCGGTCGGGCGGTGCGGGCTGGCAGAGCTGACCGGTCGGCCCTTCGCCACCCTCTCGGGCGGCGAGCGCCAGCGGGCGCGCCTCGCCCGCGCCCTCGCCCAGGGCCCCGAGGCTCTCGTCCTGGACGAGCCGACGGCAGGCCTCGACGTGGCCAGCGAGATGGAGATGTGGGAGCTCCTCCGGCGGGAGGCCCGGGCCGGCCGCGGGGTTCTCCTGACAACCCATAACCTGAACCTGGCCGCGCGCTTCGCCGACCGGCTGCTCCTGCTGTCCGGCGGCCGTCTCCTCGGGGAGGGAGCGGCCACGGACGTCGTGACCGAGCCGCGGATCGGCGCAGCGTACGGCTGGCCCGTCCGCGTTTTCCCGCATTCCGGCCCCGGGCCCGACCGGGGCGCGCCGCAGGTGGTCCCGCTCCGCCCGAACGACGAACCCGAAAGGAAGGTCCCATGAAGAAGCTCGCCGCGCTCGCGTCCGGCCTTCTCCTCCTGGCGCCCGCCGCCCGTGCCCAGCAGGATGCCACCGCCACCGACACGCTCGACCTCTTTCACGCGCCCCCGCTCGTCGTCACCGTCGACCGGGTCGAGACCCCGGCCTCGCAGGTCGGCGTCACGACGACGGTCATTACGCGCGCGGAGATCGAGCGCGCCCAGTACCGGACGGTGGCCGAGGCCCTGCGTCACGTGCCGGGCGTCGAGATCGTCCAGACGGGCGCGTTCGGTGGCGTCACCTCGGCCTTCCTGCGCGGTGCGGGCCCTGAGCACACGATCGTGCTGCTGGACGGGATCGAGCTCAACGATCCCAGCGCGCCCGCCGGGGCCTACGATCTGGCGGGGCTCCTGACCGACGACGTCGAACGGATCGAGATCGTGCGGGGGCCCCAGAGCACGCTCCACGGCTCGCACGCGATGGGGGGCGTGATCCAGGTCCTGACCCGGGTCGGGTCGGGCCCGCCCCAGGCGGCGGGTCGGCTCGAGGCGGGGGCGCGCGGCACCCTCCACGCCTCGGCGCGCGTCGGCGGTGGGCAGGGCGCGCTCGGCTGGGCAATCCAGGCGGCGCGGCGTCAGACCGACGGGGTTTCGTCGGCCGCCGGCGGGGTCGAGCGGGACGCCGGGGAATCAACCGGCGGCTCGGCGGTGTTCGAGTGGCGTCCGACGGGGCCGTGGTCCATGCGCGGAACCGTGCGTGGCCGAAGCGGGGAGGCTGAGATCGACCAGGGCGGTGGGCCCGCGTCGGACGACCCCAACTTCGTCTCCGACGCGAGCGAGGTCGCCGGTCACGTCGAGGCCGGCTTCCGGTCCCTCGGCGGGCGCTGGGAGCAGAGCCTCGGCCTGGCCCTGACGCGCCACGCTCGTGAGACGCGCGACCATCCCGACCCGGCGCGCGAGCTCACCAGCTCGCGCGGCGAGTTCGACGGGCGGCGCTGGAAGCTGGCGTGGCGGAACGACGTCCGGTGGGGTTCCCATCGGGTGGTCGCGGGGATCGACCACGAGGTCGAGACCGCCGAGACCTCGTTCGTCTCCGACGGGGAGTTCGGCCCGTTCGAGACCGCGATGCCTGAGACCTCGGCGCGGACGACCGGCGTGTTCGCCGAGGACCTGATCGCGCTCGGTGACGCAGCCCACCTCGCCGTCGGCATCCGGGCCGACGACCACAGCCGCTTCGGCGGAGCCGTGACCTACCGGGTGGCGCCGGTTCTCCGCGTGGCGCCCGGCCTGCGGCTCAGGGGAGCGGTCGCGTCGGGGTTCCGGGCGCCCGGCCTGTCGCAGCTTCTGGATCCCGGCTTCGGCAACCCGGAGCTGGTCGACGAGCGCAGCCGGGGCTGGGAGGCGGGCCTCGAAACGGGGCGGCCCGACGGGCCGCTGCAGTCCGCCGCAACCTGGTTCGACACTCGTTTCGACGACCTGATCGTGTTCGACGGCGATGCCCTCCGGAACGTGCGCGAGGCCGAGACCCGCGGCCTCGAGCTGACGGCGGTCGTACGCCCGGCCACGAGCGTCGCTCTCCGCGGCGCCTACACGTTCATGGAGGCGGAGGAGACCGCCGGCCCCGAGGCCGGCACGCGCCTCGTCCGCCGGCCCCGCCACGCCGCCGACCTGCGGATCGACCTGGCCCGCGGCCGCACGGACGCGAGCCTGGGCCTGCATTGGGTCGGCGAGCGGGAGGATCTCGACTTCTCGACGTTCCCGGCCGCGCGCGTCACGCTGGACGACTACATGACTGTGCGGATCGCGGCGTCGTGGGGCTGGACCGGGCAACTCCGTGTCTTCGGCCGGGTCGAGAACTTGACCGACGAGCGGTACGAGGAGATCCATCTCTTCGGGACTGTCGGAAGGGCGGTCCATGCGGGGATCACGGCGGTGTTCTGAGCGCGGACCCGGTGGCGGGGCCCAAGGGCCGCTCCTAACTTGCGCGGCCCGATGCCCCGGCCCCGCCTCTTCGTTTCCCTGGTCGTCGCGATTCTCCTCCCGTCGGCGCTCCCGTCGCCCGCCGGAGCGCAGGAGGCCGCCGCCGACAGCCTCGCCGAGGAGGACAGCCTGGGCGGCGCGCCCGAAGGCGCCTTCCCCGTGCCGATCGTGGATCCGCGGCTGACCCTGCTCGGCGACACGCTGGCTCCCGGAGACACCCTGCGCCCGCAGTTCTCCGAGCTGCCCGAGTTCTATCCCGACACCGTCATCGACCCTTATGTCGCTCCGCGGCCCGGCGCCCGTCCGGCGTGGACGCTGGACGGCGAGGCCCTGATCGGGCGTGGCGCCTTCAACCTGCTGGACGTCCTCGAGAGCGAGTTCCCGGTCTGGTCGCTGGACCTTGGCGGGTCGGGCGTCAACTCGTATCTCGGGCCGGCGCTCGGGACCGTCTCCGGGGTCGAGGTTTTCGTCGACGGGGTCGCGGCCGGCGACCCGCTGAACGCCGCCTGGGACCTGCGTCAGATCCCGCTCGAGGCGATCGCCCGGGTGGCGTGGTTCCCCGGGCCGCAGGCGGCCGTATGGGGCGGGAAGGGAACGGCGGGCGTGCTGGCGATCACCACCCGCCGCAGCCTGGCCCCGTCGGCCCGCTCGCTCCTGGCGTTCTCGGCGGGCTCCTTCGACACCGAGACTTTCAGCGGGCGCTTCGGCCGTCCGGTCACCTGGCACGGCGACGTGTTCGTGGCCGCCAACTTCGACGGCACGGACGGGTTCTCGGGGGCCGGGGACTTCACCCGCAACCAGACCGTCCTCAAGGCGGGCTGGCGGCCCTGGCTCGGACATCGCTTCGAGGCCTCGCGCATGGGCGATGACTTCTCGGGCGAGGACAACCGGATCGGGCTGGCCGGAGTCCAGGAGCAGGACCACTCGACCTGGCACCTGTCCTACGTCGGCGATCTGGGTCCGCTCACCGCGCGGGCCCACTACGCGAGGACGCGGTTGGACCTGGACGAGAACTTCGACTTCGACGACGTGCTCGGCCTGGTGGGGTCCGGCGAGCGCACCGACGCGCGGCTCGACCTCACCTTCGCACGCGGTCCGGTGTCGGTATGGGGGGCCGCGGGCCGGGGCGAGGAGGAGGCGTCGTCCGGCCACGTCCTGTTCGTGAACGGCCAGGGGGTCAACCTGCTGGATCCCCCCGCTGACGTGCAGGGGCTGGTGAACCCGCGCAAGACCTTTGAGCTGGGGGGCGGAGCAGGTGTGACCCTGCCCGGCGGCCGGCTCGCCGGCCACGTGGCGGTCAGGCGCCTCGACCACGTCAACTGGGCCGAGGACGGCACGGCATGGCAGGCTGGGGTCACGGGGCGGCCGATCGAGCGGCTTGAGATCTCGCTAAGCGCCGGCCGCGCGATCCGGCCGCCCGACTTCCCCGAGATGGCGCTTCTCTGGAGGCTCGCCGAGGCGGAGCTGGACGTCCACCCGGGCCGGCCCGCGGAGCCGACCGTCCCCGAGACGTGGCGCGAGGTAAGGGGCGAGGTCGCCTACGACGGTGAAGGGTGGCGTGCCGCCGGGCGGGCGTGGTCGGCCGACGCGGACGGCGCATTTGTCTGGCTGCCGCCCACCGTCTGGCTCGGGTTCGACCCGGAGGCCCAGGGGATCCGCCTCGGAGAGGAGGGGCTCAACACCTTCGACGCGCTCGACCTTTCGGCGTCGGGGTTCGAGGGTGAGGTGGCGTTCCCGCTGCCGTGGGGGCTGGCCGCCCGTGCGGTCGCCCGGCGGACGACGGTCGAGGTGGCGGAAACCGGCGAGCGTCTCCCGTACCTGCCTGAAACCCAGGCGCTCGGCCAGCTCCGCTACGCCAGGCGGTTCTTTCCGAGTCGGGACCTGCTGGTCGAGGCCCGGCTGACCGGCCGCTACAGCGGCGAGCGGACGACGATCGACGGCGAGACGCTGCCGTCCTATCTCGCCACCGACGTTCTCCTCCAGGGGACGATCGTCAACTTCACGATCTTCGTTTCGTTCAAGAACGTGGGCGGGCTGAACTACCGTACCGAGGAGGCGTTCTTCCTGCCGGGACGGGAGGGGTATTTCGGCGTCAACTGGCGGTTCCGGAACTAGAATGGAGCCGCGACGAGGACAGCCGTCTCGGCATCCTTGAAGCGGCTCTCGGGCTGGCCAGGGGCTTCCACTTCCGGCTAGACTGGATGCCGTCATTAGATCGCGACCTCATGCATGCGAGGAACACGATGAAGATCCGAGTTCCGGCGGCCTGGCTCCTGGCCGTCGCCCTGCCGCTCGGCTGCGGCCAGGGCGGCCCGCCCGAAGGCTCGGCCGAAGCGGTCGACAGCGCCGCCGCCCAGAAGACGGCGGTGGCCGCGCTCCAGGCGGGGATGTCCAAGGACGAGGTTCGGAACAAGCTCGGGGAGCCCAGGATTCGGGTCACCATGGACGGCGGCCTCGAGCGCTGGACCTACTACAGCTACGACGCCCAGGGGCGGATCGCCGCCAAGACGATGATCATCTTCGGCGACGACGGGACGATCGTCGAGATCAGCGACACCTCGTCCTGAGGCGCCCGCTCCGTGCTGCGGACCGCCTACGCGTGGACGCTGGGGGTCGTCCTGACCCTCTTCTGGTCGGCGCTGGGCCTGGTGACGTGGCCGGTCAGCCCGCGCGGTGAGCTGTACCTCAGGTTCGCCCGCATCTGGTCGGGGATGATCCTGCGCGGGCTCTCGATCCCGCTCGACGTGGAGCGGGAAGCCGAGCTCGATCCGGAGCGTCCCTATCTCTTCATGTCCAGCCACCGGTCGGTGTTCGACATCTTCGCGCTGTTCCTCGCTATCCGGCACTCGCTCCGGATGGTGGCCAAGCGCGAGCTCTTCTTCATCCCGATCTTCGGCTGGGCGCTCTGGATGTGCGGCTTCATCCCGATCGACCGGTCGAACCGGGAGAGCGCGATCCGGAGCCTCGGAGAAGCGGCCCGCAAGGTGCGCGAGGGGATCAGCGTGCTGGTGTTCCCGGAGGGCACGCGCGGGCCGGGCGGCGGGCTTCTCCCCTTCAAGAAGGGCGGGTTCGTGCTCGCGCTCGAGGCCGGCGTCCCGGTCGTGCCGATCGCGATCCTGGGAAGCGAGCGGATCATGCCCAAGGGCTCGCTCAGCGTCGGCCGGGGCCGGATCGAGGTCCGGGTCGGGCGTCCCATCCCGACCGCGGGACGGGGATCCGGAGCGCGGGATGCGCTCATGGACGAGGTCCGGCGGGCGATCGAGACGCTCGAGCGTCCGGTTGCCGCGCCCTCCGCTCACGGGTAATTTCCCAACGCTTCCTTTAATTCGTGGTCCCGTGAGGCCCGGAAGGACGCACCGATGAGAATGCACAGCCCACGTACGCCTGCCTGTCTCCGCCCGGCGGAGACTTTTTTTTGCCCGTGAGCGCCGCGCCGAGCGCCCTGGTCGCCCTCGAGGACGGCTGGCACGCGCGCGGGCGGCCCGCCGGCGCGGCGGGCACCGTCACCGGCGAGTTCGTGTTCAACACCTGCATGTCGGGCTACCAGGAAGTCCTGACCGACCCCTCCTACACGCGGCAGGTGGTGGTCATGACCTATCCGCTGATCGGGAACTACGGCATCACCGCGACCGACGGCGAGTCACCGCGGCCGCAGGTGGCCGGGTTCGTGATGCGGACGTGCGTCCGGGAGCCCTCCAACTGGCAGGCGGTGGAGGCCCTGCCCGGGTATCTGGCACGCCACGGGATCGTGGCTGTGGACGGGATCGACACCCGCGCCCTGACCCTCCACCTGCGGGACCGGGGCGCCCTGCGGGGCGTCCTCACGACCGCAGCCATGCCGATCGAGGAGGCGGTCGAGCGGGCGCGCTCGATCCCGGCCATGGAGGGGCTCGACCTGGCGAGCGAGGTCATGCCGGCCGCGGCCACGACCGAGGGCCGGGGGCCCCTGACGGTGGCGGCGCTGGACCTCGGGATGAAGCAGAACATCGTGCGGCGGCTGGACGCCCAGGGGTGCCGGGTGATCCGCCTGCCCGGCGAGACCCCGGCTGGCGAGGTCCTGGCGCTCGAGCCGGACGGGGTCTTCGTCTCCAACGGCCCCGGCGACCCGGCGGCCGTCGAAGGCGCGATCCGGACGCTGGCCGAGCTCGCGCGGCGCGCGCCCGGGCTCCCGACGTTCGGGATCTGTCTCGGCCACCAGCTCCTCGCGCTCGCCCACGGCGGCGAGACCTACAAGCTCAAGTTCGGCCATCACGGCGGAAACCATCCGGTCCAGGACGTGCGGACGGGGAAGATCGACATCACCAGCCACAACCACGGCTTCTCGGTCCGTGAGGGGGATGGAAGGACGGTCGCCGGGGCGCCCGGGCTCGAGGTCACCCACGTCAACCTGTACGACGGGACGATCGAGGGGTTCGCCCACCGCGAGCGCCCGCTGTTCGCGGTCCAGTACCATCCCGAGGCGGCGCCCGGGCCGCACGACGCCCTCCACCACATCGAGGCGTTCGTGGCGGCGATGCGGGAAGGCGTCTAGGTGCCGCGCCGGGACGACCTCGAGACGATCCTGCTGATCGGCTCGGGCCCCATCGTCATCGGCCAGGCGTGCGAGTTCGACTACTCGGGCACCCAGGCGTGCCGTGCGCTGGCCGACGAGGGATACCGGGTCGTCCTCATCAACTCGAACCCGGCCACCATCATGACCGATCCGTCGTCGGCGGATCAAGTCTACCTCGAGCCGCTCACGGTCGAGACGTGCCGGCGGGTGATCGAGAAGGAGCGGCCCCAGGCCCTGCTGCCGACCCTCGGCGGCCAGACGGCGCTCAACCTGGCGCGCGAGCTGGCGCTGGCCGGGATCCTGGACGAATACGGGGTCGAGCTGATCGGCGCCCGGCTCGAGGCCATCGAGCGGGCCGAGGACAGGGAGCGGTTCCAGGCGCTCATGATCGAGAACGAGATCGCGGTCCCGCGCGGCGGCTTCGCCCGCTCGCTGGACGAGGCCGAGCGGGTGGTCGCGATCACCGGCTTCCCGGTCATCCTGCGCCCGGCTTACACGATGGGCGGAGCGGGCGGGGGCGTGGCGACGACCGGCGAGGAGCTCGAGTCGATGGTGGCGGCCGGGCTTCGGGCGAGCCCGATCGGCGAGATCTTGATCGAGGAGAGCGTGCTCGGATGGAAGGAGTTCGAGCTCGAGGTGATGCGCGACCGGGCCGACAACTGCGTGGTGGTCTGCTCGATCGAGAACCTGGACCCGATGGGCGTCCACACGGGCGACTCGATCACCGTGGCGCCCCAGCAGACCCTGAGCGACCGCGAGTACCAGGCGATGCGCGACACGGCCTTCCGGGTGATCCGCCTGGTGGGCGTCGAGACCGGCGGGTCCAACATCCAGTTCGCCGTCGACCCCGGAACCGGCCGCCAGGTCGTGATCGAGATGAACCCGCGCGTCTCCCGATCGAGCGCGCTTGCGTCCAAGGCGACCGGCTTCCCGATCGCCAAGATCGCGGCCCGGCTCGCGGTCGGGTACACGCTGGACGAGATCGTGAACGACATCACCGGGACCACGCCGGCGTCGTTCGAGCCGACCTTGGACTACATCGTGGCCAAGGTGCCGCGCTTCGATTTCGCCAAGTTCCCGGGCGCCGACACGCGGCTCACGACCGCGATGAAGTCGGTCGGCGAGTCAATGGCGATCGGCCGCACCTTCGGCGAGGCGCTCCAGAAGGGGCTGCGCGGGCTCGAGACCGGCACGACCGGGCTGTTCGGCGACCAGTGGTCGGAGCTCGGCGACGACGCGCTGGCCGAGCGGCTGGAGTCGCCGAGCGCGATCCGGATCCTCCTGGTCGCCGAGGCGCTGCGCCGGGGCTGGCCGGTGGAGCGGCTCAGGGTCGGCACCGGCATCGACCCCTGGTTCCTGAGCCAGATGGCGCGGCTGGCGGCGGTCGACGTCTCCGCCGGACACGAGGGGCTGCCCGCCGACGAGCGCGGGTGGCGGGGGCTCAAGGGCGCGGGGTTCTCCGACGCCCGGCTGGCCCGTCGTTGGGGCCGGACCGAGGCGGCGGTGCGCCACGCCCGCGAAGGAGCCGGCGTCCGGCCCGCGTTCAAGGTCGTCGACACCTGCGGGGGCGAGTTCGAGGCCCGGACCCCGTACTTCTACTCGACCTACGACCCCGGCGACGAGGCCGTCCCGCTCGCCGGCCCGAAGGTGCTCATCCTGGGCGGGGGGCCGAACCGGATCGGACAGGGGATCGAGTTCGACTACTGCTGTGTCCAGGCGGCGTTCGCGTTGCGCGAGATCGGGCACCGCGTGATCATGGTGAACTGCAACCCGGAGACGGTCTCGACCGACTACGACATCAGCGACCGGCTCTACTTCGAGCCGCTCACGTTCGAGGACGTGTGGGCGATCGTCGAGAAGGAGCGGCCGGACGGGATCCTGGTCCAGTACGGCGGCCAGACCCCCCTCAAGCTGGCGCGCCGGCTGGACGAGGCCGGCGGCCGCATCATCGGCACCTCACCCGACGCCATCGACCGTTGCGAGGACCGCGACCGGTTCGGGCGGCTCCTGACCCGGCTCGGGATGCGCCAGCCGAGCTCGGGGATCGCCCGGACGGCGGAGGAGGCCCGCCGCGAGGCCGCGCGGGTCGGCTACCCGGTGCTGCTGCGCCCCTCGTATGTCCTGGGCGGGCGCGGGATGGTCGTCGTCCGGGATGAGCCCGCGCTGGAGCGGATTCTCGGGAGCGTCCTCCAGGTATCCGAGGAGGGTCCGGTCCTGATCGATGAGTTCCTCGAGGGCGCGACCGAGTTCGACGTCGACGCTATCGCCGACGGCGAGCGGGTCGTGATCGGCGCGATCATGCAGCACATCGAGGAGGCCGGGATCCACAGCGGGGACTCGACCTGCATTCTGCCAGCGCCCGACCTCGATCCCGGGATCGGGACCGCGCTGCGGGAGCAGACCCGCCGGCTCGGGCTCGAGCTGGGCGTCCAGGGGCTCATGAACGTGCAGTTCGCGGTCAGGGAGGGGGAGGTCTACGTCCTCGAGGTCAATCCACGGGCCTCGCGCACGATCCCGTTCGTCAGCAAGGCGGTCGGCGTCCCGCTGGCCCGGCTGGGCGCACAGGTCATGGTCGGCCGTACGCTGGCCGAGCTGGAGCTCGTCGAAGACCCGGATCCGCTGGCGGTGGCGGTCAAGGCCCCGGTGTTCCCGTTCGACCGCTTCCCGGGCGCCGATCCGGTGCTCGGTCCCGAGATGCTGTCGACGGGCGAGGTGATCGGGATGGCCGAAGACGCGCCCGCCGCCTACCTGAAGGCGATGCTGGGGGCCGGTGTCGACCTGGAGGAGGCGGTCCGAAGCGGCGTCCTGCTGTCGCTGAACGACCGCGACAAGACGGGTGGCGCCGAGGTCGCGGTGCGGCTGGCCCGGCTGGGGGTCCGCCTCTACGCGACCCGCGGGACCCGTGATGCGCTGCAGCAGCGGGGCGTCGAAGCCGGGCTCGTCCTCAAGGTCGGCGAAGGGAAGCCGGATGCGGTGGACCTGATCCGCGGCGGCCAGGTGGGCCTGGTGATCAACACGCCGCTCGGCCGCGCCTCGCCCTACGACGAGTTCGCGCTGCGGCGCGCGGCACTGTCGGCGGGCGTCCCGTGCCTGACGACGCTCTCAGCGGCGCGCTTCGCGGTCGACGCCGTCCGGACCTCTGCCGGCCGGCAGGACGTACGCAGCCTGCAGGCGTGGATGGGGCAGGTCGTTGGTTGACAAGTCCTTGTGCCATCGTATCTTAAGGGCCGCTCCCGATAGACGACTGATGCCTCCACGCCGAGCGGCGGGCGACCTCAAGGAGAGAGATCGATGACCAAAGCGGATCTGGTGGAACAGATCGCGGAAGCCACCGGGCTCACGAAGAAGGACACCGCGGTCGTGGTGGACGGCTTCCTCGAGGCGGTGAAGCAGGCTTTGGCCCGGGAACAGAACATCGAGATCCGCGGCTTCGGCTCGTTCAAGGTCAAGCGGCGCCGGCCCCGGAAGGCCCGTAACCCGCGCACCGGCGACGCCGTCCACGTGCCCGGCCGGTCAGTCCCCACGTTCAAGCCGTCCAAGGAGCTCAAGGAGCTCGTCATGGAGGGCCAGACGGTCTAGCTCCGTCCGGATCGCCGACGCGCCGCTCGTCGCGCCCCGCGCGAGGCGCTACATTCCCTCTCCCATCGTCACTCGCGCCCGTAGCTCAGCTGGATAGAGCGACAGCCTCCGGAGCTGTAGGTCAGAGGTTCGAATCCTCTCGGGCGCACCACCAACCAGATGAACCGCAACCACTTGCGCTGCCGACTGCGCGAGGTAGGTGAGCCACCGCCCCCGTTTCCGCCCCCGTTGGCGGGTCATCCCTGCGCCTCCCGGCACGCGCCCACGGCGGAGCCACTCCATGAGGGTAGATCGCCCAATCTTCGCCTCGGCGGCCGCCCTGCCGAGTCGGCATCCGCGCCGGACCGCCGCCACGATCACCTCTCGACGCTTCTCCGTGAGCTTGCTCGGCCGCCCTCTCATCGGTACACAATCCCGTCACTCCTGAGGGGAAAACGAGGGCGCTGAACGGGGGCGGCTAAAGGATAACCGCCGGTGTCGAAACAAGTTGCAGGGCTGACTCAACAGCCTCGGTAGCTTTCGCGGCTTAGAGTGACAGATTTCGACGCCCCAAGCGCCGCTGGGTCCCGTGCGGCCGCGAAGGTTTCTTCTCGCCGTAGCCACTCGCAGGCCGAGTCCCTTTCAGGTAGAGGGCTGGGTCAGGCGGAGCGATCAACCCCACCGTCAGGGGCAGTCCCTAAGGTGACCAGGCCGGCGCGAAGTCGTTCCCCGGATCGTTGGTCACATTCGATGGATTGGAGCCATCGGCATCCATGACGTACACCTCGGAATTGCCGTCGCGACTTGTCGTGAAAGCGATCTTGGTCCCGTCGGGCGACCAATCTGGGTTGTCCTCGGAGGCCGGGCTGTTGGTGAGGTTCACAGCATTGGAGCCATCGGCATCCATGACGTACACCTCGGAGTTGAGGATGCCGTCGCGATTGGTCGTGAAAGCGATCTTCGTGCCATCCAGGGACCAGGCTGGGAAGAAATCGTCCGCCGCGGGGTTGTTGGTCAGGTTCACCGGGCTGGAGCCGTCGGCGTTCATCACGAAGATCTCGAACCTGCCCAAGTCGCCAAGAACCGATGTGAAAGCAATCCTCGTTCCGTCGGGCGACCAGGCAGGGCTGAAGTCATTCGACCCCGGATCGTTGGTCAGATTGATCGGGTTGGAGCCGTCCGCGTCCATGACATAGACCTCGAAGAAGTTGTCAATGTCGCCGTGGCCATCGCGATCGGTTACAAAAGCGATTTTCGTTCCATCGGGTGACCAGGTGGGCTCGGCGTCAGACCCCGGATTGTTCGTCAGGTTGACGGGATTGGAGCCATCGGCCTGCATGACGTAGACCTCTGTGTTGCCATCGCGCAAGGTCGTGAAGGCGATCTGGGTTCCATCCGGCGACCACGCAGGATCTGACCCTCGTTCCTGGATCAATGAGCTGGCACCGTCCGAACCGGGGATTACGTGGATGTCAGCAATCCCGGCCTCGCTTACGCGTGCAAAAGCGATTTTTCCGAGGACAAACACGCACTCGACGTCGAAGCTCACCGTGGTCGTCTCGTCTGCCACTGCTGTCACGGTCCGGGGATTTGACCCGGTAACGGCGCAGTTGGACGCCACGCCCGTGAGCGCCACTTCGTGGTCACCTGGTTCCAGCCCGGTGAGCGTCGCGCTCCCGTTGATTCCGATCGACTGCCCCGCCCCACCATCGACGATGAACGTGTAATCATCGGGGTCGAGCTGTGATCCGGTGGTCGCCGTCGTGATCGCCAACGACGCGTTAGTTGTTGGGCCCGCCACGTCATTGTCGCAACCCAAGGCGCCTATTGCGCCCACAAGGATGATCCCTGTCCACTCGCGGACGCTCATCTTCCTCTCTCTCTCTCTCGGCAAAATCAGTCTGTCGGGGCGGCTAACTATCGTCCAACGAAGATCAAAATACCACGTTTGGTTTAATCTAAAAGGGGGGCAGGGCTGACCTATGGTCTGGGCGGGGAACCTTTTCTCTCTGGGGGCGACGTTGGGCCCCTCAGCTCATCGTCTGTGGAAGGTCTGTCCAGTCTCCGTTTCTGAGCCCACGATGACCGCACAACGGGGTTCACGCGAAGGAGGTACTGCCCGGATGGTACTATCCCTTTGGCCTCATGGTAACGGCTGAGGGATTCTACTGGGCCTGGTTGGAATCCGAAGAGGGGTCCGAACCTGTCCGGTTCGACGAAGGCTCCGACTACGACGGACCAGTAGCTGCCGATCGCGACAGATAGGCATGATTTGTCGCGATGGGCCTGGGTGCCTGCCGCCCCCGTAATCGCCCCCGTTTCGGTTCTCAGGTTCCGGTCGTCACGGGGTGGTGGGTGCCAACATTCTGGTGAGGAGCCTCGTTCCAGGTGCTCATCCGTCGAGGGCGTACTATCATGGGAGTGATCGGGCGAAGACAGCCCCCTTTGCGAAGCGAGGTAGCCATGGGTTGCCGTCCAGTTTTTCCGGCCCTCGGCCTGTGTCTGGCCGTTTCGGGATCGCTCGAGGCTCAGAGCGCGGACCCGGTGCCGGGGTTCCGCTACGTCGACCTGCGAATGATGAGCGGGCCCTGCTGCACCGACGCGGGCACCGACCTCGTGGTCGACGAAGAGGGAAGCATCCTAGTGGCCGGATTTCGAGGCAGCATCGATCTGGACCAAGACGGCAAGATCGACATTCCGACCTTCGGCAGGCCCGATGCCATCGTCTCCAAGGTGTCGCTCGTCGATGGCGTCAATACGGGTTGGACGCGGGGGCCCGGTGGACCGACACAGGACCGCGCGGACGCCGTCGCGTCCGATCGCGACGGCGGTGTCTTCGTGGCGGGCATGTTCAACGAGGTCTTGCAGATGACGGAAACCACGCGATTGCCTTCGGCCGGCAAGAGCGACGGGTTCCTCGCGCGCTACGGCCGGGACAGCGAGCTGGACTGGGGCCGGCCCATCGGCGGGCCGGGAGAGGATCTCATGGAGGACGTCGCCAGCGACAGCGAGGGCAACGTCGTCGTGATCGGTACGGTCTTCGGTGCCGTCGATGTCGATCGGGACGGAGACGTGGATGTGACTGCGGGCGACCATGGCGCTGCCCTGGTCGCCTCGTTCACCCGTGACGGCGATCTACGCTGGCTGCGCGCGTCCGACGCCACCACGCTGGCCGCCGGCAAGAGAGTCGCCATCGGTCCGAAGGACGAGATCTATATCGCCGGTTACTATCGCAACGGTGCGCCGGACTTCGAGGGGGACGGCGAACCCGACCTGCCGGTCGCCGAGCCTGCTCCGCCTTCGGTCACGGATCCGACCTTACTGGATTACAACGCCTTCTACGCGAGGCTGAATGCCCACGGCTCACTGGTCTGGATCCGCGGCGTGTCGGGGCCGGCGTCCCAGGCCGTCGCGTCCCTTGCCATCGCCGCCAACGGCGACCTGCTCGTGCTCGGCGGCTATTCGGCCCCGCCGGACTTCGATGGCGACGGCGTTCCCGACCTCGAGTTTCGCAGCATGGCGGACCGAATATTCAAGTACTCCCTGGATATGAACGCTTTCTTGATGCAGGTCACCCCGGGGGGGGAGGGGGTCTGGACGACGACCTACACGGCCGCCGCGGAGCACGTCGCCGCTACCGGCTCGCGCATCGTGATGAGCGGCAAGTACACGAATCACTTCGACATCGACGACGACGGGGTACCGGAGCGAGAGGCGGACGACGACGACCAGTACGAAGGTTTCGCCGCGATCCTCGATAACGAGGGCCAATTGCAGCAGGTGATCACCATCGTCGGCGGTCACATCGACGTCGTGAACGCCGGCGGTTTTTCACCGGACGGCAATACCCTCTACCTCACCGGTCACACCTCGTCGGGCGCCGATTTCGACGGAGACGACGAAATCGAGGTCGCCTCCGTCTGCCACAAGGCCGGCGAGCTCTATCTCGCGATCTACGCGCTCGAAGGGACGGCGCGCACGCGCTGAGCCGTGTGCGCGGCGCCTCGGGCGCCAGCGCTTTCGAAGCGAGCGCGGGGCGTAATAGCCGAGAAGGTGGTCATTTGCCCGAACGGTCTTTCGATAGCCGCATCGCATTGCTCGCCGCCACGCGCCGGCTCTTGACGAACTCGATCACCATCGGCAGTACCGACACGGCGATGATGCCGATGATGACCAGCGAGAAGTTCTCCTGCACCACCGGCACGTTGCCGAACGCGTAGCCCCCGCCGACGCAGATCCCGACCCACAGGGCCGCGCCGATGACATTGTAGGCGGCGAAGCTCGGGTATCTCATCGACCCGGCGCCCGCCACGAACGGCACGAAGGTCCGCACGATCGGCACGAACCGTCCGAGGACCACCGCCTTGCCTCCGTAGCGCTCGAAGAACGCGTGGGTACGGTCGAGGTGGCGCCGGTTCAGGACCCGGTCCCAGAAGGTCGATGTGTCCTCGGCGCGAAAGACGCGCGGGCCGATGAAGTGTCCTGCCGAGTAGTTGACCGCGTCGCCGAGGACGGCCGCGGCGAAGAGGAGAGACGCCAGCAGCCAGACGTCGAAGATCCCTCGGCTGGCCAGGGCTCCCGCGGCGAAGAGGAGCGAGTCGCCCGGCAGGAACGGGGTGACGACGAGCCCGGTCTCGGCGAAGACTACGAGGAACAGCAGGCCGTACATCCAGGTGCCGTACGCGGCGGCGAGCTCGGCCAGATGCGCGTCCAGGTGGAGCACGAAGTCGATCACCGTTTCCATTCCCTAGGACGTCCTCTCCCTGAGGTGAAGCGAGCCGTGAATCTAGCAGGCCCCGCAACCCGCTTCCCGGCTGGACTTGTCGGGAAGCGGCTTGATACGCCAGATTGGGGAGGCCCGTGCTCCGGGCGCCGTCGCGACAGGCTGCGGCCCGCTCAACCGGGTCCCAACATCGCACTCTCCGCACGTAACGCCCCGCGGGAAACGACCGCTCGGTCGTAGCGGGGTCAGGGCTCCAGGAAGGGGGTCGGAATGACCAAGGACGATTTCGCGGCCAAGCTGGCCAAGAAACTCGACGTCTCCAAGTCGAAGGCGCACGACGCGATCGACGCCATCTTCTCGACGGAGCCGAGGAAGGGGATCATCGCGGCCGAGCTCGATGCCGGACGCGACTTCACGATCACCGGCTTCGGAACCTTCGGGACGCGGAAGCGGAAGACCCGCCAGGGCCGGAATCCCCGGACCGGCGCCTCGATCACCATCCCGGCGATGACCGTCCCGACCTTCCGTGCCGGCAAGGGGCTGAAGGACCGGGTTCGCAGGTAACCGTTTCGGAAATTTCACGAGGCGGGAGCGCGGGGGGAGGCCTCGCGCTCCCGGTCTCTCCGGCACCGCGGCCTTACTCGAACACCGACTTGAGGAACAGATAGAGGCCGACGGCGAGACCGCCGATCAGCCACTTGTGATCGACCAGGAAGTCGACTGCGGCACCGCCGGTCCGGGACAGGAAGGTCGAGACCTCCGAGGACGAGACCGTCCCGCCGTACTCGCTGACCGCCTGCACCAGGAGCGCGCTTTCGATGGTCATGGATACACCCCCTCGGGAGCGCTCGCTGCACGTTTCGAGCCGCGATGATCCATCAAGGTAGGATCGACCCTCCGTGGAGTAAACCCTTCCCGCAGAAAGGGATGGAGGCCGTTTGCCGCCCGCCGGCAGGTATCTAGCATGCGCCGGATCCTGCGATGGGCGCTGTTCGTCCTCCTCGCGTCGGTCGCGCTCGCGGTCGCCTCGGTCGGCATGTGGCTCCCGGTCGTCGTCTGGCACCGCTTCCACCCGCCCCGCGCGACGGCCCTGATGCACGTCCGGGCCGACGAGGCCGCGGCCCGCGGCCACGAGTGGACGCCACGTTACGAGTGGGTTCCCCTGGACCGGATCTCCGCGAACCTGGAGGCGGCCGTGCTGGCCGCCGAGGACACGCGGTTCTACCGGCATCACGGGTTCGACCTCGAGCAGATCCGCTCTGCGATCGAAGCCCGCGAGCGGGGCGACCGACTTCGGGGCGCCTCGACGATCACCCAGCAGACGGTCAAGAACCTCTACCTCTCACCGCGCCGCGACCTCCTGCGGAAGGCGCGCGAAGCCGCGCTCACCGTGTGGATGGAGCTGTGGCTCCCCAAGCGCCGGATCCTCGAACTGTACCTGAACGTGGTCGAGCTCGGTCCGGGGGTGTTCGGAGCGGAGGCCGCCTCGCGGGTCTATTTCAGCCGCCCGGCCGCGCGGCTCACGCCGTCCCAGGCGGCGCTCCTGGCCGCGACGCTCCCGGCGCCGCTGGACCGTAACCCGGGGGCGCCCACCTCCGGGCTGCGAAGGCGGCAGTCGCTGGTCCTGGCCCGCATGAACCGCTGGTTCGGGACGGGCAGGGGTGGTGGGGAGCCGGCCCCCGGGCCGGCCCGCCGGCCGGAGCTGCGGCCCTCCGACCCGCTGGAGCTGCCGACGGCGCCGGTGGACTCGGCCCCCGAGACACGGCCCACCCCGATGGACTCCGTTCCCGCGCTCGCGCCGACCCCGGCGGAGATCGACAGCGTGGCCGCGACCTCTGGCGGGCCGTCGTGAGAATCGGCCCCGGCCTGCTGGTCGTGGTATCGTTCGTGACGCTGTCGCTGGGCTTCATCGCCGGCGTCTACGTCGGCCGGGAGGAGAGCCCGGAGGGCCCCGTAGCGGCGCCGCACCCGGTGGGCGCGGGCGACCACGTCCGGCTCGGCATGCAGTCGCTGGCCGCCGGCGACATGGCGGAGGCGGAGCGTCACTTCCGGGAGGCGGTCTCGCTCCAGCCCTCCGAGCCTGGCCCGCGGGTCGACCTGGCGGTGGCCCTCATGTCCCAGGGACGGTGGGAGGAGGCCGAGCGCGAGCTGTCCGAGGCCAAGCGGATGGCTCCCGAGCTCCCTGCGGTCTGGTTTCTCGAGGGGTGGGTCGCCCGGGACGGCCTCGCCGACACGCTGCGGGCGCGGGGGGCCTGGCGGCGGTACCTGGAGCTGGTGCCGGCGGACGCGCCCCAGGCGGCCGAAGTCCGACAGTGGCTGGGGGACAGCGCGGCGTCCGGGGGTTGACGCCGGCCGCCCAGGGATCGATCTTGGCCAAATGTTGAGACTGAGTCTCATCCTTTTCTCGGCCCTGCTCCTCCTCCTCGCTCCTCACCCCGTCCTCGCCGACGATCCCGTCGCTGCGACCGGGACCGGGATCGCCGGATGGGCGACCTTCCTGCAGTCGTTCGGAATCCTCTTCCGGGAGGGCCTGGAAGCGCTCCTTCTCTGCACGGCGCTCGCCGCGGCCACCGCCAAGGCCGGCTCCGCCCGGGGCTCGCGGGCCATCTGGCGCGCGGCGGCCCTGGCCGTGGCCGCCAGCCTGATCACCGCCTGGGTCGTAGACAGCGTCCTCGACCTGGCGGCGACCGGTCGCGAGGCGATCGAAGGCGTCACCATGCTGCTCGCCGCGGGCGTCCTCTTCTACGTCTCCTACTGGCTGATCTCCAAGCTCGAGGTGCGGCGCTGGATGGCCTACCTGCGTCGGAAGGTCGGGCGGGCGGAGAACCTGTGGGCGATCGGGCTGGTCGCCTTCCTCGCCGTCTATCGGGAGGGCGTCGAGACCGTGCTCTTCTACGAGGCCCTGGGCGCGATCGGCGAGCCGCTCCCGATCTGGGGCGGGTTCGCGGCCGGCGCGCTGGCCCTTGCGCTGATCGGTCTGGCGGTCTTCCGGTTCGGGCTCCGGCTGCCGATCCGGCCGCTGTTCGCGGTGACGGGGGGTCTCCTCTACCTGATGGCGATGATCTTCGCCGGGCAGGGGATCCACGAGCTCCAGGAGGCGGGCTGGCTATCGGAGACGGGTCTCGCGGGCGCGCCCCGGATTCCCGTACTCGGCATCTACCCGTACGTCGAGACCCTGGTCGGGCAGGGCGTGCTCGTGGTCCTCGCGCTGGCCGCGGGGGTCGTCCTCTACCTGCGCGCGCGCGGGAGCGGCGAGGTCGAGATGGCGGCCGTTCCCGGAGAGCCGGTCGAGGCGCGCTGAGCCGCGGCGCCGTTTGCGGCGCCCGACTCCGACCCCTACGTTCTCACCCTTCGATCGATGGCGCTGTCGACCAACCTCGGATACCCCCGCATTGGACGCGACCGTGAGCTGAAACGGGCCACGGAGGCGTACTGGATGGGGAAGCTCGACCAGGAGGCCCTCCTGGCCGAGGCCTCACGCCTGCGCCTCGAGCAGTGGCGGACCCAGCACGCGGCCGGCATCGCGCACGTCCCCTCGAACGTCTTCTCGCTGTACGACCACGTGCTCGACATGGTCGCACTGGTCGGGGCGGTCCCGGAGCGCTACCGCTGGAACGGCGGGGAGGTCGGCCTCGACACCTACTTCGCCATGGCCCGGGGCGCCCAGGGCAAGGGGCTCGACGTGCCGGCCATGGAGATGACCAAGTGGTTCGACACCAACTATCACTACATCGTGCCTGAGCTGGCTCCGGATCAGCGCTTCCGGATCTCCAGCAGCAAGCCGCTCGACGAGCTGGCCGAGTCCGGCGCCGCCGGCTTGAGGACCCGGCCGGTCCTGCTCGGGCCGGTCAGCTTCCTGCTCCTCGCCAAGCCGACCGAGCCGGGTTTCGAGCCGCTCCGGCTCCTGGAGCCGCTTACCGAAGCGGTGGCCGAGATCGTCCGGGAGCTGGCCCATGCGGGTGCCGAGTGGATCCAGATCGACGAGCCGTGTCTGGTGCAGGACCGCTCGCCCGAGGAGGTCGCCGCGCTGGGCCGGGCGTATGGAGCGCTGGCCGGCGCCGCCGGGACGGCGCGGATCCTCGTCCAGACCTATTTCGGGGCCGTCGGTCCAGCCTGGGACGCTCTGCTCGACCTGCCCGTCGCCGGCATCGGGCTCGACCTGGTCCGCGGAGCCGGTGACCTGGAGCGGATCGAGCGCCGGCCGCCCCCGGCGGAAAAAGTGATCTCGGCGGGCGTCGTCGACGGCCGCAACGTCTGGATCAGCGATCTCGAGGCGGCGCTGTCGCGGCTGGAGCGGATCGCCGACAAGGTGGGAGGGGAGCGCGTCTTCGTGGCGCCTTCCTGCTCGCTGATCCACGTGCCGATCGACGCCTCGCGCGAGACCGGGCTCGATCCCGAGCTCCGCGGCTGGCTCGCCTTCGCCGACGAGAAGCTCGCCGAGGTGGCGACGCTGGCGCGCGGCCTGAGCGCGGGGCGGGACACGATCGCCGACGAGCTGGCGGCCAACCGCGAGCGGCTGGCATCGCGCGCGGCCAGCGACCGCACGCGTGATCCCGCCGTGCGCGAGCGGATGGCGGCCCTCGATCCGGCGGCGGCGGTGAGATCGCGGCCGTTCGATGAGCGCCGCGCCGCGCAGCGGGAGGGGCTCGACCTGCCGCCCCTGCCGACGACCGTGATCGGCTCCTTCCCGCAGACCGCGGAGGTCCGCAGCCGCCGGCGGGACTACCTGGCCGGCCGCGTCGACAGGGCCGCCTACGAGGAGTTCCTCCGGTCGGAGATCGGCAAGGCGATCCGGCTCCAGGAGGAGATCGGGATCGACGTCGTGGTCCACGGCGAGTTCGAGCGCAACGACATGGTCGAGTACTTCGGCGAGCGGCTCGACGGGTACGCCTTCACGCGCTACGGCTGGGTCCAGTCCTACGGGTCGCGCTACGTGAAGCCGCCGCTTCTCTACGGCGACATCCGGCGCGAGCGGCCGATCACCGTGGAGTGGTGGAAGTACGCACAGTCGTGCACCGAGCGGCCCGTGAAGGGCATGCTGACGGGCCCGGTGACGATGCTGCAGTGGTCGTTCGTGCGCGACGATCAGCCGCGTTCGGAGACGTGCCTGCAGCTCGCGCTCGCGGTCGGCGACGAGGTCAAGGACCTCGAGACGGCCGGGGCGCGGGTCATCCAGGTGGACGAGCCCGCGCTGCGGGAAGGGCTGCCGCTGCGGCGCGCCGAATGGGACGCCTACCTGCGGTGGGCGATCGCCGCGTTCCGGGTGACGACATCGGGCGTCGAGGCCACCACCCAGATCCACACGCACATGTGCTACTCGGAGTTCAACGACATCATCGAGCACATCGCGGCGATGGACGCCGACGTCCTGCTGATCGAGAACGCCCGCTCGGACGCCGAGCTCCTCGAGGTCTTCCGCGAGTTCGAGTACGACCACGACATCGGGCCGGGCGTCTACGACATCCACTCCCCGCGGATCCCGTCGGTCGACGAGATGGCGGCCCGGATCCGCGCGTCGGCCGAGGTGATCCCGCTCGAGCGGCTGTGGGTGAACCCGGACTGCGGGCTTAAGACCCGCCGCTACGAGGAGGTGGTTCCGGCGCTCGAGAACCTGGTCCGGGCGGCGGCGGCCGTCCGCGAGGAGGAGGGAGCGGCGGTATGAGACGTGGCGGATACGTCGGGCTCATGATCGCGCTGGGCCTGGGCTGCGGGGCCGGGCCGGAACCCGGCGGGGAAGTTCCCGAGACGGCGGTCGCCGAGAACCTGCCGCCTTCGATCCCGGCACCGGAGGTCGAGGCGGGGATCCTCATCGTCACGCCCGAGCGCGTCCGCGAATGGCAGCAGGACTCGGTGCCCTTCATCCTGATCGACGCCCGCGATTCGGTGCAGTACGCCCAGGAGCACATCCCGGGCTCGATCCAGATCTCGTACGTGGACATCCGTCCGGGCGCCAAGCTCCCGCCGCGGGACGCGCGGATCGTCGTCTACTGCTCGGACTCCGACTGCCCGATCTCCCAGTATGCCCACGATGCCCTCACCCAGCTCGGATACGGAGAGGTGTACGACATGCGGGCCGGCCTCCAGGGCTGGAAAGAGGCGGGCTTTCCGACCGAGATCGGCCCGTCGCCCGGCGCGGCCGCGAGCGACACGTCGGAGACGTCGTAGCGACCGGTTTCGCCCGGGCCCGACCGGGCCGGCAACCGGACCTTCTTCGCACTGGTTTACCCGGCATATGATCCGGCATCGATCCGGCCTCTGGATCGCGCTCGCGGCCCTTCTGACCTGGCTCCATGGTCCACTCCCCGCGCGCGCGCAGGACGCCGCCGCGTGGTTCGAGCGGGGCCGCTCGGCCCTCGCCTCCGGCGACGCCTGGGAGGCGCGCGAGCACTTCGAGCGCGCGCTCCGGGAGGGCTATCCACGGGGAGAAGGCAACCGCGCCCTGGCGGACGCCTGGCTGGCCCTCGACAACCGTCTCTTCGATGCCCGCGACGCCGTCGAGAGCGCGCTGAAGGCCGAGCCCGACAGCACGGGATGGTGGTACCTGCTGGCCGACATCAACCTGCGCCTGGATGGCGGCGACGCGGACCCGCGCGCCCGGGCTGCCTTCCACGAGGTGTTCCGTCGCGACCCGTTCCATCGCGATGCGTGGGAGCGCTGGAGCCGGCTGTCCTGGGAGCCCGACGATCTCGAGGAGACTGCGGCGATCCTGGGAGACCGCCTGGACGCCGGCTGGGACCCCGAGATCGCGCTCAGGCGGATCGACGTCCTGTACGACGCCGGGGACTACGAGGCGGCGGCGGCTGAGGTCGCACGCTTCCGGCGGCACGCGGATGGGGCGGCGTACGGTCCCCGGCTCGCCTACTACGAGGGCGTGCTGGAGGCCGCCCGGGGCGACGAGGCGGACGGGGCCCAGGCGTACTTCGAAGGCCTCCGGCGGGCCGACACGGACGCCGGGCTGGCACCCTACTACGCCGACGTCGAGCCTCTTCTGACTGAGGACGAGCGGATGTCGTGGCGCGGCCGGACGGCTGCCGGCAAGCGCGGCTTCCTGCTCGGATGGTGGAACGCGCGCGATCCCCGCCCCCTGTCGGCCGACCACGCCCGATGGGCCGAGCAGCAGCGCCGGATCCGGGTCGCCCGCGACGTCTACCGCTGGCGGCGGCCGCTCGAGAAGGATCGGCTGGTCGAGCTCGGGGGCCGCGACAGCGGGCTGCCGGCGTTCGAGGTCCGCCTGGACGGCCGCCCGCTCGAGGACCGCGGCGCCATCTACCTGCGTCACGGAGAGCCCGACGACCGGCAGGGGCCGGGCAGCGACGAGTGCGGTTTCTGGTATTACCACCGGAACGAGCTGCCGGGGGACGGGGAGATCGGCGTCAACTTCGGCCGGGGTGCGGGGCAGATGGTGTTCTCGCGCGGCCAGTTCTTCTCCAACGCCTGCAACTTCACCACGCTGCCGACCACGCAGCGGGCGCTGGAGCACTTCGACATCTGGTCGCAGGCCGATGTCGGGCAAGCGCAGGGGGAGGCGCTGGAGGACCTCGAGGTGGCGCTCACGACCGACAGCTACGTGGAGGACGACGAGGACGCGATCGAGGTGCATGTCCAGCCGGCCGTCTTCGCCGCCGCCGGCGGGACCGACGGAACGTTCTACGTCGGCTTCGAGGAGGCGGGGGCCGCGTCGCACCGGGTGGGCGTCGTCGTCTACGACGCCGAATGGAACGAGGTCGGGCGCGAGGCCCTCGACCCGGCGCCGGCTCCGGCCGTCCGTGATCCCGGGACGGGCCGGCGGCTCGAAGTGCTGCGCCTCCCGGTCGGGCGGGGACCGGCCGGCTACCGGTACGCCGTCCAGGTCGAGGCACCCGGGGACGGGCGCGCCGGCGTCGCCAGGGGGAGGCTCGACGTCCGCGGCCACGCCCCGTCCGGCCTCGCGCTCTCGGACGTCGTGCTGGCGACGCAGGTGGGGGAGAACGTCGCGCCGCCGCGCTTCGTCCGCCGCGACGTGGGGATTCTTCCCCGCCCCTCGCTCGCCTTCGCCGGGGCCGAGCCGCTCCACCTGTACTACGAGGTCTACGGGCTGGAACCCGATGCCACCGGCCGCCATCGGTTCCGCGTCGACTACACGATCCGGGCCGAGCGTCTCGAGCGGGGCGCCCTCGAGCGTCTCTTCCGCGGCCTCCAGGGGCTGGTGGGCGTGAGCGAGGAGGAGCGGGCGACCACCTTCTCGTTCGAGAGGGAGGCCCCCGCGGGGGAGGGCCCGCTCGTCGAACACGTCTCGCTGGACACCTCGGAGCTCCGGGAGGGCGAGTACGTGCTCGAGGTCGAGGTGCGCGATCTGGCCGGCGGCGCCCCGACGGTCCAGGTCGAGCGGATGTTCGAGATCGGCGCCGACTGATCGCCGCCGTATATTGCCGATCCATGGCTTTGCGCTTCTACATCGAGACCTACGGCTGCCAGATGAACGTCGCCGACACCGAGCTCATGGGCGGTGTCCTGGACCGCGAGGGGCACGTCCGGGTGGAGGACCCCGCTGCGGCCGACGTCCTCATCGTGAACACGTGCGCGATCCGCGATCACGCCGAGCAGCGGGTGATCGGCCGGATCGGCGAGCTGAACCGCCACAAGCTCGAGCGCGGTGACGTCCGGCTCGGGGTTGCCGGCTGCGTGGCGAAGGAGCTCGGGCAGGAGCTCCTTGAGCGCGCCTCGTACGTCGACTTCGTGGTCGGGCCCGACTCCTACCGGCATCTGCCGGAGATCCTCGACCGCGTCGGCGACGGCGAGCGGGTGGTCTACGACCGCTTCAACCGGAGCGAGGGGTACGAGGACCTGGAGCCGTTGCGGCTCGAGCGGTTCGCGGCCTGGGTCACGATCATGCGCGGCTGCGACAAGTTCTGCTCCTACTGCATCGTCCCGTTCACGCGCGGGCGCGAGAAGTGCCGCTCGCTCGAGGGGATCGTGGCCGAGGTCCGGCGCGCGGTCGAGAGTGGGGCCCGGGAGGTGACCCTGCTGGGACAGAACGTGAACTCCTACCGTGACGGCGGGCGCGACTTCCCGGAGCTGCTTTCGGCGGTGGCGGCGGTGGATGGGCTGGCCCGTGTCCGTTTCACGACCAGCCATCCATGGGACTTCACCGAGCGCCTGGTCGAGGCGATCGCGGCGCACGGCAACGTCATGAACCACGTCCACCTGCCGGTTCAGTCGGGCTCGGACCGGATCCTGGCCGCGATGCGCCGCGAGCACACGGCGGCCTGGTATCGTGAACGGATCGACATGCTGCGGAGCGCGATCCCCGACTGCGCGCTCTCGACCGACGTCATCGTCGGGTTCCCGGGCGAGACGGACGCCGACTTCGAGGCCACCTGCAGGCTGATGGAAGACGTGCGGTACAACTCGGCGTACGTGTTCGTGTACTCTCCGCGGCCTCACACGCCGGCGGCCGAGATCACCGCGGGGCTGGTCCCGCGCGCGGTCGCGGTCGGACGGCTGGAGACGCTGAACCGGCTCCAGCGATCGATCGGGGCGGGCTATCTGATGGCCAAGGTCGGGCACACCGAGGACGTCCTCGTCCAAGGCCCGGCCCGGCGCGGCGAGGGCCGGCTGACGGGCTGGACCGAGCATCGCGAGACCGTGGTGCTGCCGGGCGGTCCGGAGCTGGTGGGCGAGATCGTGCCGGTCCGGATCGAGGCGCTGGCCGGAATCACCCTGCACGGCCGCCCGGTACGGGCGGGGCTCGGCGGCCGGCCCGTCCACGAGATTCCTGTCCTGGCGGGCTGAGCCGTGGGGGGAGGCTCCCGCCGCTGGGCGCTCGTGGCCGGGATCGCGGCCTCGCTCCTGCTGGTCCCGTTCGCCGTCTTCAACCGCGGCCAGACGATTGCCCTCGATTTCGGCATCTGGACGTGGCGCGGCGAGGCCGTGTACGCGGTCTACGCCGGCATCTTCGTGGGGCTCCTCGTGATGTTCCTGCTCGGCCTGCCGGCGGATCTCGCGGCCCGCGGGGAGCGCCAGCGGCTGGCGCGCCGCGTGCGCGAGCTCGAGCGTGAGCGCGATCTCGCCGGCACCGCACGTCACGGCGACCGGACCCTGCCCCCGGGAGGAGGTGAGGTCCGCGGCGGGGACCCGGCGCGGACCCGGGAGTGAGACCCGTCGTCCTGCTGGCGGGCGTGGTCCTGGGGATCGCGCTCGACGCCGGCGGTGCCGGGGCGTGGACCGCCCAGGCGGTTCCCGAGGAGACGGCTCCAGCCCGGACCGCCGCCGAACGCCATTTCGCGGCCGGCACCTCCTCGCTCGAGAGCGGCGACCCGTGGCGGGCGAGGGAGCACTTCGAACGCGCGTTGCGCGAGGGCTACCCGGAGGGCCCCGGCTACGACGCGCTCGCCGACGCCTGGCTCGCGCTCGACAACCGTCTCTTCTACGCCCGTGACGCCCTCGAGCGCTCGCTCGAGGCCGACCCCGGCGATCTCGACAACTGGTTGCGCCTGGCTCGCGTGAACCTGCAGCTCGAGGGAGGCGACGCGGATCCGCGGGCACGACGGGCGCTGCACGAGATCCTGCGCCGCCAGCCGCTTCACGACGAGGCGTACCGGCTGTGGAGCCGGATGTACCTGGTGCCCGGCGACAGCCGGGCGCTGGCGGAGGAGTTCGCGCGCGGCCTGGAGCGCGAGTACGTCCCCGAGCTGGCGCTCCGGCGGATCGACGTCCTGGCGGACGCCGGCCTCTTCGAGGAGGCGCGCGACGCGATCGAGGAGTTCCGGGGCCGGGTGCGGCAGGAGCGCTATCTGGCCCGGCTCTCGTACCACGCGGGAGTCGTCCTGGCCGCGCTGGGGGACGCCCGGAGCGGGAGCGCCTACTACTTCAACGGCCTCGGCTTCGCCCGCTCGGCCGAGGATCTCCAACCCTACTACCGGGACGTCGAGCCGCTGCTGAGCGAGGCCGAGCGGGCGGCGTGGGAGCACGCCTCGTTCTCGCGGCGCCGCGCCTTCCTGACCGGCTGGTGGAACGCGCGCGATCCGCTCCCGTTCAGCGATCTCAACGAGCGGTGGGTCGCCCAGCTCGAGCGCAACCGCCTGGCCCGCACCGCCTACGGCTGGAAGAAGCCGGTCTCCAAGTCGAAGCTGGTCGCGCTGGGGGGCCGGGACTCGGGCCTGCCGGCGGTCGACGTCGAGCTGGACGGGCGGGCGCTCGACGATCGCGGGGCGTTCTTTCTGCGTCATGGCCGGCCCGAGGAGACGGACGGCGTCGGCGTCCAAGAGTGCGGGTTCTGGCTGTACCGCAACGAGGCCTTCGCCGGGGACGGCGAGGTGGCCGTGAACTTCACCACCGGCGCCGGGTCGATCCTCGGGACCCGCGGCCAGTTCTTCGGCAACGACTGCAACTTCACCACCATCCCGCACACGGGCCGCGCGCTCGAGTACTTCGCACCGTGGGGATTGGGAGGCACCGATCTCCTACGCGCCCAGCAGAAGGCCCTCGACGACTTCGAGGAGGGGCTCTCGACCGACACCTACGAGCACCGGATCGAGGAGGTGATCCCGGTCGTGGAGCTGCCGGTCGGGTTCTCGGCGTTCCAGGACGGCAGCGAGCTGTTCCTGTTCTTCTCGGTCCCGCTGTCGTCGGTCGAGGTCCGCGGAAACCAGTACCGGTATCGCAAGGGGCTCGTCCTGTACGACGCCCGGTGGAACGAGCTGCTGCGCCGCACCGAGGAGGCGGACGCCGTGGTGGCACGGGTTCCCGAGCGCGACGGCCGCAGCGAGTACTACCTGGTCGACATGTTCCGCTTGCGGATGGCGCCGGGCGCGTACGCGTTCGCCCTTCAGGTGGACGACCTCCAGGGCGACGGGATCGGGGTCGTGAAGGGGCCGCTCCAGGTGCGCCGCTTCTCCGCTACCGGGCTCGAGCTCTCGGACCTGGTCCTCTCCTCCGAGGCGATCCAGGGCGTGCCTCCGCCGCGCTTCACGCGCCACGGGATTCCGGTCGTGGCGCTCCCGACCCGCACCTTCCTGAGGGACGAGCCGCTCGGCCTCTACTTCGAAGCGTATCACCTGAGCCCAGGAGCGGAGCGCGAGCTGAGGTTCAGGGTCGACTACACGATCCGTGCGCGCAAGCTCGACCGGAGCGCGATCGAGCGCTTCTTCGGCGGGCTCAAGGGCCTGGTGGGCGTGGACGAGGAGCCGGACGCGATCACGCTCTCCTTCGAGCGGACGATCCCGTGGTCCGCCGGCGCGGTCTGGCCCGAGCGGGTGACGTTCGACGCGAGCGCGCTCGAGCCCGGCACCTATACGCTCGAGGTCGCGGTCACCGACCATAACCTGTACGAGCGCCGGGTCGAAGCCGGGACGAGCTTCCAGATCGTCGACTGACCCCCGGCTTCCACCGGGCCCCGCTCTTGCCGTTAGTGCGGGTTCCTCCCGTCTTACAGGAAGCCGTCGAAGACCGCCCCCGTCTCACCGCGCGCCGCTCCCAGGACGAAGCATCCGTCGAACTCCCGACGCTGACCGCGCCGCCGGGCCACGACCCCGCGCCGGCCGTCCTCTCGGCGGGGATCCTGATCGCGGTCGGCCTCGCAGCTGCGTACCGGGGCCTCGCCTTGGCGGCACCGCTCGCCGTCGCCGGCGTGGCGACGCTGGGGTTCCGGTCGGGCCGCTCCCGCGCCTGGGCGCTGGTCACGCTTGTGGTCGGGGCGCGTCTGCTGACGTCGATCGGCGCCAGCCGGGAAGACGCACGGACCTGGTGGGTGCGCGCGGCGGAGGGAGAGCCGACCCCGATCGTTGCGGTCGTCCGCGTCGAGCGCGTGAGGCCCTCCGGAAAGGAAGGGTGGAGCGCGCTCGGGATCGCCGCCGATTGCGCCCGGCCCTGTCCCGGGGCGCGCCTGACCTGGCGAGGCACGGGTCCCCCACCGCGGCCGGGCGAGCGGCGCGAGGTCGCCGGCCGGCTGGTCGCCGATCCGCCGCGTTCGCTGGCCGGGGCGCGGTACCCGCCCGAGGGGATCGGCCCCGGCGGGCTCCGGGGCCGCGTGCTGGACGCCCGGACGGGGCTACCGCGTACGGGCCGGGCGCCGGCGTTGTCGCTCCTGGAGGGTCATCTGCGGGATCGGATGGCGGTCCGCTTCGGCGCTGCGCTCGAGCCCCTCGCGGTGGCGCTCCTCCTCGGTGACCGGGTCGACCTGGATCCCGCCCTGTCCGACGCCTTCGCCGGCAGCGGCACCCTCCACCTGCTCGCGGTGAGCGGCCTCCAGGTCGGGTTCCTGGCCGCCATCCTCCACCTGATGCTGGGGCTGGCCGGGCTCAGGCCCCGTCCCAAGGCCACCGCGACCGGCGTCCTGCTGGCCGTCTACACCGCCCTGGTCGGGGCCCCCGCGTCGATCGTCCGCGGGACCCTGATGGCGGTCGCCGTCCTCTGGGCGCGGGCCGACGAGCGGCGGATCGCGGGCTGGCAGGCGTGGGGGCTGGCGGTCGTCCTCATGCTCGCCTGGCGCCCGCTGGACGTGCTGGACCTCGGCTTCGCGCTCTCGTTCGCGGCAGTGGCCGGGCTCCTCGCGGCGGCGCCCCTCGACCGCCGGTTGGCGGGCGGTGGGGGGAGGGCCCGCCGCGTCCTGGTAGGCGGGCTCCTGGCGACGACCGCCTCGACCTTGGGGACGATGCCGATCCAGGCCGCCTCCTTCGGCTGGATCGCTCCGGCCGGGCTGCCGGTCAATCCGTTCGCGGTGCCGCTGTCGTGCCTGGCGCTGCCGGTCCTGTGGATGGCGCTCCTCGCCGACGCCACCGGCGTCGAGGTGCTGGCCGGGCCGCTGACCCGTACCGCCGCGGCAACCCTGGCGGGCCTCGAGACGGTGGTGACGGCGGGTGGCGCCGGCGCTCCGGTATGGGTCCCTGGCGAAGCGGGCTGGACGGCCGGGGCGGCGGCGGTCCTGGCGGCCGCGCTGTTCGCGGTCCGGCGGTGGCCCCGCCCCGCGCTCGGGGCCGCCCTGTTCGCGCTGGCCGTCCTACTTGCGTCGCCGGCGCGCCCTTTCCGGGGCTGGGAGGTCGGCTGGCTGGACGTCGGGCAGGGTGACGCCATCGTGGTCCACTTCCCCGACGGGACGACCTGGCTGATCGACGCCGGACCCGCGTATCCGTTCGGCGACGCCGGCCGGAGCATCGTCCTCCCGTACCTGCGCCGGCGCGGTGTGTCGCGGCTGGACTGGTTGATCGTCACGCATCCCGACCTCGACCACGTGGGAGGCGCGGCGAGCGTGGTGCGGGGGATGGAGGTCGGCCAGCTGGGGAGCCCGATGGCGGTGGACGACAACCCGGCGTGGCTCGCGCTCCTGGCGACCGTGGCCGGGGATCGACCGCGGGCGGTGACCCTGCGCGCCGGCCGGCGGCTCCGCCAGGGAGCGGTGTCGATCGACGTCCTCCATCCAACGGCCGACTGGGTGCCCGTCGATCCGCACGCCGGGGGACGGCCGGCCAACGAGTCGTCGGCCGTGCTCCTCATGAGCGCGGGGCCGTGCCGGCTCCTGCTGACCGGCGACCTGGGGAAGCCGGGCGAGGCGGCGCTGGCCGCCCGCCTGGCCGACTCGCTGCGAGCCGGTCTTCTGCACGTCGGGCATCACGGCAGCCGCCACTCCTCCACCGCGGCTTTCCTGCGCCGGGTGTCGCCCCGCGCGGCGGTGGTTTCGGCCGGCCGCGCGAACCGTCACGGCCATCCCCACCCTGATGCTCTGGCGCGGCTGGCCGCCGCGGGAGCCGAGGTGTGGCGCACCGACCGGAGGGGGCCGGTCTTCGCCCGCTGCGAGGCCGGCGGGTGGCGACTCTCGACCCCCGGCTCCTATCTTCGTGGCCGCCGTCCGCCCAGCCAGGTCCGCCACGCTGCACGCGTCCCGGTGGCCGGCGCACGGAACTTTGCCGGGACCGCGCCGGTATCGCAGAGGAGGCATGGAGCGCATGACGGAGGAGTCGAGGGCGACGACGCGCGAGGACGCCGCCGCATACGAGACGGCCGTCTCGCTGGCCGAGGAGAATCGCAGGATCGCTCGCGAGAACGCCTTCGCGACGACCCTCCTCGACCAGATCGGCCAGGTCGTCGTGGGACAGGAAAAGCTCCTCGAGGGCCTCCTGATCGGCCTGCTGTCGGATGGTCACGTCCTGCTCGAGGGTGTACCCGGACTCGCCAAAACGCTCGCCGTCCGGACGCTCGCCGGCGCCATCGACTGCGACTTCCAGCGCATCCAGTTCACCCCCGACCTGCTGCCCGCCGACCTGATCGGCACCACCGTCTATCGGCCGCAGAGCGGTCAGTTCGACGTCCACCGGGGGCCGGTGTTCACCAACCTGCTGCTCGCCGACGAGATCAACCGCGCGCCGGCCAAGGTCCAGTCGGCGCTGCTGGAGGCGATGCAGGAGAAGCAGGTGACGCTGGGAGAGGGAACCTACCCCTTGCAGGAGCCGTTCCTGGTGCTGGCGACCCAGAACCCGATCGAGCACGAGGGGACGTATCCGCTCCCCGAGGCGCAGGTCGATCGCTTCATGCTGAAGCTGCGGGTCACCTATCCGCCGCGCGCCGACGAGCGCGAGATCATCCGGCGCATGACGGCCCTCGAGGCGCCGGCGGTGCGGCCGGTCGTCGGCCGCGAGGAGATCCTGCGGTCACGCGACGTGGTGACCGGCGTCTACGTGGACGAGAAGGTGCTCGAGTACATCCTCGACCTCGTCGAGGCGACCCGCTATCCGGATCGCTACGGGCTCGAGGACCTGGCGCCGTGGATCGCCTACGGCGCGTCGCCGCGGGCCGGCATTTTCCTCACCAAGGCCGCCAAGGCGCGCGCGTTCCTGCAGGGGCGGGCCTACGTCATCCCCGACGACGTCAAATCGGTGGCGCCCGACGTCCTGCGTCACCGGCTCCTGCTGACTTACGAGGCCGAGGCCGAAGAGGTCGACCCGGACGCGGTCCTCGCCCGCCTGATGGAGCGCCTCGACGTTCCGTGAGCCTCCCGGAGCTGGCCCAGAAGGTCCGGCTGCTGGAGATCCAGACCCGCCACCTGGTCACCGACATCTTCAGCGGCGAGTACACCAGCGTCTTCAAGGGCCGCGGGATCGAGTTCTCGGACGTCCGGGAGTACCAGCCCGGAGACGACGTCCGCGCCATCGACTGGAACGTGACCGCTCGGCGCGGCATCCCGTACGTGAAGCAGTTCGTGGAGGAGCGCGAGCTGACGGTGATCATGGCCGTCGACGGCAGCGCGTCGACGCGCTTCGGGACCCAGGGGCAGCTCAAGCGCGAACGGGCGGCCGAGATCGCGGCCGTCCTGGGGCTGGCCGCGATCCGCAACAACGACCGCGCCGGCGCGCTTCTGTTCGCCGAGGGGATCGAGCGCTACGTCCCCCCACGTAAGGGGAAGACCCACGTCCTCAGGCTCGTCCGTGACATCCTGACGTTCGATCCGCCGGCGCGCGGAACCGACCTCGCGGGCGCGATCGAGTTCCTGGCGCGGGTCCTCCATCGCCGCAGCGTGATCTTCGTGCTGTCGGATTTCCTGGACACCGGGTACGGACGGAATCTGGGAGCGCTGGCCGCGCGCCACGACGTCGTCGCGCTCGTCCTGTCGGACCGGCGCGACCTGGAGCTTCCCGACGTGGGCCTGATCGAGGCCGTCGAGCCCGAGTCGGGCGCCCGGCGCTGGCTCGACACGAGCTCGGGCAAGGTGCGTGAGGCCTACGCGGCGTCCGCCGCGCGCGTGGTCGACGAGCGGAGGCGCCTGCTCCGCAAGGCGGGCGTGGACGTCGTCGACGTCGACACGCTGGCCGACTACGTGGAGCCGCTCAGGCGCTTCTTCGAGCGCCGCGAGCGCCGGCGGCTGAGGCGGCGGAGGGTCCGATGAGGCGGGCGCTCGGGCTGGCCCTGCTGGCGCTCGTCGCGACGGCTCCGCTGCGCGGCCAGGACACGCCGGCCTCGGCGTTCGAGATCCGCGTCGTTGCCGATCCCAGGCCGCCGGGCTCGGCCGCGCTCACCGTCGGCGATCCGTTCTGGGTCACCGTCCGGACGAGCGGGCCGGCCGGCCATTATCTCCTGCCGCAGTCCATCCTGGACGGGTTCGGCGCCCGCCCCGAGGTGGCGGTCCTGGCCAGCGAGCGCCGGGACGGCCAGCTGCGGCTGGAGATGGCGATGTTCCGGCCCGGCGACCTGGTGCTGCCCGAGATCGAGGCGCAGGTCACCAACGGGCTGGGGGACACGCTCGCCGTGCCGGTCGTCTCCGATACGATCCGGGTGGCCTCGGTGCTGACGCCGGGCGACACCCTGCTGGCCGACATCAAACCGATCTGGACCACCCCCGGGCTGCCGTGGTGGCTCGGGCTCGTGGCCGTCGCGCTGGCGGCGGTGCTGGCGATCCTGTGGTGGCGGCGCCGTCCCCGCCGGCGCCGTGAGCGCCCGGCGGCGGGGCCGGTTCTGGATCCGTACACGGACGCTCGCCGGCGGATCGAGGCGCTCGGCGCGGAGCCGGGCAACCCGGCCGGGCGGGTGGCGGCTGCGGCCGGGATCGGCGACGCCCTTCGCGACTACCTGGCCGACGGCTGGGGCGTGGCGGCCCGGGAGCGGACGACGCTCGAACTCCTGTCGTCGCTTCCCGAGGTCCTGCGGGCCGAGCGGACCGGCCTCATGGGGGTCCTCTCCGGCGTCGACCTGGCCAAGTTCGCGAGGCTGGCTCCCGATCCGGGCGAGGTGCCCGGGCTGGCGGAGCGCGCCCTGGCCACGCTGGAGCGGCTCGAGGATCTGAGGCGCGAGCCGGCCCCGGAAGACGAGGTCGAGGCGGAGCTCGACAGGAAGGCGGCGTCGTGACCGACCTGGCGCTCCAGTTGGGGTGGACGCTCGCGTCCCCGGCCTGGCTCCTGCTCCTGCTGCTGCTTCCGGTGGCGTGGATCTGGTCCCGCCGGCGCCGGCGCCGGGCGCTCGTGCTGCCCGCCCTGGCGACGGCCGGAGATCTTCCCCGGACATGGCGTGAGCGGCTGCGGGCGGCCCCGGAGATCCTGCGCGCCGTGGTCTTCGTCCTCGCCGTCGTCGCGCTGGCCCGCCCGCAGCAGCTCGAGGCGGGCCGGCCGGTCACCACGTCGGGCGTCGACATCGTCCTCGCGCTCGACGCCTCGGGCAGCATGAAGGCCGAGGACTTCCAGCCGCGGAATCGGCTCGAGGTCGCCAAGCAGGCGGCGATCGACTTCGTTTCCGATCGTCCATCGGACCGGATGGGTCTGGTCTCCTTCGCCGGCCAGGCGGTGACCCAGGCCCCGCTCACCCTCGACCACGACGCGGTCGAGAACGCGATCGAGCGCGTGCAGATCGGCTCGCTTGCCGAAGGGACCGCGATCGGGACCGCGCTCGCCACCTCGGTGAACCGGCTCCGGCCGAGCGACGCCCGGAGCCGTGTCGTCATCCTGCTGACCGACGGCGTCAACAACGCCGGCCAGATCGACCCGCTGACGGCCGCCGAGACCGCGCGCGCCCTGGGGGTCCGCGTCTACACGATCGGCGTCGGGACGACCGGCGAGGCGCCGTACCTGCTCGAGGATCCGCGGTTCGGACGCCGGTACGTCCGCGTCGTCGTCCGCATCGACGAGGACGTCCTGCGTGACATCTCGGGCCGGACCGGCGGCCGCTACTTCCGGGCCACCGATCCGCAGGCGCTGGCCGCCGTGTACGAAGAGATCGACCGCCTCGAGCGGTCCCCCCTCTCGGGCCGGCGGCCGGTCGTGCGGCTGGACCGGTACCTGTGGCTCCTCTTTCCCGCGCTCGTCGGCATCGTCCTCGAGGGGCTCCTCCGGGGAACGGTGTTCCGGAGGCTTCCGTGAACGGCATCGAATGGCTTCGCCCTTCGTTCCTGGCGGCTTTGGCGCTGGTGCCGGTGGCGCTGGCGGGAGTCGTGTGGTCCGTGCGCCGGCGCCGGCGCGCGTTGGACCGGTTCGCCGAGCAGGACGTCCGGCATCGGACGCAGCAGCTCCCCCCCGGACGGCCCTGGGTTCGCGGGCTGCTGCTGGTCACCGGCCTCGCGGGCCTCGTCCTGGCAGCGGCCGGGCCACAGTGGGGGACCGCGCCCGCCGAGGCCGTTCCGGCCGGCCAGGAGGTGGTGTTCGCGGTCGACGTGTCGCGCTCCATGCTGGCGCGCGACGTGGCCCCCGACCGCCTGGCCCGCGCCCGGCTGGTCGTGCGCCAGCTCCTGGCCCGTCTCCCGAGCGCCGAGGCCGGCCTGGTGGTGTTCGCCGGCGAGGCAACGCTCGCGGTCCCGCTCACCCGCGACACCGGCGCGGTCGAGCTGTACCTGTCGTCGGCGGCGCCCGACTGGATCAGCGATCCGAGCACCGACCTCGGGCGCGCGATCCAGGTGGCGCTAGGCGCGTTCGGGCCCGAGCGCGCCCCGGGTCGGGCGATCGTGCTCCTGTCGGACGGCGAGGACCACGGCGAGCTGCTGGAGCCGGCGCTCGAGGCGGCCGCCGAGCGGGGCATCCAGGTCGAGGCGGTGGGGGTCGGGACGGCGGCCGGCTCGCGGATCCCGCTGCCGGGCGGGGAGTGGGTGACCGACGGCGGCGAGCCGGTGGTGACCCGGCTCGAGCCCGAGGCCCTGGAGCAGGCGGTCGAGGCGACGGGCGGCGTGTTCGCGACGGCGGACAACGAAGCCTCGCTGGCACAGCTCGCCGGACGGCTCTCGCGGCTCGATACGGGCGGCGAGGCGGGGCCGGCCGAAGAGCGCCGCGCGGATCGCTACCGCTGGCCGCTCGCGGTCGCAATTCTGGCGCTTGCTGCGGAAGCGCTGCTGGCGATCCGCGGGCGCCGGCTCGCGCCCGAGGCGGCAGCCGTCCTGGCGGCGCTCCTCCTGCTCGGCATGGGCCGCGCGCAGGACGCCGCGGAGCTCTACGAGGACGGCCGCTACGAGGACGCCCTGAGGGTCTGGAGCCAGGCCGACCGGGCGCCGGGGGCCGAGCCCAAGGACGCCTACAATCGGGCCAGCGCCGCCTATCGGCTGGGGCGGCACAAGGAGGCCGCGGCCAGTTATGCGGTCGCCGCCCGCACCGCGGAGACCCGCGCGCGGGCCGAAGCCGGCTGGTACAACGCCGGCAACGGGCGCTTCCGGATGGCCGAGGAGGTCGAGCGCGGGAGCCCCGAGCGCTCGCTGCCCTACTGGGACAGCGCGGTGGCCGCCTACCGCGAGGCCCTGCTGCGTGAGCCCGCCGACCGCGACGCCAAGCACAACCTGGAGCTGGCGTTGCGGCGCCGGGACGAGGCGGCGGGCGGCGGTGGCGGTGGCGGTGCGGGGGGCGGCCAGGGCGAGGGCGGCGGATCGGGAGGCGGCGGCCAGGGGATGCAGCCCCCATCGACGGGGACCGGCGGGGCGTCCGGCTCGCTGACTCGAGATCAGGCCGAGCGGCTGCTGGACGCGCTGGCGGCGCAGGAGCAGGAGGCCCTGATCCGGGGCGGCGGACGGCGCGGCGCCTCGACCGACCGACCCGGGTGGTGAGCCGCCGGCCGAGCCCGCGCCCCTGGCTGGCGGCGTTTCTCCTGGGCGCCCTCGGATGGGCGACCCCCGCTCCTGGGCAGCAGGCGCAGGTGAGCGCGAGCCTCGATCCGGCCACCGTCCGGCTCGGTGACACGACCGACCTGGTGATCGAGATCGAGCCCACCGGGATCCGCGGCGAGGTGCCGGAGCCCGAGCTTCCCGACATCCCCGCCGAGGTGGTCGGCACGAGCCGCGAGTCGCGGGTGAGCCTCTCGGGCACCGACGTCACCCGGCAGGTCGTCTATCGCTACCGGCTTCGGCCGACGGCCGCCGGCAGGCTCCGGATCGGGCCGATCCGGATCAGGGTCGGAGACCGGGTCCTCGAGACCGGCGCGCTCGAGCTGATGGTGACGGGGCCCGGCCCCGACCGACCCGCAGTCGAGGGTGGGCTGCCGGCCTACTTCGCGACCGCCCGCGTCGACCGGGAGCGGGTCTTCGTCGGCCAGCAGGTCACGCTGACGTTCGCCTTCTACCACGATCCCCGCGCGCCCCTCGCCGAGAGCCCGGACTACGACCCCCCCGCCACGCCCGGCTTCTGGCGGGTCGAGATCGACTCGGCGCCGAGCGTCAGGACCGAGCGCCTCGGCTCGCGGGTCTTCCATGTCCAGCGCTTCCGGTACGCCCTGTTCCCGCTGCGGTCGGGCCCGCTCGAGGTCGGGCCGGCGACGGTCCGGATCCTGGAGCCGGACCCGGTCCAGTGGTGGCGGCCCGGCCGGCCGCGGACGCTCAGCACCGATCGCCTGCGGGTCTTCGCCGAGGCGCTCCCCCCGGGGGCGCCCGTGAGCCACGACGGAGCGGTCGGGCGGTTCGACCTGGAAGGCGGCGTGAGCGGTCGGACGGCGACGGTCGGCGTTCCGCTCGAGCTCTCGTTGGCGGTCGAGGGCGTGGGCAACCCGACCACGGTGGGCGAGCCCTACCTCCCGGCCTGGCCGGACGTGGCGGTGACGCGGGCCGGGACCGAGACGACGACCCGCGTCCAGGACGGGATCGTCCGGGGCGCGTCCTCGTTCCGGTACCTGCTCTCGCCGGCCCAGCCGGGGCCGCTGGACCTCGGGCTGGCCCGCTTCGCCTATTTCGATCCGGAGCGCGCCGTCTACGTGGTGGACTCGCTCGAGCTGGGCGAGATCGACGTCCGTCCGGGGATGCCGCCGCTGGCCGCCGGTCCCGCCGAACGATCCGCGCCGGGGGATGGGCCGACCCTGTGGCCGGCGCGGGACCCGGTCGACCAGGCGGGCCGCGCGCCCGAGCCCTGGTACTGGGGAGGGCTCCTCGGTCCCTGGCTGGCGTGGCTCGTGCTCCTCTCGTGGCGGCGCCGCCCGCGGTCCCGGGAAGGACCCGCGGACGCCCTGGCGCGGTTCGCGGCGCTGCGGTCGGCGGCGGCCGGCGAAGGGCGCGGCCTCGAGGCCGCCCTGCGGGCGATGGAAGAGGCGCTGGCCGCCCGCTGGCCCGAAGGGCCGCCGGCCGATGCCGAGGGTCGGGCCCGGGAGGCCCGAATGGCGGTGCACGAGGCGAGGTTCGGCCGGGGCGCCCCGGGGCTCGCCCTGAGGCGTCTCGAGGAGGTCGAGGAGCGTCTCCGCCCGGAGGTCCGGCCACGCTCCCGGGCGCCGCGGGGATTCCTGCTCGTGGCGGGCGCGGCGCTCCTCGTGGCCGCGGCGCCGGCCGCGGCCCAGGATGGATCGGGGGATCCCCGTGCCGCCTGGGAGCGGGCCAACGCCGCCTACCGGGCCGGGGAATTCGAGGCGGCGGCGGGCGTCTACCGGGAGCTCGCCGCGCGGCACCGCGATCCGCGGCTCGAGGCCGACCTGGCGGCGGCCCTCTGGCGCGCGAGCCGGCGCGGTGAGGCCGTCCTCCATTACCGTCGCGCGCTCTCGCTGGCCCCCAGGGACGGCGCCGTGCGCGGCGACCTGGGCGCCCTGCGCGCCGATCTCGGCCTGCCGGCGGAGCGGGAGTGGGGAGGCATCCTCGACCGGGTCCGGCAGGACGAGCTCTTGTGGCTCCTGCTCGGGACGAGCGCGCTCGGGTTCGTCGTCTTCGCGGCGGGCCGGGGAGCGCGGAAGTACGCCATCCCCGTCTGCGCGGCAATCGCGCTCGTCGCGACGATCACCGGCCTCGGCGCCTGGCGGCAGGGCCGCGACCTCGCGGTCGCCGTCCGTCCGGCCGAGGTCGCCGCCGCGCCCGGCGGCGCCGCCATTCGGTCCCTCCCGGAGGGCTCCACCGTGCACGTCCTCGAGCGCCGAGGGGCTGTCTGGCGGATCCGCCCGCCGCGAGGTCCGGCGGGATGGGTGCCGGCGGACCGCCTCGAGCCGATCGCCCACGACCGGGGACGCGCCGGGCCTGCGCGAGCTGCGGGCGGAGCGTAGATTCCCCGCGTTCGACGACCCGCCCCAGCCACGCGATCCCCGGAGCCCAGGCCGTGATCTCCTACTCGGACGTCCTTCTCGCCACCGACTTCTCGGAGCCGGCCGCGCACGCGGCGGCCCACGCGGCCGACCTCGCCCGGCGCCACGGGGCGCGGCTCCACGTGGGCCACGTGGTCGAGGACTTCACCTACTGGGAAGGGTATCACCTCGAGCATTTCCCCTCCGAGGAGGTGTACGCGGAGCTGCGCGAGAACGCGCGCCTGGCGATCGAGGGCCTCTTCGATGACGACATGCGGGAGGGCGTGAGCATCCAGCCCCACGTCGTCCAGGGCAAACCGTTCGTCGAGATCATCCGTCTCGCCCGCGATGTCGAGGCCGACGTCGTGGTGATCGCCAGCCACGGCCAGTCGGGGATCGCGGAGACCCTGTTCGGCTCGACCGCCGAGCGGGTGATCCGCAAGGCGCCCTGCGCGGTCCTCGTCGTCCGTTACCCGGAGCACCGCTTCGAGCTGCCGTGACCGGGCGGATCCACGTCCTGCCCGACAGCCTGGTGAACCGGATCGCGGCGGGCGAGGTGGTCGAGCGGCCTTCGGCCGTCCTCAAGGAGCTCATCGACAACGCGCTGGACGCGGCGGCGACCCGGATCGAGATCGGGATCGAGGCGGCCGGCGTCGAGCGGATCACCGTGGCGGACGACGGCGAGGGGATGACGCGCGAGGACGCCGTGCGGGCCTTCGAGCGTCACGCGACCAGCAAGATCGCCTCCGAGGCCGATCTCGCGGCCATCCGCTGGCTGGGTTTCCGGGGCGAGGCCCTCCCGTCGATCGCGGCGGTCAGCCGCCTCACGCTCGAAACGAGCCCGGCGGCGGGCGAGGGGACACGCCTCAGGATCGAGGGCGGTGACCTGGGGGCGGTCGAGGCGGTCGCGCGTGGCCGGGGCACGACCGTCGACGTCCGGGGCCTCTTCTACAACACGCCCGCGCGGCGCGAGTTCCTGAAGACCCCGACCACCGAGCAGGCCTCCAACTTCCGGCGGCTCCTCGAGCTCACGCTGGCGCGGCTCGACGTGGGATGGCAGGCGTCCCACGGCGGACGCGAGATCCTGAGCCTCGCCCCCGCCCGCACGCTGGCCGAGCGGCTGGCGGTTCTCCACGGGCCGGCGTACGTCGATACGCTCCTGCCGCTCGAGGGGCGGGGGGAGGGGGTCGAGGTCCGGGGGTTGACCCAGCGCCCGGTGGCGGCGGGGGCCAGCCGGCGGCGCCAGTTCGTGTTCGTGAACGGTCGTCCGATCGACGCGCCGGAGCTGCTGCAGGCCGTTCTTCGCGGCTACCGGTCGGCGATGGCCGCCGGCGCCCGCCCCGATGTCTACTTGTTCCTCGACGTCGAGCCCCACGCCGTCGATGTCAACGTCCATCCCGCCAAGCGCGAGGTCCGCTTCCGCGATCCGGCGGCGGTGGCGCAGGCGGTCGAGGACGCGGCGCGGCGCGCGCTGGGGACGCCGGCAGCCGCGGGGAGGGTTCTTGGTGAGCGTCCGCTCAGGGTGGCGGAGCGCGGTCGGTCGGTGGGGGGCGGTGACCGACCTCCGGCCGACCAGCTCGGGATGTTCTTCGGGGCCCGGCGGCGGGACCCCGCGTCGTCCGATTCGGACGACGACGGCCGGACCGCGGTGGTCGGCCGGATCGAGCACGACCCGGAGCGCTCCGAGGCCGGCCGCCCGGCCCCCGGGCTCTGGCAGCTCCACGCCCGCTACATCCTCGCCCAGACCGCGCGCGGGCTGGTGATCATCGACCAGCACTCGGCCCACGAGCGGATCCTCTACGAGGAGGTCATCGCCGGGCTCCGTGAAGGGATCCGGCCGGGCCAGCGGCTCCTGTTTCCGATCGTCCTCCACCTGAGTCCCGAGCAGCGCGCGACGTGGGAGGAGTACCGAGGGCTCATCGACCGGCTCGGGTTCGAGATCGAGCCATTCGGCGGCGACGCCGTGGCCGTTTCGGCGATCCCCGCCTTTCGCCACACGTTCGATCCCGAGGCCGCTCTGGCGGGCCTGCTCGACGACCTGGCCGCCCCCGGCGGCGGCAGCGCCGACATGAACCAGCACGAGCGGGTGGCGCGGCTGTTCAGCTGCAAGGCCGCGATCAAGGCCGGCCAGCCGTTGCGTCAGGACGAGATGATCGAGCTGATCGACCGGCTCTTCGCAACCCGGCTGCCGTACGACGATGTGCACGGGCGGCCGGCGGTCATGCAGATAGGGTTAGACGACCTGAACCGCCAATTCGGTCGACATTAGCAGCGCGTTGAAGATGGACGTTCGCGAGAACGCCGACGGCGTCGTCGGGCCGTACCTGGTGATCGGTGGGCCGACTGCGGCCGGGAAGAGCGGGGTCGCGCTCGAGGTCGCCGAGCGGCTGGACGGCGAGATCGTGGTCGCCGACAGCCGCCAGGTCTACCGCGGCCTGGACATCGCCACCGCCAAGCCGGGCCCGGGCGAGCGGCGCCGGGTCCCGCACCATCTCCTCGACGTGGTCGACCTGGGCGAGCGGTACTCGGCCGGCGACTACGCCCGCGACGCCCGGGCGGCGGTCGCCGCCATCCAGCGCCGCGGGCGGACGGCGATCGTGTGCGGGGGCACGGGCTTCTACCTGGCCGCGCTGGCGGGCGGGCTCGACCCGCTGGAGTCGGCCGCCGACGTCGAGCGCCGGCGAGCGGCGCGCCGGCGGATGGCCGAGATCCCAACCTCCGGCCGCTACGCGGCGCTCCTGGAGATCGACCCGCCGACCGCCAGGCGGCTGCCTCCCGCCGACCGGCAGCGGGTGGACCGCGCGCTCGAGGTGTATTTCCTGACGGGCCGGCCGCTCTCGACCCTGCAGGCGGGGGGGCGGTCTTCGTCGCCGCACCTCGCGCTTACCCTCACCCGCCCGAGGTCCGAGCTCAAGGCGCGCATCGAGCGCCGGCTCACCGCGATGCTGGAGTCCGGGCTGGAGGCCGAGGCGCGAGCCCTCCACGACGCCGGCTGGACGCTGGAGGATCCCGGACTCGACTCGATCGGCACCCGCGAGTGGTGGCCGTACTTCGAGGGCCGCCGCGGACGGGACGAGACGATCGGCGAGATCCTGGCGTCGACCCGCGCCTACGCCAGGCGCCAGGAGACCTGGTTCCGGCATCAGGGGAGGTACCGGCCCGTCACACCCACCGCGGAGGTGGTTCTCGAGGCGTGGAGCGCCTATCACGAGGCGGACGGATCGTGAGCGCCATCGAAGCGGTGGTTCTGGGCCTCGTCCAAGGGCTGACCGAGTTCCTGCCGATCAGCTCGAGCGGGCATCTGGTGATGGGGCAGACCCTGCTGGGGCTCGGAGAGGGGCACCTCGCGTTCGACGTCCTCGTCCACGGAGCGACGCTGCTGGCCGTGCTCTTCCATTTCCGCAGCCGTATCGCCGACCTGACGCGACCCGCCGGCCGGAGCTACGTGCTCAAGCTCGGGCTGGCCACCGTTCCGGTCGTCGTGATCGGCCCGCTGATCTACCCGTGGGTCCGGGAGGCGTTCACGGAGCCGGCGCTGGTGGCCGGGTTCCTGGCCGTCACCGGCATCCTCCTCCTGTCGTTGTATCTGCGTCCGGGAGCGTCGGGGCAGGAGCGCGGCGCGCGCGAGCCCGGGTGGGGAACCGCGCTCGCGATCGGCCTCTTCCAGTCGCTCGCGCTGCTGCCCGGGATCAGCCGCTCGGGCACGACCATCGTGGGCGGGATCTGGCTCGGGTTGGCCCCGGCCGCAGCCGCCGAGTTCTCATTCCTGCTGGCGATCCCTGCCATCATGGGCGCGATCGTGTACGAATCGGGGGCGCTGCAGGACGCGGCCGCGGGCGGAATGGCGGACACGCTGGCGATCGGGGCCGCGGCAGCGTTTCTCTCCGCGATCGCCGCGATCCGCATGGTCTTCCGGCTGGTCGATCGCCGGCGCTTCCGCTGGCTCGGGTTCTATTGCCTGATCGCGGCGGCCGGGTTCGGCGCCTGGCTGGCGGCGCGTCCGGCGTGAGCGAGACCCTCCCGAGCGTGCGGCCGGGCCCTCTCGAGCGGCTGGTCGCCGAGGCGCTGGACGAGGACCGGGGCCGCGGGGACGTGACGACCGCGGCCACTGTGCCGGCCGCGGCGCGCGGACGGGCCCGGATCGTCGCCAAGGCGCCGGGCGTCCTGGCCGGTCTCGCCGTCGCCCGCGAGGTCTACCGGCAGGTCGACCCGCAGGCCGCCTTCGAGGCCCCGGGAAAGGACGGCGACCCGGTCCGTCCGGGCGATCCGGTCGCCGCTGCGGCCGGCGCGTTCGCCTCGCTCCTGCTCGCGGAGAGGACCGCCCTGAACTTCCTCCAGCGTCTCTCCGGAATCGCCACCCTGACCGCGCGCTACGTGGACGCCGTCCGGGGGACCGGGGCCCGGATCGTGGACACGCGCAAGACCACGCCGGGCTGGCGCGCGATGGAGAAGGCGGCCGTTCGGGCCGGCGGCGGCGGGAACCACCGGAAGGGGCTCTACGATGCCTATCTGGTGAAGGAGAACCACATCATTGCGGCGGGCGGGATCCGGGAGGCGCTGGCTGCGGTGTCGGGCGCCAACAGGGACCGGCTGCCGGTGGAGATCGAGGTCCGGACGATCGCCGAGCTGGAGCTCGCCCTCACCGGCCCCCACCCGCCGGACCGTCTCCTGCTCGACAACTTCGAGCTTGCGGGGCTGGCGGATGCCGTGCGCCGCGCCCGGGCGCTCCATCCCCGGGTCCTTCTCGAGGCGAGCGGCAACGTAGACCTGACCACGGTGCGGGCGATCGCCGAAACAGGGGTCGACTGGATCTCGGTCGGCGCCTTGACCCACTCGGCGCCGGCGCTCGACCTCTCCTGCCTGATCGACCGGGCGTGAGCGGTTCGGCGTGGGACCCCGGGCGTCTGGAGCGCCGGCTCGGGATTCCGGTCGTGGCGCACGACGTGGTCGACTCGACGATGGAGGAGGCGCACGCGGAGGGGCCATCCCCGCGGCTCCACGTCGCGCGCGAGCAGCGCGCCGGTCGCGGGCGTCACGGCAGGCCCTGGGCGAGCCCGGCGGGCAACCTCTACGCGACCTTCGTCTGGCCCGACCCGGAAGCGCGGCTGGGCCCCGGGATCATGGCGGCGATCCAGTCCGAGATCGCCGACGCGATCCGCGGCGCCGGCGGCCCGCCGGCCCGCTGTAAGTGGCCCAATGACGGGATGGTCGGCGGGCGGAAGTGGAGCGGGCTGCTGGCCGAGCGGGACCCTGCCAGGGGGAGCCTGCGGATCGGGATCGGGGCCAACCTGGAAGCGGTGCCCGAAGGTCCCGGGTTCGAGGCGACCGCGCTGCGGGAGCACTGGCCGGCCGGCCCGGAGGCCGGGGAAGCCGCGGAGCTCATCCTGGAGGCTGCGCTGGCGGTCCTCCAGGACGGGGAGGCGGGGATCCGGCGCGGGCTGGCCCGCTGGCCCGCCGTTGACGAGTGGGCGCCCGGCGACCGGCTCCGGATCGAGCGCCCGGACGGTCCTCTGGAAGGACGCTACGGCGGGATCTCCGCCGACGGGCGACTGGTCCTCGAGACGCTCTCGGAAACGGTCCGGATCGCGGCCGGCGACGCACTGCGGCTCCACCGGCAGCAGGCCTGACGGGCCGCTATGTTCGCGGCCATGCTGCTGGTCGTCGACATCGGCAACTCCTCGACGGTGATGGGAATCCGCGCCGACGACGGATCGATCGTCCGGCGCTGGCGGATCCGCTCCGACACCGAGCGGACGCCCGACGAGCTCGGGGTCGTCCTCCGGGCGCTCCTCGACGGAGCCCCGGCCGGGCTCCGGTCCGGCGCGGTGGCTTCGGTCGTCCCGCCCCTGACCGGGGTCTTTGCCGAAGCCGCCCGCGAGCATCTCGGGATCGCGATCGAGGAATTCCGCTTCGCGCCCGAGCTCGGCGTCCTGCTGGACGTCGACGTGCCCGGCCAGGTCGGCCCGGACCGTGTCGCCAACACCCTGGCCGCCCATCTCGAGTACCCCGGACCGGTCATCGTCGTGGACTTCGGGACCGCGACCAACTTCGACGTCGTGTCGCCGGAAGGGGCGTTCCTCGGGGGCATCATCGCCCCGGGCCTGGAGAGCGGCTTCGAGCGCTTCGCCGCACGGACGGCTCTCCTGCCGCGGATCGCCCCCGCTTTCCCGGGCACCTTCATCGGCCGCGACACGGTCGCCAACATGCAGATCGGGGTCTACCGGGGGGCGACGGCGATGGTGGACGGGCTGGTGGAGGGGCTGCGGAGCGAGTGGCGGAAGGACGCGCGCGTGATCGCCACCGGCGGCCTCTCGCGGATGGTCGCGCCCCACTGCCGGACCGTCGAGGTCGTCGACCCGGACCTGACGCTCAAGGGGATCGGCTGGGGCCACGACCGGCTCCACCCCCGGTTGGCCTGACTCGCCAGCTTGACAGCGTCCGCGCGGCGGGCTATCCTTGTTAGCAGTCCAGCTCGGTGAGTGCCAGACCTCTAAAATCGCCGAGAAATACTCAGGAAAAGACACGTTCAACACTCTATCAGGAGGCTTGAACCATCATGGCCACCAAGCTGAATCCGCTGGCGGACCGGGTCGTCGTGAGGCCGCTGGAGGAGAAGGAAACCAAGAAGGGCGGCATCATCATCCCCGACACCGCCAAGGAGAAGCCCCAGGAGGGCACCATCGTGGCCGTCGGCCCCGGCAAGGTCGCGGAGAACGGCGACCGCATCAAGCTCGAGGTCAAGAAGGGCGACCACGTGCTCTACAGCAAGTACGCCGGCACCGAGGTCAACATCGACGGAGAGGATCTGCTCATCATCAAGGAGAGCGACATCCTCGCCACGATCTGAACCGCATCTGAACAGCGAAAGCACAGGAGGCACAACACATCATGGCCAAGGAACTGAAATTCGACGCGGCGGCGCGGTCGGGCCTGAAGCGGGGCGTCGACAAGCTCGCCGACGCGGTAAAGGTGACGCTCGGCCCCAAGGGCCGGAACGTCGTCCTCGACAAGAAGTTCGGGTCGCCGACGGTGACCAAGGACGGCGTCACGGTCGCCAAGGAGATCGAGCTCGAGGACGCGGTCGAGAACATGGGCGCCCAGATGCTCAAGGAAGTGGCGTCGAAGACCAGCGACATCGCCGGTGACGGCACGACGACCGCCACCGTTCTGGCGCAGGCGATCTATCGCGAGGGCCTGAAGTCGGTCACCGCCGGGCTCAACCCGATGAGCCTGAAGCGCGGGATCGAGCAGGCCGTCGAGACGGTGGTCGAGCAGCTCCAGAAGCTGTCGGTCGCCACCAAGGGCAAGAAGGAGATCGCCCAGGTCGGCACGATCTCGGCCAACAATGATCCCGAGATCGGCGACCTCATCGCCGACGCGATGGAGAAGGTCGGCAAGGACGGCGTCATCACCGTTGAAGAGGCGAAGAGCCTCGAGACCTACCTCGAGACCGTGGACGGCATGCAGTTCGACCGCGGGTACCTGTCTCCGTACTTCGTCACCAACCCCGACAAGATGGAGGCGGAGCTCGAGGAGGCGTACATCCTCATCCACGACAAGAAGATCTCGACGATGAAGGACCTGCTCCCGGTCCTGGAGAAGGTCGCCCAGGCGGGCCGGCCGCTCCTGCTGATCGCCGAGGACATCGAGGGCGAGGCGCTGGCGACCCTGGTCGTCAACAAGATCCGTGGGACCCTCAAGGTGGCGGGCGTCAAGGCGCCCGGCTTCGGCGATCGCCGCAAGCAGATGCTCCAGGACATCGCGGTCCTGACGGGTGGCCAGGTGATCTCGGAGGAGGTCGGCTTCAAGCTCGAGAACGTCGTCCTCAAGGACCTCGGGCAGGCCAAGCGGATCGTCATCGACAAGGACAACACCACGATCGTCGACGGCGCCGGCAAGCAGGCCGACATCCAGGGCCGGATCAAGGCCATCAAGCAGCAGGTCGAGACGACGACGTCGGACTACGACAAGGAGAAGCTGCAGGAGCGTCTGGCCAAGCTCGCGGGCGGCGTGGCGGTGATCAACGTCGGCGCCGCGACCGAGACCGAGATGAAGGAGAAGAAGGCCCGCGTCGAGGACGCGCTCCACGCGACCCGCGCGGCCGTCGAGGAGGGCATCGTGCCCGGCGGCGGCGTGGCCTTCCTCCGCGCCCAGAAGGCGCTCGACAAGATGGCGCTCGAGGACACCGACGAGCAGCGCGGTGTCGAGATCGTCAAGAAGGCGCTCGAGGAGCCGGCCAAGTGGATCATCCAGAACGCCGGTCTCGAGGGTGCGGTCTACGTCGAGAAGATCAAGGCCGAGAAGAAGACGGTCGGCTTCAACGCCCAGACCATGCAGTTCGAGGACCTCATGGAGGCGGGAGTGATCGATCCGACCAAGGTCGCGCGCACCGCGCTCCAGAACGCGGCCTCGATCGCGGGACTCCTCCTGACGACCGAGGCGGTCGTTGTGGAGAAGCCGGAGGAGGACAAGAAGATGCCCATGCCGGGTGGCGGGGGCATGGAGGACATGTACTAAGTCCTTCTCCAGAGAGGCACTAGACGGACGGGGGGCGCTTTCCGGCGCCCCCCGTTTCGCTTGGGGGGGGCCGGCACCGGTTTGACGGCGGTGATGGCACGTGGAACGATCGGGCCCAGACGGGTATATTCATCGAAGCAAAAAGGCTCCGCTCTCGTGGGGGCGATACGGCTTCGACGGGGACGGATGGAGCAGAAGCAGCAGGTCGTGCATCTCAGGTCCACACGTTAAACGGTCCTGGGAACCTAGTAGCTGCGAACGACAACTTCGCGCTGGCTGCGTAAAAACACGTAGCCCGATCCCCTCCAGGTCGCCGCCCGCCGGCGGGAGATGGATCGACGACAAAGCGGGCTGGTCGCGCGTCGGGCCTTCTGGCGCGTGACGAGATCCCGGCTTCGGTCGGGACGAGGGCTCACCCGGTGGCTGGCGCGTCGGCGGCAGGCCGCCCGGGGACAATGCTCAGCCGACTAAACCTGTAGCGGCTTCTGTAACGACGTCTTCGGACGCGGGTTCGACTCCCGCCGCCTCCACCAGAACGAGACGAGGCCCGGCCCACCGGCCGGGCCTCTCTTTTTCTCCCTTGCCTCGCCCGGTCTATATTGTCCGCCCATGTATCCGATCCTCTTCCGCGTCGGCGACTTCACCGTCACCTCCTACGGGGTCATGCTGGTCGTGGCCTTTATCGGGGCCGGGCTGGTCGTGGCCAGCGAGTGGCGGCGCCGCGGCTGGGACGCGAGCGATGCCCAGGACATCGTCCTGGCGGCGATGATCGGCGGGATCGGGGGCTCCAAGCTGTACTGGGCGTTCGCCCAGGGGGACGAGTTCCTGGCCGACCCGCTGGGGACGATCTTCAGCCGGGGCGGCTTCACCTACTGGGGCGGCCTGGTGGGTGGGATCCTGTGCGTCGTCCTCTGGCTCAAGTGGAAGGGCTACCCGCTGCGCCAAGCGGTGGACTCGTGCGCGGTGGCGATCCCGGTCGGGTACATGCTCGGCCGGGTCGGGTGCTTCCTGGTCGGGGACGACTACGGGAAGCCGACCGACCTGCCGTGGGGGGTCGCCTTCCCCGAGGGGAGCCCGCCGACCCAGGTCCCGGTCCATCCGACCCAGCTCTACGAGATCGGGATGACGCTTCCGATCTTCCTGCTCCTCTGGTCCCAGCGCGGCCGCGGCCATCCGGACGGCTTTCTGTTCTTCCTGTTCATGGTGCTGGCCGGCGCCGAGCGGTTCGTGGTCGAGTTCTGGCGGGTGAACGTGGTGGTGGCGCTGGGGCTGACCGCCGCGCAGTGGATCGGGATCGGCTTCGTCGTCGTCGGCCTGGCAGGTATCGCCTGGGTCCGCCGTCACCCTGCCCGCGCAGCCGCCAGACCCGAGGCGACCGCCGGCGCCTGATCGGCTGGCCGGGATCCCCTAGAAGATCTCCAGGTTGATGTATTTGCGCGGGTTCTCCTGCAGGTCTTCCATCAGCGTCTGCGCCTCGACGATGAAGCGGTCCAGTCGCTCGTAGAGCGTGGGATCGTTGACCAGCTTGGCCATCGTCCCTTCGCCTTCCTTGAGCTCCTGGATGAGGGTCTGTCCTTCGCGGATCGTGGTGACGAGCTCGTTGTATAGATCCTCGTCCTGGATGAGGCGGCCCAGCGTGCCGTCTCCCTGCTGGATCGAGGTCGTGAGCTGCTCCAGGTCGCTGGTCGTGGCCACGAGCTGCTCGTAGAGCCGCTCGTCCTGGATGAGGGCGGCCAGCGTCCCGTCCCCGCTGCGGACCTCCTCGAGCAGGGTCGTCCCGCGCTGGGAGAGCGCCAGCCACTCGTTGTAGAGGTCGGGGCTGTTGATGAGCTTGCCCAGCGTTCCCTGGCCCTCGTTGACGGCGGCGATGATCTGGCGGCTCCCCTCCAGTGAAGCGACCAGCTCCTCGACGCCGACCGCCGCGCGGGCGATCAGCCCCTCGTAGTCGATCGGCCGCTCGTTCAGCACGAGGTCGTCCTCCTGGAGGGTCGGCTCCCGCGGGTCGCCGACGTCCAGGTCCAGGTACTTGTCCCCGAGCAGCCCGACCGTCCCGATCTTGACCCTGGAAGACCGTGTCACCTTCTCCTGGACGTCACGCTCGACCTCGAACTCGACGATGACCGCGCGGTCGCCGAGGGAATCGCCGTAGGCGGTCAGCAGCCGCTGCTCCAGGCTGTCCCGGGAATGGCCCTCGATGAACCGGACCGCAGAAACCGAGCCCACTTCCACGCCCGCCAGCCTGACCGGCGCCCCGGCCGACAGGCCCGATACGGTCGGCATGAGCGTGTGCAGCTTGTACTTGGCGGAGAAAATCCCGACGCGTCCGCCGAGCGTGAAGAGGGCGGTGATGAAGAGCGCCAGCGCCACCGTCGCCAGGATCCCGACCTTGAGCTCCGACCAGGTGATGAACTCCGATTGCCTCACGGGGTGACCATCCGGGCGTCGATGAACTCGCGGACGTACGGCTCGTCGGTCGTCCGGATCTCTTCCGCGTCGCCCTCGAAGATGATGTCGCCGTCCTTCAGCATGGCAAACCGGTTGCCCACGGTGAGCGCGGACTCGATGTCATGGGTCACCACGATGCTGGCCACGTTCTCCTGGTCGCGGAGCTTGTTGATGAGGACGTTGATGGTCTCCCCGGTGATGGGATCTAGACCGGTCGTGGGCTCGTCGTAGAGGAGGATCTTGGGACTGCCCATGATCGCGCGCCCCAGAGCGACCCGCTTCTTCATTCCGCCCGAGAGCTCGGCCGGCATCTTGTTCGAGACCTCGGGCTCGAGGTCGACGAATGAGAGCTTCTCCGCGACCAGGCGCTCGATCTCGTCGTCCTTGTGGTTGCCCTCGTCGCGCAGCCGAAAGGCCAGGTTCTCGCCCACCGTCAGGGAATCAAACAGGGCGCCGCCCTGAAACACCATGCCGATGTTCCGGCGGACCTCGTCCAGAACCTCCTGATTGGCCCGCATCACGTCGACGCCATGGACGAAGACCCGTCCGCTGTCGGGCTCGAGGAGCCCCAGGATGATCTTCAGGATCGTGCTCTTGCCCTGGCCCGAGCCGCCCATGACGACCAGCGTTTCGCCGCGGTCGACCTCCAGCCATATGCCGTCCAGGACCACGAGCTCGCCGAAGGCGAGATGCACGTCCTCGAGGTCGATCATCCGGTTCTGGGGGTCGGGAGGGCGGTCCCGGCCCATGGCCCCGCGCGGGTGCCACCCCGGGTCGGGAACGAGGTCCGGATGACCCCTGGCGACCCTGTTTCGACGGCTGCGGAACATGGCTTCGAATCTACGCGGGTGCCGGGGTCAATGCCCAAACAGCTCGATGAACAGCTTGGTCAGGAAGAAATCGGAGGCGAGGATGAGGACCGAGGAAACGACGACGGCCTGGGTCGTCGAGCGGCCGACGCCCTCGGTACCCCCGCTGGTCCTGAGACCGAGGTAGCAGGCGACGCTCGTGATCAGGAAGCCGAACACGAGCGGCTTGGCGAGCCCGGTGAAGAGGTCGCTGAAGAAGATGCCGCTCCAGACCGCGCTCCAGTAGGTCGAGGCCCCCTGGTTCAGGGTGAGCCAGGCGATGACCTGGCCACCCACGATGGCGATGAAATCGGTACAGATGGTGAGGATCGGAAGCATCACGATCCCGGCCTGTACCCGCGGCTTGACCAGCTTCTTGATTGGGTCCGTGCCCATCGCCTCGAGAGCGTCGATCTGCTCGCCGACTCGCATCGAGCCGAGCTCGGCGGCGATGCCCGAGCCCACCCGCCCGGCGACCATGAGGGCGGTCAGTACCGGGCCGAGCTCCCGGACCACGGAGGCCGCCACGAGCTGGCCGACGAACAGGGTGGCGCCGAAGTCGGCGAGCTGGACCGCGGACTGGAGGGCCAGCACCATACCCGTGAAGATCCCGGTCAGCCCCACGATCAGGAGGGACTGGACCCCGATCAGGTCCATCTGGACCCAGGTGTCCCGCCAGTAGAGGGGCGGTCGGACGAAAGCGGAGAACGTCCGCCCGACCAGGATCGTCAGGTTCTGGATCTCCAGAAGCACGTGCTTGACGGGACGCGTGAGGCTGAGCGTGGTCACGGCGGCCAACCTAGGAGCGCTTTCCCGGCCCCACAAGACCGCGGGTGGGCCGAACGCGGGGGCCGAGTAACTTGCCTTGGATGCAGGAGATTCTGAAAGCCGAGGAGGGGCGCCAGGATGGCCGCGGACCGGCCGAGCTGCGCCCGACCACGATCCAGCGCGACGTCCTCGACTACCCGGAAGGGTCGTGCCTGATCTCGGTCGGCCGGACACGTGTCCTCTGCACGGCGTCGATCGAGGACGGGGTCCCGCCCTGGCTCCGGGGCCGGGGCGGCGGCTGGCTGACCGCCGAGTACCGGATGCTCCCGCGGGCGACTCACACACGGACGATCCGGGAGTCGAGCCGCGGCCGGCTGGGGGGCCGGACCCAGGAGATCCAGCGGCTGATCGGTCGCAGCCTCCGGAGCGTGGTCGATCTCGGGGCCCTGGGAGAGCGGACGGTCTGGCTCGACTGCGACGTCCTCCAGGCCGACGGCGGCACGCGGACGGCCTCGATCACCGGGGCCATGGTCGCCTTGCACGACGCCCTCTACCGGAACGAATCGATCGCGGCGCGGCACCCCGTGCGGGAGTTCGTGGCCGCCACCTCGGCCGGTGTCGTCGGGCGCTTCCCGATCCTCGACCTCTCTTACGGCGAGGACTCGACGGCCGAGGTCGACCTGAACCTGGTCATGACCGAGAGCGGCCGCTTCGTCGAGATCCAGGGGACCGCCGAAGGCGAGCCGTTCGGTCGCGAGCTCCTGGACACGCTGGTCGACCTGGCGGCGGCCGGGATCCGCGAGCTGGTGGCCCTGCAGAAGGCGGCGCTCGGCCTGTGAGGCGGCTCGTCCTCGCGACGAGCAATCCCGACAAGACCCGTGAGATCGAGGAGCTCTTCCGCGGCCTGCCCGTACGGATCGTCCGGGTGACCGAGGTGGCGCCGGGGTGGTTGGTCGACGAGACCGCCGGCTCCCTGGAGGGGAACGCGCTCCTCAAGGCGCGCGCCGCCCGGGAGGCGAGCGGGGAGCCGGCGATCGCCGACGACACCGGGCTCTTTGTGGCTGCCCTGGGGGGCGCCCCCGGGGTCCGCTCCGCCCGCTTCGCCGGGCCGGGCGCGAGCTACGCCGACAACGTGCGGCGGCTCCTGGACGCCCTGGCCGGCCGCCCGGCGGGGGAGAGGATAGCCGTCTTCCGAACCGCGGTGGCCCTCGTCCGGCCGGACGGCGGGGAGCGGGTCTTCGTCGGCGAGCTCGAGGGCCGCATCCTGGAGGCGCCCCGCGGCGAGGGCGGCTTCGGCTACGATCCGGTCTTTCACCTCCCGGGCGAGGGCGTCACGCTGGCCGAGATGCCGCTTCGGCGGAAGAACGAGATCAGCCACCGTGCGCGTGCTTTCCGGGCGGCACGCGATTTCCTCGAAAATCACCCGGAATGGCTCGGCGGGGGCGGGCCGGACGATTGACCGGCGCCCGCGCCGGTTTCATACTCCCCCCCAGGACTCTACCGGAGGTGGAGGCATGAACGTCCGCAACATCCTCGAGGGCAAGGGGGCGCCCGAGGTCCGCACGATCGAGCCGGAGCGGACGATCCAGGAGGCGATCCAGCGCCTGGTCGAGCACAACATCGGCTCGCTCGTCGTGGTCGACGCGGAGGGCCGGATGGTCGGCATCATCACCGAGCGGGATATCCTGCGATGCTGCGCCAACGGAGCCGAGCGGCTGGGCACGACCCGGGTCGCTGAGGCGATGACCCCCGACCCGATCATCGGCGAGAGCGATGACACGGTCGACTACGTGATGGGGATCATGACCCAGAACCGGATCCGTCACCTGCCGATCGTCGGCCGCCGTGGCCTGCGCGGCATGGTGTCCATCGGCGACGTGGTCAAGGTCCAGCTCCACGAGAAGGAGTACGAGAACCGGCACCTCCGCGAGTACATTCAGGGGAGCTACTGAGCGTCGGGGCGTAGCGCAGCCTGGTAGCGCATCAGCTTTGGGAGCTGAGGGTCGCCGGTTCGAATCCGGCCGCCCCGACCATTCGTCGTCTGTCACCCACCGCACAGTTCGCGACTCGACCGCTGTCTATAGAGATAGAAGGGCATCTTGCATCTTGCATCCAGACAGGACCGAAAGGCGGAAATCGTGATGAACACACCCCCCGTTGTGTCGGCCCAGGAGTGGGAGGAAGCACGCCAACGCCTGCTCGTCAAGGAGAAGGAGTTGACCCGCGCCCGGGACGGGCTGGCGGCCGAGCGTCGGCGGATGCCATGGCTGGCCGTCCAGAAGGAGTACGAGTTCCAGGGGCCCGAGGGGAAGGCGAGCCTGCTCGACCTGTTTCACGGGCGTAGTCAGCTGATCCTCTATCGCGCCTTCTTCGAGCCCGGTGTCAGGGGCTGGCCCGAGCATGCCTGTATCGGCTGCTCCATGCTGGCCGACCAGGTCGCCCACCTCGCCCATCTGAACGCCCGTGACACCACTCTCGTCTTCGCGTCGCGGGCGCCGCAACCGGACATCGAGCGCGTCAAGGCGCGTATGGGCTGGGAGATGCCGTGGTACACCATCACCGACGACTTCGATACCGACTTCGGCGTGGACGAGTGGCACGGCACGAACGCCTTCATCCGTGACGGCGACCGCGTGTTCCGCACCTACTTCATCAACAACCGGGGCGACGAAGCGATGGGGAGCACCTGGAGCTACCTCGACATGACCGCGCTCGGGCGACAGGAGGAGTGGGAGGACTCGCCCGAGGGCTACCCCCAGACCCCGCCGTACGAGTGGTGGATCTGGCACGACGAAGCCTGAGCGCTCGCGCTGCCCGGCTTCCAGTTGAGGTCGCCGGCTAGAGCCCGGCCGCCCGACCCCGCTTCTGGTGGAAACCTGTTTCCACTCCAAGGGCTATCAAATGCCCTAAATGGGAAACGTCCTTCTCATTCATTGACTTTCCTTCCAGGATAGGGTTAACTCTACTGCACGCGTGAGGAACGGGCCGGCCGGGAACGGCGGCCGGTGATCCCTTTCGCGGCAAGCATACGCCTTCTGTGTTGACGGCCTGTGCTTGACGGATGTTGGATACGGGGACCGTCAACCGACACTTCGGGCCGATCATCACGGGGGTTTGACATCATGCGGCGTCTGCTCTTCCTGCTCCTTCCAGTGGCCATCATCCTGCCGGCGGCGGGGTGCTCCAACGAGCGATCGGGACCGCTCGGATCCGAGCCCAGGCCGAACAATCCGAGCCCTTCCGGGACCGACATGACGATCGACTTCTCGGAGTTCGCCGGGGGGGACACGGTGACCAGCACGCACGGCATCGAGGTGAGCCTGACCGCCAGGGGCGAGCGGTGCGCGGATGCGGTGATCGCGTTCGACACGAGCGTCCCTCACGGTGATGAAGGCGACGACCTGGATCTCGGCTCTCCCAACCAGGCCTTCGGCGGGCCCGGCGTGGGGGCGGGGGGCGCGGAAGGTCCGTTCGTGAACGACCGGCCGGTGGGCAACCTGCTGGTGATCCAGGAGGATCCCGCCTACCCGGACGGCAACCCCGATCTCCAGGACGACTGCAGCGCCGGCGGCACGATCGTTCTCGACTTCGGCGCGCTGAGTGCCGCGGGCGTGACGCTGTCGACGATCACGGTCATGGACGTGGACAACGGCAAGCAGGGCCGGTCGGAGTTCCGGTTCTACGGCGAGGACGACCAGCTCCTCTCGGTCGTGAATCCGCCGGTCACCGGAAGGAACGGCGTCGCCACCATCGATCTCGGCCCCGCCAGCGGGGTCCTGCGGATGGAGGTCGTGCAGACGGTGTCGGTGGCGATCGCGAGAATCGCGATCACGGTTCCGGACCCGCCGGGAGAAACGACCGGCTGATCCGACTGCATTTTCTCGCCGACCTGCCCCCGTGGGTCGGCACTGCGACCGGGGTTCCCCGTGAGGGGGGCCCCGGTTCGCGCTTTGGTCACGCCTTGGAGGCCACGAGCCGTCCGTGGAGCCGGGCCAGCGCCGCGCCCAGATCGGGATGCGCTCCGAGGAGCGGAAACATCGGGTCCTCGCCCATCCTGGATAGCCGGCGAGGGACCGAGCGGATCGTGTACTTGCCGATCTCCAACCCCTTCCGGACCTCCCGCCAGCGCAGCGGCGTCGAGACGGGCGCGCCCGGGATCGGCCGCACGCTGAACGGCGCGACCAGGAGCTGCCCGCGCCGGTTCTGCAGGAAATCCACGTAAACCTTTCCCGCGCGCTCGGAGATGACGCGCTCGACGGTCGCGATCTCGGGGAGCTCGCCGACCACCAGCCGGGCCAGGAGCTCGCCCAGAGTCCGCGACATCTCGTAGTCCGCGCGTCCGCCCAGCGGGACCAGGACGTGGAGCCCGGTCGAGCCGCTCGTCTTGACCCAGGCCGGAAGCTGTATGTCCTTGCAGAGTCGATGGATGGCGTGTGCCACCTCGATCACGTTCTCGAACGGGGCACCCTTGGGATCCAGGTCCAGGATGCACCAGTCGGGACGGTCCAGCGCGGCCACCCGGCTCGCCCAGACGTGAAGCGGGATCGTCCCCAGGTTGACCAGGTACAGGAGGGTCGGCAGGTCGTCGCAGACCACGTACTCGATCTCCCGCTCGGAGCTCTCGCTCCAGACGCCGACCGTGCGGACCCAGTCCGGGACGTGGCCGGGCGTGTTCTTCTGGTAGAACGAGGTGCCCTCGATCCCGTCCGGGTAGCGGGTGAGGACGAGCGGCCGGTCCCGGAGATAGGGGAGGAGCCACGGCGCCACGCTCCGGTAGTAGGCGAACAGGTCGCCCTTGGTGATCTCCTCGGCCGGCCAGAAAACCTTGTCGGCGTTGGTGAGGAGGACCTCGGGGGCCGGGCCATCCTCGGCCACGGGCAAGGGCTCGGCTTCGGCCAGGAGCTCGTCGTCGGCCAGGAGCTCGTCGTCGGGCTGCTCGTCGTCGGGCAGGTCGTCGTCCGGGTCGCCTGCGTCTCCGCGGAGCCTCGCGTCCTCGGGGAGCTCGCACTCGCGCGGGTCCTTGTCGGGCCGCATCCGAAGCCAGACCGGCTGCCTGAGCAGGCCGTCCGCGGTCCACTCCAGGTAGCGGACCTCGCACACCTCCCGCGGCTCGACCCAGTGGTGCTCGCGGCCCTTGGGGACCGGGCCCACGCAGGGCGGATCCTTGCGCTGGGTGGCTTCGAGCCGCGCCCCGATGGTCTCCAGGTCGCGGTCGCTGAAGCCCGTCCCGACACGGCCCGCGTAGACCAGCTCGTCGTCCCGCCAGCCAGCCAGGTGGAGGGCGCCGAACCGGGAACGGGTACCGCCCGGATCGGTGTAGCCGACGATGACGAAGTCGTCGGTTTTGTCGGCCCGCACCTTGATCCAGTCGCCGTTGCGACCGCCACGGTAGCGGCTGTCGGCCTTCTTGCCGACCACCCCCTCGAGCCCCATCGTGACCACGCTGTCGAAGAGCTGCTCCCCCTGCTCGGGGAAGTGATCCACGTAGCGCAGCGGGCCGACCGGGGGAAGCAGGCGCTGGAGGAGCGCCTTGCGATCGACCAGCGAAAGCGGCCGTGTGTCGTGCCCCAGCAGGGCGACCAGATCGAACGCGTAGTAGGTGGCGGGCAGGCGGTGCGCGGCCCGCTCGACGTCCAGCCGGCGCCTGAGGAGCGCCCGGCGCTGGAGATGCTGGAAGCTCGGCAGCCCCCGCTCGTCCTGCACGACGACCTCGCCGTCCAGGATGACGTCGGGGAAGGGCAGGCCGGCGACGGCCTCGGCCAGGTCGGGGAAGCCATGCGTCACGTCGTTACCGTTCCTGCTCAGGATGACGACCCCGGCAGGAGACTTCGAGGCCAGCAGGCGGTAGCCGTCGAGCTTGGGCTCGAACACCCAGCCGGGTCGGGAGAAGGGCGTCCGCCGCGACTGGGCGAGCATCATGCGGACCTGGTCCACCCGCACCGCGCGAGAAGGGGCGCCCAGGCGCTCGAGCTCGGCCACCAGCTGGGGCGCCGGATCCACGCCTTCGCCCAGCTCCTCGACGGTGAGGCCGGAGAAGACGGACTGGGGCGGCAGCTCCTCGAGCGTCCCGGTCGCCCCGTCGGCGTATCGACGCTCCCGGATCAGCAGCCACTCGTCCTTGTCGCTCTTGGCCAGGCGGACCAGCGTCCAAACCCCGCGCAGCTTGTGACCGCGCAGCTCGAAGAGGAGCTTGCCCTCCCGCATCCCCGTGGCAGGATCTTCGAGCGGGCGCCAGCTCCCCCGGTCCCAGAGGATCATGGCCCCGGCCCCGTAGTTGCCTTCCGGGATCACCCCCTCGAACGAGGCGTACTCGAGCGGGTGGTCTTCGACGTGAACGGCGAGCCGTTTCTCGGCCGGGTCCAGGGCCGGCCCCTTGGGAACGGCCCACGACAGCAGGACCCCGTCGTGCTCCAGACGCAGGTCGTAGTGGAGACGGGTGGCGGCGTGCTGGTGGATCACGAACACGCCGCCGGCGCCGGCATGGCTGGAGCCGACCGGCCCGGCGTCCAGGCCCGGCTCGGGAGTCCCCGCCGGAGAACGCTTGGCGCGGTACTGGCGGAGGGGATCGCGCTCGGCCACGCGAAGAGCATATATTGAGATGCCCCTTCCCGTCATGGCATATTGAGTGGTCTGGCATGAGCCAAGCGACGGACCAGGCAGAAGGAGGACCCATATGGCCGCCCGCGCGATGGGAACGGCTACGATCTCATTCGGACTCGTCAACGTCCCCGTCAAGCTCTACTCGACCAGCGAGAGCTCCCGCAGCATCTCCTTCAACTGGATCCACGAGGAGTGCGGGACACGTGTTCAGCAGCGCTTCTGGTGCCCCAAGCACGAGCGCATCGTCGAGCGCGACGAGCTGGTCAAGGGCTACGAGTTCGCCCGCGATCAATACGTTCTCTTCACCCCCGACGAGCTCAAGAAGCTCGACGCCCAGGCGACCGAGGCCGTCGAGATCGTGGAGTTCGTCCCGCTGGATGAAGTCGAACGGCTGTATCTCGATCGGGCCTACTATCTGGGGCCCGACAAGGGAGGCGAGCGCGCCTACCGGCTCCTGAGCGCCGCTCTCCGCGAGACCGGCCGCGCCGGCCTCGGCACCTATGCCGCCCGTGGCAAACAGTACGTCGTCCTCGTCCGTCCGATCGAAGAGGGCCTCCTCATGGAGCAGCTCCGCTACGCCGACGAGGTCAAGCCGTTCGAGGAGGTGCCGATCGGCGACGGGAAGGTCAAGAAGGAGGAGATGAAGCTGGCGGTCCAGCTCGTCGAGCAGGGCTCCACCGACGAGTACCGTCCCGAGAAGTTCGAGGACGATGTCTACAAGCGCGTGCTCGAGCAGATCGAGCGCAAGATCCAGGGCGAGGAGATCACCGCCGCCCCGGCGCCCGAGACGGACGGCAAGGTCATCGACCTCATGCAGGCGCTCAAGGCCAGCCTCGAGGGGGCCGAGAAGGACAAGCCGACCAAGGCGAGCAAGACCACCCGCAAGCCGGCCAAGAAGACGGCGCGCAAGAAGGCGTCCGGTTCTCGCAAGGCGAGCGAGGGTTGAGCACCTACACGACGCGTGAAGCGGCGCGGATCCTGACCGTCCCGGCCAGCCGGGTGCAAGGTTTCGTGCGCGCCGGGGTCGTGGACCCCAAGCGCGGACCCGGGAACACCTACCTGTTCAGCTTTCAGGACCTGCTGGTCATGAGGACCGCCCTCCGCCTGGAGTCTTCGGACATCTCGCGCCGCCGGGTGAACGCGATCCTGCGGTCGCTTCGCGGAAGGATGCCCGACGACCGCTCGCTGAGCTCGGTGCGGATCCTCGCCCAGGGTCGGGAGCTGGTCATCGACGACGCTCTCTCGCGCTGGAACCCCGATTCGGGGCAGACCGTCCTCGATTTCGAATCCGGCGGAGCGAGCGAGCCCGTCCAGCTGGTCGGCGGCGTTCCGAATGCCGCCGATCGGGATGCCGACGACTGGTTCGAGCTCGGCTGCAGCCTGGAGGCGAGCAGCCCCCGGATGGCGCGCGAGCTCTATCGCCGCGCGCTCGAGATGGAGCCCGATCACGTCGACGCCCGCATCAACCTGGGCCGGCTCCAGCACGAGGACGGGCAGCTCGAAGAAGCCCGCCGGCAGTACGAGCGTGCGCTGGAATCCGCCCCCGGCGACCCCACGGCGGCCTACAACCTGGGCGTCGTGCTCGAGGACCTGGGCAAGGACGGCGAGGCCATCCTGGCCTATCAGCGCGCGATCGCGTCAGACGAGCAGATGGCCGACGCCTACTACAACCTGGCCCGGCTGTACGATGAGGCTGGCGACCGGGCCTCCGCCCTCCGACACCTCAGGAGCTACAGCGATCTCGTCCGGGGTCACTGACCGGGTGACCCTGACGTACGGCAGCTATCTGCGGCTGGACGATCTTCTCTCGCTCCAGCGGCCGGAGAGCGACGAGCACGACGAGCTCCTCTTCATCATCATCCACCAGGTCTACGAGCTGTGGTTCAAGGAGATGCTCCACGAACTGGACCGGCTGCGGTCGCTCCTCGAGGCGGACCTGGCTCCGCAGGCGCTCAACACGCTCAAACGGATCCTTACGATCCTGAAGATCGCGGTCGCCCAGACCGATGTCCTCGAGACCATGACGCCGCTCGAGTTCCTGAGCTTCCGGGACCGCCTGGAGACCGCGAGCGGGTCCCAGTCCGTCCAGTTCCGGGAGTTCGAGTTCGCGCTCGGGATCAAGGACGCCCGCGTGCTCGGCGACTTCGAGGGCGGGGAACGGGCCCGGCTGGAGGCCAGGCTGAGCTCCCCCACGATCTGGGACGCCCTGCTCGGGCACCTGGCCCGCCACGGGCATGCGATACCTGCCGCGGCTCTGGAACGGGACATGAGGGTGCGGGTCGCCCCGTCTGAGGAGGTGGAGCGGGCGCTGGTCGCGGTCTATCGTGAGGATCCCGGGTCGGCCGCGATCTGCGAACGGTTCCTGGACCTGGACGAGGGGTTCCAGGAGTGGCGCTACCGGCACGTCAAGATGGTCGAGCGGACGATCGGGACCCGCCGCGGCACCGGCGGCTCGAGCGGTGTGGCGTTTCTCAAGCGGACCCTCTTCGACCCCGCCTTCCCGGACCTCTGGGCCGCCCGCGCCGCGTTCTGAAACCGGCGATCTGAACGCTATCGAGGACGATTGGAGCGGTCCCACCCAGGCGGCCCGATTGTTGCTGGAATCGGGGCGCCAGGTTATGACCCATGGACCGCGACCCCACGGCGGCCCGCCCGATCCCCAAGGCCGCGCCGCGAGAGTCCTCGTCGTCGATGACGAACGCTCCATCCTGGCGCTCGTACAGACGCTCCTGAAGCCCTGCGAGGTCGACTGCGCTGTCCTGGACGATCCGTCCGAGGCGGTCGCGCTCCTGCGCCGCGAGCCGGTGGACGTCCTGGTCTGCGACGCCCACCTGAGCGCCGGAGCCGAGGCCGACCCCGTCGGGGAGGCCCGGCGGCTGGATCCCGCGACGGCCATCATCCTGACGACCCGCCATCGCGCGATCGGCCGCGAGCCGCGGGCGAGCGGGAACGAGATCTACGACTGCCTGAAGAAGCCGTTCGAGATGGGACGGCTCCCGACGCTCGTCCTTCACGCCCTGGAGCGGCGCCGTCTCATCCGGGAGAACGACGGGCTTCGGAACGTCCTCGCCATGCACCGGATCCGGCACGCCGTCGACGCCTATCTGGATGACCGGCTCGGCTTCGACGTGTTCCTGAAGTCGGCCCGCATGGCGGTGACCGCCGATCGCGCGGGGCTCTATGCCGGCCGTGCGGGCGGCGCCCACGTCCTCGAGCTCGGCAGCGGGATCGCGCTCGACGACCATCGTTCCGAGCTCGGCCGGACCGTGGCCCGGCGGGTCATCGATACGGGATCGTCGCTCAAGTTCCCGGACGCCCAGGGGCAGGGACTCGGCCTTCCCAACGGCGTGCAGAGTGTGGTGGGGGTTCCGATCCGCACCACGAACGGTGAGGTGGCGGGAGCGCTGGTGGCCATGCGCGAGCGCGGCTCCTGGCTCCTGAACGGCGAGCACCTGCGGACCCTCGATCACATGGCCGGTGAAGCGGCCGTGCTGATGGCCCGGAGCGGCGCCATCCCGACCGGCGAGCGCCCGCTCGAGGAGCCGACGGGGGATATGCTGCGCAGGCTCGTCTCGCAGCTCGACCGTATCGTCCACGAGCCGATCGGCCATTCGCTCCGTTTGGCCGAGTTCGCGCTCCGGATCGCCGCCGAGATCGGGCTGCCGGCCCGCGACCGGGACGCCCTCAGGACGGCCGCCCTGCTGCATGATGTGGGAAACGTCGCGGTCCGGTCCGCCGTCCTGATGAAGCCGGGCCCCTTGACCGAGAGCGAGCGGATGGAGGTCCAGCGCCACGTCGAGGTGGGGAAGGCCCTGCTGGAAGGTCTGGGGATCGACGAGAGCGTGATCGGGATCGTGGAGGTCCACCACGAGCGGTTCAACGGAAGCGGCTATCCGCAGGGCCTGGCCGGGGAGCAGATCCATCCCGCCGCCCGGATCCTGGCGCTGGCCGACACCCTCGAAGCCATGACGATGCCCCGGCCCTACCGGGCGGCCCTCACCTACGAGGACGTCGTCGAGGAGATCAGCCGCCGGAACGCGGGCAAGTTCGACCCCGCCCTCGTCCGCGCGTTTCTCGCCGTGCCGCGCGAGGAATGGGACGAGATCCGGACCGCCGTCGAGGCGCGTCTGGCCAGAGAGCGTGAGCCATCCCCGGCGGTGCCAGCCGCCGAAGAGGTCGGGCCCGAGCTGCAGCGTCAGGGCGAAGCGGTCCGCTAAGTCCCACCCCGCAAGTGGTTGTCACCACGATTGACACCGAAGCCCTCCTTGGTATAATAGGAGAATCCAAGGGTGAGGAAGCGCGTGAAAGAAAAAGACTTGGAACTTCGAGCGGAAGAACTCGCCAAAGCTGCAGAGGCCCGTCGCCTCGATTGGTCCTCGGAATCACCGAAACTACCCTCAGATGATATTGTAGCCCGAATCGGCCTCCTGGCGTCGATGTTGGGCATTGACCCGGGGACGGCATTTGATCCGGGAGTTCCTGTCGAAGAGGTCGTTCGAGCGTCGAATAAGAACTAGGGCCTTCAAGTTCGAGGGAATTATAAGCTATGCCTATCCTTTCTGATTTCACTACTGTTACTGACGGAAGTGAGTTCCTCTTCAACGGCAGGGTTCTCAATGTCGATTTCCACACGGGCGGTCGGCACAATACCGAAGCGCTCCTTGACATCGCTGCATTTGGGGGCTACCGCGCCGGCGACAGGAACATGTTGTTTCGGGTTAGACTCAATGGCCGTCTTTTACCGACGATTAGTGCCCGCCGTTGGCAAAGCGGTGCCGACGCATTTGCTCCCGATCGGATGAATGTTGTGATCCCTCCAGATGTTCTTCGCTCTAGTGGCGCGAATACCCTGCGTATAGAGCCTTCGTACGAAGAAACCAGGGACTATGGCTGGATTGGACCTGTGATCTGCCACTTTCACCAGGACACCTGAATCTCGCACCGGCAAGAAGCTGCTTTTTGTACTTCTAATTCTTCGTCTGCTCCCTCGCTGATCGCTTAGCTTCGTGTGACCCAACTGGATAGGGTCGACGAAAGTATCTGTCACCACGACTGGCACCGCCTCATGAATGCCTTCCTGTAGTTTTGTGCGCATGCCCTGCCCATCTATTACGTGGCTCTTAACGCGTTGTTTGAAAAGGAGGCGGGCACATGTATCGTGAAATTGCCTTGTCTGGACTGGTCATAGCGGGTTTGTTCTTGACTGGATGTGCGGGAGAAGGAGCCATACTGAACGCCGGAGGCAACACGCTGGCTGGGCCTGGGGTGTTCGAAGCTGTGATGCAGGATATTCGACCCCCAGGGAGAATAGGTGACCAGGTTTTTGTGACTAGTCATGCGACGCCCGACGTTTGTGTCACGGCACACAACCGAGGCGATTACTCGTTGGGGCTGCTTCTCATCGGACACCCTATAGAGCGGGAAGTCCGGCTAGAAGAGGAAATACATGCGGGGGAAACCAAGGCCCTGTGCCTCCGCAAGGTCAGCCGGGTTTGGCTCGTCTGCCTCGAAAGCGAGCCTGAGGGAGAGAAGTGCGAGGGCACATGGCGCGTCGACCAATTGTCTGAGTGAACTCCAAGGCGCGATGTGCTCCGGGTTTTCAACCGCCGGTACTGGTTCGGGTCTGAAGTCACGGACTTTGCGCGTGAAGCGAGCGTCCTCGACAGCGAGTCCGAGACCCTCGCTCTTGCGGCCACCGCCGAAGAGAAACATCGCCAGGGTCGAGTACGGGTCCGGGTCAGTGACCTCGGGGCGGGCTGGATTCCATGTTCGGGCCGACTCGAGGAGGGCTATATTCTTACGTCGAGGTAAACGTTGTAAGCTCTTGTAGTGTAAAGGCGCGCCCCGGTAGCTCAGTTGGACAGAGCAGCGGCCTTCTAAGCCGCGGGTCGGGGGTTCGAATCCCTCCCGGGGCGCCACACGCGGGGCGTGAGCGGCTCGGTGGCCCATCACCACCGGCCCTTGTGGACCTGGGAAGCGAAGAACAGCAACGCCGCGACCGCGCCGACGATGCCCCCGACGAGACATCCGGCGACAAAGGCTAACCAGGTCACTGGCGTGGAGGATGGTTGAAGAGGGGCATACCAGGAGCATAGTGGAGCCCTCCGACAGTCCTTGAGGAGGCCGATCTGCGCAGCGCTCGGCGCCGGAATCAGCTCTATCCGCGTTGAGGATGGGCCTCGGAACGAGTAGCTTTAGTGCTTCACGGTGGGCGTAGCTCAGTTGGTTAGAGCACCAGGTTGTGGCCCTGGGGGTCGGGGGTTCGAATCCCCTCGCTCACCCCATCTGACTCAGGCCGGCCGCCAGCGCGGCCGGCCCTCCTTCGGTTGTTGGGTCGTCTTACCGAGGCTATATTTTGTGCTCCTTCCGGAAGTTCTGGCGGCGGGCCGCTAGCTCAATTGGCAGAGCAACTGACTCTTAATCAGTAGGTTGCTGGTTCGATTCCAGCGCGGCCCACCAGCTTTAGACTTACGGGGAACTTTCCCAGCTGACATCCCCTCTCAGCCCAAACAATCACCCCGTACTGCCCGGACTCTCCGAAGCATACTTCCGCCGAATTTGCCAGCTCAGGAGTAATTCATGAGGTTGTCTCCACGACTTAGGTGGGGACATTCTCTGCCATCATGGGCGCTCTATGGGCAACGTGACGAGGTCGGGTAAAGCTTCAATTGACTTGAATTGAAGCTTTTGCCGTTTGCTTCCTCCACCCTGGGGAGATAGGAGGCGTCTGAATGAAGAAGAAAAAGAAGTCTCCGCGAAAGAGAGCTGACGAACCTTGGGATAAGCCTCTGCCGCCGAAACCACCACCGCCTCCCAAACCGCCCCCACCAGAGCCCGATCCGTGGGGGCCACCTGACGCGGGCGGAGGGCCACCGAAGAAGAAGAAGCCGAAAAAGAGTCCACGTGGCAAGTACGCCAAGGGGAGCAAAAAGAAGGCAGCCAAAAAGAAGGGAGCCACTAAAAGGGTGACTAAGAAAAAGGCGGCCAAAAAATGACGGTGATCCATGATCGTGGGGGTCTAGAAGTAATGTCCCCCTAAGGGGAAAGCCCAGGCAGCAGGCGCTCGCACGAACGACCCCGG
>DASTFF010000019.1:0-37528 GCA_035708865.1 Gemmatimonadota bacterium | reverse complement strand
AGATCGGCCCGGAAGCCCCGCGGATCGCGGTCGGCGAGCGGGTCGTGATCCATCCACCGCTCCACTGCGTCATTCGCGGCATCGCCGATCTGTGCGTCGCCTGCCGCAGAGGGGATCTCTCGCATTGCCGCAACGTCACCGCCGGCGAGCTCTCGGCCGGGATCCAGACCGGCTACTGCCGCGACACGGGAGGCGGATGGAGCCGTTCGCTGGTCGCCCACGAACTTCAACTCGGGAGCGTGCCCGAGGGGGTCCCCGACGAGGCGGCGGTCCTGATCGAGCCGTACTCGTGCTGCCTCCACGCGGTCCAGCGTGCGGGACCGCTCGATCCGGCCTGGACCGCGCTCGTGATCGGCTGCGGATCGATCGGCCTGCTCACGATCGCGGCCCTCCGGGCGTCCGGCTTCGCGGGCCGGGTCGTCGCGGTCGCCAAGTACGCGCACCAGGCGGTGGCGGCTCAGGAGCTCGGGGCGGACGAGATCGTCCCGCCCGGGAACCGGCCGGCGCTGGGTGGAGCGGTCGGCGCAGCCCTCCACGAGCCTGAGCTCGGGCCGCCTAGCGCGGTCGGGGGCGCCGACGCGACGTTCGATTGCGTGGGCAGCGGGGCCAGCCTCGACGACGCGATCCGCTTTACCCGCCCCCGGGGCGCCGTTATCGTCGTCGGCATGCCGGGCCTCCCCGACGGGATCGACTGGACCGCGCTGTGGCACAAGGAGCTGGACGTCCGGGGGAGCTACACGTGCCCGGACGAGACCTTCCGGCTGGCGATCGATCAGGTGGCCGGGTCGTCCGGCCGGCTGGCGCCGCTGGTGACCGGCCGCTTCCCGCTCGAGGAGTACGGGGAAGCCCTCAGGACGGCCCTGGACGCCGGCCGCCTGGGCCACGTCAAGATCGTCTTCGAGCCGCGCTGAGCGCCCGCGTGCGGTACCTGACCTACTCCGGCAACAATCTGGTCTCGGTCGAGCTCCCCGACGACGCGACCGTCCTCTACCCACCCGAGGCGATCCCGGGGATCCCCAAGCGGTCGATCCCGCAGGCCCTGCGGGAGGCGGTCGAGAGCCCGCTCGGCATGCCCCCCCTGCGCGAGCTGGTCGGGCCGGATTCCAGGGTCCTGATCGCCTTCGACGACAACTGCCAGCCGTTCCCGCCCATGCAGCGACCCGACATCCGGCAGATCATGATCACCCGGCTCTTGGAGCTGCTCAAGGACTACGGCGTCCGGCGCGCCAACGTCCAGCTCCGCTGCGCGGTCGCCCTTCACAGGAAGATGCGCCGCAACGAGATGGAGTACATGCTGGGCGAGAAGCTGATGGAGGAGTTCTGGCCCGAGCGGCTCCGGAACTTCGACGCCGAGGACTCCGACGACATCGCCGCGCTGGGCGAGACCGACCACGGCGAGCCCGTCCAGACCTCGCGTGCGGTCACCGAGTGCGACCTCGTCATCTACGTGGACACGATTCAGATCCCGCTGAACGGCGGCCACAAGTCGGTCGCGGTCGGGTTCGGGACGTACGACTCGATCGCCCCCCATCATTCGCCGAAGATGACCGAGCACTCGCCGCACGTGATGCAGCCGGAGGGCTCCCACATGCACGACTCGATCCGGCGGATCAGCGAGGCGCTCCAGAAGCACTGCCGGATCATGGTCATCGAGGCCGCCATGAACGGCGCGACCTATCCGGCACCGATGCGGTACCTCTGCAAGCCGCCGGAGAGGCTCAACCGGGCGGAGCGGATGCTTCTCAGGACGACGCCGGTCTCGATGAAGGCGCTGCCCGAGCCGACGCGGGCGAAGATCTTCCGCAACGTCCGCTCGCAGTACGAGCCGGTCGCGATCCACGCCGGGGCGATCGACCCGGTCCACGCGCGGACGCTCGAGTGCCTCCGGGACCAGCTCGAGGTCGAGGTCGATCGGCAGTACGACACCCTCGTCTTCGGGCTTCCCGACCTCTCCCCGTACGCGATCGACGCCCGGATCAACCCGGTCCTGGTCGTGAGCGACGTCCTGGGGTACGTCTTCAACTGGTTCTGGAACAGGCCGTTCGTCAAGCCGGGCGGGGTCGTCATCATCCTGAACCCGACCTTCGAGGTGTTCCACCCGGAGTACCATGTCGCCTACAAGCGGTTCTGGGACGAGGTCCTGCCGGTGACCAACGACCCGTTCGAGATGCAGGCCGAGTTCCAGGAGACGTTCGCCCGGGATCCGCACCTGATCGAGTGCTACCGCGAACGGTTCGCGCACCACGGCTTCCACCCGTTCACGGTGTGGTACTGGGCGACCTATCCGCTGCGCTACTTGTCGGAGACGATCCTGGTGGGGCCGCCCGACGACCGGGCGGCCAAGCGACTGGGGGTGGGCTGGCAGCCCTCGCTCGACCGGGCGCTCGCCCGGGCGCGGGAGCTTACCGGCGGCGGCGACGTGATCGCGTTGACGATACCCCCCTTCATGTATATATCCGTCAACGGCCGGGGGGACCGTCCAGCACTGACCTCGCGCGGCTGAATCGCGCCGAGGGCCGGACATACCTCAGCCTCCGGGAGACGGCCATGTCACGCGTCGCGCTCACCTCGTTCGTCGCTCTCGCCAGCCTTCTCGCTCACCCGATGGTCCTGCGCGCCCAGGCTGGGCCGCAGCCGGAAAAGATCCGGGTCGAGAGCGCCGATCAGCTACCCCGCCACACCTACCCCGTCCCAGAGTCGGCCACCGCCCTGGTCGAGGACGATGCCCAGTTCGCGGCCCTGGCCACGAAGCTCGAAGCCGATCTGAAGGCTGATCTCGCGAAATATGAGATCGGCGATCGCTCGACCCTCAAGGAGTACTACGGCACGCTCGGCTCGCTGGCGCTGATCGAGGGCGATCACGAGGCCGCGCTGGCCTATGCCGACAGCGTGCGGGCGACCGAGGACAAACCGGCGCTCAAGGCGCTGACCGGCACCTTTGAGCGGGCGCTCGCCGCGGCGGCCCATGCCCCCGAAGCCGAGCGGGAGCGAGCCTTCGAGGGGGCATACCGGGAAGAGATCGCTGCGCTCCCTTACGACGAGGTCCAGGCCGAGCTCAAGTCCAGGAAGGGATCCCTCGAGATGAGCTCGCCGGGAGTCGTGCTGGGATTTGTCCAGGGCCAGGTCGAGCCCGCCGCCAAGAGCGGCGAGATCTCGCGGGAACTCGCCAACCTCGTCGTCCGGACGCGGACCTACCTCGTGGTGGTCCGGCCATTCCAGGACGAGATGACGGGCGTCCTCGGCGAGGTGATCGCCGCCCATGCCGTCGAGAAGCCCGATATCTGGGCTGCCCGTGAGGTCTCGCTCCAAGGCCGCGATGATCTGGCACCGGTGGTCGTCGCGATCTGGGATACCGGGACCGACGTGGCGCTCTTCGAGGGACGCGTTTTCGTCAACGAGGGGGAGACCCCCGACAATCAGGTCGACGATGACGGCAACGGCTTCGTCGACGACGTCCACGGGATCGCGCACGACCTTCACAGCCGGCCAACTACAGGCGTCCTGTTCCCTCTCACTTACGGAGACGACGAGGAAGCCGAGTATCGCCGCTACCTCAAGGGAGTTATGGACCTCCAGGCGGGGTTGGACACGCCTGACGCGAGCGCGTTCAAGCAACTCGCCGCAGCGATGGAACCACAAGAGTTTCGATCCTTTTTCGAGGGACTCAGCCAGTATTCGAATTACGCACACGGAACCCACGTGGCGGGGATCGCCGGACACGGGAACCCGGGAGTACGGTTTCTCGTGGGACGCATGACCGCGGATCATCGGATGGTTCCCGAGCTTCCGACGATCGAGCTGGCGGAGGCGTGGGCCACCGAGGCACGTAGCACGGTGCAGTACTATCGGGACCATGGGGTTCGAGTGGTCAACATGAGCTGGGGGTTTTTCCCGCAGTACTTCGAGAGCGCGCTCGAGGCGAACAACGCCGGTGGCAACGCCGAGGAGCGGAAGGCCCTGGCCCGCCGCCTCCACGACCTAAGCGCCGCCGCGCTCGAGGAGGCGATCGCCGGTGCCCCCGAGATCCTTTTTGTCGCCGCCGCGGGCAACGAGGACGAGGACAATCGATTTACCGACTGGGCGCCAGCCTCGTTCGACCTCCCCAACCTGATCACCGCCGCCGCCGTCGATCGGGCCGGCGACGAGGCGGCCTTCACCAGCTACGGCAAGGTCGAGGTCTACGCCAACGGATACGAGGTCGAGAGCTACCTGCCCGGCGGCGAAAGGAGCCCCTTGAGCGGGACCAGCATGGCGGCGCCGCAGGTCGTCAACCTGGCGGCCAAACTGTGGGCCGTGCATCCGGACCTCACGGTCGCCCAGGTACGCGAAGCGATCGTCCAGGGCGCCGACGAGAAGACGATCGGCGAGGGGAAGGTCATCAAGCTCATGAATCCGAAGCGGTCGTTCGAGATCGTGGATCAGGAGTAAGGACGCCGTGGATGCGACCTTCGAACGCTCCGGAGGCGCGAATTCTTCCGGGAGCAGCCTCTAGAAACTCTGATCTTCCGCAGCCACAAAGGAGGTCGCAATGAGACGGCTTGCCCTGCTCTGCCTCTCCCTCCTGACCGGTTCTTCGCTCCTCGTGTCCGATGTGGCAGCTCAAACCGAACCGTCCAGGATCCGGGTGGAGAGCGCCGATCAGCTTCCCCGCCACATCTACTCCGTGCCCGAGTCGGCGACCAAGCTGGTCGAGGACGACGTCCAGTTCACGGCGCTGGCCACGAAGCTCGAGGCCGATCTGAAGGCCGATCTCGCGAAGTACGAGATCGGCGATCGCTCGACCCTCAAGGAGTACTACGGCACGCTCGGTTCGCTGGCTCTGATCGAGGGCGACCACGAGACCGCGCTGGCGTATACCGACAGCGTGCGGGCGATCGAGGACAAGCCCGGGCTCAAGGCGCTGACCGGCACCTTCGAGCGCGCGCTCGCCGCGGCCGCCCGAGCGCCGAAGGACCAGCTTGCTTCCGCGTTCGAAGAGGCGTACCGCAAGGAGATCGCGGCCCTGCCCTACGACGAGGTGCAGGCCGAGCTCAAGTCGCTGAAGGGATTCACCGAGATCAGCGCCCCTGGTGTCCTGCTGGGGTTCGTCCAGGGGCAGGTCCAGCCGGCCGCCGAGAGCGGCGAGATCTCGCGCGAGCTGGCCAACGTCGTCGTCCAGGCGCGGCAGTACCTGAAGGTCATTAGGCCCGTCCAGCAGGAAATGATCGCCGTCCTCGCGGAGAGGATCGCTGCCCACACCGTCGAGAAGCCCGACATCTGGTCCGTACGCGCGGTATCGCTCGAAGGCCGCGACGATCTGACACCGGTGGTCGTCGCGATCTGGGATTTGGGGACGGACGTGGCGCTCTTCGAGGGGCGCGTCTTCGTGAACGAGGGGGAGATCCCGGACAACAATGTGGACGACGACGGCAACGGTTTTGTCGATGATGTCCACGGCATCGCCCACGATCTTCACTTAGCCAGGACGACCGGCGTGCTGCTCCCCCTGAGCTACGGACAGGAGGAGGAGGCCCGATACCGTCACAATCTCAAAGGATTCACGGACCTCCAAGCCGGCCTCGACACTCCCGACGCAAGCGAGTTCAAACGACTCGTCACGGCCTTGAAGCCGGAGGAGTTCCCGCCCTTTTTCGAGGGTTTCCGGCAGTACAATCAGTACGCCCATGGAACTCACGTGGCGGGAATCGCGGTCGCCGGGAACCCAGCGGCTCGGATCCTGGTCGGACGGTTCACCGGGGATTATCGCATGGTCCCCGAGCTCCCGACCGTGGAGCGAGCGGAGGGATGGGTCAGGGAGTTCCGCGATAAGGTCGCCTACTTCCGCCAGCACGGGGTCCGCGTGGTCAACATGAGTTGGGGGATCACGGCCCAGGACGAGGAGGATGCCCTGGAGGCGAACAATGCGGGCGGCACACCCGGGCAGCGGAAGGCCTTGGCGCAACGCCTGTTCGACATACAGGCCGACGCCCTCCGCGAGACTATCTCCGGCGCTCCTGACATCCTGTTCGTCGCCTCGGCGGGCAACGAGGACGAGGACAACCGATTCACGGAGTTTGCTCCGGCCTCGTTCGACCTGCCCAACCTGATCACCGCCGCTGCCGTGGATCGGGCCGGCGACGAGGCGGCCTTCACGAGCTATGGCAAGGTCGAGGTCTACGCCAACGGATACGAAGTCGAGAGCTACCTGCCCGGCGGCGAAACCAGCGCGGGGAGTGGAACGAGCATGGCGGCGCCGCAGGTCGTCAACCTGGCGGCCAAACTGTGGGCCGTGCATCCGGACCTCACGGTCGCCCAGGTGCGCGAAGCGATCGTCCAGGGCGCCGACGAGAAGACGATCGGTGAGGGGAAGGTCATCAAGCTCCTGAATCCGAAGCGCTCGTTCGAGATCGTGGACGCGGGGCCTTGAAGAGTGCGCTTCGTCCCCAGATGATGATCGCCTACCTGCTCGCACCCCTCGTCCTCGCCATACTGAGCATCTCATCTCCTGCTGCCGCTCAGTCTCAGCCGCCTGAAACACCAGCTCGCCTGGTCGTTGACACGCTGCACGGGACGCCGGTTCCTGACCCCTACCGCTGGCTCGAAGACAGCGACTCGGAGGAAGTGCTGGCGTGGTTCCGGGCGCAGGGTGCGTACGCGCGGGCCGCGCTCGATGCGCTGCCAGGTCGGGCTGCGCTCCTCGACCGGATGCGCGCAATCGGCGATGCCGCGCCGCCGGACATCTCGCTGCCTCGCGAGGCGGGGGGGCGCTGGTTCTACACGATGCGACGCGCGGGCGAGCCGGTCGCGCGAGGCTACGTCCGCGACGCGTGGACGGGCGAGGAGCGGCTGCTCGTGGACCCCACCGCGGTCGGCGGCGGCGAGGAGGGTGCCGGCACGCTCGCCACGTTCCGCCCCTCGCCTGATGGTCGCCTCGTCCTCTACGGGGTCACGTCCGGGGGGGAGGAGAGGGTCGTGCTCCGCGTGCTTGACGTGGCGAGCGGGCGCGATGTCGGAGGACCCATCGAGCGCGTTGCCCCCTGGGACCCCTTCGACCCGTGGAGTCCGGACGGTCGGAGCTTCTTCTACCTTCAGTTCCGCGGTCTTCCGGCAGAGGCATCGGAGGCCGACTACTACCGCGGCGCTCGCATCCTACGGCACCGCATGGGGGACGACGTGGCATCGGACGGCCCCGTCTTCAGCGCCGCCATTCTCGGCGAGGACGACGCGCTCCTTCCGTTCGTGGAGATCGACGCGCGCAACGGCATCACGTTCGGACTCCTGAGGACCGGCGTCGAGCAGCATTCCGCCTTCTTCATTGCGTCGGCGGACGAGCTGGCCACCGGCGTGCCGAAGTGGCGGCCGCTGTTCACGCTGGCCGACTCCGTCGTCTCGGTCGCCGCCCGGGGCCCGGATCTGTACGCACTCACCTGGAAGGGGACGCCGCGCATCGTCCGCACCCGGCTCGACGCCCCCGACCTCGAGACGGCGCAGGTCGTGTTGGCCGGAGGCGAAGGCCGAATGCAGTGGATGAGCGCCGCGCTCGACGGCCTGTACGTCGACGTGTTCGCCCGGGGCATCAACCGGGTCACGCGGATCCCGTGGGACGGGAGTCCGACACCGATCGAGCTCCCGGTCGGGACCTCGGTGTACAAGCCGCCGGGCGCGTTCGTGAGCGAGATTCGAGCCAACCCGCCACGGAGCGGCGTCGTCCTGACGCTCACGGCCTGGACCGCGGTTCCGCGCCCGTACCGGTACGATCCATCGACCGACACCCTAGAGGAGCTGCCCCTGCGCCCGGCCGGCCCGTACGACCGCTTCGACGGGCACATCGTGGAGACGGTCCACGCGCCGAGCCACGACGGCACCCGCGTGCCGCTCACCCTCATCCGCCCCCGGCGGCTCGTCCGGGACGGCTCCCTCCCGGTCCTGCTGATCGGGTACGGAGCGTACGGCTTTCCCGACGACCCGTTCCACGTCGCCGAATGGCGACCCTGGTACGAGGCCGGCGGAGCCGACGCCATCTGCCACGTGCGCGGGGGGGGCTACTACGGTGTCAAGTGGCACCAGGCAGGTCAGAAGGCGACCAAACCGAACACCTGGCTCGACCTCATCGCCTGCGTCGAGTACCTCGTCCGCGAGGGCTACACGCGCCCCGAGCGGCTCGTCGCGCTGGGGGTGAGCGCGGGCGGGATCACGGTGGGGCGGGCCATCACCGAACGGCCCGATCTATTCGCGGGCGCCGTCATCCAGAACGGCTTGCTCGATGCCGTGCGGTTCGAGACGACCCCGGGCGGCCCGGCTAACACCCACGAGTTCGGCTCAACGGCGACCGAGGAGGGGTTCCGGGCGTTGCACGCCATGAGCGCGCTGCATCACGTCCGGCACGGGACCGCGTATCCGGCCGTTCTGCTGGCGGTCGGCCTGAACGACCCCCGCGTAGCGCCCTGGCAAAGCGGCAAGATGGCCGCCGCCCTCCAGGCCGCAAACACAAGCGGCCGCCCCGTGCTTCTGCGCATCGATGAGGCTGCCGGTCACATGCCGCAGGAGGAGACGGCCGAGCAGCACCGACAGCTCGCGGCCGACATCTACGCCTTCGTCATGGCACAGACCGGGATGGCGGCCTACCGGCCGCCGTCCCCGACGCAGCTTCGATGACGGCGTTGGGCCGGAGGCTCACCGCGCCCTGAGGAGAAAATCCGCGGAGCTGGTGACGTGAAAGAGATGCTCGTGGTCACCGAGGCCGAAGTAGGCGCGTACGACATGATCGCAGGGCGTTCCGGCCGTCAACTTTCCTGGCCGTCATTTGGTTGCCGCCTTCTTCTTGGCCTTGGCCATGATCGAAACTCTCCTTCTCCGATCGTTTCAAGGCGCTACCCGAGCGCAGGGCTCCCGGGAGCTGCGAAAGCCTCCTCTCCCGCTATTATGGACTACCGCCATGGCAGGAGTCAGCGAGTCCGGGTTCCGGTCCGCCCGCGGCTGGTGAAGTCGCGGTGAAGCACTCCGTCCGGCTGTGCTTCGACTTCATATCCCCGTACTCGTATCTCGCCCTCACGCAGATCGAGCGGTTCGGCGAGGAGCACGGGATCGCCTGGACGGTGCGGCCCATCCTCTACGCCGCGGTCCTGGAGCGACGTGGCCTGATCGGTCCGGCCGAGGAGCCGGTCAAGCGCGAGTACACGACGCGCGACATCGTGCGCGCGGCCGACCGGCTGGGCGTGCCGCTCGCGGGCCCGCCCGAGCACCCTTTCAACTCGCTGGCCGCCCTCCGGACCCTGTGCGTCTTCCAGGACGACCCGCGGGCGCTCGGCCTGGCCGTGCGATTGTCGACCCTTTGCTGGGGGGATGGGCAGTCGCTCACCCATTCGGAGACTCTGATCGCCGCCGTCGATGAGCTGGGGCTCATGACCGAGGACCTCGCCGGGCGAATCGCGAGCCCGGAGATCAAGGAACGGCTGCGGGCGAACACCGAGGAAGCGCTGGCAGCCGGCGTCTTCGGCGTGCCGACGTTCATCTGGGAGGAGGAGCTCTTCTGGGGGCACGACCGAATGGCCCACCTGGCGGACCGGATGGAAGGCCGGCTCGCCTCTCCCGAGGAGCGAGGAGCGGCGCTGGCCGCAAGGCCGCGCGGGGCGGAGCGGCCATCGGTGGCCGCCCGCTGGAATCGGCCGGGCTAGGCGGGCTCTTCCCGAGTCCGGGCCACCGGCTCCAGGGAGGGCTCCGGCCGCCGGCGCGGCTCGGGCACCGGCTCGGGCTCGTCCCCCGCGCGCCCCCCGGTCAGCCAGCTGCGGAGCCGCGTGCCGCCCCGGTTCAGCATCACGTACGCCCCCGGGATCACGATCAGGGTCAGGATCATGGAGACCGAAAGCCCGCCGATCACGGCGATCGCCAGCGGTTGCATGAGCTCGGACCCCTCGCCGATCCCGAGCGCCAGCGGCAGCATGCCGAAGATCGTCGTGAGCGTCGTCATGAGGATCGGGCGCAGACGCACGGCGCCCGCCTCGACCACCGCCTCCTCCAGCGACAGGCCCTTCGACAGGCGGTACTGCTCCGCGTATTCGACCAGCAGGATCGCGTTGTTCACGACGATTCCGGCGAGCAGGATGACGCCCAGGAGGACCGGGGCGCTCAACGGGGTCCCCGTGATCCAGACGAGAAGCCCGACGCCGACCAGCGAGAACGGGATCGCCAGCAGAATCACGAACGGGTTGACCAGGCTCTCGTAGAGCACCGCCAGGACGACGAAGACCAGGAACACGGCCAGGAGCGCCACGATCGTGAGCTGGCGGTTGTTGTCCCGGATCGCCTCCGCCTCGCCGCCGATCACGATCCCATAGCCGTCCGGAAGCTCGAGGCCCGCGAGCCGCGACTGGATCTCCTTATCGACCGCGCCCACCGAGGCGACCTCGGTCAGGACGTCCCCCTCGATCCGGAGCGCCCGGTTCTGCTCCTCCCGAAGGATGCTCGTCGGCCCGAGCCCCGTCTCCACGGTGGCCACGTCTCGCAGATAGACCGGAGTGCCGCCGGCGAAGACGGGCGGGAAGAGCGCCACGGAGAGGAGGTCCTCGGGGCTCGTGAACCGCTCACGCGGCAGCATGACCCGGACGTCGTACTCGCGGTTCCCCTCCGTGTAGCGGGTGGCGATCGTTCCGTCCAGCGCCGTCCGCAGGGTCTGGCCGACCTCGGCGACGTCCAGCCCGAGCGAGGCTGCCCGCTCCCGGTCCAGCTCGATGTTGACCTGGGGGCTCGCCTCCTCGGAGGATGGCTCCAGGTTCTCGAGGCCGGGGATGTCCTCGATCGTCTCCATCACCAGCTGGCCCAGCCGCTGGAGCTCGGAGAGGTCGTCGCCCCGCACCGAGATCTCGACCGGGTCTCCCGAAGTCGAGGTCCTGAGGCCCCGGATCCGGGGCGGCCGGACGAAGACCCCCGCACCGGGGAAGCCGCGCTCCTCGATCCTGGACTCCAGCTCCTGCACCCACTCGTCGGCCGACATGTCACGCTCGGACGCACGCGTCAGGCTGATCGTCATCGATCCCCGGCCCGCCCGCTCCGAGGTCGAGCCGCCGAAGAGGAACCCCCCGGCGGTCGTGAACATGTGCTCGACGTAGGGCATCCCACGAACGATCTCCTCGATCTCGAGCGCGACCCGGTTCGTCTCCTCGGCCGAGGCGCCGGGCGGAAGGCGCAGGAAGACGCCTGCGTTGCCGTCGTCCACCTGGGGCAGGAACTCGCTGCCCTGACCCCGGATCAGGAGGAACGCGAGGACGAGCGCGAAGACCGCGCTCCCCAGGACGAGGCCGCGGCGGCGGACGGCCAGGGGTGCGTACCGGCGGTAGATCCCGCGCAGCCGCCCCATGCCGGCGTCGACCGCGCGGAGCGGTCGCGAACGGGCGATCCCGCTCGTGAACCGCACCTTGGCGACCTGCGCCGAGAGAGTCGGCACGAGGGTCAGCGCCACCGTCAGCGAAGCCAGGATCGCGAACGAGATCGTGAGGATGAGCTCGCGGAAGATGAGGGCCGCAAGACCGCTGATCAGCAGGAACGGCACGACCGCCGCCAGGTTGGTGGCGGTCGACGCGATGACCGCGCTCTGGACCTCGCCGGCCCCCTCGTGAGCCGCCTGATCGGGATCCTCGTTCCCCTCCTCGCGGTGGCGGAAGATGTTTTCGAGCATGACGATCGAGTTGTCGATCAAAAGCCCGATCCCGAGCGCCAGCCCGCCCAGCGACATGACGTTGAGCGTGAGGCCCCCCAGGCCCATCATGACGAACGTGGCCAGGAGGGCGAGCGGGATCGCCGTCCCGATCACGAGCGTCTTCCGAAGGGAGCCCAGGAACAGGAGGACGACCACCATCGCGAGCAGGGCGCCGGCGAGCGCGGCGCTCCGGACGGACCCGATCGAGTCCTCGATGAAATCGGCCTGGTTCTCGATCACCTCGACCTGGATGTCGCGGGGCACGAAGCCGCTCGCCTGGAGGCTGGCCAGCTCCTCGCCGACCCCCTCCGCCACTGCGACCGTGTTGGCGTCAGGCTGCTTCCGGATCGAGAGCTTGACGGCCGGGACCCCGTCCAGCCGCGCCCAAAGCCGCTGTTCGCGGTTGGTGTCGCGGATCGTGGCGATCTCGGAGAGCGGGATCCGTTGACGCCCCTCGACGGTCAGGGGGAGTGCGCGGATCTGGTCCACGCTGGTGAACTTGCCGGCCGTCTTCCCCACCACCTCGCGGTCGGGGGAGGTGACGCGGCCAGCCGCCACGTCCTGGTTCCCCGCCCGGAGCGCACCGATCACCTGGGAGACGCTGAGCCCGTAGGACCGGAGCCGCTCCTGGTCCAGGATCACCTGGACCTCGCGCTCGAGACCTCCCGAGACGTCGACCGACGCCACGCCCTGGATCGTCAGGAGCTGCGGTCGCAGGCGGTTGTCGACCCAGTCGCGGAGATCGATCAGGTCACGGGTCGAGGACGAGAAGCCGACCTCGTAGACCGGGATCTGGGCCGGGTCGAACTTGAAGATCGTAGGGGGATCGGCCTCCTCGGGGAGCGAACCGCGAGCGCGGTCCAGGTTCTTGGAGGCGTCCTGGAGCGCGAAGTCGATGTCGGTCCCGTACCGGAAGTGGAGGTCGAGGCCCACCCGCCCCTCCTGGATCTCGCTCTCGATCCGCTCCAGGTCCTCGGTGGTGGCGAGCGCCGCCTCGAGCGGCTTGGCCACCGTTTCCTCCATGACCTCGGGCGCCACGCCGGAGTTCGTGACGGAAGCCCGGATCTGGGGATACTGGATCGGGGGGAGCAGGTCGATCGACAAGCGGCCGAGGAAGAAGGTCCCGAGCACGATCGCGACGCTGGAGAGCGTGATCGTCCCGATCGGATGACGGATAGCCCAGCTCGGGAGGCCGCGGTGGCGTCCGGACGCTCCGGCACTCATGGAGTCGCCTCCGCCGCCTCCGTCGAGACGGGCAGGACCCTCACCCGGGCCCCGTCGCGGAGGCTGGCGTTCCCCTTGACGACGACGACGTCGCCCGGCGCGAGCCCGGCCTGGACCTCGACCCGCCCCTCGTAGGTCTGCCCGATCTGGACCGAACGGCGCTGGGCGCGTCCCTCCTGCACGACGAAGACGGCCTGGCCCCCCGCCCCGCGGACGACCGCGGCCGCCGGGATCACCGGGACCTCCTCGCGGGCGTCGAAGCGAAGCTCTACGCGGGCCAGGAAGCCCGGGCGGGCGGGGCTCCCAGGCTCGAGCGCGACCTCGACGGGCACGAGCCGGCTCTGCGGATCGGCGGCCGGGAAGACACGCCGGATACGGCCCCGGACGGGCTGGTCGGGAAAGGCGTCCAGGACCACCGCGACCGTGTCTCCTTCGCCGAGCTGGACCACATCGAGCTCCGAGACGCCGACCCGGACCACCAGCGTCGAGATGTCGGCCACCCGGAAGAGCTGCTGCTGGGGCGCCACGAGGTCTCCGGCTTCGACGTCCTTCTCGAGAACGACGCCGGTCAGCGGCGACCGGATGGTCGCGTAGCCGAGCCGCGTGCGGAGCTGTTCGAGCGTCGCCTCGGTGGCCGCCGCTGCAGCCCGGTCGCGCTCGTACTCGGCCAGGGTGATGATCTGCTCCTCGTACAGCTGTCGGGCTCGTTCCCAGGCGGCCTGGGCCACCTCGTGGCTGGCCTCGGCGCTGGCCACCGCGGCCTGGAGCTCGGCGGCCTCGAGGCGAGCCAGGATCTGACCGCCGCCCACGCGATCGCCCTCCTCGGCTCCGACGAACAGGACCGTGCTCGAGAGCTGGCTGTTGACGCCCACCGTGCGGAGCGGCTCGACGACCCCGGAGATCGTGACGTTGCGGCTCAGGGAGGAGAGCGTCACGGTCGCGGTCTCGACCGGGACGATCCGCTCCTCCGCCGCCCCCGGCCCGCCCGGTCCGGGCGACCTGCCGCCGGCCTCCTCGTCCGCGCAGGCCGCGGCGAGCGCGAGCAGCAGGGCGAGCCCGATTCGCATCACCGGTCAACCTCCTCCAGGGACGCCCCCAGCACCGACTCCAGGCTCGCCATCGCCACCCCCAGCGTCTGGCGCGCCCGCACCCACGCGATCTCCTGGTCCGCCAGCGCGACCTGCGAGGTCTGGAGGTCCAGGATCGTGGCGCCCCCGATCCGGTACCTCTCTTCCTGGACCCTCAGGTCCTCGCGAGCCAGGTCCACCGCGCGCCGCGCGATCGACGCCCGGCGCTCGGCCGCCTCGACCTCGCGGGCCGCGTTCTCGACCTCGACCCGGACCCCGATCGTGGCGTCCCGCGCCTCGGCCTCGGCCAGCCGCTGGACGGCGGACGTCCGGGCGACCTCGGCCTCCCGCCCGAAGTTGTCGAACAGCGGGAACGAGGCGCTCAGGCGCAGGCTCCAGCTCCGCTGGTCGGGCGGGAAGTCGAACGCGAACCAGTCGTACCCCCCGGTCGCCCGGAGGGTCGGGAGATAGGTCCCCATCGCCGCCCACCGGGTGGCCCGGGCGGCATCGAGGGCGGCCGTGGTGGCGACCACCTCGGGGGCGCGGCCGGTCGCCCACGCCACCAGCGACTCGGTGTCCGGCAGCTCGGGGGCGCTCTCCGGGAGCGCGTCCTCGGTCGGCTCGGCGCCATCCTCGACCCCGATCTGCCGCCCCAGCTCGAGCCGCGAGGAGCGCTCCGCGGTCTCGGCGTCGATCAGCGCGATCTCGGCGTTGCCCACCTCGAGCTCGGCCCGCAGGACGTCGGACCGGGTGGCGCTCCCCACCCGCAGCCGGGTCTCGGCGAACTCGAGCTGGCGCCGCGCCCTCTCCAGGCGCTGCGAGGCCGCCTCCGCGATCTGGGCCGTCGCCGCCGCCTCGTAGAAGAACTCGGTCGTGGTCAGGATGGTCTCGAAGCGCTGGGCGCGGTCGTCCGCCACGGCGGCCCTGAGCTCGGCGCTGGCGCGCCGGCGCTCGTTCCACCGGCGCCCACCGGTGAACAGGTCGTAGCCGGCCTGGAGCTGAGCGGTATAGCTCTCCGAGACCAGCCGGCCGGTGCTCTGGTCGAACCGCTCGTTGCTGGAGTTCGAGAAGGAGGAGGTCGCCGACAGCGACGGGAACCAGGCGCCTCTCGACTCGAGCACGTCGGCCTCGGCGAACCGGACCGCGCTCTGCGCGGAGATCGCGGCCGGGCTCCGTTCGAGGGCCAGCCGGATCGCCTCCTCGAGCGAAACGCGGCGCATTCCGGCCGCCTCCTGCGCGGGTGCCGCAGACACGGCCAGCAGCGCGCACAGCGCCACCGTCGCGATGGGGAGTGCCTGCATGGGAAGCAATTTACACCGGGTCGGGCGACCGCGGTCGTGAAAGGGGACCGGACAAAGAAGAACCCGGGAGCCTTGGTGCGGTTGACCAGACCGCGGCTCCCGGGCCGGTGTGCTGTGGGGATTCCGCGCGGCGTTCCGCCCAGAACCCTGGCCGGCTACGCGCCGGCCCGGCGGTTTCGCCTAGCGTTCAGCCACCTCACGGGTCGGTTCAATACTTGGAATGATTGGACCACCTCCTTTCTCGTGTACGCGGAGGATAGCGATACCTGGCCGGCGTTCGCAAGGGAGCGTTCAGATCAGGCGCGACCAGGCCTCGGGTTGCAGCGTCCACACCCGCTCGCCGCAGAAGCGGGTGCCCTCGGGGCAGACGGGGCGCTGGCCGGCGCGATGCCGGATCGAGCAGGGCGGCAGGAGGTGGCGGCCGATCCGCGGATTCACCTCGCGGATCTGGGCAGCCTCCTCGACCGAGGCTTGCCAGATCTCCTCCTGGGCGTTGTAGCAGAGCCGCATGGCGTGCTTGTGCCACAGGTTCAGGAGGTCGGCCGACTCGGTGAACCGGACCGAGACCGCGTTCGGCAGCAGGTACTCGGCGAACTCGGCGGGCGCGCCGGCGCGGCGGACGGCCACCATGTACTCCCACGTGCGCTCCATGCTCTCCCGGTATGCCCGCTCGACCGCCGGATCCGCGAGCACGAGCCGTGGCACGACATAGTCGGGCTCGGCCGAGAGATGGGCGGTCAGCGCGGGGCGCGACCCCGGCGTCATCCTGTGCCGCTGGTCCTGGGAATCGGCGGCGTGGGAGAGCTTCTTCCGGAACGTGTAGTGGGGATGGAAGAGCGCGCGCGTCAGCTTGCCGTGCGTGGTCAGGTTGAGCGCCTCGCCGAGCAGCGGGTTTCGGGCCGGATCGAGCGTGAGGTCGATCGCCTCGTCGTCGGAGAGTGACTCCCGCGGCTCCCCCAGCACCTCGCGCACGGCGTCGGCGAGGACCTCCTCGTTCTTCGCTCCCCAATCGACCAGGCGCGAGACACGGCCTTCCAGGGAGCGATCGAACTCGTCGCGGAAGGTCTCCACGCGGGCCGCCGCGCGGCCGTTGGCGGCCGGCCCGCCGTTGGCGCCGGTCAGGATGCGGTACTCCGGAGTTTCCTCCAACGCCAGCGGCTCCTCCAGGATGGTGGCGTAGCCGGGGTCGTGCTCCAGGAGCGCCTCGACCATCGCCCGGACCACCACCCGGGTCTCGGTCGGAACGTCCACCTGCTCGCACAGCCGCGCGTATCTCAGCACCGTGATTCCGCTCACGGTGTGGTACAGGTAGGCGAAGGTGGCCACCGGCAGGACGTAGCGAGCCACCTCCTGGGCGCGCTTGCGGATCTCCTTCGCATATTTCGCGGGATGCGACCGGCGGCCAGGGAATCGCTCGTGATACGCCTCGGTGGCTACCGGAACGAGGAGCTCGATCAGCCGCGCGTAATCCTGCATCTGACTCTCGATCGCCGCCTGGTATCGCTCCAGGGCGACGCCCTCGAGCGGCGGGACCGCCACCCCCCCCGGCTTCACCTCGACGTACCGCTGGCTCACCTGCTCCGAGTTGTAGAACGGATGGCTGTGGAGGAAGGCCCAGATGAAGTGCCGGCTCACGTTGGCCAGCGAGAACTGAAACTGAGCATGCTGGAGGGTCGTGTGGTGGCCCGCCTGATAGAGGCTGCGGGCGAGGCCGGCCCAGCGCTCGTCCAGCTCCACGTCGGGGACGATTCCCTTCGGCGAGTAGCAGGTCCGCGCGGTGGCCAGGAAGTTCGCGAACGGCGCCTCGAATGCCCTGGTGAGGCGGACCTCGGGCGCCGGGGAGTGGAAGGGCTTCAGCGTGGCGGCCTCAGGGTGCGACATCGGGACGGGGTTCGAACGACTCGACGGGGGGTTCCTCCCGCCCACGCCGCCAGCCGATCAACCGGTCCACAGAGAACGGCCCGGGACCGATCAGCAGGACGCCCAGGAGCAGCAGGATCAGCGCGAGGTTGTACTCATAGCCCCGCGCCATCGGGTCCCCGAACTGGAAGACGTCCCACCCCACCGGGAAGTGGACCTTCAGCCCCGCCACGACCATTTCAATCATGAAGAGTCCCGTCATGATCCGGGTGAGCAACCCCGCCATCAGCAGGATTCCACCGAAGAACTCGAGCACCGCGACCGGCACCGCGAGCCAGCCCGGGAACCCCATCGCCACGAAGCCGCTCGAAGTCTCCTGAAGGTTGAAGATCTTGGGCGTGCCGTGGATCAGAAAGACCGCGCCGCAGAAGATGCGGTTGAGCGTCGACACGAGCGCCGCACGCGTCATGGGGACCTCCTGGCTCGAGGGACGTCACGAAGTTGCGACGGGCTGACGGGGGTGTCAAACGACGGGCGCTCAGAGCGCGAGGTCGAGGGCCTCCAGCGTTTCCCGGGCGGCGCGGCCCGCCACGCCAGGCGGGCCGACGGCATCCCGGACGTGGTCGAGCTCGCTCACGACCTCGGCGCGCGCGGCCTCATCCGCCAGCCAGGTCAACACCGGGCCCGCGAGAGCCGCCGGCCGGACGGCTCCCTGCAGGAACTCGGGCACGATCTTCTTCCCCGCGATCAGATTGGGAAGCGCCACGTGCTCCACCCGGACCAGGAGCCGTGCGGCGCCCCAGGTTGCGGCGGAGACCCGGTACGCGACGACGTGGGGGACGCCGAGCAGGGCCAGCTCGAGCGAGGCCGTTCCGGAAGCCGTGATCGCGGCCGCGCAGTGGGCGAGGACCTCGTGTCGGCCCTCCTGGACGAGGGCCACCGGCGCTGCACCGGCGAGGACCCCCGCTACCCGTTCGGCATCGACGCCGGGAGCGACCGGGGTCAGGAACGCTGCGTCCGGTACCCGGGCGGCGATCCATGCTGCGGCGGCCGCGAACGGACCGCCCAGCCGCTCCAGCTCGGCGTCGCGGCTGCCGGGCAGGAGCGCGACCCAGCGCAGGGCGGGCGGGAGCCCCGCCCGCGTGGCCACCTCGGACCGCGGCGGGAGTGAGCGTGGGACCCGGTCCGCCGCGGGATGCCCGACGTAGACCGCGTCCACGCCGGCTTCCACGTAGGCCTCGGCCTCGAAGGGCAGGGTGACGAGAAGCCGCCGGACGTAGCGGCGGACCGCACGGATCCGTCCCCGCCGCCAAGCCCAGACCGTCGGCGCCACGTACTGGACGACCGGAACCCCCCGCCGGGCGAGACGGCCCGCGAGCCGCAGGTTGAAGTCGGGCGCGTCCACGAGCACGGCGCCCATTGCCGGCCGCTCGACCGCCGCCCGGGCGAGGGTCGAAAGCGCCTTCAGCGCGGCCGGAAGCTTCCCGGCGACCTCGGTGAGCCCCATCGTCGAGAGCGTAGAGGTCGGCAGCACGCGCTCGGCGCCCGCCGACTCGAGCTCGGGTCCGGTGACGCCGAAGAAGCGGACATCGGGACGCAGCTCGCCGGCGGCCCTGACGAGCTCACCGGCCAGGGCGTCGCCCGACGGCTCGGCGGCGACGATCAGGACGTCCGGCACGGGCCGGGCCTCAGAGCCCGGCGGCCCGCCGGTAGTACTCGTCCACGGCTTTCCAGTTCACGTTCTTCAGGAAGGTCTCGACGTAGGCCGCGCGGTTGGGGCCCTGGTCGTAGTAGTAGGCGTGCTCCCAGACGTCCAGCGGCAGGACCGGCTGGGCGCCCCACACGGCTCCCTGATCGTGGCCGTCGACCAGGAAGACGTGCAGGCGCGCATCCGAGCCGTCGTAGGCGAGGACGGCCCAGCCGCGCGCGCTCATCGCCACCGCCTTGAACTCCTCCATCCACGCCTCGTAGGAGCCGAAGTCCTCCACGATCTTGGCGCTTACCGCGAGGTCCTCGTCGAGCTCGCCGTCGCCGCCCAGGACGGCGTAGTAGACCTCGTGCAGGATCTTACCGCTCGCGTTGTGGCTCTCGTTGAGCTTGGCGGCGCGGACCTCGGAGAAGTCGCCTTTCTCGCGCATCTCCTCGAGCCGCTTCTCGACCGCGTTCCTCCCCTTCACGTAGGACTGGTAGTGGGTGTCGTGATGCCACTCGGTGAGCTGGCGGCTGATGCCGTCCAGGGCGTCCGGCTCGAAGGGCAGGGGCTCGGGCTCGTGTTCGTAGGCCATCGGGCGCGGCGAATATATCCGAACGAACGTTTCGCCGCCCCGGGGGTTAGACTCGGTGGCGATGCCCGTCCCCCACGCGACCGAGACGCCGGATCGGATCGAGCGCAGGCCCCCGGGGCCGCCGGGCGTGACCCCGGCTGCCCGGATCCCTTATCATCCGCGGCGTCCCCGCCCGCCGGGCCGCCGCTGGCTGGGGGTCGCCCTGCTGCTGGCCGGCGCCGCACACGTCCTTTTGCTGTGGATCGTGAGGCTCCCCGCGCCGGGGCCGGCGCCGCGTGTCGGTGAGGTGACGGTGATCTTCGAGCCGATCCTTCCCGCGCGTCCCGAGACCGGTCCCGCGCCGGACGCTCCGGCGGAAGGCGCGGAGCCGCGCGCCGGGGGGCCTGCGGCGGAGCCGGCGCCCCGGCGCGCACCCGGGATCGAGGTTCCGGAGACTCGGATCGCGCGGCCCCGACCCTCCGAGGGCGCGCCCGAGATCCGCACGATCCCGCCGACCACGCTCCTCGCTCCTCTCACTCCCCTCGAGGGTACGCCGGGCGGGATCGGGCGGCGGTCGTCGCCGGCCGCTGCCCGGCGGATGGCGATCGAGCGGGCCGAATCGCTGCTGGCTTCGCGGCTGGCGGACCTGCCGGGGGCCGGGGTCCCGCGCGAGCCGTCGGTCGGGCTGGCCGAGGGCGGCGGCGTCACCGTCCCGATCCCGTGGGGCGGGTTCGTCCCCGAGAACCGGGTGGACCGGGTCTGGCGCGAAGAGCGGTGCACCGGGAAGGATGCGGACGAGGCGGACAAGGCCGGCGAGGGGGAGGCCCGCCGCTCGCAGTGCGACTGAGTCCTATACGTACCCCCGGAGACGCGTCGCCTCCATTACCCGCGAGATCCCGATCATGTAGCTCGCGATGCGAGGGGTGAGCCGCTCCTGGAGGCTCGTCGCGTGGACGTCCTTCCAGGCGGTCGTGATGAACCGTTCGAGCTCCCGGTTCACTTGCTCGAGCGACCAGCGGAACTCCTGGATGTTCTGGACCCACTCGAAATAGGAGACGATCACCCCGCCGGCGTTCATGACGATGTCCGGCAGGACCGTGACACCGCGCCGGGCCAGCACTTCGTCGCCGCCGGGAGTCACCGGATGGTTGGCGGCCTCGACGATCAGCGGCGCCTGGACCTTCTCCGCCACGGGGGCGTTGATCACGCCGCCGATCGCGGCCGGGATCAGGATGTCGCACGAGCACGTGAGAAGGTCCTCCTGCGTCAGCGGGTCGGCCCCCTCGAACCCCTTCACCGTGCCCGCCGTCTCGAAGTGGTGGAGGAGCTGAGGGATGTCCAGCCCGTCGCCATCGTGCACCCCGCCCTCGATGTCCGAGATGGCCACGATCCGCGCGCCCATCCGGGACAGGATCCGGGCCGCCCAGCTCCCCACGTTACCGAACCCCTGGATGGCAACCCGCGACCCCTCGAGGCGGAAGTCGAGATCGGTCTGCGCGGCCTCCAGCACGTACGCCAGGCCCTGCGCGGTCGCCATCTCGCGGCCCGGCGAGCCTCCCAGGGGGATCGGCTTGCCGGTCACGATTCCCGGCGTGTAGCCGTGCTTCTGCCCATAGGCGTCCATCATCCAGGCCATGATCTGAGCGTTGGTGTTCATGTCGGGGGCGGGGATGTCGCGGTTGAGCCCCAGGACACACGAGATGTGCTGGGTGTAGCGGCGGGTCATCTCGCGGATCTCGCGCTGGCTCATGCCCCGCGGATCGACCTGGATGCCGCCCTTGGCGCCACCGAACGGGATGTCGACCACCGCCGTCTTCCAGCTCATGATCGAGGCCAGCGCGCGGATCTCGTCCAGGTCGGCGGAGGGATGGAAGCGGATGCCGCCCTTGTAGGGGCCGCGGGCGCCGTTGTGCTGGACCCGGTAGCCGATGAACACCTCGAGCCGGCCGTCGTCCATCCGCACCGGCACCTCTACGCGCAGCTCCCGATACGGCATCTTCAACAGAAGCCGGTAGTCGTTGGGAACGCCGGCGGCGGTCGCCCCCAGGTCGAAGTAGTGGTTGACCGCCGCGAAAGGGCTCGTCTCCAGGTCCTCCCCGACCGGGATCGGAGGCTCGCGGTCGGGCTGGGTCGGAGGGGCCGGGCTGGTCGCGCGTTCGTTCATGAACGAGCGATTATACCCGGGGGGCGAACCCGCGTACAACGTCCGACGTGGGGCACGGCGGGCCGTAGGCGGTCGAGGTATGTTTCAACCTATGCCCCTCGATTCCCGCGCCGCCTCTTCCCCCGTTCGCTGGATGGAGTGGGGGCCGGCCGCCTTCGCGCGCGCCAGGGCCGAGGACCGGCCGGTCCTTCTGCGGATCAGCGCGGTGTGGTGCCATTGGTGCCACGTCATGGACGAGACGACCGACGCCAATCCCGAGGTCGCGCGGCGGATGAACGAGTGGTTCGTGCCGGTGCGGGTCGACAACGACGAACGGCCCGACGTGAACGACCGCTACAACCTGGGAGGGTGGCCGACGACCGCCTTCCTGACCCCGGACGGCGCGCTGATCACCGGGGGCACCTACTTCCCCGCCGACACCTTCCGCGACATCCTCGAACGGATCCACCGCGCCTGGACCGAGAACCGGGCCGGGCTCGATGCCGAGGTGCGTCGCATCTCCGAGCGGCGCGGCCAGGCCATGCGGGAGGCGACCCGGGGCGAGTTCGACGCGGCCGCCATCGCCCGCATCGTGGAGGCGGCGCTGGACGCCTACGACTGGCGCCTGGGCGGCTTCGGGACCCAGCCCAAGTTCCCGCACCCGGAGGCGATCCGGCTGCTGCTCCACGCCCACGCCGGATCGCGGGCCGAGGCGCCGCTCGAGGCGGCGCGGACGACGCTGGTCGCCATGCGGACGGCCGGCCGCGACCGCGGCCGCACCTACGGCCTCTACGATCACGCGGCCGGAGGCTTCTTCCGCTACTCGACGACCCGCGACTGGACCGAGCCCCACTTCGAGAAGATGGCCGAGGACAATGCCCGCCTCGCGATGGCCTACCTGGACGCCTGGCGGCTCCTCGGCGACGAGATTCACGCCGACACGGTTCGCGGGATCTTTGGCTTCGTACGGGAGGTCCTGAGCGACCCGGAGGGCGGCGCGTACGGCAGCCAGGACGCCGACGGCGAAGCCGACTACTACGGGCTCCCGGTGGAGGGGCGTTCGGCGTTGCCGACACCGTACATCGACCGCCGGTTCTATGCGAGCTGGAACGGGATGGTGGCGGCGGCGGCGCTCGAGGCGGCGGCGGCGCTCGACCTGCCCGAGCTGGGGGCGTGGGCGGTGGCGACCGTGGACCGTCTGACCGGCCTCCTGGCGACCCCGGAAGGGGCGCTGCGTCACGTGGCTCGGCCGACCGGAGAGGCCTACGAGGCCGACCCCGAGGGGCCACTCCTCCTGACCGATCAGGCGTGGTGGCTGAAGGCCCAGCTCGCCGCCTACCAGGCGACCGGGGAGCCGGGCCGGCTGGAGCGCGCGAGGGTGCTGGCGGGTATTCTCGAGACCCGGTTCTTCGATGCCGCCCGGGGCGCCTTCCGCGACCGCGCGGGTGAGGACGGTGAAGGCGCGCTCCGGGACCCGCATTTCCCGCTCGGCGACAACGCCGCGGCAGCCGAGGGGCTGGCCACGCTCGCGGCACTGGGGGGCGGCGCCCGGTGGCGGGAGCGCGCGGCCGAGGTCGTCCACGCGCTTCAGCCCGACGCCGAGCGGCATGGCTTCCTGGCCGCGGGGATGGCCCTGGCGGCGATCCAGGCCCAGGACGATCCGGTCCAGGTCCACCTGGTGGGCGCGGCCGGCGACCCCGGGCTGAGGTCGCTCTGGCGGACCGCGTGGCGACGCTACGCGCCCGCCCGCGTGACCGAGATCCTCGACCCCAGGCTCGACGGCGACCGGCTCTCCCGGCTGGGATATCCCGCCGGCGGTCCGGCCCGGGCCTACGTGTGCGTGGGAGACCGCTGCCTGGAGCCGGCGACCGAGCCCGACGCCCTGGCCGAGCGGCTGGCCGAGGCGGTGGCCGGGCGAAGCCGCCCTCCGGCTTAGGAGGCGGCGCTAGGGCGCGGCGTCGAAGACGATCGTCGCCGGCGGCGCGTCCCGGCCGACGCGGTCGGTGATGGTCACCGAGAGCCGGTGGATGCCGGGAGGGAGCGCGATCCCGGGCGGCGGCAGCGGCAGCACGGTCGCCTCCCGGCCGACCGGCGCCCACGGGGCCATCTGGATCCGGTCTTCCCGCTCCGTCTCGACCGTGAACCGCAGGGTCTTCACGTCGAGGCCGAAGCCGCCCCGATCCCGGTAGCGCGCCTCGATCCCGTCCGCCACCCGCTCGAGCGTGACCGAGGGCGCGGGAAACACCTCCGGCGGCGCCGAGCCGGGCCCGCCCAGCCGCACCAGGGTCACTTGCGCCTCCCCCTCCAGCTCATGGGCGGTCGAGCCGTTGAGGGCGAAATCGAGCCGCCCCGCGGCGGGCGCCGTCCAGACGACGGGCTCTCTCGGCCAGGCGAACCAGCGGCCCCCCGCGAAGCGGGCCACCACTTCCCCGGACGCCGCCTCTGCCACCGGAAGCGGCCCCGCCCCGGCGTCGTCCGCCCTGGCGGCGCCCCGCGTCCAGACCGCGATCCGCTCGCCCGCCATCAAAGTCGGGCCGCCCTCCCCGGCCGGGCCGGCCCAGCCGCCGCCGGGCCACTCTCCCAGCGCCGGCCGATCGACGACCAGCGTCTCCCGCTCCACCCCCGACGGGATCACCTGGGCCGGCGAGGATGCAGCCGAGGCCAGGACCGCAACGGCGATCAGCACCAGGACGCCGCTTCGGACGGATCTCGTGGACATTAGGATGGGTTTGTGGAGGACATAAGGGCGTTTTCAACGCCCGTCAGGCGGTATAGGAATGGAGGGCCCTCGCCCGCGACACATGGCGCAACCTGTTCAACGCCTTCTCCTTGATCTGACGCACCCGCTCGCGGGTGATCCCCAGGACCGAGCCGATCTCCTCGAGCGTCATCGCCTCGTTCCCGTCCAGCCCGTAGTAGAGCTTCAGGATCTTGGCCTCGCGGGGCTTCAACGAATCCAGCGAGTCCTGGATCGACGCCCGGAGAGCGCCCTCGAAGGCGCTCTCGTCAGGGGGTGGGCTCACGTCGTCGGGGAGATAGTCGAGGAGCTTGTTGTCCTCGCCGGGGGTGAGCGGGGCGTCCAGGCTGAGATGGGCCTGGGTGATCGACATGGTGCGCCGAACCTCGTCGATCGGGATGTCCATCTCGAGCGCGATCTCCTCCGCCGAGGGCTCGCGCCCGAGCTCCTGGAGGAGCGCGTTGGACCGGCGGCCGATCCGGTGCAGGGTGCCGGCCCGGTTGAGCGGGACGCGCACGATCCGCGACTGCTCGGCCAGCGCCTGGAGGATCGCCTGCCGGATCCACCACACGGCGTACGAGATGAATTTGATCCCCTTGGTCTCGTCGAACTTGTGGGCGGCCCGGATCAACCCGACGTTGCCCTCGTTGATCAGGTCGGCGAGGGCAACTCCCTGGTTCTGGTACTTCTTCGCGACGCTGACGACGAACCGCAGATTGGACCGGCACAGTTTCTCGAGCGCCTGCTGATCGCCTTCGCGGATCCGGCGCGCCAGCCGGGCCTCCTCATCACGGGTGATGAGGGGGTAGCGGCTGATCTCCTTCAGGTAGAGGTCCAGCGACCCCTCGTCGAAACTGGCGCGTTTGGATTTGTTCAGTTCCATGGGCTTCAGGTCCCGGTCTCCCTGAGGCGGATGGAAAAGGAATGGTTGGCCTGATCAGATGTGGACCGATTATACCATACCATGCCCAACCGTGTCTATGGGGTAGGGCGGGAAATCCGCGCGGGAGGGATCAGCGGATCAGGTCGCCGATCCGGTCGAACCGGATCTCGGAAAGACCTGGGAGCGGGCTGGCGGACTCCTTGGAGAAATAGACGACCAGCGGACGGCCCTTGATGGCGTCCTCGGGCACGAAGCCCCAGTACCGGCTGTCCGCCGAGTTGTCGCGGTTGTCGCCCATGACGAAGTAGCTCTCGGGCGGCACCACGATCGGGCCCCAGTCGTCCCGCGACGGGCGGTAAGCGGCCGGATCGACGCCCGGGGCCAGAAAGCGCCGCTGCCAGGCGAACTGCGGCCGATACTGATCGTCGACCCCGTCCACATAGTGGACGTACTCCTCGTCCAGCTGCTCGCCGTTGCGGTACAGCCGTTTGTCGCGCATCGAGAGCGTGTCGCCGGGGGTCCCCACCACCCGTTTTACGTAGTCCGGGTCGGGGTTGTACTCGTTGTACGGGTCGGGATAGACGAAGACCACGATGTCGCCCCGCTGGATCTCCCGGAATCCCGGGAGCCGGATGTCGGTGCCGGGTATCTGGGCTCCGTAGACCGCCTTGTTGACGAGCAGGAAGTCCCCGATCAGGAGCGTGTCCTCCATCGAGCCGGTCGGGATCTTGAACGCCTGAACGAGGAACGTCCGGATGAGGATGAACAGGACGAAGGCCACCGCGATCGACTTGGTCCACTCCCAGGCCACCCGGGCGAACGATGGCGTCGGCACGCGCCGGGGGGACACGTACTTGGTCGATGCGGGCTTGGTCGGGCTCTTGGCCAAGAAAACTCCTCCTCGTTTCGAACGGCCGGCGCTCCGAAAGCTTTGAAGATACACCCCCGGGACCCGGGAGTTCAGGTCAGAGGAGGTCGGGGAACCCGGCGGCGAAGCGATTATGTGTCGATCTGCGCCTTCTGGAGCTTGCCGGAGTAATCCACGTAGACGGTCTTCGTCTCGGTAAAGAAATCGTAGACCGGCCAGCCGCCCTCGCGGTGGCCGTTCCCGGTGTCCTTGACGCCGCCGAACGGGAAGTGCGCTTCGGCGCCGATGGTGGGGCCGTTGACGTACGTGATCCCGGCCTCGATCCGCTCGATGGCCCGGAACGCGGAGCCGACGTCACGGGTGTAGATCGACGAGGAGAGGCCGTAGCGAACGCCGTTCATGACCTCGATCCCCTCTTCCAGCGATTCCACCTTCAGGACCGACAGGACCGGGCCGAAGATCTCCTCCGTCGCGACCCGCATCTCGGGGGTGACGTCGGACAGGATCGTCGGCGCGTAGAACCACCCGCGGGCCAGCCGCCCGTCGTCGGGTCGGGAGCCCCCGAGACGAAGGCTCGCCCCCTCCTCCTGCCCGATCCGGACGTACTTCTCGACCTTGTCGCGGGCGTCCTCATGGATGAGCGGCCCCACGTCCGTCCCCGGCTTCCGGCCGTCGCCCAGCACGAGCTTCCCGGCCCGCTCCACCAGCCGGTCGACGAACTCGTCGTGGATGGACGACTCGAGGACGAGCCTGGAGGTCGCGGTACAGCGCTGCCCGGTCGTCCCGAACGCCCCCCACAGCACGCCTTCCAGCGCCAGGTCGAGGTCGGCGTCGGCCATGACGAGCTGGGCGTTCTTGCCGCCCATCTCGAGCGCGACCGGCTTGCCGCGCTCGCCGCACGCGGCGGCGATCCGCCAGCCGACCGCCGTCGAGCCGGTGAACGAGACGCCGGTGATGTCGGGGTGCTGGACGAGGGCTGCCCCGGCGTCGGGGCCGAAGCCGGTCACGAGCTGGATGACGTTCGGCGGCAGTCCGGCCTCGAGCAGGATCTCGACGAAACGGACCGCCGACCACGGCGCCTCCTCGGCCGGTTTCCAGACGACCGCGCAGCCGCAGACGAGGGCCGGGAAGATCTTCCAGGATGGCACGGCGATCGGGAAGTTCCACGCCGTCACGATCCCGAACACCCCGGCCGGACGGCGGATCGTGAACCCCATCTTGCTCGGCAGCTCCGACGGGGCGGTGCGGCCGAAAAGGCGCCGCCCCTCGCTGGCCGCGTAATAGGCGGTGTCGATCGCTTCCTGGACGTCGCCCCGGGTCTCGACCAGCGGCTTCCCCATCTCGCGGGTCATGCCGTCGGCGAGTTCCTCCTTGCGCTCGGTCAGTAGGTCGCCGGCCCGCTTCAGCACCTCGCCCCGCTTGGGAGCGGGGACACGGCTCCATTCGAGGAAGCCTTCCCACGCCGCCGCCACCGCGCGGTCGACGTCGGTCGGATCGCTGGCCGCGAAGACGCCAATCAGGTCGTCCCAGTCGGCCGGGTTGCGGTTCTCGAACGTGGCCCCGCTCTCGGCGGGCGCCCATCGGCCGGCGACGAAGTTCCTGAAGGTTTCGGACACGGGGGCCTCCGGTTTCCTGTCACCCACGGATGCGGTCTTCGCGTTCACGATCTACCTCGGCAGGGGCGAATGGGGGCATGATTTCGTAGCTGGGGAGCCGACAAGGGGAGAAGTCTAGAGGGCTTCGAGGGAGCCAGCAAACGGGGCGCGGCGGCGGGTCGGGGCGCGTCTCAGCCTGATCTCGTCCGCCGCCGCTCCTCCGCCGCCTCCCAGCGCTCCTCGTCCTCCTCGGTCTCCAGGATCAGCCCCGGCACGGGAACGGGGTCGAAGCTCTCGTCGATCGCCACGAAGGTCAGAAGGCACGTGTTCGTGTGGCGGATCTCGCCGCTCAGGAGGTCCTCCGCCTCGACCTTCACGCCGATCAGCATCGAGGTCCGGCCGACCCAGTGGACCGACGCCTTGAGGCGGACCAGGTCGCCGACGTGGATCGGCGACTTGAAGTCGACGCGGTCGATCGAGGCGGTGATGGCGTGCCGGCCGGCATGGCGGGCAGCGCACACATAGGCGGTCTCGTCCACCTGGCGCATGATCCAGCCACCATGGACCGAGCCGAAGATGTTGCGGGTCTCGGGCGTCGCGAGGAGGCTGATCGTGACCTGGCTGGCGGACACGGGTCTAGGAGGGCGGTCGGGGTCACCGCCGCGGGCCGAACGGCCTGAAGGGACCGTCGTTTTCATCCAACCTCCTCGGCAGAGTACACATGCGGGGGCCGCCAAGTATAGGGCCGGCCGCGGAGGTTGTCGGGAGGAAGAAAAAGGGCGGCGCCGGGGGGACGCCGCCCTTCCGTTTGAGGCCGGGCCCTCGCGGGGCCCGGCCTCCCGGGCGAGCCCGCTAGGGCTAGTACTCGCCCGTGGTCTGTCCGGGCTGCGTAGCCGTCTCCGACTCCATGCGGGTCTCGTACTCACCGATCCCGGCGGACGGCTCGTTCAGGCCGGCGCCGTTCGGCAGGTCGCCGCAGGCGACCGGCGTGCCGTCGGGAGCGTGGACCTGGATGAAGAGGCTCTCGGCCGACGGATCGAGCATCGACTCGCCGACGGTCGTCGTGACGCGAGTGGCCTCGCCCTCCGCGACGATGTCCTCGAGCGGCGCCACGACCCCACCGTCCTCGCCGCAGCTCCCGCGGTGGATATGCGACGCGTAGGTCTCGCCGGCTGTCAGGCCCTCCAGGTCGAGCGCGACGTCCACCCCGTCGACCGCCGGGATCACGGTGGCGGTCCCGGTGATGCCGCTCTCGCCTGTCGACTCGAGCCCCACCTCGACAGGCAGGCTTTCATCCAGCCCCGGCTCGCCGAGGTCGGGTACGTCCGGCATCCCGGTCTCGTCGGTGATCGGCTCCGACAGCTCGCCCTCGTCCGTTCCCTCCTGGCAGGCGCCGAGCACGAACGCACCGGTGATGACCAGTGCGGTCAGGATCCTGGTCGATCTGCTCATTTTACCCCCTTGCGGAGAAGTCCCATTCGATTCGCGCCCCGAGGCGGCGGCGCGACGTCCGAATACCACCGCATCCTACCCCGTAGGCACCCGGGCTGCCGTCAGAATTCCGACACGTCACCACCCTGGCGCGAGCTGGAATCCCCAGCGCCACCCTTCGTCGGGACGTTGGAAGGGATACGCATAATAGAGTTCAGCCACGATCGCGCCGAACAGGTTGAAGCGCAAGGCCCCGCCTGCGCTGAAGACCGGGATTCGCTCGGTCGACTCGCGGGTCAGCTCGAACTCCGGCGATTCATCCTGGTTCCAGGCGACCGCACCGTCCACGAAGCCGGCCAGCTCGATCGGCAGGAATCCCGCCCCCAGGAGCCCATACTCCTCGGTCCCGAACAGCGGCACCCGGAGCTCGGCGTTGGCGATCCCGATCCGGCTCCCGATCAACCGGTCGAACTCGGGGCAAGCGGCTGGATCGTCCGGGACCGCGGTGCATTCGGAGGGCTCGAACGATCCCGACTCGTAGCCGCGGATCAGGGTCGGATACCCGACGAACAGGGGTGTCAGCCGGGTGCTCTCGGCATCGCCACCGTAGCGCCCGAGATGAAAGCCGCGCACCGCGAAGGTGACGGGCCGGGCGAAGAAGTAGCGCCGCCAGTCGAGCAGCAGGTCGGCGAAGGTGAGCGTTCCGGCGTTGACGCCGACCTCGAACCGCGAGCGTCCGCCACGAACCGGCGAGGTGAAGCCGAAGAACGAGTAGTCCTCGACGTAGGCGAAGCTCCCGGTTCCCAGGTTCAGGCCGTCGGGAGCCGGCAGGTCCTCCTCCAGCTCTGCCACCTGCTGGTTGCCGACGAAGATCGAGCGGATCGATTCGACGTCGAAGCCGATGTTCATGAAGGCGGCCTCGCCCTCGATGCGGCGCGTGGTCGAGAACGGATACTGGGCGAAGACCCCGGCGCGGTTGTAATAGGTACGCTCGAGCTGCAGGACGACCTCGCGGGCCGGCGCCCCCTGGAACTCGGTCGACCGGATCCCGACCAGGACGCTGCGGTAGGTCTGTCGCCCTCCCACCCATCCCCAGTTGAGCCGGTTCTCGAGGTTGGCGTAGGTCAGGACGCCCCCCAAGTCCTCGGGCCCGCCGTTGGCCTGGACGCCCAGCGCGAGCTGGCGGTTGCCGAGGAGATCGCCGAAGAAGAAGCCGATCGATCCGCCCACCGACGTCCCGAACCGGTCGATGGCCACGCCCGCCGTAGGCGGCGCGACGTAGTCGAGCGAAAGGTCGGACTCGTAGGGCCTCTCCTCGAACGCCCGGGTCGTCAGGCCGCGCCCCGGGTCCGACAGGTACTCGGCCACGATCACGGGTGGCGTCGAGGTCGCCGGGGGCAGGACCGCGGCCACCGGGGGCGAAGCCGCCCGGCCGGCCGGCGTCCCTACCGCGCGCTCCTCAGGCAGGGTCGCGCCGCGATAGCCGCCGTTCCGGAAGACGCTGAACGCCAGTCGTCCCGTGTCGCGCGCCACGCTGAGGGCCGGCGCGAGCTGGGTGATCCCGCTGATCCCGGTCGTGACCCGGGTCACCCGGAAGACCTCCTCGCTCGCCAGATCGAGCCGGTAGATGTCGCTGAAGCCGTCCGGGTCCGAGATGAAGTAGAGGCTCCGCCCGTCGGGTGCGTACTGCGGGCTGATGTGCTTGGCGTCGCCGAGCGGCCGCTCCACACGGACCGCCCGGGTCGCGATGTCGTAGAAGCCGAGACCCATGCCCGGGGGTCGGAGCTGGCCCAGGTCGGCATCCGGAGCGCGGTCGGTGACGAAGGCGATGGTCCTCCCGTCGGGGGACCATGTCGGCGCCAGCTCCGCGAAGGCGCCCTCGGTGAGCCGCTCGACCGCTCCGCTCGCGACGTCCACCCGATACAGGTCGACGATCCCGCCGCGGGTTCCAGAGACGACGAGCGCGGTGCCGTCGGGGGACCACGCCAGGTCGAACACCGCGTCCACGCCGTCCAGCGCGAGCGTGCGGTCGACCTCGCGCCGCCCGACGTCGGCGATGGCGATCCCGTTGTCCCCCCGGGCGAACGTCACGAACGCGAACCGGGAGCCGTCTCGAGACCATGCGCCGGACGAATTCAGGAAGGCGATCGCATCGAAGTGCGGGTTGCGGTCGTTGGACGCGAGCCGGCCGAGGATATCGCCGGTCGCGACGTCGCCGACGTAGAGGTCGATGGTGAAGAGGTCGCGATTCGAGAGGAAGACGACGCGGCGCCCGTCGGGGCTGATCGAGGGAGCGAGCACCCAGTCGTCGTCGCCCATTTCCGGGAACAGCGGCTCGCCGACCTGCTCCGCGGGCGTGCGGCCGCCGAGGGTCGGCGCCCAGTGCGCGCGGGTCGTCTCGATCCAGTCCCGCGAAAGCGAGTCGGCGCTGGTACGCAGCACCTGCTCGATCGCGCCGTCGATCCCGCCCTGCCCGGCGGCCTGAAGCAGCGACCGAACCGTATCGTCGCCGTAGGTGCCGGCCACGTACGCCCAGAAGGCATGACCGAACCGGTACGGAAAGAAGCTCGGGTCGCGCGACAGGTCGTCGAGGGTCGGCAGGTCGCCGCGCTCGACCGCGTCCCTCATCCACATCGCGGTGTGCGCGCTCACCCGACCCAGCGACAGATACTCCGCCATCCCCTCGATGAACCACAGCGGCAGCTGCAGGAACCCGGTCGGCCCGCCGGCCGTGTCGCTCTTCGCCACGTCGAACTGGAAGGCGTGGACGAGCTCGTGGCCGAGGACGTGGTCGGTCTCGCCGTATCCCTCGGCGAACGGCAGCACGATCCGGTCCTTGAGCCCCTCGGTGAACCCGCCGGTCGACTGGGACACGAATCCGGGGGTCGTATTGGTCTGCTGGAAGTCGGGCTTGTCGGCGTAGAGGATGAGCGGCTTCCGCTCCCGGAACTGGTGCTCGAACACGCCCTCGTAACGGTCGTACCAGCGCTCGGCCATCCGGCCCACGTCGGTGAGCGCCGCATCGGACATGGTCTCGTAGCCGTGGAGGTCGAAGTGCTCGGTCTCCAGGACCCGCCACTCGAAACGCTCGTATTGGACCTTGTTACGGCCGAAGTACTGGGGGTGTGCCTCGGCCGCGAAGAGGACGCTCGCGACGAGCGCGAGGAGGCCGGCGCGGAGGAAGGTCATCTTTGGCATCATAGTACCTCGTCGAAAAGCTGGCCGTCACGCGGCGTACGAAGCTCGTAACACGGTGCAGGTTACCTTCCCGATAATGTCGACGCCTGATGAAACTCTCCCGATGGGCGACAGGTTCCCCCCGCGCCTGCTCGGGCTGGAGCGCCGCGTCATCCGCTGCCGCCGCTGCCCCCGGCTCGTCGAGTGGCGGGAGCAGGTGGCGCGTGAGAAGCGACGCGCCTTCGCCGACCAAGCATACTGGGGGCGTCCGGTCCCCGGATGGGGCGATCCCGAAGCCCGTCTGCTCGTCCTCGGGCTCGCACCCGCCGCGCACGGCGCCAATCGTACGGGCCGGATGTTCACCGGCGACGAGTCGGGCAACTGGCTGTTCCGGGCGCTCCATCGGGCCGGGTTCGCCAACCAGCCCGCGAGCGTCGCCCGGGGGGACGGCCTGCGCCTGATCGACTGCTTCATGACCGCCGCGCTGCGCTGCGCGCCGCCGGCCAACCGCCCGCGACCCGACGAGCGCCGGAACTGCCGGCCGTGGCTGGAGGCCGAGCTCTCCCTCCTGCCGCGCATTCGGGTGACGGTGGCACTGGGGCAGTATGCGTGGGACCACGCCCTGCGCGTGTTCCGGGATCGGGGCCATGCGGTCCCCTCGCCCAAACCGCGGTTCGGCCACGGCGCCGAGGCGTCTCTGGCGCCGGACGGGCCCGTCCTCCTCGCCTCCTACCATCCGTCCCAGCAGAACACCTTCACGGGCGTCCTGACGCGGCCGATGCTGGACGCGGTGTTCCGCCGCGCGCGGGAGCTGCTCGGGGACGATTGAGCCGCTCGGCGCGAGGCCGTCAGCCGCTGCGCGCCGTCGCTTCCCGGGAAAGACCGTACTTCTCGATCTTCTTGTAGAGATGGGAGCGCTGCATGTCGAGCTGACGCGCCGTCTCGGAGACGTTCCAGTCGTTCTCGAGAAGCTTCCGCTCGAGGAACGCCTTCTCGGCGGCATCGCGGTAGTCGCTGAAGGTGAGGTTGCGGTCGAGAAGGGCTTCGGTCCGGACGTCCCGCTCCCGTCCCCCGACCGGCGGGCCGGTCAATCCCTCGACCTCCTCCCCGCGCACGCTTCCTGCAGGTGCCAGGATCACGAGCCGTTCGACCGTGTTCCGCAGCTCGCGGACGTTGCCCGGCCATGGACGGGCCTGGAGCATGGCGATCGCCTCGTCCTCGAACGTCTTGGGGGGCAGCCCGTTCTCGGCGCAGTACAGCTCGGCGAAATGGCGCACGAGAAGGGGGATGTCCTCGCGACGCTCGTCCAGCGACGGTACGTGCAGCGGGACGACGTTGAGCCGGTAGTAGAGGTCCTCGCGGAAGTTCCCGGCCGCGATCTCCTGCTCGATGTCCTTGTTGGTCGCCGCCAGGACGCGCACGTCGACGGCGATCTGGTGGTCGCCGCCGACGCGCTGGATGACCCCCTCCTGGAGCGCCCGCAGGACCTTGGCCTGGGCCGCCAGGCTCATGTCGCCGACCTCGTCCAGGAACAACGTCCCGCCGTCGGCGAGCTCGAACTTCCCCTTGCGGCGGGCGTGGGCTCCGGTGAAAGCGCCCTTCTCGTGGCCGAACAGCTCGGACTCGATGAGCTCATGTGGGATGGCCGCGCAGTTCACCTCCACGAACGGTCCCCGGGCGCGGTCCGAGAGGGCGTGGATCTCGCGCGCCACGAGCTCCTTGCCGGTCCCGTTTTCGCCGGTGATGAGGACATAGGCGCGGGTCGGCGCGACGAGGGCCACCTTCTCGAGAGCCTCCTTCAGCAACGCGCTCTCGCCGATGATGGACGCGCGCGGAGGGCCGAGGGCGCCCCTCAGGGCCTCGTTCTCGCGCTCCAGGTCGCGCTCGGCCAGCGCGTTGGAGATCCGTCGCAGGACCACCTCGCGGTCCGGCGGCTTCTCGAGGAAGTCGAACGCGCCCCGTTTCAGCGCCTCGACGGCGGTCTCGACCGAGCCGTGGCCGCTGATCACGACGACGGTCGCGTCCGGATCCTCGACCCGCAGCTTGTCGAGAACCTCGAGCCCGTCCATGGGCGCCATCTTGATGTCGAGGAGGACCAGGTCGGCGGGGCGCTCCCGATACAGCTCCAGCGCCCGCGGACCGCTCTCGGCGGTCCGGACACGGTAGCCCTCGTACTCCAGCATCTGCCGCAAGGCCTGTCGGATGCCGGGCTCGTCGTCGACGACGAGCAGGTCGGCGGGCACAAGTCGGCGTGGGCTCATGGGAGCGCTTCGGAGGCCTGGACCATCACGCCTCTAAGATCGCCGCCCTCGCCAGAACGTCCAGCGCCGGCGGCGGCCGGGCTCACGGCCGGGCGAGGAGCTCCCGCAGGCGATCGGGGGGAATGGCCTCGGCGGTCCCCCGCCATCCGGTCACCGTAGTGGCCGACAGGAGGCTGTTGAGGATCGCCTCCTCGGTGGCCTCGATGACGGCCAGGAAGAGCGGGTTGAGGGCCTCCCCGCGGAGCGCCCGGCGGCCGGTCCGCGGGGCGTCGGCCGCATGGGGCTCCAGGACGTCGGGGTGGTTCGAGAACGCGATCACGTAATCCCCCGAGCCATGCGAGGAGAAGCCGCCGACGCGGCCGATCGCGTAGGGCGCCCGGCGGGCGACCCGCGCCAGCCCGGCGGCGTCGACCGGCGCGTCGGTCGCTACGACGATCATGATCGATCCGCCGCCGGCGTCCGGCTGGTCGGCGGCGCTCCACCGGGCGTCGCCGGACGGGGGTGTGGACGAGCTCTGCTCGGCGGGCGGGATCCATGGCTCCAGGAACTCCGCCTTCCCCAGCCGGCGCCCCACCGGGACGCCGGCGATCTCGAGCGCACCGCCGAAGTTCGACTGGACGAGGACGCCCAGCGTCCGGACGGAGTCGCCGACCACGGCCCGCCGGCTGGCGGTTCCGATCCCGCCCTTGAAGCCCAGCGCCATGGTCCCGGTGCCGGCGCCGACCGACCCCTCGCGGACCGGCCCGCCACGGATCGAGTCGAGCGCCGCCCGGACCTCCTCGACTCCCACCCGGGGGACCCCGATCGCGTTCAGGTACCCGTCGTTGGTTTCGCCGACGACGGCGTTGACCGATCGGACGTCCTCGCCGGTGCGCTCGCGCGTCCAGCGCGCGAGCCCGTCCACCACGCGTCCCACGGCGAGCGTGTTGGTCAAGGCGATCGGGGTCTCGATCGTGCCCAGCTCCCGGACCTGGGTCACGCCGGCCAGCTTGCCGAACCCGTTGGCGACGTGGATCGCCCCCGGCACCTTCTCCAGGAAGACGTTCCCCGGATGCGGGGCGATGACGGTGACGCCGGTCCGGATCGAGTCGCCCTCGACGAGCGTCACCTGCCCGACCCCGACCCCGGGGACGTCGGTGATGGCGTTCAGGGGCCCGGGAGGGAGCGCGCCGATCACGATCCCCAGCTCGCGTACGCGCGGACGTGACTCCTGGCCTGCCGCCCCGGCGGGCAGGGCGAGGAGCGCCATGAGCGCGAGGGCGGTGGTTCCCCTCACCGCACCCCCGGGGCTCCGAGGTCCAGCGCCACGCCGTAGAGGGCGAGCGACCCGGCGACAGCGACCGACAGCGATTCGACCGGTCCCTTCATCGGCAACCCGACGCTCAGCGCGGCCGCAGCGGCCAGCTCCGCGGTGGCCCCCGTGGCCTCACTGCCCACCGCCAGGGCGAGCGGTCCCTCGGGGAGCCGGGTCTCGAACAGGCTCGGTGCTCCGGCCTCGAGCAGGACGATTGGACGGTCCCGTGACGCGCACCACGCCGCCGCCTCGGCCGGGGGCACATGGGCCGCCAGCGACAGGGCCGGGGTCAGGCCCGCCGCTCCGCGGAGCGCCTTCGGGTTGTAGGGATCCACCGTGCCCCGGCACAGGATCGCCGTCCGGCCGCCGACCGCCGCCAGGGTGCGCAGGAGGGTTCCCAGATTGCCGGGGTTCTGAACGCCGTCGATCACGAGGAGAACCCGGCCCCCCTCATCGGGCAGCGCGGCCAGCCCCAGGTCCGGGATCGGGCCGACCGCGAGGAGACCCTGTGGCGTCCTGGTGTCGGCGACCCGCTCCAGCTCGGCGGCCGCGGCGACGAACGGCTCGGTGCCCTCGGGGAGCCGCGCCTCGGCGATCCAGCCGCGCAGGATCGGCTCGGCCTCCGGCGACGCGACCACGAACCGCAACCGTTCGCCGCGTTGGAAGGCGTCCTCGATCGCGCGCCGGCCCTCGAGGACGTAGAGCCCCTCCCGCTCACGGCCGGTCCTCGTGACGAGCCGGGCGAGCGTCTTCAGGCGCGCCCGGGGGAGCGGAGGAAGCGTCTCCTGAACAGGAACCTTTCCCATCGGCAGACGATATTAGCGCGGCGTGGGGCCCATCACACAGGGAGAGGTCATGAGCATCGATCATCCAGCCATAGCAACGCGACTCCGGGTCGGCGCGGGAGCGCTCACGTTGGCCGTGCTGGTGGCGATCGCCTGCGCGTCGTCCGGCGTCAACCGGGGCGACTTCAACATGATCTCCTACCAGGAGGAGTGGGCGCTCGGCCAGCAGCTGGAAGGCGACATCGCGCGCCAGCTGCCGCTCGTCAACGACCGCACCGCGCTCGGCTACGTGAACCGGATCGGGCAGCGTCTCGTCGCCCAGACCGAGCTCGCGCAGGCGCCGTGGGAGTTTCACATCGTAGCCGGCCCCGAGATCAACGCGTTCAACGTCCCCGGCGGACACGTCTACGTATACACGGGGCTGATCCAGGCCACCGACAACGTGTCAGAGCTGGCCGGAGTGATGGCCCACGAGATCTCGCATGGTGTGGCGCGGCACGGCACCGAGCAGCTCTCGAAGGCGTACGGGTTCCAGGTCGTGGCCGGCCTCGCGCTCGGCGCGAACCCGCCGATCTACCAGCAGCTCCTGGCCCAGATCGTGGGCGCCGGGACGTTCGCGGCCGTCGGCCGCGACGCCGCGCCGGAGGCCGACCGGCTGGGGGTCTTCACCATGCACTCCGCCGGCTACGACCCGCACGGTATGGTGACCATGTTCCAGGAGCTCCTGAGCCGCCGCCAGAGCCAGCCCGGTGCAGTCTCCCAGTTCTTCTCCTCGCACCCGCTCACCGAGGACCGGATCACGGACGTCCGCGCGATGATCGACCAGCTCCCGCCGCGCGCGAACCTGATCACGCGCGACGCCGAGCTGCCGCGGATCCAGCAGCGTCTCTCGGGCTACAGCCGATAGCTCCGCGCCGATAGATTCGGGGGATGACCGGCCAACGTCCGCCGGTCGGGCTGACGATCG
>DASTFF010000018.1:0-5028 GCA_035708865.1 Gemmatimonadota bacterium | reverse complement strand
TCGCCGCTCAGGTGATCCGGCTCTACACGTCCAACCTGGGCGCGTGGACGGGGCCGGTCGTCACGATCGCCGCGTTCACGGTGATGTTCTCGACCACCCTGACCGTCGTGGACGGCTTCCCGCGCGCGCTCGCCACCCTGGGCGCCCGCTTCCGCGAGCCGGAACGCCCGGGCGGCCACGACGACTTCAGCGAGCGGACCTATGCCCTCTGGATGGGCGCCCTGTTCCTGGGCTCGCTGGTGGTGATCCAGTTCTTCCTGACGTCGCTGACGAGGATGGTGGACGTCGCGACCATCCTCTCCTTGCTCACGGCGCCGGCCCTCGCGTGGCTGAACCACCGCGCCATCACGGGCGACGAAGTGCCCGAGGCCGCCCGTCCCGGGCCGACGATGCGCGCCTACTCGTGGGTCTGCATCACGATCTCGCTGCTGCTGGCGCTGTATCTGGTGGGGATCCGGTGGGTGTTTCCGAGATGAGGGAGCCTTAGCGCCGTCTGCGTCCCCCTAGTGAGTCCGCGATTTCGACCTCATATGCCACCCCACCCTGTCAGCCACCGGACCGCCCGTTCCCCCGGCGTTCCCTATAGTCGAGGCATGGGGTGGATCCGTAAGGGAGTGGCGATCGGAGGGGCCGCGTCAGCGGCGGCGCTCGCGTGGCGGGCTCTCCGGCGCGGCGAGACGGCCACACGCCTCGAGGCGGCCGTCGCCGTCCAGCTCCCGCGGGCCGAGGTGTGGTCCTTCTGGCGCAAGCCGGAGGAGCTTCCGCACATCGTCCCGGGGCTGGAGGCCGTGAAGGCGGTCGTGGACGGGCGTTACCGCTGGTGGACCTCCGAGCCGGTCGAAATCGACGGGTCGCTGGAGATCCTCGACGAGCGCCCGGAGGAGGTGCTGTCGTATCGCGTGGAGGGGTCCGGCGTCGAGGGCCGGGCGCAGGTCCGGCTCTCGGAGGCGGCCGGCGGAGGCACGGTGGTTCGCGTCACCCTGGATATCGACCCGCCCGGAGCCGTCGGCCGCGTTCTCGGCGCGATCGACCCTGTCCCGAGACGTGCGATCAAAGAGGTTCTTCGGCGCCATCGTCAGCTGCTCGAAGCCGGCGAGATCCCGACCACGGACGGGCAGCCGGCGGGCGCCGGACGGTCGCAAGCCCGATGAAGGCCCTCTGCTGGTACGGCCGGGAGGACGTGCGGATCGAAACCGTCCCCGACCCGGGCATTCTCGCCCCCCGTGACGTCGTCCTCGACGTCACCTCCACGGCGATCTGCGGCTCCGATCTCCACCTGTACCGGGGCTACATCCCGACCCTCCGGGAGGGGGACGTCCTCGGCCACGAGTTCATGGGCGAGGTCGTCGAAACGGGACCCGAGGTCAAGCGGCTCGCCATCGGTGACCGCGTGGTGGTGGCGTTTCCGATCGCCTGTGGGCGTTGCGTCCACTGCTCGCGGGAGCAGCACTCGCTGTGCGACGACTCGAACCCGAACGCCTGGATGGCAGAGGCCCTGTACGGCCACTCGGGAGCCGGCATCTTCGGGTACTCCCACCTGCTCGGCGGGTACGCCGGCGGGCAGGCGGAGTACGTCCGGGTGCCGTTCGCCGACGTCGGATGCCGGAAGGTCCCGGAGGAACTCCCCGACGACAAGGCGCTCTTCCTCTCCGACATCTATCCCACCGGCTGGCAGGCGGCCGAGGTGTGCGAGCTCGGGGCCGACGACGTCGTCGCCATCTGGGGCTGCGGCCCGGTCGGGCAGTTCGCCATCCGGAGCGCGCTCCTCCAGGGGGCGGGGAGGGTCATCGCGATCGACCGCGTCCCGGAGCGGCTGGCCTTGGCCCAGGAAGCAGGAGCGGAGACCCTGGACTACGAGGAGGAGGACTCCTTGCTCGAGGCGCTCGACGACCTCACCGCGGGACGTGGCCCCGACGCGTGCATCGACGCCGTGGGGCTCGAGGCCCACGGCCACGGGATGCTGGCCTGGTACGACCGGGCGAAACACGCCGTGCGCCTCCAGACCGATCGCCCGACCGCGCTCCGCCAGGCGATCCAGGCGTGCCGGAAGGGAGGCGTCGTGTCGATCCCGGGCGTCTACGGCGGCGTGGTCGACAAGTTCCCGCTGGGGGCCGCGTTCTCGAAGGGCCTGAGACTCAGGATGGGCCAGACCCACGTGCAGCGCTACATGGATCCCCTCCTCGACATGATCGTCGAAGGCCGGATCGATCCATCCGAGATCGTCACCCACCACCTGCCGCTCGACCAGGCGGTCGAGGGATACCGGCTGTTCGCGGAGAAGGAGGACGGCTGCGTGAAGGTCGTTCTACAGCCATGAGGGCGCTGGCGGCCGCGATGGCGGTGGGGGCGGCGTCCCTGGCCGCCCGGCAACGCCTATGGAATCGCCGCGCGATCGACCTGGAGGGCCGCGTGGTCCTGATCACCGGCGGCTCGCGCGGTCTCGGGCTCGAGCTGGCGCGCGTCTTCGCGGACGAGGGCGCCCGGCTGGCGCTGCTGGCCCGGGATCTAGACGCGCTCGAGCGGGCGCGCGCGGAGATCGCCGCCCGGGGCGCCGAGACCGATGTCTTCGCCTGCGACCTGCGGGACCCCGACCAGATCGATCGCTCGGTCTCGAGCGTCCTCTCCCGCTTCGGCACCGTCGACATCCTGGTCAACAATGCCGGCGTCATCCTCGGCTCCCCCCTCGACCACCTGGGGGAGGAGGACTTCGAGGAGGAGATGGACGTCCACTTCCGGGCCCCTCTACGGCTGACGCGCGCGCTCATCCCGGTCCTCGGGCGGCGCGGCGAAGGGCGGGTCGTCCAGATCGCCTCGATCGGCGGCCTGGTCGCCGTGCCTCATCTCCTCCCGTACAGCGCCAGCAAGTTCGCCCTGGTGGGTCTCTCCGACGGGCTGCGGGCGGAGCTGAGCGGATCCGGCATCCGGGTCACGACCGTCTGCCCCGGCCTCATGCGGACCGGCTCCCACGTGAACGCCTGGTTCAAGGGACGTCACAAGGCCGAGTTCACGATCTTCGCCCTGCTCGGCTCCTCGCCGTTGACGTCCATGGACGCCGAGCCGGCGGCGCGCCGGATCGTCGAGGCCTGCCGGCGCGGGGAGCCGTTCCTGGTCCTGGGGTTTCCGGCGCGGGCGCTCCGGCTAGCGGCCACGCTGGCGCCTTCCTTCTACGCCGAGATCAACTCGTGGGTGGCCCGCCGCCTTCCCGGCCCGGCCGGCCCGGAGGGCGATCAACGCAAGCGCGGCCGTGACAGCTCGACTGTCCTCGCGCCCTCGATCCTGACCCGGCTGGCCGATCGCGCCGCCGAGCGGAACAACGAGATGACACGTCCGGAGAGCGAGGTCGGAGAGGGCGCGGCGCGCGCCCCACGGTGTAACGGTCAGGCCGAGGGCTCGATGTTGTAGTTCATCCGGAACAGGTTATGCGGGTCCCACTCGGTCTTGAGCTCGACCAGGCGCCGATAGTTGTCGCCATAGGCTGCGGGCACGCGCTCATCCTCATCGTCGGCCAACAGATTGACGTACACCCCGCCCGTGGCGTGCGGGGCCATGGCGTCGTGGAAGCGGCGGGTTGAGGCCATCACCGCATCGTCGTCCGCTGCCTCCACCCATCCGGCCAGGATATGAAAGCTGTAGCCGGCGCTGCGTCCAGCGAAGGCGGTCGCCGACGGATCGACCCTTCCGACCGCGCCGCCGAGCGGCTCCAGGTAGGCAGCGGTGAGGGGTCCTTTCATGTCGGGGGCGTGCGCCGCCATGGTGTCGATGGATCCGTCGGACAGCTCGTCCAGGTAGTGGGCCCTCGAGTAGTAGCGGTGTCCTCTGGGGAGAGCCGCATCGAAGGTCTGCTGGACCGTCGTGTAGGCGAGCGGCTCGACGATGTCAAGGATCGTCTCCCCCAGCTCGCGGAGCGGCTGCACGAAATCGGCGGCCTCGGGATCCACGTGGTACACGATGAAGTCGAGGGCCGGATGGCCGTGGAGTCGCTCCGGAAAAGGCTCGACGGGCGGGATCCGGATCATGAACGGATAGCACTGGAACCCGTCCGGTGCGTCGACCATGAAGTCGCGGAAGAAACGCAGGTGCTCGACGGCCTGGTCGAACGGATAGATGATCTGCCCGGACAGCACCTCGGGCCCGACCTCGTGCAGCCGGAACTGGAGGGAAGTGGCGACCCCGAAGTTGGGACCGGCGCCGCGCAAGGCCCAGAACAGGTCGGGATGCGCGTGGTCGCTGGCGCGCAGCTGGCGTCCATCGGCCGTCACGACGTCGATCGCCACGAGATTGTCGAGCGACAGGCCGAACTCTCGAGAGAGGTAGCTCGAGCCGCCTCCCAGCGCCGCGCCCGCTACGCCCACCGAAGAAACGGTCGGCACGGGTGTCGCGAGGCCGTGCTCCTGGGTGGCCCGATCGAGCTCTCCACACGTCACGCCGGGCTCGACGGTCGCCGTGGCGGACCCGACGTCGACGCGTATCGCCTTCATCAACGACAGGTCGAGGAGCAGCCCACCGTCGCCCGACGACTTCCCCGCGTAGGAGTGGCCGCCCCCTTTCACCGACAGAGTCAGGCCTTTCTCCCGCGCGAAATCGACCGCGGTCCTGACGTCGTCGGCATCCCGGCATCGCACGATGATGTCCGGGCGACGATCGAGCCTGCCGTTCGAGATGCTGCGCGCCTCGTCGAAGCCCTTGTCGATCGCTTCCAGCACCTGACCCTGGACCTGGCGGGCAAGCTCTCCAGCGAGCATCGGAACCTCCAGGACTAGACGACGACCCCGCGGGGCGGCTGCATTCTCCAGCTCCGGTACGCCACCGCGAGCAGGTCCTCGAAGCGAGGATCGGCCCGCAGGCGGCGCCACACGGTTCGGTAGTAGTGGTGTATGGCAAGACTGGGCCAGGCGCTCATCTCGTCGACCGTACGGAAGGCCTCGAAAGCCGGTTCGATCTCACCCAACGCGGCATGTACGACCCCGGCCGCGAAGGGAGAGGCGGCCGCGTCGATTCCCGCCAGGGTAGTGCGCGCTGCTTCGCTGT
>DASTFF010000017.1:0-90781 GCA_035708865.1 Gemmatimonadota bacterium | reverse complement strand
TCGGCCGCCTCGATCAGGGCCACCAGCCCGCGCGTCTCGATCATCCCCAGAGCTTCCGCCATTCAGACCCTCCTCGGGATCCGGTAGTCGTGGGAACTGCTCGTGGCGCCGGATGGGTGGCGCGCGCGTGATCTCGTCATCGGCCGGAGGCCGAACGGTCGGCCGCCTGAATGCAGGCGATCGCCGCGACGTTGACGATGTCATCGGCCGTCGCGCCCCGAGACAGATCGTGCATGGGCGCGGCCAGCCCCTGGAGGAGCGGCCCCAGGGCCGTCATGCCCCCCAGTCGCTGAGCGAGTTTATAGCCGATGTTGCCGCTGTTCAAGTCGGGAAAGACGAGGACGTTGGCACGCCCGCCGAGCGGGCTGTCAGGAGCCTTGGCCTCGGCGACGGCGGGAACGAGGGCGGCGTCGATCTGGAGCTCGCCGTCGACCAGCAGCCGGGGCGCCCGCTGGCGAACCAGCCGCGTCGCCTCGACCACCCGATCGACCGACGTATGCCGGGCACTGCCTTTTGTCGAGAACGAGAGCATCGCCACCCGCGGCTCCTCCCCGGTAAGCGTGCGGTGGGTCCCGGCGCCGGCGACGGCGATGTCGGCGAGCTGCGTCGCGGTCGGTTCGGGGACGACCCCGCAGTCGGCGAACGTCCAGGCGGCCTCGGACCCGATCATGAGGAACGCCGATGAGACGGTCCGTATCCCGGGGGCGGTCCCGATCACCCGGATCGCGGCGCGCACGGTCTCGGCCGTGGTCGATACGTTCCCGGCCACGCACGCGTCGGCCTCGCCGCGGGCGACCAGGAACGCGCCGAAGAAGGGTGGCGCTTCCAGCGCCCGGCGGGCCTCGGCGGCGGCGATCTCGCGGCCCCCGCTCGCCTGCGCCTTGCGGTACTCCTCGGCATAGAGGTCGAGCCGAGCGGAGCCGGCGGGCGCGATCCGCTCCACTCCGTCGAGGCGGACGCCGGCCCGGTCCGCCGCCTCGTCGACGGCGATCGCATCCCCGAGCAGGATGGCTCGCGCGATCCCGTCATCGGACAGCGTGCGGGCAGCCCGGGCAGCCCGCGGGTCGGCGCCATCGGCCAGCACCACCGTGCGCGGACCGCTCTGGCGGGCACGGCGACGGAGCTCGGCGATCAGATCGGCGGCCCTCACCCGCCCGCCTGCTCCAGGATGCGGCGGGCGATCTCCCGGACCTGGACGGGATCGGCGCCCGGAACCTGTGCCCGGACGCGCTCGATCACCCGCTCCAGGTCGTCCGGATCGCAGGTGGCGGAATGCGCGCCGCCTGCCGGGGCCGCCCGGCCGGGCTCCGCGGTGACCAGCTCGACTCCCAGGCGCGCGGCTTCGTCCCGGGCCAGCGGGGTGACGATCGCCCCGTCAGGCACGGCCAGCCGGACCTCGCCCCGCTTGCGGGCCGCGCGGACGTCGTCGGCGGAGAAGACCGGGCGGCTCACGCCGCGTCCCCGGCGGGGATCCGCGCCGGGCGTGCCGCGACCCGCTCGGCGATCTCGCGGGCCACGTCGTAGTAGGCGGCGGCGCCGGCCGAGTCCGGATCGAGCTCATAGAGCAGCTTTCCCTCGCGCGCGGCCTCGGCCAGCGCCACATTGACGGGGATCACCGTCCGCAGCAGCGCATCTCCCCACTCGGCCTCCATTCGCGCCAGGCACTCACGGCCGACCCGTGTCCGGCGGTCGTAGAGCGTGGCCAGGAACCCGAGCAGGCGCAGCCGCGGGTTGAGGCGCCGCCGCACCCGGTCGATGAGGTCCAGCGTCCTCGGCACGGTATTCAGCGCGAAGGGGTGCGTCTGGACCGGAACGACGACCGCGTCGGCCGTCCGAAGCGCGTTGACGGTGTAGAGAGAGAGCGCGGGCGGCACGTCCAGGACCGCCATACGGGCCGTCGGAGGTGCGGCCCGCCAGGCGTCCTCGAGCAGATCCTCGCGCCCGCCGATGACCGACAGCTCGGACTCCATCTCGCCCAGGCTGGCATGGGCCGGGACACAGGCGAGCCGTTCGTAGCGGGTCGGTACCACCGCCCGCGCGAGCCCCGCCGAGGGCTCGATCAGGACATCGGTGACCGTCAGCTCCGCCGTCTCGGGATCCAGGCCCAGGTGTCGGGTCGCCGAGGCCTGCGGGTCCAGGTCGATGACCACGGTCTCCGCGCCCGTCTCGGCGAAGGCTCCGGCCACGTGCACGGCGCTGGTCGTCTTCCCCACCCCTCCCTTGGCGTTGGCGAGCACGATCCTGTAGGCCCCGGCCATCGCTACCCGGCCGGGTAATAGCGGCTCTCGACCTTCTCGACCGCCCCCCGATCGAGGAGGCTCTTGACGGGGCTGATGAGGCGGCGCCACTCGGTGTCCAGGGCGTCCCCCAGCTCGGGGAGCGTGACGCCGCTGTCGCCCGCGCGCTGGATCGCCGACAGGCAGCGCCGCTCCAGGTCGCCGGCGATCCCGGTCGCCGGCGTGGCGCGCCGGGGCGCCGGCCGCCGGCGCTGCGCCGGCTCACGCCCTCCCCCACCGGCGCGCCCCGTGAGCACGTGCCCGATGGGATAGGTGCCGATCTTCCGGTTTCCGGGAAGCACCTCGAGCAGGAGGCCGGTCGCTTCGTGGGGGCGCGGGATCACGTGGACCGAGACCAGCTCGCCGATCCGGGCCGCGGCCACCGCGCCCGCGTCGGTGGCGGCCTTGACCGCGGCCACGTCGCCCTGCACCAGGATGGTGACCAGCCCGCCCTCGGCATATTCCTTCTTCAGGATGGTGACCGGAGCCGCCTTTACCATCGCGTCGGCGGCCTCGGTGGCACCCACGAACCCTCTCGTCTCGATCAGCCCGAGCGCGAGGCCCGCCACGTCAGTACCTCACCGGATCGCGGTGGACGCCCAGGACCGCTTGCTCGAACGCCTCGCAGGCGGCCCGGCAGTCGGCCTCGGTCCCGGTGACCAGCGCTCCGGCCATGTTGGTCGGGGTGGGCGGGCCCATCCACTCGAGCATCTCCACGCTCGCCGACTTCAAGGCCTGGTCCAGGGCGTAGGTGGCCTCCAGCGGGGTAGCCTTCAGGTACGCGAGCGCGGTCCCGGGCTCGACCCCGACCCGTCCCGAGAGGTAGGTGCCGCTCCGGGCGATCAGATGGGCGAAGTACCGCCGCTGGCCGTCGCCGTCGGCCGAACGATAGCTCACATGTGACTCGAGGTGGGATATGGCAGCGTCCAGCCCCGCTTCGACTTCCCCGATCACATCACCCGCCAGAACGGCGAGGGTCTCGCCGCTCGTCGGGCCCGAGGCGAAGCGCGATCCTCCGTAGAAGGAGCGGGCGTATACGACCTCGACCGCGGCCTTCTTGGTCGCCTCGTCGATCGCCACGTAGGTCGGGTCGTCCTGGTCGACGGTGAGGAAACCCACCGCGGCCTGCCCGGTCTCGAGACCAAGGGCCTCGGCCAACGGGCCGGCGACGTTCGGGATGGTCCGGACCGCGAGCACGCGCGGCGCCAGCGACTGCGGCAAGAAACCTCGACGGTTTGCGGGACGGGGCCACGAAGGACGCGGTCGGGGAAACCTAGGAGCCGCTTCGCGGGCCCGTCAAGCGGCGTGCCAGCGCGCGACCCTACGGAAAGACGAGCTCGTAGCGCGTCCACTGGGTCACGCCGGTGCCGTCGCGCGTAGCCGGAACGTAGCGGCTGTTACGGGCGGAGCGCGCGGCCACGCTGTCCAGTGCGGCGAAGCGGGCGCCCTGCTCGATCCGCACCTCACCCACCCTTCCGTCGGGCAGGACCTCGACCAGCAGGTGGACGCTCTGGCCTCGGACCTTCTTGCGGTCCATGCCCTCCGGGATCCTGGGGACGACCAGATGCAAGGGCCGCGGCGGGCTGATCGATCCGCCGCCACCCGCGGCCGCGCTGGAGGCCCCCGCGCCCTCGGGCACGCCCTCGGCCACGCCCTCGCTCTCGCTGGGCGAGGACTCGACCTCGGCGATCGTCATCTCCTCCGAGACTGCCTCGGGCGTCACCTCGACCGCCTCCTCTTCCTCTTCCGGCTCGGGCGGGGTCTCCTGGACGGGTTCCTCGGTCGCCGGGGCCCTGAGCGCCACGGCCTGCATCTCGCTGCCCGGGCCGCCCGGCCGGAACACCATCATCGGGCTCGGGAGCAGCGCCTCGTGGAGGCGGTCGGCGATCGCGCGCGGCATGAACAGGAGCAGGGCCGCGTGAAGGACCACCGCCACGGCCAGCGAGACCCGCCAGGCGCGGCCGTACATGTCCCGCCAGCGGGTGTTTGTGGACGTCATCACCTTCATCGCTCTCAAAACGACTCTCGGAGACCCCGGGTTAGACGACGAGGCTGACGAGCTTGTCGGGGATGACGACAGCCTTCCGCAGAGGCTTGCCGTCGATGAGGTCGGGGATCCGCCCGTGGCCCAGCGCGCGGGCGCGGATCTCGTCCTCGGAAAGGCCCCGCGGGACCCGCATCCGCTCCCTGACCTTGCCGTTCACCTGGATCACCATGGTGACCTCCTCGGTCGCCAGGACGTCGGGGTCGTGGGCGGGCCAGGCGGCGTCGACCACCGAGGGCTCGCGGCCCGTCATCGCCCACAGCTCCTCGGCCAGGTGCGGGGCGATCGGGGCGAGGAGGCGGATCACGGTCTCGATCGCTTCTTTGAGGATCGGCTCCGAGATCCCCTCGCGCGGAGCCTGGTCGACCGGGCTGTACTGATAGCACGCGTTCACGAGCTCCATCAGGCGCGCGATCGCGGTGTTGAACTGCCACGCAGCGAGGTCGTCGGTCGCGCCCTTGACCGAGCGGTGCCGGGCGAGGACCAGCGCCCGCGAGGCTTCGCTTTCGGGATCGCCCCCGGCGAGCCGCGCATTTGGATCCCACAGATCCTGATGCAGATGGACGAGACGCCAGACACGCTGGAGCCAGGCCGCTACGGCGCGGATCCCCTCGTCCTTCCAGTCGCCGCCCTCCGTCCACGAGAAGCCGAACATCATGTACGCGCGGAAGGCATCGGCCCCGTGCTCGGCGATGTACTCGTCGGGACTGATCACGTTCCCGCGCGACTTGGACATCTTGGCGCCGTGATTGGTGATCGTCCCCTGGTGGATGAGCCGCCGGAAGGGCTCGTCGAACCCCACGTGCCCCAGGTCGCGCAGGGCCTTGATCATGAAGCGCGAGTAGAGGAGGTGGAGCGTCGCGTGCTCGATACCGCCGGAATACTGGTAGATCGGCAGCCAGCGCTCAGCGATCTCCCTGGGCCACGGCCGCTCGGCGTCGTTGGGCGAGATGTAGCGCATGAAGTACCACGAGGAGTCGACGAAGGTGTCCATGGTATCGGGGTCGCGCCTGGCGGGACCGCCGCAGTTCGGACAGTCGACGTGCATGAAGGTCTTCGACCGCTCGAGGGGGCTCTTCCCCGCCCCCAGTGAGAAGTCGACATCGTAGGGCAGCTCGACCGGCAGGTCCTCGTCAGGGACCGGCACCTCCCCGCATTCCGGGCAATGGATGATCGGGATCGGCGCGCCCCAGTAGCGCTGGCGGGAGACGAGCCAGTCACGCAACCGATAGTTGACCTTCCGCTCTCCCTTCCCCGCCGTCTCGAGATCGTCGATCACCTTTTCCAGCATCTCTTCCGAGCGCATCCCCGAGTACGGCCCCGAGTCGTGGACGATGCCATGACCGGTGTAGGCCTGGTCGGCGCCCACTGCGGACAGGTCGTCGGGCTCGATCACCCGCGGGATCGGCAGATCCATGGCGTTCGCGAAGTCGTAGTCGCGCTCGTCGTGCGCGGGGACCCCTTGGACCGCGCCCGTCCCGTAGGTCAGCAGCACGAAATCCGCGACCCAGACGGGGATCCTCTCCCCCGAGAGCGGATGGATGGCGTACCCCCCCGTGAACTCACCGGTCTTGGCGGCTTCCGTCGAGGCGCGCTCGATGTCGGAAAGCCGCCGCGCCTGCTCCCGGTATGCCTCTATCGCCGCCCGCCGGTCGTCGGTCGTGACCTCGTCGACCAGGGGGTGCTCGGGCGCCAGGACAAGAAAGGTGACCCCATAGATCGTGTCCGGGCGGGTCGTGAACGTCCGGATCGCGCGGTCCTTCCCTTCGACTTGCCAGTCGATCTCGACTCCCGGCGAGCGGCCGATCCAGTTCCGCTGGAGGGTCTTCGTGCGTTCCGGCCACTCGAGCTCGTCGAGCCCGTCCAGGAGCTCGTCGGCGTAGCGAGTGATGCGGAAGAACCACTGCGTCAGATCCTTCTTCTCGACCGGGGTCCCGCACCGCTCGCAGACGTTGCCCTCGAGGACCTGCTCGTTGGCGAGGACGGTCTGGTCCTGGGGGCACCACCAGACCGGCGCCTCCTTCCTGTAGGCCAGGCCGGCCCGGTAGAGCTCGAGGAAGATCCACTGGGTCCAGCGGTAGAAGGACGGATCGCTCGTGTTCGCCGTGTGATCCCAGTCCCACATGGCGCCCATCTGCTTGAGCTGCTCGATCATGTTGGCGACGTTGCGCTCGGTCGAGTCGGCCGGGTGGATCCCCGTCCTGACCGCGTAGTTCTCCGCCGGCAGGCCGAAGGCGTCGAAACCGATCGGCTCGAACACGTCGAATCCCCGCATGCGCATGAACCGCGCCCACGTGTCGGCCGGGCCGTAGTGGTACCAGTGGCCGACGTGGAGCCGGTCCCCCGACGGGTAGGGGAGCATGACCAGCGCATAGCACGGCCGCTCGGCGCCCGCGAGGTCGATGGCGTAGAGATCCATCTCTCGCCAGGCCCCGCGCCACCGGGGCTCGATGGCGTGCGGATCGTAGCGGTCTTCGGTCATCGTCGGCTCGTCATCGAGAGCCCTCGCCGGGGTCCGCGAGGTGCACGGTAGAACGGGAGCTAATCCGTTAAGCTATCGGATGTTAGAGGCCTCAGCAATCGAACGGGGAGCGGGGACGCGGGCCTACAACGATGCGGCGGCCTGGCTGCTCGGCCTCGGGAAGGTGAGGAGTCGCCAGTCGCGTGAGCATCAGCCAGTGCTGATTGCTATAGTATCCAACCTCATCAAAAGGGGAGGCGAACATGCACGGCTACGTGACGGACATCGAACGCGATACGATCGCGAACGACGATTTCCGGCGGGTCCTCTTTACCGGCCCGAACACTCAGCTCGTCCTCATGACGCTGAGGCCGGGCGAGGAGATCGGTCTCGAGACCCACGGGGAACACGACCAGTTCATCCGTGTCGAGGAAGGGACCGGCGTCGTGCTCCTGGACGGAGAGGAGAGTGCGCTCGCGGACGGCAGCGCCGTGGTGATCCCCGCCGGGGTCGAGCACAACGTCATCAATACCTCCGACAGCGCCCCGCTGCGGCTGTACACCCTCTACAGCCCACCCGAGCATCCCGACGGCACCGTGCACCGCACCAAGCGGGAGGCCGAGGCGGCGTCGCATCACTGAGCCCGGACAGCGGCGGTCCCTATCCGAGGATCGCCGGGAGGGGGAACCGCGGAATGGACAGCGGAACGACGAGGCGGGGAGCGTCGGGAGGCCGATGACAGAGGCCGCTCCTCTTCCCAGGGTCTTCATCGTGGGCGGCGGCTTCGCCGGCCTCGAGGCAGCAAAGGCGCTGGCCCGGGCGCCGGTCCGGGTGACGCTGCTGGATCGCCGCAACCATCACGTCTTCCAGCCGCTCCTCTACCAGGTCGCCACCGCCTCCCTTTCCCCGGCCGACATCAGCGCCCCGATCCGGACGGTGCTGCGCCGGCAGGAGAACTGCGAGGTGGTGCTGGCCGAGGCCGTCGGCGTGGACACGGCGGCCGGGCGCCTGCTGCTGCGTGGAGGCCATGTTCCCTACGACTACCTCATCCTCGCCGCCGGAGCGACACATGCCTACTTCGGTCACGAGGAGTGGGCGGCGATCGCTCCCGGGCTGAAGAGCATCGAGGATGCGACCGCCCTTCGCCGCCGCATCCTTCTGGCATTCGAATCGGCTGAGTACGAAGGCGACCAAGCGGCCCGCCGTGCCGTTCTGACGTTCGGGATCGTGGGTGGAGGCCCGACCGGCGTCGAGCTGGCCGGGGCCATCAAGGAGATCGCCGGGAAGACGATCCCCCAGGACTACAGGCACATCGACACGCGGACGACTCGGGTGATCCTCTTCGAGGCCGGCGATCGTGTGCTGCCCGCCTACCCCCCGGAATCGAGCGCCCGCGCGCAGCGGGATCTCGAGCGCATGGGGGTGGAGGTCCGCGTGAACGCGGCGGTCACCGACGTCACGCCTGAGACCATCCACGTCGGCGAGGAACGCATCCGGGTCGGGAACGTCTTCTGGGCAGCCGGCGTCAAGGCCAGTTCCCTGGGACGCTCGCTCGGTGTACCGCTCGACCGGTCGGGCCGCGTGATCGTCGGCCCGGACCTCACCATCCCGGGCCACCCGGAGGTCTTCATCGCCGGGGACCTGGCGGCGGCGAGATCGGCGGACACAGATCTGCCGGTCCCCGGCGTGGCCCAGGGCGGCATCCAGATGGGGCGCTACGCGGGGCGGATGATCGCCCGCGAAGCAGCCGGGAAGTCGACGCCCGCGGAGCGCGAGCCCTTCGTGTACCGGGACAAGGGCCTCCTGGCGATCATCGGCAAGGCCAAGGCCGTCGCCGCGATCGGACGATTCCGGGTGAGCGGGTTCCCGGCCTGGCTCCTCTGGGGCGGCATCCACATCGCGTTTCTGATCGGCTTCCGCAACCGGCTGGTGGTTCTGCTCAGCTGGTTCTGGAGCTGGCTTTCGAACTCTCGCGACGCCCGGCTGATCACCGGCGACGCGCGCCTCGCGATCCAGGTGCCGCGGCCGTCCGATTTCGTCCCCGATTCCGCGCCGAGCGGCCCCCGACAACCGGGAACTGAATGAACTCCTGCTGAGCTTCACCGCCATTTCAAGGAGGCCATCATGATCCTCGAGAACAGGACAGCCATCGTCACCGGTGCCGCGTCGGGTATCGGCCGCGCCGTCGCCCTGGCGTACGCCCGGGAGGGAGCCCGCGTGATCGTCTCGGACATCGACGCGGAGGACGGCGAGGAAACCGTCCGCCTGATCGAGCGGGCGACGCCCGGTGCGGAAGCGGTCTTCGTCCGCGCCGACAGCGGGAACCCCGAGGACAACGAGGCGCTCGTCCGGACCGCCGTCGAGCGCTTCGGTGCCCTGCACGTCGCCTGCAACAACGCCGGGATCGGCGGCGAGCTGAACCCGCTCGCCGATCTGAGCATCGACGGCTGGCGGCGGGTGATCGAGATCAACCTCTCGGGCGTGTTCTACGCGATGCGGGCTCAGATCCCGCGCATGCTGGAGGCGGGCGGCGGTTCGATCGTCAACATGGCGTCGATCCTCGGACAGGTGGGGACGGCCGAAGCGGGCGGCTACGTGGCCGCCAAGCACGGAGTGGTCGGGCTCACGCAGACGGCAGCGATCGAGTACGCCCCGCAGGGGCTGCGGGTGAACGCGGTCGGTCCCGGCTACATCGCCACTCCGCTGCTGGAGAGCCTCACGGCCGAAGCGCGTGCGGCGCTGGTCGGCCTGCACCCCATCGGGCGCCTCGGCCAGGCCGAGGAGGTCGCCGAGCTCGTCATGTGGCTCTGCAGCGACCGGGCGAGCTTCGTGACGGGTGCCTACTACCCGATAGACGGCGGCTATCTCGCTCGGTAAGGCGACGGTCTCACACCTCGTCCAGCGTCCCCCGGAAGACCACCCGCGCGTCGCCGGTCAGGCGCGGATCGGCCGGCAGCGACGCGGCGTCCGGCGGCCGGGTGAACTCGACGATGAGCGGGAACCCGCCACTCGTGCGGACCGTGACGGGTGGCTCGGTCAACCCCCACAGGCAGGTCAGGATGGCCGAGGCGGTCGCGCCGGTGCCGCAGGACAGGGTCTCGTCCTCGACCCCGCGCTCGTACGTCCGCATGCGGACGGTATGGCGGTCCAGGACGCTGACGAAGTTCGCGTTGGCGCCCGGCGGGTCCCAGCGCGGGTCGCGCCGGAAGCGCGGTCCCTCGCCTCGCACGTCGAAGCTCTCCACGTCGTCCACCAGAACCACGACGTGTGGCGTCGAGGTGTCGACGAACCCCACCCGCCTGCAGGGCGGCTTCTCGAGCTCGGCGTACCGGAGCGCGAGGTCGCGCGGCGGGACCAGCCAGAGCGTGACCTCGGTACCCGCGGGATCGGGAACCCGGGCGTGAAAGGTGCCGCTGCCGGTGGCCAGGCGCAGAGTGTCATCCCTGACCGCGCCCACCAGCCGGGCGTATCGGGCGATGCACAGGGCGCCGTTGCCGCACATCGGGGCCTCTCCCCCGTCGGCGTTGAAGTAGGCCATCCGAGCATCCGCCGCGGCGTCGTCCTCGAGGAGGAGCACCGCGTCCACGCCGACCCCCAGCCCGCGACGGCAGATCCGCGCCACCAGCTCACGCGCGCGGTCCTTGGGGAACCACCCGTCCCGGTTGTCGAAGACCACGAAATCATTGCCGCCGCCCGACATCTTCGCGAACGGGCGGCCCTGGAGGGGATCGGTGGTCGCGGGAGCTCGGGCCACCGGGTCGCGGTCTCGGATCGGGTTCTCCATGCGCTCTCGCGGCTACGCTAACGGGCGGCGAGCCAGGCGTCGATCCTGGCCCCGGCCCTTGGATCGTCGGCCAGGGCCGGCCGGCCGTGATGCCGCCGCATCGGCTTCCGCCACGCCAGATCCGCCGCGGTTCGCCACATCGACCGCGTAAGGCTCGCCTGCACGGCCCGGGTCTCCGATTCGAACCGGTGAAGGACCTCGTCGTCGGCGAGCCGGTCCGGCCGAAGACCTCGGTCCGCCAGAAGCGCGAGCGCGCGCTGGTGCTCAGCGACGATCGTTTCGGGCGCAGCGGAGGGCAGGCACTGGACCAGTGCGGAGCCGGGGGGCATCATGCTGTCGGTCGCCGTTCGCAGGAGGCGTGGGCCGAAGGTCGAGGCGGCCTCCCACACACGATCCGTGACCTCAGCCCACGACGTCCCGCCGGTACCCGACATCACCACGATGTGGAAGCGCGTGTCCCCCAGGCGCCCCCGATAGACGGCCAGGCGACGGTATCCGGATGCACCGAAGGACGCCTCCCTGCGCCGGGTCTCTTCGTTGACCTCGTCATGCCTGCCCGGCTCGAGCGCGAGCGAGGTCGTGGCCCCCAGGATGAGCCGCTGGAGCGCCACCGCAGCGCCCGCCAGGAGGAGAGCCCCCGCCACGATCAGGATGGCCGTCACCTCACACCCGTCCGGTGAGGCTCCACCACCGCATCCGCCATACCATCCAGATCGCCTCGAGGACGATGCGCCTGGACATCTTGCTCACGCCGACGTTGCGGTCCACGAACACGATCGGCATCTCGACGACTCTTGAGCCCGCCCGCCAGGCACGGAACACGGTTTCGATCTGGAATGCGTAGCCGTTGGAGTGGATCCCGCCGCGCAGCAGGTGCTCGATGACCTCCCGGCGATAGCACTTGAAGCCGCTCGTCAGATCGTGGAGCGGGACCCCGGTGACGACTCGCGCGTACCAGTTCGCCAGCCACGACAGGACCAGCCGGCTCATCGGCCAGTTGACGACCGTCACCCCGCGCATGTAGCGGGACCCCACCACGAGGTCGTGACCCTCCATGAGCTCCAGAAAATCGGGGATATGCTCGGGGTCGTGCGACAGGTCGGCGTCCATTTCGAGCACGAGGCGGTAGTCGCGCCGGACGGCCCACTCGAAGCCCGCCAGATAGGCCGCGCCCAGGCCCTGCTTCCCGGGCCGGCGGAGCAGATGGACTCGCTCGTTATGTGCTGCCATGCGTTCCACGAGGTCGGCTGTACCGTCCGGGGAGCTGTCGTCGACGACGAGCACCTCGACCCGGGGGTCGGCCGCCAGCGCCCGTGGCACGACCAGCTCGATGTTCTCGCGCTCGTTGTAGGTCGGGATGATGACCAGGGCCTGCGGCATGCTCGCGCTCAGCGCGGCCCGGCCGCGGTCGAGACGCGCAGGTCCTTGAGCCCGTACCTGAGCGTCAGGAAGCCGGCAACGAGCAGCTCCACGGCCGTCAGCCAGAGCCGCGACAGGATGGCGACCGCCGCCGCCAGGGGTCCCGGGAGGACCTCGGCGAGGAGGAGCGCGTAGACCCCTTCCCGGACTCCCAGGCCGCCGGGAACGAAGACCGCCAGCCAGCCCGCCAGGTACCCGGTCGCGCAGATCCCCATCAGCGCGGAGGTCGAGCCCGCCACGCCGCCGCTCACCGCGTCCACGAAGAGCGCGAAGCCGAGACCGAACACTGCCCACGCCGCCAGGTATCCCAGCAGCAGCCCCGCCCGCGCTTTCACCGGGACGCGGACGTGGGCCTCGGCGCGCCCCGCCAGGCGCAGCGCCAGCCGGTGGGCGTGATCGAAGAGCGGGGTCAGGAGGATCGCGGTCAGCAGCGCGGCCGCCATGAGGGCGGCGGGCCAGCCGCCGGGCAGAGACACTGTCGAGCCCGGCAGCGTCACCAGGCTGAGGATCAGGCCGGCGGCGACCACGAACAGCTGGGCAACGACGATGGAGCCCACCGTCAGCACCGAGCCGATCCCCTTGGCGCGCGCCAGGTACGCCAGTCCGGCCAGCTGCAGGACCTTACCGGGCACGTAGCGCGCGAGGTTGCCGATGTACCAGATCCGATGCGCGTCGACGACGGTGAGCCTCCCTCCGAGCTTCGCCACCAGATGGCGCCACAGGAGGACGAACAGCGAGTAGGCGAGCACGACCAGTGCCGAGCCGATCGCCAGGAGCGCCCAGTCCACGTCCCATGTCCTGGCGGCGAGACGGTCCCACTCGCGGACCAGGTAGCGGCCGATTGCCGCCAGGACCACCAGCGCGAGCGCCCACTCGACCGCCCGCAGCCAGGTCCGGCCCCGCTCTCCGCTCACCGGCCCGTCTCCGCGCCGCTGCCACGCCGGCGGGTCGCAAAGAAGGCCCCCGCCAGCAGGACCAGCCCGGCCGCGCTCCCCCACCGGCCGGCCGCCAGCATGGGATCCCGGAACTCCATCCGGACCCGCTGCCGACCGGCGCCTACCGGGACCCCGCGCAGGGCCACGTCCACCTGCAGCAGCTCGACGGGGCGGCCGTCGACGGAGACCGACCAGTAGGGATGATAGATCTCGCTGAGGACCAGGATTCCCGGCGCGGCGCTCTCGACCTCCAGCTCGAGCCGGCCGGGAATACGCTCGAGCCAGCGGACCCGTGAAGGTCCGGGCGCGCCCAGGGGCGGCGGGCGCACGCCGGGCTCGAGGAGAGCGGTCGTCTCCGGGTCGAAGCCCGGTGCGAGGACGGCCTCGCCGGGTGCCGCGCCCGGCGGCCGGGGCCGCGCCTGATGGACGACCCAGGCGGCCCGGCCCGAGCCCTGCCACGCGTAGACCGGCGGGCCGTCGCCTTCGTGGACCGGGTCCAGCCCCGGAACGTCGACCGGCTGCCCGGAGATCAGGTACCGGATGTTGAGGAGCCGCCACAGACGCGTGTCCCCCAGCCGCGCCAGGTCCTCGCCCACAAGATCGTCCCACCAGCGCAGCCGGAAGTTCTGGGAGCCGGTCACCGCTTCGACGCGGTGGAGCATCAGGTCGTTGGGACCGTACGCGGTCGGCAGCGGCAGGACCCGGAACGGCCCGGGCTGCTGCTGGAGGAAGCGGACCGTCCCGTCGGCCGTGGTCAGCCGGCTGACCGGAAAGACGTCGTAGAAGTCGTCGTCGACGCGCCACAGGTCGGCGACCGCGATCCCCGCCAGGAGGAAGCAGGCCAGCGTGGCGCCGATCTTCTCCCGGACCGCCGCCAGGCAGAGGGCAAGGGACGCCCACCAGCAGAGCGTGAACACGCCGAGGCTCCGGGCGAAACCCGGCATCGCGCTCGCGAGCGCCGCTTCACGGGGGGCCTCCAGAGACCCGTACAGGAACCCCGCGATCGTCCGGCCGAACCCCGCCGGGGAGCCGGCCGCCCAGAACCACAGCAGGACGAGCACGATCCCCAGCCCCCCCGCGACCCGCCAGAACGGGTGGCGGAGGGACTGGAGGGCCTCCCTCCGGTCGTACAGGGACTGGGCGCCGAGCCCCGCCAGCACGACCGCCGCCAGCGCCACCACCGAGTACATCATCCCCGGCGCGCGGAACGACTTCATGACCGGCAGCGTCCAGTAGAAGAGGCGGTGAACCGGGGTCGCCCCGCCCCAGGCGAACAGCAGGGCCAGAGCCGCCAGGCCCGCGAAGAACCATGTCCTGGCACAGCGCCGGCCCAGCAGCGCCGCCAGCGCCAGCACGAGCGTGGCCGCCCCCAGGTATTCGGTGTGGAGCTTGAACGGGTTCGTCCCCCAGTAGGTGTCCAGGTACCCCTGGAACCGGGGCCACACCGCCCCCAGCGTCTCCTGGACCGGCATCGACCAGGACGACGCGTACGCGTAGCCGCGCTCGGCGCGGTGCGAGAACTGCAGCATGTCGCGGGTCGGCAGGATCTCGGCCAGGGCCACCAGCCCGGCCAGCGCGTAGGCTCCCGCGAAGCCGAGGGCGAGCGGCAGGACCTCCCGCCACGACCCGCGCTCGCGGACCCTCTGGACGAGCCGGAACCCGATGAAAGCGGCGACCCCGAGCGCCGCGAAGTACGTCATCTGGACGTGCGGGGAGAAGAGCTGGAGGGCGACCACCACCGCCATCCAGACGAAGGGCCGCAGCCGCTCCGTCCGGACCGCCCGCTCGGCGAGCAGAAACAGGGCCGGCGTCCAGGTCATGGCGAACATGCGGCCGTCCTGGCCGGCGTGGAGATGGCTCACCAGGTAGCCCGTGAACATGTACGCGGCGCCGGTGAAGACGGCCGCGCCGGCTGACAGCCGGAACTCCCGCGCCATCCCGTACGCCAGGACCCCGGCCAGCAGGAAGTGGAGGACGAACGCCCAGCCGATCGCGCGGTGGAGCGCCATGACGAAGTACAGGAGCGAGGTCGGATAGTAGACCGGGTACGGCAGGATCGACAGGTACGGGAGACCGGCGTACACGAACGGGTTCCACTGCGGAAGGCCGCGTCCGGCCTCCACCTCCTGGACCGCGAAGGCACGGCTCTGGTACGCCTGCGACACCATGTCGGTCCCGAACATCATCGCCTGGCGGTCGGTCACGAACGACGCGAAGAAGACGAGCGTCGCCAGCGCCGCGGCGGCGAGGAAGATCGCGAAGGCGCGCCGCTCGAGGAGGGCGGCAACCGGGCGCGGCTTGTCGGCGGCGGGCCGGGCGGCCCCGCGCTTCCCCTTTTTTCTTGCCCGCGATGGTGCCTTGCGCGCCGTCATACCCGGCCCGCATGACGGACCAGGAAGAACCATTGGGGGCTCAGGAGATTCAGCCCGCGCCGGCGAAGCTTCTCCGGAACCCGCAGCGCGACCCGCCCCGCGGCGCGGCCGATCCGGCTCTCGTACCGCTCCAGGTGATCGCGCAGTACCCGCTCGGTCAGGTCCTCCATCTCGAGCCCGGCGCGGGCCGCCGTCCGGAGCAGTCTCCGGCGGGTGGTGAAGCGGATGTCGTCGTACCGCTCCCCGCGCCCCGACCAGCGCAGCAGCCGGCTGGCGATCGGCTGCGGCCACCAAGACAGGGTCGGGATCCGGTAATGGGGCTCGATCAGGGCGAACCGGCTGCCCGCGGTCAGGTAGACGCGCCCCTCGGGCGCGAGGGCCCGTTTCAGCTCCATGAAGAACCGGTCCAGGTCGGCGACATGCTCGTAGACGTGATTGGCGATCCCGAAGTCGATGGCCGCGTCCTTGACCGGGAGGCGGAGCAGGTCCGCGACCGCCAGGCGCGCGGGGTCGTCGATGAACGCGCGGTCGATCTCGAAGCCGACGACCGGCCGCCCCGAGATCCGCTCCAGGGCGGCGCGTACGAGCCCGGTCCCGGCCCCGAGGTCGACCACCGTGCGCGCCTCCCGCAGGCGATCGCGGCACACGGCCTCGATCAGGGCCGCCCGCCGCTCGCGGGACGCCCGGTACGCCTCACCGGCGAGCCGTCGGGCGTAGGCGTCGGGGCCGGCGGACGTCTCGCTCAAGCGCCCGCCGGGCCGCGACGGTAGACGGCCTCGAGCCGGTCCACGATGCTATCCCATCCGAAGGCAGTGCGCACGCGCTCCCGGCCGCGCTCGCCCATGTCGCCGGCCGCGGCCGGATCCTCGAGGAGGCGCCGGATGCCGGCGGCGAGAGCCGGGATCTCGTCCTCGACCAGAATGCCGGTCCGGCCGTCGATGACGACGTCGGTGATCCCCCCGCGTCGGGTGGCGACGACCGGCAGGCCGTGGCTCATCGCTTCCAGCAGGACCACGCCCAGCCCCTCCGTGTCGGACCGCTCGTCGAGGGTGGCGGGAAGCACGAACGCGGAAGCCCGCCGGTAGGCGGCCGAGAGGTCCTCGCTCGAGACCCGGCCCAGAAACGCCACCCGGCCGGCGAGGCCGAGTCGGTCGGCCAGAGCCTCCAGTCGCTCCCGCTCGGGCCCGAACCCGATCACCTCCAGGCGCCACGACAGCTCGGTGAGCGCGGCCAGGGCCTCCAGCAGGCGGTCGACGCCCTTGCGGGTGACGAGACGGCCCACGAAGAGCAACCCGGGCGGGCCTTCCCCTGGCGCGCCCGGCGAACCGATCTCGGGCATCGGGACCCCGTACGGGATCACGTCGATCGGCCGGGCCGCATACGGAGCCAGCATCTGCCGCGTGCTCTCGGAGATCGCCACCAGGTGGGAGCGACGACCGTACCAGCGAAGGAACGACCGGCCGGGCGGGAACCTCCGCTCGGCCCACCGGATCTCGGCGCCGTAGAACGTCGTCACCAGCGCCGCGTCCGCCGGCCGGGCGGCGGCCAGGCCGTGCAGCCCGTGGGGAATCGCCCAGTGGACGTGGACGGCGTCCGGACGGAGGCGCCGCCCGAGACGGCGGGCGGCGCGGGCGCCGGCCGCGATGTAGCCCGGGAGGAGCAGTCCCCAGGCGGGGTTGCGCTCGAGCCGGTCGGGGGTCGTCTCCTCGTGAGTCAGCCGCTCCCAGCGGTCGGGCGCGTACCGGTAGCGGTGGACGAGCACGTCCCCCTGCCTCTGATCCCCCAATCCCGCGTAGGAGGCGGCGAGCACGTGCACGTCGTGGCCCCGCGCGGCCTGGCGCTCGACGAGGCTCACCAGCCAGGGGGTAATGACGTCTCCGGGCTCGCGCGGCCAGGCGGTGGGAATGTGGAGGATGCGCATCAGCGCGGGTCCGGGGCCAGCCGGAGGACCAGCACCGCGCGACGGGGCGCCGCGTGGACGACCTCGATCAGGTCGGCGTGGGACGCCAGCGTCGGCCCCAGATAGGTCCGTGTCGCGGGGTCCATCAGGATGTGGGTGATCCCCTTCTCGCGCAGGAAGCCCCACGTCCGCAGGGTATCGCCGTGGAAGGGATAGACAAGGCTCGGGCGACCCCCGCTCCAGTACCAGGCGAAGGTCGGCTTGCGACCGGTGATGACCGCGTCCGGGGCGTGGTCGCCGATCCAGCGCGCCGCCTCGAAGTAATCCTGCCAGAACGGATCGTAGCCGGCCAGCTCGTCACCGTCCAACCATGCCCGGGTGGCTTCCCACGCCCGCGGAACCTGGCCCGCCGCGCCCGCCGTGAGGACCACGATCAGCGCGGTCGCCGCCCAGCGCGCGGGCGCGTGGCGACCCGTGAGAAACCTGGCCGCCGTGTCCAGGCCGATCAGCATGACCAGCCACAGGATCGGAACCAGCGGCAGGAAGAACCGGTCGCCCGTCCACGGCCAGATGAGGATCACCCCCAGCGACAGGACGGCGTACAGGCCCCACACCGTGATGCCTCGCCGGCGGACGAGCTGAAAGCCGCCGATCAGCGTGAGCGCGACCCCGACGACCCCGCCGAACACCCTGACGGCCAGCGGCGCCGGGGTGATCGGCCAGAAGAGCTGGGGCAGGTCACGCACGGTGTAGACGGCCAGGTTGGTGGCCATCCGCACGGGGTACTGGCTGATCTGCATCGGCGCGCTCTCGGGATTCAGCCGGTCGCTGGCCCGCACCTGCTCGAAGTACCCGCCCGTCTCCGGAGGCCGCTGCGCGGTCCATACGAGCCAGGGGGCGGCGGCGAGGGCGATCGTGGTGGCCACGATGACGGCCCGCTTCCAGCGTCTTCGCCCGAGGGCCCACACGAGCGCCGCGCCGAGCAGGGCCACCCCCGCCGTCCGGACCGCGAACGCGAGAAGAGCGACCACCGAGCCCGCGACCCACCAGCCGTCGCCGGCGTGATCTTCCGCTTCCCCCTCCTGCGCCGGGTCGCGGGCGGCGGCGCGCTGGTAGAAGACCAGCGCCACCATGACGGCAGCGGTATAGGACATGTCGGAAAGGACATAGCGCGTGTAGGTGAGAAAGACCGGCGCGAGCCCGACCAGCCACACGGCCGCCACCGCCGTCCACGCCGGCATCCCGCGCGCTTCGAAGGCGAGCTTCCAGGTCGCCCACAGGACGACCGCCCCGGCCAGCAGCGACTGCAGCTTGAGGACGAACATGCTCCCGCTCCCGAGCCAGTAGAAGGGCACCAGAAGGAGAGGGAATCCCGGCGGGTAGACGGTCTCGGGCGGCGTGCCGGGGGTCATCAGGTCGACGTAGCCGCGTCCGGTCGCCAGCGCCTTCGCCAGCGCGTAGTAGGCAAGGTTGTCCCCGCCCGTGAACAGGTACGGATCGACCAGGGCGAGCGCGAGGGTGAGCGAGACGACGGCGCCCGCCAGCGCCCACCGGTCCGGCCGGCTCACCCCTCCGTCCCGCTCCGATCCGCGGTCGCGCCGAGGCGGCGCTCCAGGTGCTCGACCCGGTCCCGGACCTGGACGATCCCCTCGGCCAGGACGCCGAGGGCGAAGAACAGGGTGCCCAGGACCACCAGCAGGATCACCAGATACAGCAGCGGACGGTATCCCTGTCCGAGCCAGAACCGGTAATAGAGGGCGATCAGGCCGACGACCAGGCCGCTGCCGCCGAGCAGCGCCCCGAGCGTTCCGAAGAAGACGAGCGGCTTCTGCAGGAGGGTGGTGATCACCTTGACCGACGCGAGGTCGAGCGTGCCGGCCACGATCCGGCCCGCACCCGAATACTTGGACGCTCCGAAACGACGGGGGTAGAGGGTAATCGGGATCTCCCCCACCCGGTAGCCGCGGTCATGGGCGAGGACGACGAAGAACCGGTGCCAGTCGTGACGCAGCGGGATCTGGTCGATGACGTCGCGCCGGAATGCCTTCATCGAGTTGAGGTCGTGGACGGGGACCCGGAACAGCCACCGGGAGAGCCGGTTGTAGATGCCCGACACGAGACGCTTCTCATACCGGCCCTGCTTCCAGCCGGTCACCACGTCGTACCCCTCCGAGAGCTTGTCCAGGAAACGCGGGATCTCGTCAGCGGAGTGCTGAAGGTCGGCGTCGAAGAGGACGAGCCACCGGCGCCGGGTCGCCAGCGCCGCCGTCACCATCGCCTCGGTCTTCCCCAGGTTGACCGGATGGCGCTCGATGCGGACCGGAGAGGGAAAGCCTTGCGCGGCGCGGCCGGCAGCCTCGGCCGTGCCGTCGGCCGAGCCGTCGTCGACCAGGATCACCTCGCCGGCCAGGCCGTTCCGCCGCCAGGTCTCGGCCAGCGCCTCGAACAGGGGCGCCATGTTCTCGGCCTCGTTGTATGCGGGAACCACCAGGCTGAAGTCCTCGCGCGGCGAACCGTTCCGGCTCCTCCCGGTCATCACGCTCCCTCCGCCGCCCCCTCGAGGACCTCCACCGTGCGCGCGGAAGCGGCCTCCCACGAGTAACCCCGGGCGCGGCGGACGGCGGCCTCCTCCCACGACTCCCGCTCGGCGGGGCGGTCGATTGCCCGCTGCATGGCGTCGCCCAGGGCCTCGACGTCCCCGTGCGGGACGACGAAGCCGGTCTCGCCGTGCACCACCGTCTCGCGGAGGCCCGGCGAGTCGCTCACGATCGCGATCGTCCCCACCCGCTGGGCCTCGACGCTCGAGATCCCCCACCCTTCCTTGGGGCTCGTATAGAGAAGCGCCCACGCGCGGCGGAGCAAATCCCACTTGGCCTCGTCCTCGAGCCAGCCCGTGAACTCGACCCGCCCGTCCAGGCCGCTCGCCGCGGCGCGATGCTCGAGGGCCTGGCGGTGGTCGCCGTCGCCGGCGATCACCAGCCGCGCGCCCGGGTGCTCGCGCGCTACCAGCGCGAACGCCTCGAGCGCGAGCTCGATCGCCTTGTACCGCTTGAGCCGCGTAAGGACGACGAACAGCGGCGTCGACTCCTTGGGAGTCTCGAGCCACCGGTCGTAGGGAAGGTCCGGCAGGCCGTTCGGGATGACCGTGATCCGGTCCGGATCGACGCCCCGTCGCGCGAGGTCCTCGGCCGTCGAGCCGGAGACCGCGATGAACGGCGAACGGCGGTAGATCCGGGGCACCGCCCGCTCGCTCATCCACACGTAGCTCCCGAAGGCCGGGTTGGTCTGGGAGAAAACCGTTCCGCCGAACAGGTGGTGGACGAGAGCGACCACCGGCCGGTCGCAGAAGAGCGGGCTGTAGAAGGGCACCTTGTTGAGATCGTCGACGACGACGTCGTACCGGTTCCGCCGCAGGACGCGCCGGTAGATCCCCGGGACCACGAAGTTGAAGAGCTCCCACCGCTGACCGCGCCGGATCACGTTGATCTCCGCGAGCCGCTCCTCGTCCCGCGCCCCGGGGAATCCCGCGCAGAGGAGATCCACCCGGTGGCCGGCGGCGCCGATCCGCCCGAATACCTCGCGCAGGTGGATCTCGGCGCCCCCCGCACGCGGGTGGGTCCAGTCCTGCCAGTTGATGACGAGGATCCGCACGTCAGCCGGTCTCCGGGCGCCGGGCGACGACGCCGATGGTGTGCGCGACCCAGCGGGACGCTCGCGGCGCCAGGAGCCGCTCGCGAAGCGCGCGCCGGGCGGCCGCGAGCGATCGCGGTCCGCCGGGCTCGAGCGGAAGCTCCACGCCGGCCCGCCCGGCAGCTTCCCGGACCAGGCGGTAGGCCAGGCTCGGGACCATCCAGTCGCCGTAGGACGACCGGAGCTCCCACCCCGCCCCTCTCACCAGGCGCTCCAGCTCCCCGATGGTGAAGTCGGTCTCCCATCCCGCGAACCATCGGTCCGCGCGGAGAGCCGCCCGCTTGAGCGCCGTCCACGGGTGAAAGGTCTGCGGCACGTCGACGACCAGCACGCCGCCGGGCCGGGTGACCCGGAGATTCTCGGCCAGGAAGGCGGAGGGGTTCCCGAAGTGCTCGAGGACTCCCTGGTGGAAGATCGCGTCGAACGTCCGGTCGGGAAACGGCAGATGGAGGGCGTCGCCGCCCACCAGCCCGCGCCCGCGGAGCGAGGGCTCCGCCCTGCCGGCCAGCCGCCACGCCTCCGGGGATGCGTCCAGCGCGACCGCGTGATGGCCCCGCCGCGCGAGCTCGGCCGTGTCGCGGCCCGTGCCGGCGCCGATCTCGAGGACCCGCCGCCCGGGCGCCGTCAGCGCCTCCAGCACCGCCTCGAGCACCCGCGGGCTCGAGCGGTAGACCCGGTCCAGATCGTCCTTCCCTGACCAGAACCGGTCCCAGGTCCCGTCCGGACCCGTCACATCCCGTACGCCAGCCGGCTCGCCTCGAAGTCGGGCATGCGGCGGTCGAGGATCGCCCGCTGGGCCGCCGGGACGTCGTACGGGATCCGCGCCAGCACCAGGATTTCGGCGATGGGGTCGAAGGCGGCGCAGGCCGCCCGCGGATCGCGGTCGCGCGGCTGACCGACGGAGCCCGGGTTGACCAGGAAGCGGTGCGGTCCTTCCAGCCGGACGCTCACCTCCATCGAGCCCCGCATCGACGACTGGGTCCAGGAGGCCGGAGCCGCCTGTTCCGCCTGGTCCTCGCCAACCGCGCGGAAGATTGCCGGCACGTGCGTGTGGCCGATGAAGCCGATCCGGCCCGGCATGGCCGCCAGCTCGGCCGCGGCGATCGTCGAGTCGGTGACGTACGGGTAGGCCTCCGGGTCGGTGAACGCGGCATGGCCCAGCGCCAGACCTTCACGCGTGAGGACCGCGGGCAGCGACCGCAGCCAGGCGACCTCCGCCTCTCCGAGGATCTCGGCGTGCCGCTCCACCGCGCGCCGGGCGTGATCGTTGAAATCCTTTCGCAGGCCCGGATCGAAGACCGCGTGATCGTGGTTTCCGCGCACGGTCACCGAGCAGCGCTCGCGCACGATCTCCACGCACCGCTCCGGATCGCCTCCATACCCCACCACGTCGCCCAGGCACACCAGGTCGTCGACCCGCCGGGCGTCGAGCCAGGCCAGCACGGCCTCGAGCGCCTGCAGGTTGGCGTGGACGTCGGCGAGGATCCCGATCAGCACGGAGGGGAGGGGGACCTCTCCCCTCTCAGGAAGGGATCAGGTCGAGCCGGTGGGCCGCGGCGTCCAGGACGCCGTTGACAAAGCGCGGGGAGTCCGCGCCGCCGTAGCGCTGGGCCAGCGTCACCGCCTCGTCGATGGAGACTTTGAACGGGACGTCCGGAAGATGCAGCATCTCGGCCAGGCCGATCCGCAGCACGTTGCGGTCGACGATCGACATCCGGACCGGGTCCCAGTTCTCCGCGCTCTCCCCGAGGAGGCGGTCGATCTCGTCCAGATGGGCGTCCAGCACGCCGATCAGCTCCTCGGCGAAGCCGCGTGTCTCGGGACCGATCCGGCGGCGCTCGAAGAACGCCGCCGCCTCGTCCGCGAGCCGGCCCGGCCGGTCACGCACCTCCCACGCGTACAGGATCTGGAGGACCCACCGCCGTGCCTTGTGGCGGCGCCTCATGAGACGCGGAACCCGCGGACCGGCGAGCGGTGGTCCCGCAGCCGCTCGTACAGGTCCGCCTGGGCGAGGGCCGCCCGGGCGGCTTCCCCGCCCTTATCCGGGCCGTCAGGGTCGGACCGCGCGAGCGCCTGCTCGACCGTCTCGGTCGTCAGCACCCCGAAGCCGATCGCGACGTTGGCGTCCACGGCGAGCGTCTGGATCGCCTCCGCCGCCGCACCGGCGATGAAGTCGAAGTGCGGGGTCTCGCCCCGGATCACGGCGCCTAGCGCGATCACCAGATCCGGGACGGGGTCCAGCCCGAGGATCTGGCGGATGGCGGGGGCCAGCTCGAAGGCGCCGGCCACCCCGAACTCGTCGATGTCGGAATCCTCGACGCCGGCGTCGACCAGCGCCGCCCGGGCGCCCGCCACGAGCCGGTCGGCGATCTCCGCGTGGAAGCGCGCCACCACGAGCACCGCGCGCTTGCCGCGCCCGTCGGCGGCAAGGGGGGTTCCTTTACCGGGCATGGTCCGTCATTGTCCGTTGGGCGCCGCGTCGCCTCATCGCCGTCCCAGCGAGTGGCCGAGCTTGTCGCGCTTCGTCTCCAGGTAGCGGCGGTTGTGGTCGGTCGGCTCGACCTCGATCGGCACGTGTTCGGTGATCCTGAGGCCGTACCCTTCGATCGCCGCGCGCTTACGGGGGTTGTTGGTCAGCAGGCGCAGCGTCGAGAGCCCCAGGTCGACCAGAATCTGGCAGCCGATGCCGTAGTCCCGCGGGTCCGGCCGGAAGCCCAGGTGCTCGTTCGCCTCGACCGTGTCCAGCCCCTGATCCTGCAGCATGTATGCCTTGAGCTTGTTGACCAGGCCGATGCCGCGTCCTTCCTGGTGCATGTAGAGGACGACTCCTTCGCCTGCTTCGGCGACCTGGCGCATCGCCTGGTGGAGCTGATCCCCGCAGTCGCAGCGGAGGCTCCCCAGGACGTCCCCGGTGAAGCAGGACGAGTGGACCCGGACCAGCACGTCCTCCTTCCCCTCGACCCGTCCGCGCACGAGCGCCACGTGATGCTCGTCGTTGATCGTCGTGCCGTAGAGGATGAGCCGGAAATCCCCATACTGGGTCGGGAGGGGGGTCTCGGCCAACCGCACGACGAGCTTCTCCTTGAGGCGCCGGTACAGGATCAGGTCCTCGATCGTGATGATCGCGAGCCTGTGCTGACGCGCGATCTCCAGGAGCCTCGGCAGGCGCGCCATCGAGCCGTCGTCGTCGACGACCTCGCACAGGACCGCCACCGGCGCCAGCCCGGCCAGCCGCGCCAGGTCCACCGCGGCCTCGGTGTGGCCGGCCCGCCGCAGAACGCCGCCTTCCTTGGCACGCAGCGGGAACACGTGCCCGGGGCGCGCCAGATCGGCCGGATGGGTCTCCGGATCCACCAGGGCCCGCACGGTGGCCGCGCGGTCGCCTGCGCTGATTCCCGTCGTCGTCCCGTGCCGGGCGTCCACCGAGACCGTGAATGCCGTCTCGTGGAGCGCCGTGTTGTCGGTGACCATGAGGTCCAGACGCAGCTCGCGCGCCCGCTCGCCGCTGATCGGCGCGCAGATCAGCCCGCGACCGTGACGCGCCATGAAGTTGATCGCCTCGGGAGTGACCACGTCGGCGGCCATGACGAAGTCGCCCTCGTTCTCGCGGTCCTCGTCGTCGACGACGATCAGGATCTCCCCCCGGCGGATCGCCGCGAGGGCCTCCTCGATGGGCGTGAACGTGACGGGCTGGATCATGGCCGGGCCTCGATCAGGCGCTTCAGGTATCGTGCGATCAGGTCGTACTCCACATTCACGGGGTCTTCGGCGACGAGCTCCGGAAAGGCGGTCGCCGCCCACGTGTGAGGGACGATCGAGACCCGGACCCTGTCCGGAGTCAAGGCCAGGACGGTCAGGCTGACCCCGTTCACGGCGATCGATCCCCGCTCCGCCACGAAGGGCTTTCCCGCCTCCGGGAGCGACAGGTCAATGTACCGGTTCTCCCCTTGCCGTTCAATCGCTTGCACGGTCGCCACGCCGTCCACGTGGCCCTGCACGAAGTGGCCTCCCAGCCGGTCCCCGACCGCCAGCGCGCGCTCCAGGTTGACCCTCTTCCCGGTCTCCCAGCCTCCGACCGTGGTCCGGGCGACCGTCTCGCGAACGGCCTCGACCGCGAACGCACCGGCCCCGCGCTCGACGACGGTCAGGCAAACTCCGTCGACCGCCACCGACTCGCCGATCCCGAGCTCGGCGGCGAACGGCGCGACGATCGAGAGGCGCACGCCTTCGCCGAGGGGCTCGGTGCCGCGCACGGTCCCGACGGCTTCGATCAGGCCGGTGAACATGAAGGGAAAGGTAAGCAGCCGAGCCTATCCCGCCCGTCGCACCTGCCCCGTGACCGCGGCGTCCGGCCCGTGAATCGACCACTCCGGCTCGACGAGCTCGAACCCGACGTACGGCGCGTCGGTGAGGAGAACGGGGAGCGCTCCCTTGCGGGTCACCCAGTCGGGCGCCAGGAGCATCGTCCAGCGGTCCACGAGACCCGCCTCCAGGAGCGCGGTCGCGAGGGTCGGACCGGCCTCGACCAGGAGGCCGGTGATCTCACGACGCGCGAGCTCGTCGGCGACGGCGGCCAGGTCCAGGCCCGTCCGGCCCGTCGCCACCCGGATCACCTCGGCGCCGCGGCCGGCGAGCTCCCGCTCGCGCTCGGCGGGCGCATCCTCGCCCGCGAGGATCCAGAGGGGCAGGACGCCGGCCGTGACGACCAGCCGGGCGTCGAGCGGGGTCCGGAGGCGCGTGTCGAGGACGACCCGCACCGGCTGGACCTCGGGCCACTCTTCCGCCTCCTCCTGCGGCGGCCAGTCGCGGACGGTGAGAAGCGGATCGTCGGCCAGGACGGTGCCCGACCCGACCATGACGGCAGCGGACCGCCGTCTGAGCCGGTGGACCAGGCGCCGCGCCTCGGGACCGGTGATCCAGGGCTCCCCTTCACGTCCGCGCGTCACCCGTCCGTTCAGGGTCTGGGCCGTTTTGACGTGGAAGTGGGGGCGGCCGGTCGTGACGAAGTGGAGCCAGGGCTCGAGGAGCCGCCTGGCCTCGGCCTCGAGGACGCCGCCCGTGACTAGGACGCCGCCCGCGCGCAGGCGCTCGGCGCCCCCCTTCCCGATGTGCGGATCGGAGAGCGCGTAGACGACCTCGGCCACGCCGGCCTCGAGGAGCGCGACCGTGCAGGGGGGCGTCCGGTTGTGGGCGTCGCAGGGCTCGAGCGTGACCACCGCAGTGGCGCCGGCCGGATCGTGGCCACCCGCCCGGGCGGCCTCGAGCGCCACCACCTCGGCGTGAGGGCCGCCGGCCTGGCGGTGATACCCCTCGCCGATCACCGTCCCGTCGGACGTCACGAGGACGCACCCCACCATCGGGTTGGGGGCCGTTCTTCCACCGCCGCGCTCGGCCAGCTCGAGGGCCCGCCGCATGAGCGGGCCGTGCTCGAGGCCGGTCAAAAGCCGAGCGCCACGCCGACGAAGGTCCCCGACGATCCGCGCCCCACCTCGGCGCTGGCGCGGAGGACGAGCAGGTTCAGCTCGAGTCCGGCATACGCCTTGGCCTGGCTCCCGCTGGCGTCGATCGACCCCTCGATCGTCTCGCCGCCGGTCGACGAGCCGGCCGGGATCCGGTAGCGCGCGTCGACCCCGGTCCGATCGAAGCCTGCCCCGACATAGGGCGCCAGGACGCCGAACGACTTGGAGGCGTCCACACGGGCCGACCAGGTGACGACGTCGGCGTCGAAGGCGATCTCGTCTCCGGTGAGGTCGCCATACTCGAGCCCGTCGACCCAGGTCCGCCAGAGGGACGCGCTCACGGCGGGGAGCGTCAAGCCGCCGGGAAGGATGGCGTACCGGACCCCCAGGCCGAGCTCGAGGGCGACCGCTTCGTAGTCGTCGCCCGCCGCGACCGCCCCCGCCTTCCCCAGGAGGTCGAGCGCCCGGGTCACGCCGACCGCGCCGTTCACGGCCCCGACCGGGATCGCGACGTCGACGCGGCCGGAAGGACGCCGCGGGTCCTCGATCTCGGCCTCGCTGAGGCCGAGGGCGGCGTTCAGCCGGAACGCGCCCAGCCCGCCGGTCGTTTCGGCCGGTCCGGTCAGCGCGCTCCCGCCGCCGAGCGCCTGACCCAGTCCGTCGACGGCGTCGTCGATCCCCTCCCGGACGCGCCCCTCGCTCACCCCCTGGGAAAGCGCCGGACCCGCCAGGGACACCAGCAGAACGAGCAGGGACAACAGAGATCTCAGTCCCACGCCACTCCCTCCCCGGCCACGACGCGACCGATCGTTGCCGGCCGGTCCCCGTGCTTCGCGCAGGCGTCGGCGATCCGGCCGGCCGCCTCCGCGGCAACCACGAGACACATCCCGATCCCCATGTTGAAGACGCGGTACATCTCGTCCTCGGAAACGTTCCCGGTCCCGGCCAGATGACGGAACAGCGGCGGAACCTCCCATGCCGAACGGTCCAGCCGGGCGCCCAGACCTGCCGGCAGGATGCGCGGGAGGTTGCCGGCGAAGCCGCCGCCGGTGATGTGGGCGATGGCATGGAGGTCGGGGTCGTCGAGGAGGGGCAGGACCGGGCCCAGGTACGAGCGATGGACGGCGAGGAGCGCGTCGGCCCAGGTCGTCCCGCCCCACGGCACCGCCTCGTCCGGCCCGACCTCCGCGTCGTCGATCAGGATCCGCCGCGCCAGCGTGTAGCCGTTGGTGTGGAGGCCGCTCGATGTCAGCCCCAGCACGACGTCGCCGGAGGCGGCGCGGGACCCGAGCCGTGAGCGCGGCGCGACCCCGACCACGAACCCCGCCAGATCGTACTCCCCCTCCCCGTAGAGGTCCGGCATCTCGGCGGTCTCGCCGCCGATCAGGGCCAGGCCGTCCTCGCGGCAGGCCCGGGCGAGCCCCTCGACCAGGGTGAGGACCACGCCCGGGTCGATCCTCCCGGTGGCGATGTAGTCGAGAAAGAGGAGCGGCCGCGCGCGCGCGGCCAGGAGGTCGTCGACGCAGTGGTGGACCAGGTCCTGCCCCACCGTGTCGTGGCGGCCCGCCCATCGGGCCACGAGCAGCTTGGTGCCGACGCCGTCCGCCGAGGCGACCAGGACCGGGTCCGGCTCGGCCAGGCCGCCGATCGCGTAGCAGCCCCCGAACCCGCCCACCCCCCCGACGACCTCCGGCCCCAGCGTCGACTCGACGAGCCGGGCCAGCCGACGCTTGACAGCGTCCGAGGCCGCCAGGTCCACGCCCGCGGCGCGGTAGGCCGGGGCGGGGACCTTCGATGGCTCAGGCATGACCCGCCACCGGGCGGTGGTCGAAGCGGGTCAGCTGGCCGAACTCGCGGAACCGCTCCTCGATCGCGTCGGCGTCGAGCCGTGTCAGGCGATCGACCGAGAAGTCCTCGCAGCAGAAGGAGCCCATCGCCGAGCCGTAGATCGTGGCCCGCTTCAACCCTTCGGGCGAGGTGTCCCCGGTCGCCGCCACGTACCCCAGGAAGCCGCCCGCGAACGCGTCGCCGGCGCCGGTCGGGTCGACGATCGTATCGAGCGGGATCCCCGGTACGGCGAAGATCCATTCCCCCGAGAAGGCGACCGCGCCGTGCTCCCCTTTCTTCACGACGATCAGCTGCGGCCCCCATTCCAGAATCGATTCGGCTGCCTTCCGGAGGTTCGGTTCCTGCGCCAGCTGGCGGGTCTCCGAGTCGTTGATGAGGACCAGGTCGGCCCTCTCTATGACCCGGCGCAGGTCATCGGGCGTGCCCCGGATCCAGTAGTTCATGGTGTCCAGAGCGACGGTCTCCGGAGCGTCGACCTGATCGAGCACGTCGAGCTGGAGCCCGGGCTCGATGTTGGCCAGGAAGACGTGCCCGGAGTCGCGGAAGGTGTCGGGGATCCGGGGCCTGAAATCGGCGAAGACGTTCAGGTCGGTGAACAGGGTCTCCCGCGCGTTCAGATCGTAGCCGTACTCGCCCCCCCACCGGAACGTCTTCCCGTCGACGGTCTCGAGCCCGGCCAGGTCGATCCCCTTCGACTCGAGGAGCTCCCGATGCCGCTCGGGGAAGTCGCTCCCGACGACGCCCACCAGCCGCACCTCGGTGAAGTAGGAGGCGGCCAGGCTGAAGTACACGGCCGCTCCGCCCAGCACGTCCTTACGCTCGCCGAACGGCGTCCTGACGTCGTCCAGCGCGACCGAACCGACTACGAGAAGCGACATGCGACCCCCGGAGGCAGGAAGCGAGACGTCATCGGCGTTCTACATCGTTTCGGGCGCGCTCACCCCGAGCAGGCCGAGGCCGTTGGCGAGCACGGTCTGGACGGCGCGGGCGAGCGCCAGCCGCGCTTGCGCCAGGTCCCGGTCCCCGACCAGGAAGCGCTCGGCGTGGTACCACAGGTGGAAGCGGCGGGCCAGACTCTCCAGGTAATCCGTCACCCGGTGCGGCTCGAGCGCGTCGGCGGCATCGGAGACCACGTCGGGGAAATCGTCGAGCGCCCGCAGCACGTCGAGCTCCGTATCCGCCGTGAGCCGATCCAGGGTTTCGGGAACGCCTGATTCGCGGGGATCCCAGGCGTGCTCCTCCAGCCGCCCGAACACGCCGGCGATCCGGGCGTGCGCGTACTGAACGTAGTAGACCGGGTTCTCGTCCGACTGCCGTCGCGCGAGGTCCAGGTCGAAGGTCATGTGCGTATCGCCCTTCCGCATCAGCAGAAAATAGCGCGCGACGTCGACACCGATGTCGTCCAGGAGCTCGCGCAGCGTCACCATCCGGTTGCGGCGGGTCGAGAGACGGACCTCCTGCCCGTCCTCGATCAGGCTCACCTGCTGGTAGATGACCGTCCTCAACCAGCCCGGCGGAAAGCCGAGGGCCTGGAGCGCGGCCTGCATCCGGACGGCGTAGCTGTGATGATCGGCCCCCCACACGTCGATCGCGGCATCGAACCGGCGGGTGCGCTTGTCCAGGTGGTAGGCGATGTCGGGCAGCAGGTAGGTCGGGTCGCCGCTGCTCTTCACCAGGACCCGGTCCTCCTCGTCTCCCCAAACGGTCGCGCGGAGCCACACCGCCCCGTCCTTGTCGTAGACGGCGTCCTTCGCCCGGAGCGCCTCGATCGTCTCCTCGAGCCGGCCGTCCCGGTACAGCGACGACTCGTTGAACCAGACGTCGAACTCGACCCGGAACCGGGCCAGGTCCTCGCGGATCCCGGCCGCGATCCGCTCGCCGGCGAAGCGCCTGACCTCGGGGAGCCACTCACCCGGCTCGGTGTCCCGGTACCGCTCGCCGACCTCGTCGCGCAGCCCGGCCGCCAGGTCCTCGATGTAGCCGCCCGCGTAGCCTTCCTCCGGAAACGGGAAGTCGGGATCCCAGAGCTGCCGGTAGCGCGCGTACACCGACGCGCCCAGGATGTCCATCTGGCGGCCGGCGTCGTTGAAGTAGTACTCGCGCGTCACTTGGGCTCCCTGGCTCTCGAGGAATGCGGCGATGGCGTCGCCCAGGACCGCGTTGCGGGCGTGTCCCACGTGGAGCGGGCCGGTCGGGTTGGAGGACACGAACTCGACGTTCGGGCGCCACCCGGCGAGCCGCTGCGAACTCCCGTAGGCGGAGCCCGCTTCCAGCACCCGCCGCACACCTTCGCGCAGATAGGCGGGCGAGAGGCGGGCGTTCAGGAACCCGGGGCCGGCGACGGTGATCTCCTCGAACGTTCCCGGGTCGACCGCCACGCCCGCCAGCTCGCGCGCGATCTCGCGTGGCCCGCGGCCGAGCGGGCGGGCGAGCGCGAGCGCGACGGGAGAGGCCCAGTCCCCGTGCTCCGGACGGGCCGGACGCTCGACCACCACCTCGACCGCAGGCCACCCGAGCGACTCGATCCGCTCCGCCAGTCGGGTCCTGAGCTCCTCGCGCGGTCGGGTCAACCGTTCTTCTTCCGCTTCTTCTTCGCCTTGTCCGACGAGGCCTCGGGGTTCGGCTTGGCGGCCTTGCCGGGCTTCTCCGCGGGCGCCTCGGCACCGTCCTTCTTCTCGGCCTTCTCCCGCGAGCGGTACTCCTCGCTCCGGTAGTCGGTGATGTAGAACCCCTCGCCCTTGAACAGGAAGCCGGCGCCACCGGTGATCTGGCGGTTCGCGCGCCCGCCGCAGACCGGGCACTTCCGGGGCGTCGGCTTGGCGCTGATCTTCGAGAAGACCTCGAAGTTATGCCCGCACGCGGTGCATTCGTATGCGTAGGTCGGCATGCTCGCTCCTCGCTCGTTGAAAAACGGCCCTCGTCCTCACCCCTGGCTCAGCTCGTCCCAGGTGCCGTGCAGCTCGCGGAAGACGTCGGCGATCTCGCCCAGCGTGGCACCCACCCCGCACGCCTCCCGGATCGGCGGGAGCAGGTTGTCCTCCCCTTCCCCCGCGCGGCGCAGGCGCTCGAGGCTGCGCTGGACGGCCCCCGTGTCGCGCGTCTGGCGCCAGCTCCGGATGCGCTCGATCTGACGCGCCTCGATCGCCGCCACGTCGACGCCGCCGATCCGCGGCTCGGCCTCCTTCTCCGTCCAGCGGTTGACGCCGACGACCACCTCCTCGCCGCTCTCGGTCCGGCGCTGGTGGCGGTACGCCTCACGTTCGATCTCGCCCTGGAAGAAGCCGCCCTCCAAGGCGCCCAGCGCGCCCCCCAGGTCGTCGATCCGCTCCAGGTACTCGAGCACGCGCTCCTCGAGGTCCGCTGTCAGCGTCTCGACGTAGTACGAGCCACCCAGCGGATCGGCCGTCACGGCGACCTTGCTCTCCGACGCCAGGATCTGCTGGGTCCTGAGCGCGAGCCGGGCCGACTCCTCGGTCGGCAGGGCCAGCGCCTCGTCGTAGGCGTTGGTGTGGAGGCTCTGGGTCCCCCCCAGCACCGCGGCCAGCGCCTGGACCGTCACCCGCACCACGTTGTTGAGCGGCTGCTGCGCGGTCAGCGTCGCGCCGTCGGTCTGGGCGTGGAACCGGAGCCGCGCGGCGGCCGGGTCGGAGATCCCGAACCGGTCCGCGACCAGCCGCGCCCAGATCTTCCGTGCCGCGCGGAACTTGGCCACCTCCTCGAAGAGGTCGTTATGGACGCCGAAGAAGAAGGAGAGCCGGCCGATGAAATCGGCCGGCTCGAGCCCGGCCCGCCGGGCCGCCTCCACGTAGCAGATCGCGTTGGCGAACGTGAAGGCGACCTCCTGGGCCGCGGTGGCGCCCGCCTCGCGGATGTGATAGCCGGAGATCGAGATCGGGTTCCACTGCGGCGTCTCCCGGGCGCACCACGCGAACGAGTCCACGATCAGGCGCAGGCTGAAGGCTGGGGGGTAGATGTAGGTCCCTCGCGCGACGTACTCCTTGAGGATGTCGTTCTGGATGGTCCCCCGCAGCGACGCGAGCGGCGCTCCCTGCTCATCGGCGACCAGCGTGTACAGGGCGAGAAGGGTGGTCGCGGTCGCGTTGATCGTCATCGACGTCGAGGCCTTGGCGAGCGGGATCCCGGCGAACAGCCGGCGCATGTCGTCGAGCGTGTCGATCGCCACGCCGACCCGTCCGACCTCGCCGGCCGCGCGCGGGTGATCGGAGTCGTACCCCATCTGGGTGGGCAGGTCGAAAGCGGTCGAGAGGCCGGTCTGCCCGTGCTCGAGGAGGTAGCGGAAGCGGGCGTTGGTCTCTTCCGCGCTGCCGTAGCCGGCGTACTGCCGCATCGTCCATAGCCGCCCGCGGTACATGTCCTCGTGGATGCCACGGGTGTAGGGCGGCTGGCCCGGCATCCCGAGGTCCCGCCCGGGATCGATCGGCTCCACGTCCCCGGGGACGTATACCGTGCGCACGACGTGGCCGCTGCTGGTGGTGGGCACCCCCGCCGCGCGGGCGGCCGGACCTTCCTCGGTCCGCGGTTTGTTCACGCGGGCTCCCCCTGCTCGATCGTGCAGATCATGGCGTCCCTCTCGACCGCCTGGCCGGGCCGGACGCCGATCGCGGTGACCTTCCCCCCGGCCGGCGCCACGATCTCGTTCTCCATCTTCATGGCCTCGATCACGACCAGCCCCGCGCCGGCCTCGACGCGATCCCCCTCCTCGACCTCGACCGCGACGATCAGGCCGGGCATGGGAGCCCGGACGTCCTGGGCGCGGCCGGCGACCGGCCCCGCCGCGCGCAGCCGGGCTGCCCGGTGGCGCGCCTCGGACTCGACGGTGAGCGGGTGCTCGACCCCGCCCAGCGACAGCCGGCCGTCGTTCCATTCGAACACCACCAGCCGCGCCCCGACCCACGCCCGGCCGTTCCCGCCGGCCTCCCGGATCGAGAACGTCCACGCCTCGTGCCCGCGCTGGACGGCCGCCGCCCAGCCCTCGGCGGAAGGCGTCAGGACGACCCGGTAGGGGTCGGTCCGGCCGGCGGCGGTGACGCAGTAGGTCGCAGGGGACGTCATGTCCGGGTCAGCCTCAGCACGGTCTCCACGTGGGCGGTCTGCGGGAAGAGATCGAAGGCCCGGACCCCGTCCAGGCGCCACGCCGTGCCGAGGCGGCGGACGTCCCGGGCGAGCGTGGCTGGATCGCAGGCGACGTAAACGAGCCGCCGGGCGCCTGAGCGGACGATCCCGTCGATCACACGCCGGGCGCACCCGCCGCGTGGCGGGTTGACGACGATGCCGTCCGGCCGGGGCCGCCGCCAGTCGAGCCTGTCGGCCGCCATCTCGAGAACGTGGGCGTCACCCGCCCGGGCCACGTTGGCGCGCAGGTCGCTGGCCGCGCCGGGGTGGCTCTCCACGGCGGTCACACGGACTCCGGCACGGGCCAGCTCGCAGGCCACCACGCCGATCCCGGCATAAGCGTCGATCACCGCCTCTCCCGCCGTCGCGTCCAGCGCCTCGAGGACCGCTTCGTAGAGCGCGGAGGCGGCTTCCAGATCGGCCTGGAGGAAGCTATCGAAGCCCACCCGCAGGTTCAAACCGCGGTAAGCGAGATGGACCTCTCGCCGGGGCGCGCCCCCCGCCAGGTGGAGCCCGCCACGGTCCCACCGTCCCCAGGTCGCGGGGACCCCGCGCGCGGTGAGCGCGGCCGCGATCCGCTCGGCCGGGCCCGGATCGGCGGCAAAGACGCCCGCGTCGACCGGATGGCCGGCCGGCGCGCGGAGCGCCAGCCGGCCTTTTTCCGCCCCGTCCTCGTCGTCGAGCGCGGCACCGAGCGCCGCGCGGATGGCCGGGAGCCGAATCGCGATCCGCGGGTCCAGGACCGGGCAGGCGGGAACGTCGACCAGGGCGACCGGATCGCCGGGCGGGTGGAACCCCACCGTGACGCCCTCCTCCGTCCGCCCCCAGGAGAGGACCGCGCGCTGCCGATACTCCCAGTCCCGGGGCGCCGGCTCGCACACGACGGGCGACGGCGGGCGGCGCCCTCCGACCCGTTCCAGCAGGTCGGTCACCGCGGCCGCCTTGGCCTGTCGCTGGACACGGGGCGGCACGTGCTGGAGGCCGCATCCACCGCATTCGCCATGCAGCGGGCAGCGCGGCTCGATCCGGTCGGCGGAGGCACGGAGGACCCGCTCGAGCCGGGCCCGCGCCCACCTCGGGTGATCTTCGACGATCCGCACCAGGACCCGGTCGCCGGGCGCAGCGCCGGGGACGAACACCACCCGTCCCTCCACCCGCGCCACCCCTTCACCGCCGTGGGCGAGGCTCTCGACCTCGGCCTCGACGGTCCCGGTCAGCGAATCCAGACCCACCGCTCGCGCCGCCATGCGGAAAGCCCGGCGGAGGGCGGGAGTGGCTGAGCCGTGCGCCGGCCGGTGTGACTCGCCCACGCCGCCAGCGCGGCCGCCAGCGGCTCCTCCGGCCGCCGCGCCTCGGCCAGCCGCGCCAGGATCTCCTCCAGCCCGCGCTCCAGCCAGCGCGTGTGGACGCGCGCCGCACGGAGCTCAGGATGCTCGACCAGGATCCGCTGCAGGGGGAGGTTGGTCGTCACCCCGCCGATCGTGGTCTCGGCGAGCGCCGTCCGCATCCGGTCCAGCGCCTCGTCCCGGGTCCGTCCCCACGTCACGCACTTGGCGAGGAGGGGGTCGTAGTGGGGGGTGATCTCCGTGCCCGTCTCGATCCCGGCGTCGAAGCGGACGCCCGGACCTCCCGGCGCCCGGAACTCGGTCACCGTGCCGGTGGCCGGTCGGAACCCGGCCGCCGGGTCCTCGGCCGTGATCCGGCATTCGACCGCGTGGCCGCGCAGATCGAGCTCCTCCTGGGTCAGCGGCAGCGGCTCGCCGGCCGCGACCCGGAGCTGGAGCGCCACCAGGTCGATCCCGGTCACCATCTCGGTGACCGGGTGCTCGACCTGGATCCGCGTGTTCATCTCGAGGAACCAGAACTCGCCGTCGGGGGCGAGCAGGAACTCCACCGTGCCGGCGCCCTCGTAGGCGACCGCGCGCGCGGCGCGGACGGCCTCGCGCCCCATCCTCGTCCGCGTGCCCGCGTCCAGGCCGGGCGCCGGCGCCTCCTCGAGGACCTTCTGATGGCGCCGCTGGACGGAGCACTCGCGCTCGCCCAGATGGATCGTCCGGCCCTCCCTGTCCGCGAACACCTGGATCTCCACGTGCCGCGCCTCGGGGACGAACTTCTCCAGGTAGACGGCCGGATCACCGAACGCGTTCCCGGCCTCGTTCCGGGCCGCCCTGAGGGCGCCCTCGAGCCCGGCCTCATCCTCGACCCGCCGCATCCCGCGGCCGCCGCCGCCGGCGGCCGCCTTCAGCAGGATCGGGTAACCGGCCTCGGCCGCACGCGCCCGCGCCTCGTCGAGGCCGGCCAGGGGCTCGGCCGTTCCCGGCACGACCGGCACACCGGCCGCCTGCATGGCCCGGCGGGCCTCCGTCTTCTCCCCCATCGCGCGGATCGCGGCCGGGGGTGGGCCGACCCATGTCCATCCCGCCTCCCGGACCGCCTCGGCAAAGGCGGCGTTCTCCGCCAGGAACCCGTACCCCGGATGGACGGCGTCGACGTCCAGCCGCCGGCCGGCCTCGAGCAGCCGCTCGATCGAGAGGTAGGAGTCGCGGGGCGGCGCGGGGCCGATGCCGGCGGCCAGGTCGGCGAGCGCCACGTGGGGCGCGTCCCGGTCGGCGTCGGAGAAGACCGCCGCCGCCTCGATCCCCAGGCTCCGGCAGGCTCGGATCACCCGCACCGCGATCTCGCCCCGGTTGGCCACCAGGACCCTCCGGAGCGACCCGCCGACCGATCGTGGCGAGGTCCGCATCCGCTTACCCCGCTTGGACTTCATAGCGGCAAGTTACCGTGCTTTCGAGGTGGATTGGCGTCCCGCTTACCGGCCAGAACCCGGAGCCCGCCCGCCAGCAGGCGGCGGGTGTCGGCCGGATCCACGACGGCGTCCACGTAGCCGCGCTCGGCGGCGACCCACGGGTTGGCGAACCGCTCGCCGTACTCGGCGGCGTGGGCATCGATCGCCGCAGCCCGGTCGTCGGCGCCCTCGATCTCCCTGCGCCACAGGATCTCGACCGCCCCCTTGGGGCCCATGACCGCGATCTCGGCGGTCGGCCACGCCAGGTTCAGGTCGCCGCGGATGTGCTTCGAGGACATGACGTCGTACGCGCCGCCGTAGGCCTTCCTCAGGATGACGGTCAGTTTGGGGACGGTGGCCTCGCAGTAGGCGTAGAGGAGCTTGGCCCCGTGCTTGATGATGCCGCCCCACTCCTGAGCCGTCCCGGGCAGGAACCCCGGCACGTCGACGAGCGTGACGAGCGGGATGTTGAAGGCGTCGCAGAAGCGGACGAAGCGTGCTCCCTTCAGGCTCGCGTCGATGTCCAGCACGCCCGCCAGGACGGCCGGCTGGTTGGCCACGATTCCGACCGTACGTCCGCCCAGCCGGGCCACGCCGACGACCAGGTTCTGCGCGTACCCGGCGTGGACCTCGAGGAACGAGCCCCGGTCGACCAGCTCCCGGATGACGACGTGGACGTCGTACGGCTTGTTCGGGCTCGCCGGGATCACCTCCCGCAGCGCGGGGACCGCCCGGTCCGGGTCGTCGCCGGTGTCGACGACCGGCGGGTCCTCGCGATTGTTGGACGGCAGGTAGCCGAGCAGGCGCCGGATGCCCTCGAGGCACGCCGGCTCGTCGGGATGGGTGAAGTGGCTGACCCCGCTCTTCGCGGCGTGCACGGCCGCGCCGCCGAGGTCGTCGAACGAAACCTCCTCGTGGGTCACCGTCCGGACCACGTTGGGGCCGGTCACGAACATGTACGAGATGCCCTCGACCATGCAGACGAAGTCGGTGATGGCCGGGCTGTAGACCGCGCCCCCCGCGCACGGCCCCAGGATGGCGCTGATCTGTGGCACGACCCCGCTGGCCAGCGTGTTGCGCAGGAAGATCTCGGCGTAGCCGCCCAGCGACGCCACGCCTTCCTGGATCCGGGCGCCGCCCGAATCGTTCAGCCCGACGATCGGCGCGCCGGTCTTCAGCGCCAGATCCATGATCTTGCAGATCTTCTCGGCGTGGGCCTCCGACAGGGAGCCGCCGAACACCGTGAAGTCCTGGCTGAAGACGTAGACCGGCCGTCCGTCGATGGTCCCGTACCCGGTCACGACGCCGTCGCCGGGGATCTTCTGGTCCGCGAGGCCGAACTCGGCGGTGCGGTGGGTGACGAGGCGGTCGAGCTCGAAGAACGAGCCCGGGTCGAGCAGAAGGTCGAGCCGTTCCCGGGCTCCCAGCTTTCCCTTCCGGTGCTGGGCCTGGAGGCGCTCAGGGCCGCCGCCGGCCAGCGCCTCGGCCTCGCGCGCCCGCAGCTCCTCCAGCCGGTCGCTCACGCCCGGCTCACCATTCCACGGCGACCGCTTCCCCGCCCTGGATCTGGTGGACCACGACCGCGCGCCGGATCCCCTGCGGCGTGAACCGGAACAGCGCCGAGGCGCCGCGATACGGCTCGGCCGCGAGGGCGGTGGCGCCGGTGGCTGCGTTCTGCTGCACGAACGGACGGATCGCCAGATGGGCGGCGTCGTAGCCCCACCCCGGGATCAGGTTCTCCGGCTCCTCCCCGTAACGCGCCGTGTAGGCGTCGGCGAAGGCCTGCCAGCGGGTCACGCGCGGATCCCTGCTGAAGGTGTCGGCGAAGTAGCCCCTCACGAACCCGCGTCCCTGACTGGAGAACGACGCGTCGTTCCAGGCGTCGGTGCCCAGCGGCATGAGGCTCCCGAGCTGGAAGAACGCGACCTGGTTGAGGATTCGCAGCGCCTCGTTCGGGCTCTTGGTGGCGATGAACAGGGCATCGGTGCCGGAACGCACGATCTCGCCCAGCAGCTCGGTGAACTGCGTCGTAGCCGGCGCATAGGTGTGGCGCGCGACGATGCCCCCGCCCGCGGCCTGAACGGCCTGCGCGAAGGCATCCGCCTGGATCCGGCCGTACGGGTTGTCGACGGCCAGGATCGCGAACCGCCGCCGGCCCAGGTTGGTGGCCGCGTAGGTCCCGATCGTGTAGCCGATCGCCCCGTCCAGTGCGTTCACCGTGAGGACGTTCGGGCCGATGTCGAGCATCCGGGCGTCGGTCGCGGTGGGGCTGATCAGGGCCACCCCCTCTTCGCGGGCGGCTTCCCCGGCCGGCAGGGCGAACTCGCTCGTGATCGGGCCGAGGATCGCCTGGACACCCTCTCCCCGGGCCAGCGCCCTCACCATCGCCACCGTCGAGTCGGCGTCGGTGATCGTCACCCGGCTGACCAGCTCGTAGGCGTTCGTCCGGTCGCGATTGATCTCCTCCAGCGCCAGCGCGACCCCGCGCTGGACCTCCTCTCCCACGTCAGCGAACCGCCCTTCGCCCGGCATGAGGACACCGATCCGGGGCCGCAGCGCGACCTCCGACCCGGACCGGATCGCGGTCGCCTCCCCGCGGACGTCGGCCGGCAGCCCAGGGAAGTCGAGGACCTTGTCGGCGAACTGCTGGGCCTGGCGGCGGTTCTGATCGGCCGCCGACCAGCGGGCCGCCTGCAGGTAGAAGGGCGCCATCCAGTCCCGTGGCGGGTCGAGCTGCGCACCCCGGATGACCTGGGCTCGTGAGAGCTTGTCGACGAGGTCGCCGGCCAGGCTCAGAAAGCCGGGGCGAAGCGCGTCGGGTGCGTTCCCCACGTCCAGCGCGGCGTTCAGCGCGGCGTCGAAATCGCCCGTTCCGTAGCGGCTGTTCGCGAGCAGCAGAACGGCGTGCTCGCGGTTGGGCATCCCGGGCGCCAGCGCCAGGTAGCGCTCGAACCCCGGTATGGCGAGGGAGTCACGGCCCAGCTGATAGAACGAGCGGGCCTGCCAGTACAGGGCCAGAGCCGAGCTCTCGCTGGCCGCGTAGCGCTCGACGATGACGGTGAAATCCTCGAGCGCGCCCTCGTAGTCGCCGGCCTGGAAGCGGCCGAGCCCCCGGTCGTACGCCTCCTGGGCCGCAAGGGCGTCGGTGCGCGAGAGGGATCCCGTGCCGAGAGTCGGAAGCCGGTCCGTCGACGCACACGAAGCGGCAACGACGGCAACGCCGGCGGCGATGATGAACGGTCGGAGGACGGAGCCGGAACGGGGGAGGCCGGTCATGAGGCGACTGGCGCTACTCCCGCTCCTGTTCCTCGGGCTCCTCTCCCACGAGGTCGTGTCCGGCCTCCGCCAGCGCGTCGGCCATCTGGGTCGTGGGTTCGGCCTCGGCGGATTCGCGCGCAGCCTCCACCTCATCCAGGTCGGCTCGACCGCGGTGGCTGGGGATGTCGATGACCGAGAGCACGATGCGCCGGTTCTCGGAATCGGCTTCGATCACCTTCAGGACGAGCAGGTCGCCCTCGCGGAACTTGTCGGACGGGTTCTCCAGGTTCCGATAGCCGAGCTGGGAGATCGGCACGAACCCTTCGACGTCGCCGTTGAGGTCCACCACGACGCCCTTGTCGAGGAGCCGCACGATCTTGCCCTCGGTTTCCACGCCGACCGAGTAGCGCTCCACGAGCTCGGCCCACGGGTTCTCCTGGAGATCCTTGATGCTCAGGGAGATGCGCTTGTTCTCGGTATCGATGTTGAGGATCTGGACCTTGACCGTTTCGCCCTTGCGGACGACCTCGGAGGGATGATGAATCCGGCGCGTCCACGACATGTCGCTGATGTGGACGAGCCCGTCGATACCCTCCTCGATCTCCACGAACGCGCCGAACGAGGTCAGGTTCCGGACCTTTCCGGAGACCACCGTCGCCGGCGGATACTTCTCCGCCAGGCTCTGCCAGGGGTCTTCCTCGATCTGCTTCATGCCGAGAGAGATCTTTTCCTCTTCCTCGTTGACGTTGAGGACCACGGCTTCGATCTCATCGCCGATGGAAACCAGCTTGGAGGGGTGTTTGATGTGGCGCGTCCAGGACATCTCGGAGATGTGGACCAGGCCCTCGACCCCGGGCTCGAGCTCGACGAACGCCCCGTAGTTCGTGATCGAGACGACGCGACCCCTGATCCGTGATCCGACCGGGTGCTTGTGGGCGACGTCCTCCCACGGGTACGGCTGGAGCTGCTTGAGGCCGAGCGAGATCCGGTTGTTCTGTAGATCGAGATCCAGGATCTTGACCTCCACCTCCTCGCCGATCGTCGCCAGCTCGGACGGATGCCCGACCCGGCCCCACGACATGTCGGTGATGTGGAGCAGCCCGTCCGCCCCGCCCAGATCGATGAAAGCGCCGAAGTCGGTGATGTTCTTGACCACGCCCTTGCGGGTCTGTCCGACCGCGATCTCCTCGAGCAGCCGGCCGCGCTTCTGCTCGCGGATCTGCTCCAGGATCATGCGCCGGCTCACTACGATGTTCCGCCGCCGCTTGTTGAGCTTGATGATCTTGAACTCCATGGTCTGCCCGATCAGCGCGTCGATGTCGGGCACGCGCCGGAGAGCGATCTGCGATCCGGGGAGGAAGGCATCGACCCCGAAGAGGTCGACGATCACGCCGCCCTTGATCTTGCGCGCCAGCCGGCCCTGGACGATCTCGCCGGTCTCGTAAGCCTGACGGATCTTGTCCCAGACCTTGTAGAAGTCGGCCTTTTTCTTGGAGAGGACCACCCGCCCGTCCTGGTCCTCCAGGTTCTCGAGGAACACGTCGACCTCGGCTCCCACCTCGAGCGACTCGGTCTCCTTGAACTCGTCCCGCGGGACGGCACCCTCGCTCTTGAACCCGATGTCGAGGACGACCACGTTCTCGTCCACCCGCAGGATGTGGCCAGTCACGATCTGACCTTCGCGGATGTCCTGAATCGATTCTTCGTAGACGTCGAGGAGGGCCTCGTACTCGTCCAGCGAGTACTCCTCCTCGTCGAACAGGTCCGGACGGATGTTGACGCTGCTCGAGGCGCGCTCGATCTCCTCGTCGAGGAGCTCGTCCACGGGCTTGCGGTCGAAATTCAGGCCGGTAACGCCTGGAGCGGCCTTCTTGACCGTGTTCTCGAGGACTACGGTATCATCCATGGTTATGGGGTTCTCGTCAGGCTCGGTCATGGCGTACGGGTTCCAAGGCTCGCGATCGAATCCATCGAAAAGTGTTGGAAAATGATCAGACTAACTAACTTACCCGCTCATTCGAGGGACTGTCAAGCGAACGGGACCGGACCAGGGCCAGGACTCTCGCCACCTGGGTCTCCACCCCCAGGTCGGTGGTGTCGAGCCGGATCGCGTCCGGGGCCACCGTGAGCGGGGCCTCCGCGCGCTCGCTGTCGGCGCGGTCCCGACCGGCCAGGCTCTGCTCGTAGCTCGCCAGGACCGCAGGATCGGCGGCTCGCTCCGAACCCTCGGCCTCCAGCGCCCTCCGCCGCGCACGCTCGGGCAGCGTCGCCTCCACGTACACCTTGAGGAAGGCGTCGGGAAAGACCGTCGTTCCGATGTCACGGCCGTCCACGACCGCCGGGCCCTCGCCGACGCGCGACCGGATCGCGGCGTTGATGATCCGGCGCAGCTCGGCGTCGGCGGCGACCGCCGAGACCGCGCGCGTCACCGCGCGCGAGCGGATCTCGTGGGTGACGTCCTCGCCGTCCAGGGTGACGTGGAGGGTGCCGCCCACCATCCGCAGCCCGATCTCCACGGCCCCGAGCCGGCGCCTCAAGTCGGCCCGATCCTCCGGCCGCGAGAGATCCAGGCCGTGGCGCAGCGACAGCAGGGCCGCCGCCCGGTAGAACGCCCCGCTGTCGACGTACGGCCACTCCAGCCGGAGCGCCGCCTCGCGGGCGGTCGTGGACTTGCCGCTTCCGGCCGGACCGTCGATGGCCAGAACACGCCGGGTCACTGCGCCGGGTCCGCTCCGGTCCGCAGGGCGGGCTGCAGGGCGGTGGCGTTCAGATAGAGCTTCTCGAGCCCTGGGAGCATGCCGCGAAAGCCCGGATCGTCGGCGAACAGGACGACCCGACCGCGCCCCCGTTCGCGGACCAGAACGTAGGGCCGTCCGGCGAGGAGCCGGCCCGCGTCCGCCGGCAGCAGGCCGGCCCTGGGCGGGGCCCCGGTGAAGCTCCAGACGGGGTCGCCTCCCGAGCGCTCCAGGAGGATCGGATCCCACGCCATCACCGTCGCCTCCCCGTCCGGGAAACCTTGCCCGAGCGGGTCGGCGGGATCGGCCCTGACGGTCATGAGGACTCCCGGGACCCCGCCCTGCATGGGGTCGGCGGCCCGGCCCCGGCCGGCCGGCCGCCCACCCCGTGGCGGCTTGACGGCCGCGCCCAGGTCCAGCCCCTCGCCACCGCGGCCGACCGCCAGCGCCGCCGCCCCTGCGCGGACGCCGACTAGCGTGCCCCCGGCCTCGACCCATTCCTCGAGACGGGGTCCGGCCGGCTCGAGCCGCCGGGAGTAACGGTCGACGTCGACGCCGTCGGGCAGCACGATCACGTCCCACGCCGCGAGGTCCGCCCCCACCAGCTCCCCGGCCTCGATCGTGTGCGCATGGACGCCCGACCGGCCGAGGAGATGGCGGACCGCCCCGAGCGAAGTCTCCAGGACCGGCTCGCCGCCCACCACCGCGACCCGGGGCGGCCGGAGCGCTCGGAGGCGGGCCCCCTCCCCGATCGGGGCCGTCACGATCCGGGGCTCCACCCCGAGCCGGGCCAGCAGGCGCAGCGCGCCGGCAGCCCGCTCGCGGCCCACGCTCAAGATGAAGCTCCCGCGCGGGAGGAGATCGTCTCCCGCTGCGATCGGGCTCCCGGTCACCCACACGGCTTCGCCGCCCCCGGCCAGCCGCAGGGCCGCCAGGGCGTCGGTCAGCGATCCGTACGGCCACGCCAGCGCGGTGACGTCGGCGGGGACCGCCGGCGGGACCGCCTTCTTCCTGTGCCAGGGCCGGCGTGCCACCGTCAGCCCCGGGCCGGCCGCGTAGGCCGGCACGTCGAAGAGCAGCGGAAGCGCCCATGCCGAGACGTCGGAGGTGGACGACCCGGTCAGCGTGTCCGGATCGAGCATGGCGACCGCGAACCGTCCGAGAGGCTGGTCCGACGGGACGACCAGGGTCCCGGCCGGGAGCCCGGCGGCGGGACGTACCGAGCCTGGAAGCGGCACGACGTCCTCGCTCTCGACCGGTCCGGTCGTGGCCTCGACCCGGACGCCCTGCGCTTCGAGGAGTGCCGCCACCCCGTGGGCGCCGGGACCTGGGGCAATGAGATAGAAGGAATGGGCGCCGGCGGGAACCCGCCCGGCGGGTCCCCAGAACCGCGCGAAGTCGGCCCGCCGCTCTCCCCGCCGCTCGGCCGCCTCGGCGAGGGTCGCCAGGGCCGCCTGGAGGTGGTGCTCGATCCGCTGCTCCAGCGTCAGCACGCCGCCGCGGACCTCGAGGGCGATCCCGGCCCGGCCGCCCCCGGCCTGCTCGTACGTCATCCCGGTCGCGCCGTGGAAGCTCGACCACGCGTCGGCATAGCCGGGATAGAGGAGGTCGAAGTCGCGCCGGGTGTAGTAGGCCCACCCCCGGCTCCGGAAGGCGGCCGCGTTGGCGCGCCCGAACCTCTCCGCCCAGGCCAGCGTGCTGGCGGGCAGATGGCGGTGGATCGGCTCGGCCGGCGGGAAGAAGAAGTACGTCGAGCCGGCATCCATCTCGTGGAAGTCGACGACCACCTGGGGCAGGGTCTCCAGGTACGCCTTCCAGCGCGCCCGGGTCTCGGGCATGATCCCCCACGCCCAATCCCGATTCAGGTCGAACAGCAGGGCGTTGGTGCGGCCGGTGGGCCAGGAGGGCCGATGCTCGGGGGCCCGCGGATCGGGGTCCGGCGTCGGGCCGGAGCGGGCGCGATAGGCGTCGACGTAGCGGGCATGACCGTCCGGGTTCTGCAGCGGGTCGATGGCCACCACCACGTGCTCGAGCCACGCGGTGGTGACCGGATCGAGGTTGGCCGCGAGATGATAGGCGAGCTCGAGCGCGGCCTCGGGGCCGGCCGGCTCATCACCGTGGACGCCGAACGCGAACCAGACGAAGAGCGGGGCCGCGGCGGAACCGGGGGGCGCGGGCCCGCCCGACGCCAGCGCTGCGTTGGCCGCCCTGAGCTCGTCCAGACGCGCCAGGTTTCCGGGCGCGGAGATCCAGGCCAGTACGAGGGGCCGCCCTTCGGGGGTCGTCCCGTACCTGTCGAGAACGACCCTCGGGGAGGTCGTGGCCAGCCGCTCGAGGATCCGGACGGCATCCGAGGCGGTCGTGAAGGTGGCTCCCGTCGGCCCGCCGCGAAGCTCGGCGATGGTGGGGATTACAGGGCTGTACGGCCCGGGCCCGGCCGGGAAGGTCTGGCCGGACGCGGTCGTCGCCCAGCCGGCCAGCAGCGCGGCGGCCGCCAGGCCGCGCGCGATAGCCATCAGATCCACCCGCGCCTCCGGAAGGACCACAGCATCCCCCCGGCGACCGCCAGGATCACGCCCCACACGCCGAAGTAGCCGTAGCGCCAGTGGAGCTCCGGCATGTGATCGAAGTTCATCCCGTAGACGCCGACGATGAAGGTGAGGGGCAGGAGGATCGTGGCGAACACGGTGAGCACCTTCATCACCTCGTTGAGTCGCTGGCTCACGACGGAAATGTAGGCGTCGAACAGGGTGGTCAGAAGGTCGCGGTACGAGTCGGCGGTCTCGTTCAGCCGTACCGTGGAGTCGAACAGGTCGCGGTAGAAGACCGCGCTCTGCGGCGCGAGCATCGGGAACGTCTCGCGTCCGATGCGGGTGAAGACCTCGCGATGCGGCGCTAGCGCCCGCTTGATCTCCTGGACGCGCCGCTTGCTCGCGAGGATCCGCTCCAGTGTCTCCGGCCCGCAGTCACCCAGGAGCTGGACCTCGATGGCATCGATTTCGTCCTCCAGGTTCTCGAGCACCGGGAAGTAATGCTCGATGAGGTGGTCCAGGATCTCGTACAGGAGATGATCCACGCCCCGGAAGAGCCCGCTGCCCGATTCCTGGTCGTAGCGCTCGACCACCGATTCGACGCTGCGCAGCGGACGCCGGTGGTACGTTACCAGGTAGTTGGAGCCCAGGAAGGCGGCCAGCTTGAGGGTCTGGAATCCGGTCGCTTGCGGGTTGGAGTCGATGCCGCGGAAGATCAGGAAGAGGGTGCCGCCGAAGTCCTCGACCTTGGGCTGGTGCTCGGGGGTGAGGCAATCCTCGATGGCCAGGGGATGGAAGCGAAACGGGTCCGCCAGGATGGTCAGCTCCCGGTCGCTCGGGGCCGCGAGATCCACCCAGACCGAGTCCTCGCCGTCCGGGTCCCAGCCCGCCGCCGTCAGCTCGTCGAACCTCCGGATGCTCCCGTCGGGCGAGAAACGGAACACCCGGACCATCTTTAGCGGTCGCTCAGCCCGAGTGCTCGACGCAGCGGAAAGCCGTCGGCAGTTCCTCGAGGCGGTCGCGCGGGATCGTGCGACCGCAGATCTGGCACAGGCCGTAGGTCCCCTCGTCGATCCGCTCGAGCGCGGCCTGGATCCGCCGCAGCTCGGCCGCCTCGCGCTCCTCGAGACGGATCAGGATGTCGCGGTCCTTCTCTTCCTGGGCCCACTCCTCGAGCTCCCGGGGCTGCTCCTGCAGGCCGCTCAGCTCCTCCCGCAATCCATCCAGCCGGCGCGTGATCCGCTCCCGCTCCTCCAGCAGGCGGGTCCGGAAGTGGTCGAAGAACGCCTTGTCGCGACGGGGGCCTCGCGCGCTCTTCTTCGGCGGCCTTCGGCCGGCCGCGCGAGCGGGCGACTTCTTCTTCGCGGCCTTCTTCTTCGCAGCCTTCTTTCCGGCGGTCTTCCGGGACGCCGCGCGCCGTGCCGGCTTCCGGGCGGCCTTCTTCTTACCGGCCTTCTTCTTACCGGCCTTCTTCCTGGCGGCCTTCTTCTTCGAGGACTTGCCCGCCGCAGAGCGTCGGGACTTCGACGACCGGGGCTTCTTCTTCCCGGCCTTTTTCTTCGAGGTCCTCTTCGAGGTCTTGCCGCTGGACTTCCTGGTCGCCATTCGGGCTCCGGACGAAGGTTGGAAGGGGCGCCATTCTAGCCCTGGCCCCTGCCTACCGCAAGCGATCCAGACCCGGGATCCGGTCCAGGCCGGGGATCCGGTCCAGCCAACCGCGCCACCCCTCGCCGTCGGGGGTCTCCTCCCCGGCGCGGTCGAGGACGACTTCTAGATCGCGCCCGATCCGGACGGTGACGTCGAGGTAGAGGCTCGAATCGGGGGCCGACCGGATCGGAAGCCCCAGGAACGCCGCCGCCACCTCGCGCGCGTATTCCGGACGACCGATGCGGTCCAGAACCACCGTGCGCTCGTAATCGAAACGGTCGGCGTTGCCGAAGTCGACGACGTCGAAGCCGCGGCGACGCAGAAGCTCGGTCACGCGCTCGGCCGCGCCCGCCTTCCCCGAGCCGTTCCGTACCTCGACCCGGATGCGGGAGCGCGCGAACGGGGGTGCCGGATCGGTGGCCCCGGACTCGACCTCGAGCGTCCCGGCGCGGTCCACGTGGCGCATCACGGTGGACGCCGCGAAGGCCCCGATCACCAGCGCGAAGACGGCGATCCCGAAGGTCTCGAGGCACCCTACCGTGCGGCGCAGCATCATGGCTCCCTCGGGAACCAGCGCCGCCAGGCGGCGCTGGTGAGGGGATGGATCTCGCGCCCCTCGGTGAGGTCGCGCGCCATCCTCAGCCCGAGCACGCGGCGCGCCGCTTCGGCGAGCCCGGGCTCCCCGGATCCGGCCAGGCTCCGGATCCGCCGGGTGTCGAGGCGCGCCGCGAACGGGCGGCCGGGCTCGCTGAAGTCGGCCACGTAGAGGAGGAGCCCGATCGGGCCCCAGCCGGGATGGGCGGTCGGATGATGGCGGACGGCCGCCAGCACCTCGGGGTCGCTCTCGGCCCGGGCGGCCGCCCACCCGGCCGCGGCCTGGGCGTGGAGGAGCTTGGGCGCATGGGCCAGCGCCCAGGGGTCGGGCTCTTCTCCGGCCTCGATGATCCGCTCGCGAAGCCGCTCCGGAGACTCCAGCCGGAGGGCGTCGTGGATCCAGGCCGCCCGGACCGCCCCATCGCGGACCGCTGCCGGCCAGCCGCCGGCCCCGGCGAGCCGCCGCACGGTCTCGACCACGCCCCGCACGTGCGCGAGGCGGGGGCCTGCCTCCCCCTCCGCCGTGGCGAGCATGCCCGCCACCTCGCGGGCGAGCTCGATCTCAGTCGTGGCCCTGCTGCACATACGGCTCGAGGATCGAGCCGTTCGGGACCGTCGTCCGGACGACGTGGTTCCATCCCTTGAGCTCGACACCGCGCCCCACGTGGGCGTCCACGATCCGCGAGAACGGCCCGATCACACACTCGCGACCGATGCTGGTGCCACCCTCGATCACAACCCCCGGATAGATGACGGTGTCCGGCCCGATCGCGACCTCGGCGTCGACGAGCGTGGTCTCGGGCGCCATGAAGGTCACGCCCTCCATCATCAGCCGCCGCCGGATCCTGTCCCGCAGCACGGCCTCGGCCCGCGCCAGCTGCACCCGGTCGTTGACCCCCATGACCTCCAGCGGATCGCTCAGGTCGGCGACGTTGCCGGGCGCCCCCTCGGCCGCCAGGATTTCCATGATGTCGGTCAGGTAGCGCTCCCCCTGCACGTTGTCGGGGGCGAGCCGCTCGAGACCCTCCCAAACCTCCGGCCACCGGAAGCAGAAGACCCCGGTGTTGATGCGCCGGATGGCCCGGATCTGAGCGTCGGCGTCGGTCTCCTCCACGATCCGGCGGACGCGTCCTTCCCCGTCGGTCACCACCCGCCCGTACCCGGTCGGATCGTCGAAAACGGCCGCCAGCACGGTCGCCAGGGCGTCCGTCTCGCGGTGCGTCGCGACGACGTTCTTCAGCGTCGCAGCGGTCAGCAGCGGCGTGTCGCCGCAGCAGACTAGGACGTCGCCCTCGTAGTCGTCGAGGGAAGACGCCGCCGCGAGCAGCGCGTGCCCGGTTCCCAGCGGTTCCTCCTGGAGCGCCCATGCGACGTCCGCGCCGTCGAGCGCGTCGCGTACACGGTCGTGCTGGTGGCCGACCACGCAGACGACCCGCTCCGCGCCTGTCTCACGGACGGCGTCCACGACGTGGCGGATCATCGTCCGGCCGGCCAGCGGATGGAGGACCTTCACCAGCGACGAGCGCATCCGCTTCCCCTCGCCGGCCGCCAGGATGACCGCCGCCAGAGACCGCCGCTCAGCCGTCATCGGGTGTCAGGACCGCGTTGTCGATGAGGCGCGTCCCACCGGCACGCGCGGCGACCACCGCCAGCGCCGGGCCCTCGATCCGCCCGAGCCGGGTGAACTGTTCCGGATCGACGACGGCGGCGTACTCGACCGCGACGCCGGGTGCCGCCTCCATCAGATCGAGCATGGCGCGCTCGATCCGGCCCGTGTCCCTCTCGCCTTCCTCGACCGCCGACCGCGCGGCGGCCAGCGCCTGCGACAGGCTGCGCGCGCTCCTGCGCTCCTCCTCGGAGAGGTAGAGGTTCCGGCTCGAGAGGGCGACGCCGTCCAGGTCGCGGACGATCGGGACGACCACGATCTCGACCGGAAAGTCCAGGTCCTGGACGAGCCGCCGGACGGCCGCCGCCTGCTGCGCGTCCTTCTGCCCGAACACCGCCACGTCCGGCTGGACGATGTGGAAGAGCTTGGTCACGATCGTGAGGACGCCGTCGAAGTGCCCGGGCCGCGCCTTGCCTTCGAAGTCGTCGGTGATCCCCCGCATCGTCACCCGGGTCGCGAGCGGGCGCGAAAGCATCTCCTCCAGCGGCGGCTCGAACACGAGGTCGACGCCGCGGCCGGCCGCCAGCCGCGCGTCCCGGTCGGGATCCCGCGGATAGCGCTCGAGGTCCTCGCCGGGTCCGAACTGGAGAGGGTTCACGAACACCGACAGCACCACCCACTCGCTCCTCTCACGCGCCTCGTCGACGAGCGAGAGGTGCCCCTCGTGAAGCGCCCCCATGGTGGGAACGAACCCGATCCGGTGGCCGGCCTTCCGCGCGCGCGCCACCTCCGCCCGGCACTCGACCACCGTCCCGATCCGGCTCACGGCCACGACTCGGCATCTCCGGGGAACGCCCCCTCCCGCACCTCGGCCACGAAGCGCGTCAGCGCGTCCCCTATCGTCCGGTCCAGATCCGCGTAGCGGCGGACGAAGCGGGGCCGGAAATCGGGGGTCAGCCCGAGCAGATCGTAGGTCACCAGAACCTGCCCGTCTGTGCCGGCGCCGGCCCCGATCCCGATCGTCGGCGCGGCGACGTTGACGGTCACCCGCGACGCCAGCGCGCGCGGGATCTTCTCGAGGACGATCGCGAACGCGCCGGCGTCCGAGAGGGCGCGCGCGTCCTCGACCAGCTCGCTCGCCTCGCGATCCTCCGCGGCCCGCAGGCCGTAGCCCCCAAAAGCGTGCACCGATTGGGGGGTCAGGCCGAGATGGCCCATGACCGGGATCCCGCTCTCGACCAGCCGCCGCACCGTATCCGCGACCCGCCGACCGCCCTCCAGTTTGACCGCCTCGGCGCCCGTCTCCTTGAGGACCCGGCCGGCGTTCCTCAGCGTCTCCTCGGCCGAGATCTGGAACGACAGAAAGGGCATGTCGACAACCAGGAAGCTCGCCGGCGCCCCGCGGCGGACGGCGCGGGCGTGGTAGATCATCTCGTCGAGCGTCACCGGAATCGTGGTCGGATGGCCGGCGAAGACCTGGCCCACGCTGTCGCCGACCAGGATCCCGTCGACGCCGGAAGCCGCCAGGTAGCGCGCCAGCAGCCAGTCATAGGCGGTCAGGAAGACGATCTTCCGTCCAGCAGCCTTCATGGTCAAGAAGGTCCGGACGTTCGCCGGTCCGTCGCTGCCCGCCGCCGGGCTCACGTGGGCCTCGGCTCGCGTGTCCGTCCGGGGAGCCACGCCGGCGGCGCGCCCGCCTGCCGGCAGAGGTCGAGGAAGAACCCGCGCTCCGCCAGCCGGGGGTGCGGGATCGTAAGGCCCGGCTCGTCGATCTCCCGGCCGCCGTAGAGGAGGAGGTCGATGTCGATGGTCCGCGGCCCGCGCGGCGGCCCAGCCTTCCGGTCCCGCCCGAGGTCGCGCTCGATCCGCAGGCACACGTCGAGCAGCCCGCGGGCGTCGAGAGGGGTCTCGATCCCCAGCACCTGGTTCAGGAAACGCGGCTGATCGAGGACGTCCACCGGATCGGTCTCGATCGTGGCCGAACAGGAGACGAGCTGGACGTCGGGCTCGGCGATCAGCGCGGCCCGCGCGTCGCCCATCCTCCGCTCGCGGTCGCCGAGGTTGGATCCCAGGCTCAGGAACGCGCGGGCGGCGCGGCCGGCGTTCACGGCCGCTCGATCTGGACCTCGACGGAGTCGAGCGGTCCACCGAGCGCGGCCCACGGCTTACGGCACCGGACCACGACCCGCTCGACACCCTCGATTGCGAGGACGCGGCCGGCGATCCGCTCGCCGAGGGTCTCCAGGAGATGCGGGGCCTCGCGCGCGTCCTCACTCATCGTCGCGGCCACCGCCGCGTGGAGGTGCCGGTAGTCGACGCCTTCCCGGAGATCGTCGGTGGTGGCCGCACGATGGAGGTCGGCTTCGACCTCGAGGTCCACCTCGATCGGCTGCGGGATCTCGCGCTCGTGGGGGAGGTCGCCCACCAGGGCGAAGAAGCGCATGCCGGTCAGGCGGATCGTGTCCACGGTCAGGGCACGACCAGGATCCGGATCGTGCGGTCGGTCCCGTCGATAGAAAGGCGGGCCACGTAGACCCCGGCCGCGACCTCGGCGCCGCTGTCGGCTCGGCCGTCCCAGGTGGCCGCCCGCTCGCCGGCGCCCACCGCCTCGTCGAGGAGAATCCTCACCCGCCGGCCGAGAAGGTCGTACACGATCAGTCGCCCCGGCCGGCCGTCGCTCCCCGCGGGGACGCTGAATGGGATCGTCGTCACCCCGCCGGCACGGAACGGGTTCGGGAAGTTCTGGGCCAGCTCGATCTCCCCCGGCACGGGGCCGGGGCCGGGAGGGTCCTGCCCGAGGATGCGTTCGAAGTACACCGCCCGCGCGGTCTCGGCCGCGGCCTGGAGCGCCGTCCGGTCATCGCCGGCTACGAGCGCCACGGCGACGGTGTCGGTCGCGCCGGCCGCGATCGCCAGGGGCCCCCGCCCGATCAGCTGGAAGACGTCGGCGGGCTGGGTGACCGTGGTCCGGGACTGTCCGCTCGTCATGAGTTCCCACTTCTCCGCGTCGGAAAACTCCCCGGCGAACAAGTCGGGCGCCTCGGCGCCGCCGACGGTACGGGCGTTGGTGGGATTGCCGAGCGTGCTCTCGACGACTTCCTCGCGGGTCGTGGTCGCATAGCCGATCTGCGCGATCGGCGCGTCGTCGAGCCAGACCACTCCGAGGGCCGGCTCGCTCGCCGACCCTTCGACGAACCCTAGCCGCCTGCCGGGGTCCCAGCCGGCGGTCTCGGCGGGCTCGCTCCCGGTTCCGGGCAGGTCCCAGTCAAGGAACAGAGCGGACCGGACGCCGCCCAGGTTCTGCGAGCCCTTGTTCGTGAGCACGTACTGGAGGATCACGAAAGCGCCCTCTCCACCGCCGCCGCCGAAGGCGAACGACTCCTGCCGAACCTGAAGGCCCAGCGGGCGGATCGCGTGCCGGTCGTCGTACTCGGCGACGATACGCTCAGCGTCGAAGGCCCGGTCCTCGACGAGCTCGGCGCCGGGGAGCGGAAACCAGTCTGTCGAGTTCTGCGTGTCCTCGCCATACGGCACGGCGTCGGAGAGGCGGTCCGCCGCGACGCCCGCGAGGAACCCCCCGTGGAAGAGCCTGTTGGGGCCGTCGGCCGGGAACCGGAACCCGTCGCCCACGAGCCGGAAGCCGCTCTGATGGAGCCCGGTGTAGAAACCCAGCCCCCCGAAGTTGGTCACCGTGAGGCGCACGTCGCCCTCGTCGTGGGTGGCGAAGCTTCTGGCGATCGGCTGGCCGGCCTTGATGATCATGCGGAACGGGCCGACCGGCGCTCCCTGGACGGCCACCTCCAGGACGACCGCGGAGCCGGCCTCGACGCTTCCCTCGAGCCGCAGCTCGAACGTGTCCGCGCCCGGATCCACCGCGTCGCCGGTTCCGGCCGCGGCCAGCTCGACGGTGGCGTCGGTGACGGTGACCCCCGCTGTCGGGCTGGACAGGGTCGCCGTCGTGGCGGGGATGGCCGGGCCATGGTTCGTGAGGACGGGCGCCAGGACGTGCGTCGCACCGGGGCTCAGGACGAGCGCGTCCTCGATCCCCGCGGGGACCAGCTTCCCCATCGCCTGGACCCCCGGCCGGAAGCCGATCAGCCGGGCGATCGGCTGTGCCGGGGCCTCGACCTGCGCAAGCGCGGCCGCCGCGTCGATCATCCCGCGCCCGGTCTCGTTGTCGTCACCGGGGGCGCCCAGATCCCGGGCGGTCTCGAGCAGGATCGTCTTCGCCCCCTCGGGGGTCAGCTGGGGGTTCTTCGAGCGCATGATCGCCAGCACGCCGGCCGCCATCGGGGTCGCGAACGAGGTCCCGCTCACCGACGTGAACTGGTTGAAGAGGTTGCGAGTCGTGACGTTCTCGCCGGGAGCCACCACCTCGGGCTTGGTTGCGAACGCCCCCCCGCAGGCGGAGGGGCCACGTCCGGACCTCAGCGACACCTGGTCGTTGGCGTTCACGGACCCGACGGCGAACGCGTTGACCGGCGAGTCCGCGCGACCCGCCGGCGAGGTGATCCCCAGAGGGCCCTCGTTCCCCGCCGACCAGACGACGATCGCGCCGGCCGCCTCCAGGGCGTCGATCGCATCGTCGAAGATCATGTCGCACGGGAGTTGCCCCTGGTCGTCCAGCGTCGTCAGGCCGTACGAGTTGTTGACGACGTCGGGGACGTCCGAGAAGGTGGTGGGATCGCCGTCCGGATCGCTCAGCCACTCGAACGACTTGAGCACGTTGGAGACGTACCCTTCCCCCTCGTCGAACACGTCGGCCGCGATCCAGGTCGCGTCGAACGCCACCCCGTACGTCTCGTCGCCCCCGGTCATGACCCCGAGCGTGGCGGTGCCGTGCCCCGACCCGATCGAGAAGTCGTCTTCGGGGAAGACGGTGAGGGAGACGGGCGCGAACCACGTCGCGTCGCTCCCCGCCAGCCGCCCGCGCCAGCGGTCCCCGAAGGTGTCGTCCTCGCCGTTGACTCCCGAGTCCACGTTGGCGACGATCGCGCCGCGGCCGGTCAGCCCCTGGGCCCACACCTCGGGCACGCGGATCCGGACCAGGTCGTCGGCCGGTTGGGAGGCCGTCGCGTCGGCCGCCACCGGGCCGGCGACGGCCGCGCCCAGGGTGATCCGGCGGTCGGGAACGATCTCTGCCACCGCGGGGTCGGCGGCCAGCCGCTCGACCCATTCGGAGTCGATCTCGGCAACGACGGCGTTGACGATCCACAGCCGGTCGAGCTCGGTCAGCGCGCCCTGGCTGCGCGCGTCGGCCAGCGCATCCCCGACGGCGCGGTAGCTGGCGGCGTGGATCGCGCGGAGGCCGGTGACCACCCGCTCGTGACGGAGGTCCAGCGTCATGGCCGGGCCGCGCACCGAGGCCATGAGCGACAGCCGGGCCGAGCGGTCGGCCAGCCGGATGATGACCCGCTCCCTGGCCCCCGTCGGGCCGGCCGGCACCCCGGCCCCGGCCAGCGCCACCACCAGGAACGTGGCCAGAAGGCCGCGCGCGATCCTCATAGCAGCTCCAGCTGCCGGTCGCCGTAGCCGCCGGCCCGGATCCGGGTCAGGCTCTTCATCGCCCCCTCTACCGGCAGCTCGATCACCTTGACGGCGTCGGGCGCGTGCCGGAACAGGTCGTCGAACGTGCGCTTCCAGTCGATCGCCCCTTCCCCGATCGGCAGGTGATCGTCGCCGAACGTGTCGTTGTCATGCAGGTGGACCTCCAGGATGCCCTTCCCGAGCTCGGCCCACCACGTCTCCGGCGACACCGTTCCGTACACGTGCGCGTGGCCGACATCGAAGGTGTACCCGACCTGCCGGCCGTCGAGCTGGTCGCGGAGGTCGATCAGGACCCGGGGAGTCGTCTCGAACATGTTCTCCAGCAGCAGCCGCATGCCCGCGTCCGCCGCCAGCCCGACGAGCCTCTCCCAGATCTCCAGCGACAGCGCCGTCCACCCCGGAAACGCCGAGGCCGGCAGCAGGGGCAGGTGGCCGGTGTGGAAGTTGATGTACCGGGCGCCGAGCGCCCCCGCCACACCGATCGCCTTCTCCCAGCATAGCCGCGTGTGCTTGCGCACGACCGGGTCGAGGCTCCCGGGGTTGAGGTCGAAGATAGGCGCGTGCGCGGTCACCTCGATGCCGCGTTCGGCGAGCTCGTCCCCCAGCTTGCGTACGGTCGTGGTCCGTCCCAGGTGGAGCAGCCATTCCGTGTCGAAGAGGGTGATCTCGATCCCCAGGTCCTTTTCGGCTAGAAGGTCGATCTGACGGCTGACGTCGGCGAAGGCCATGCTGAGCGCGAACCGCTGAGCCAAGTGTCACTCCGCGGCCGCGGGGCCGCCCTGGGGAAACCTTGCGTCGGTGGGTCGTCCGGTCGTGAGGCGGAATTTATCGACCCCGGCGGGTGCGTCAATTTGAACTCTGCGGATCAGCCCGCGTCGAGCGCCTCGCGCAGGGACGCGATCCACTCGACGGCGGACGCGACGCCGCTCCGCTCGAGCCGCTCGACGAACGCGCTGCCGACCACGATCCCGTCGGCCGCGTCGGCGGCCTGGCGGGCGGCGTCGGCGTCGGCGATCCCGAACCCGACGACGATCGGCAGCGCCGTCTCCTCGCGCAGGATACGGACCTGGTCGACCAGCCGCCGGTCGGCGCCGGCTCCGGCGCCGGTCACGCCGGTCCGGGCGACCAGGTAGACGAAGCCGCGGGCCGCGCGGCCGAGCGCCCGCAATCGCTCGCGCGGCGTGGTCGGGGCGGCGAGCGCGATCAGCGGCAACCCCTCGGCCGCGAGCGCGCTCCGGACCTCCGCTCCCTCATCGAAGGGAAGATCGGCCACCAGCGCGCCCGCGAAGCCGGCGCGCGCGAGATCAGCCGCCGTCCGCGCGTAGCCGCGGGCATGAAGCGGGTTGAGGTAGGTGAAAAGGACGAGCGGCGCGTCGCCGGCCGGCCGTTCCGCGGCCAGCGCCAGGACACGCTCCAGCGTCGTGCCGTTGGCCAGCGCCCGCTCGGCCGCCGCCGCGACCACCGGCCCGTCGGCGAGCGGGTCCGAGAACGGGACCCCGAGCTCGATCGCGTCCACGCCGGCCCGCGCCATCGCCGCCATGGCGGCCGCGCTCGTCGCGAGATCGGGATGGCCCGCCGTCAGGAACGGGACGAGCAGCTTGCGACCGCCGGCCCGGCCCGCTTCCAGCCGGGCGGCGAGGTCGCTCGCGTTCCCGGTCACGGGTTCAGGACGAAGTGACGCGCCGGATCGATGCCATACCGCTCGGGGTCGACCACCCGCGCCACCGAGCGCGGGAAGGTGCCGTCCTCCTGCCTTTCCGCGAGGCTCACGACCGGCCCGTCGAAGCGCTCCCCGTCCGCGCCGACGACCAACCGGACGCGCGGCCGCTCGACGTTGCGGATGTCGGTATCGGGAGCGACGACGACCGCGATCTCGCCGGTGTCGAGGAGGCACACGCAACCGACCGGATAGATCCCGAGCAGCCCGATGAACGCCTTCACGAGGACGGGGTCGAACCGCGTTCCCGCTCCCTTCTCCAGGATCCGCACCATCTCGGCCGGCGTGATCGGATCGGTCTTGTACACGCGCGGCGTCGTTCCGGCGTCGAACGCGTCGGCGATCTCCACGATCTTGCTGTAGAAGCTGAGGCGCCGCGGGGCGATCAGCGTCGGGTAGCCGGACAGGTCCAGGTTCAGGTGGTGCTCGAACGCCACCAGCATCTCGTGCACCGGGATCGAGCCCGACGGCCGCTCGGCGAGCAGACGCCACGGACCGAAGGCCGTGTGGCGACGCATGAGGCGCCACTCCTCCTCGGTCAGGTTACCGGCCTTGTTGAGCACCTCGTGCGGCACGTCGACCTTGCCGATGTCGTGGAGCAGCGCGGCCAGCCCGAGGTCGTACAGCTCGAGCCTCGACAGCCCGATCCGCTGTCCGAGCGAGACCGAGAAGATGCAGACGTTGACGCTGTGGGTGAACGTCGGCTCGTCGTAGTCGCGCAGGCAGGTCAGGCCGATCAGCAGGAGCTCGTCCCGCAGCACCTGATCCACGATCGACTGGACGGCGCGCCGGACGCGGTACCGCTGGAGCACGCCGCCTGCCCGGACGCTCTCCATCGTGTTGCGGACGACGGCCACGCTGTGGCGGTATGTGCGCTCGGCACGCTCGCGCGACCCCTCGTCCGTCTCCCCGCCCACCGTCTCTTCGAACGGGGGGAGGACCTCCACCTCGGCGACGCCGGCCTCGTCGAGCGCGGCCGCCAGCCCCTCGACGCCCGAGGGTCCGTCCTGGCGTCCCACGATGCGGGCCAGCCGAGCCACCGTCGAGGTGTCCGGATCGGCGTGCCATTCGAACCCGCCCACGCCCCGCTCCAAGGCGATCCGCCGCAGATGCTCGTGGATGGCCCGGCTCCGGAGCTCGCTCCGGATCCGCTCGCCGTTCACCAGGATCAGGTCGCCTCCCACCTCGAGACGCGCGGCGCCCTCGATCCGCCTGAGCTCCCTCAGTCCGGCCGTGAGCTTCTCGGCCGCCGTCTCCAGCGCGGTGTTGCCTGGGTCGTAGAGCTGGGCCGCCCGCAGAAGGACGACCAGATCCTGGACGAGCTCCCTTCCGAGGGTGGCCTGGGCGGTGACCGCGTCGCCCGGCGTCATCCTGCGCTCCCGGACTTACTGTGCCGCCAGGCCTCGAGCGCCGAGCGGGCGGTCGCCCGGACATGGTCGTCGCGGTCGCGCGCGGCCTCCTCCACGATTCTCAGGGCGTCCGGCGAGCCGGTCGCCGCGAGCCCCGCGATCACACAGGCGGCGACTTCGGGGTCCCCCTTCCGGAAGACGCCGCGGCGCCCCATCCGGCGCGCCAGCTCGTCCACCGCCCGCGAGCCGCCGAGCGCACCGAAGGCCTCGTACACCAGGCGCCGCTCGGCCGCCGGGCGATCCTCCCCGTCGATCCGGTCGAACAGCGCGGCCACGGCCGGGAAGGCGGCCTCGAAGCGATGCGCGATCAAGTGCCGGAGCGCGTACACCCTGACCGCGGGATCGGGGTCGTCGATCGCGCCGGCGGCGTGCTGGACGCCGGCGTCTCCCAGCTGCTTGAGCGACTGGATCGCCTCCAGTCGCACGCGGGGCTCCGGACGCCGGAGCGCGGCCTCGAGGGCCGGCCCGGCCGAAGCATCCCCGGTCATCCCCGCCAGGTATGCGGCCGCGACTGCCGACGGCTCGTCGCCGCCGGCAAGGGTGTCCTCGAGCGCTCTCCGGTTGCCCGCCGCTAGCCGCGCCAGGATCTCCCCCACCGCGGGCCGCTGGCACAGGCGCTTCATCTCGGGAAGCGCGGCCAGCAGCGCCGGGAGCTCCTCCGGGCCGAGCATTTCGAGATAGCCGGTGAGCTCCTCCTCCGTGGCGTCGCCGCCGTCCAGCCGCTCGACCAGCCGCGCCAGCGCGGCCCCGTCGACCGAGGTCCGGCGCAGGAGCGCGAACGCCTCCACCACGCGCGGATCACGGCGCGGGCTGGCGAGATAGCTCGCGAAAACGTCGTGCAGCCCACGCACCTCGGCCAGCCGACCCTGCCCCAGGAGCCGGGTCTGAATGTCGGCGATCGCCCCCACCAGCGGGATCGGATCGTCGTGCGGGGGATCGAACAGCAGTTCGCCGATGCAGGTCAGCGTCTCGTGGAGGAGCGTCCGCGCTTTCTCGCCCTCGATCTCCGCCTGGAGGCCGGCCAGCTCGGCGTCGGTCAACCGGTAGGCGGTCGGATCGGGGAGCGACACGACGGGCAGCGCCAGCGCCTGCCGGTCCTCCGGCTCGAGGACCACCGGACCCGCGGCGGCGGTCTCTTCCGTCCGCGGCTCGCTGACGTCCGGCGTCCACTCTTGATCGGACAGCCGCTCCACGAATACGTAATGGATGTGCGGGAGGGTCTCCTCCCAGAGCCGGGCCAGCAGGTCACGCTCCCCGGCCGCCGTGGCCGAGACCTCGGCGACTTGATCGAGGAAGCGCGCCAGCTCGCCGGCCGTCAGCCCCGGCTGGAAGACGATCTCGCGGATCCCCTCGTGGTAGAGAAGCGCGATCACCGGCGTGTCCCCGGCGCCGCTCGACAGCGTCCGGTCCCCGATCCGCGCCACCCCGTCCTCGAGCGCGAAGTCGAGCGCGCCCCGCTCCTCGAGGATCGACTCGATCCGTGCCGTCGCCGCCGCCTCGGTCGTGGAGCGCTGGGGGTGCCCCTCGTCATAGAGGCGCCGCACCTTGAAGGCCCGGATCAACTCCTGGAGGAGCTCCTCCCCCGCCTGGACGTGTTCGTCGGGAACCGTCACACGCCGCTGCCGGACCCGGCCTCCAGCTCGGCGACCGCCTGGACGTCCTTGTCCCCCCGGCCGGAGAGGCAGACCACGACCCGTGAGCCCGCCTCGACCTCCGGCGGGTCGGTCAGCAGCCAGCCGATCGCGTGGGCGCTCTCGAGAGCGGGGATGATCCCCTCGAGCTCGCTCAGCCGGTGAAAAGCGTGCAGTGCGTCCAGATCCCCGACCGCGACGTAGACGGCGCGACCGCTGTCCCTGAGCGCGGCGTGCTCCGGCCCCACGCCAGGATAGTCGAGGCCGGGCGCGACCGAATGAGCGCCGGCGACCTGTCCGTCGTCGTCCTGCAGGAGGTAGCTCCGCGCGCCATGGAGGATGCCCGGCCGCCCCGCCGTCAGGGTCGCCGAGTGGCGTCCCTCGAGCCCCTCTCCCGCCGCCTCGACGCCGATCAGGCGGACCGGGTCCGGGAGGAAGGCGTGGAAGATCCCGATTGCGTTGGAGCCGCCCCCTACGCAGGCGACGACGGCGTCGGGCAGGCTCCCGAGCCGCTCAAGTGCCTGGGCCCGCGCCTCCCACCCGATGACCGACTGGAGCTCCCGGACGAGGGTCGGATACGGATGCGGTCCGACCACTGAGCCGATCACGTAGTGCGTGTCCTCGACCCGCGTGACCCAGTCGCGGAGGGCGGCGTTGGTGGCGTCCTTGAGCGTTCGGGTGCCAGCGTCCACAGTCACCACCTCCGCCCCCAGGAGCCGCATCCGATAGACGTTGAGGGCCTGGCGGCGGACGTCTTCCGCGCCCATGTAGACGACGCACTCGAGCCCGAAGCGGGCACACGCGGTGGCGGTCGCGACGCCGTGCTGCCCGGCGCCGGTCTCCGCGATCACCCGCTTCTTTCCCATCCGCCGGGCGAGCAGGACCTGCCCCAGCGTGTTGTTGATCTTGTGGGCCCCGGTGTGGTTCAGATCCTCGCGCTTGAGCCAGATTTCGCGCTCCGCCGCTTCGGAGAGCCGTGGCGCGGGCGTGAGCGGGGACGGCCGGCCCGCGTAATCCGCCAGCAGCCCGTCCAGCTCGCTCCGGAAGCCAGCGTCCCGCGAGGCCTCGCTCCACGCGGCCTCCAGCTCGTCGAGCGCGGCGATCACGGTCTCAGGGACGTAGCGCCCGCCATAAGGGCCGAAGAGCCCGGGGACCGCGGCGGCCGCCGGCCCCGTCACCGGACCACTCCGGGGGAGCGTTCCCTGGCGTTCTCCACGTACAGGCGGACGCGCTCAGGATCCTTGAGGCCGGGCGCGCTCTCGAGGCGGCTCGAGGCGTCGACGCCGTCCGGTAGGACGATCCCGATCGCCTGCGCCACGTTGCCGGCGTGGAGCCCACCGCTGAGGACGAGCGGGACCGGCCGCCGGGGACGCGGATAGCGTTCCGCGATCTCGCTCCACGGCAGCTCGTCGCCGGTGCCTCCACGGCCTGGCCCGCCGGCGTCGAGGAGGATGACGTCAACGACGTTCGCGAACGCCATGAGCGGCGCGGGGTCGCCGGTCCACGGCAAGGCCTTCCAGACCGGCCTGCCGGTACGCTCGCGGATGGCCCGGCAGGTGGCGGCGTTCTCGGATCCATGTAGCTGGATGGCAGCCAGGCCGAGAACGCGCGCGGACTCCTCGATGCGCTCGAGCGGCGCGTCGACGAACACGCCGACCCACGCCGCCCGCACGGCCTCGACCACCTGGGTAGCGGTCTCGGGCCGCACCTGCCGGCGGCTGGGCGCGAAGACCAGCCCCAGGTAGTCGGCCCCCGCCCGCACCGCCGCCTCCGCCGAGCGACGGTCGGCCAGACCGCAGACCTTCACGAACACCGGCGGGGCGGGCTGCTTCACGATACTCCCCCCACGGCGACCAGGTCCGCGAGCAGCTCCTCCGGACGGGCGGCCCGCATGAGAGCCGCCCCCACCAGGATCGCGTCGGCGCCGGCATCGCGCGCCCGCCGCGCGTCGTCGGCCGAGGCGATCCCGCTCTCGGCGACCAGCACGACGTCGTCGCCGGCCTCGCGGCGAAACGCGACGAGGGTATCGAGGGCTCCCGCCGGATCGACCGCGAGCGTCCGGAGGTCGCGCGCGTTCACTCCCACGACCGAGGGCTCGAGGGCGAGCGCGCGGGGGATCTCCTCGGGCCCGTGGATCTCGACCAGCAGCGACAGCCCCGCCTCGTGCGCCACCGTCGCCATCGCCAGCAGGCTGACGTCCGGCAGCGCGCCCACGATGAGCAGAGCCGCGTCGGCCCCCGCGGCCCGGCTCTCCCAGATCTGCCAAGGGTCCACCAGGAAGTCCTTCCGGAGGACCGGCAGGTCGATCGCACGCGAGACCCGCTCGAGGTCCTCCACCCGGCCGTCGAAGTCGCGGTCGGTGAGGACGCTCACCGCCGCTGCCCCGTGCTCGGCGTACGTCCTCGCGACCGCTGCCGGATCGGCCCCTGGCTGGATGGCACCGGCGGACGGGCTGCTCCGCTTGACCTCGGCGATGACCGCAAGCCCCCGTCCCCGCAGCGCCTCCGCCCACGGACGGGCCCCCGGGGCGCCGCTTGCCAGCGCCTTGATTTCGTGCACCGGCAGGGCCTCTCGCCCGGCCGCCACCTCGTCCCTCTTCCGGGCCACCGCGTCTTCCAGGTAGCCGGTCTTGACTTTCGGGGTTTGTTCGGACAGATTCGGATTATCCATGCGGGCCCTGGAAGACTCGACCTCCACGCCGGATGTGGACATGAAGCTCACCAAGCGGCAACGCGAGATCTATGATTACATTCGCGAGTTCCTGGATGCGAACGGCTACGCGCCCAGCCTGGAGGAAATCGCCGCCCACTTCCGTCTCTCCTCGGTGGCGACCGTCCACGAGCACCTGAGCAACCTCGAGGCCAAAGGCGCGCTGCGGCGGGACGCCCATCGCAGCCGCGCGCTCGAGATCACCCATCCGCGAGCGGCCGCCGCGATCGAGCTCCCGCTCCTGGGGCGGGTTGCCGCCGGACGGCCGATCGAGGCCGTCTCCGACCGCGAGGCGGTCGCCGTCCCCGAGGACCTGCTGGGGCGTGGCGAGACGTTCGTGCTTCAGGTCGCCGGCGACTCCATGATCGACGAGCACATCCAGGACGGCGATTTCCTCGTGGTCGAGCGCCGGGAAACGGCGCGCCCGGGAGAGCGGGTGGTCGCGCTGATCGACGGCGAGAGCGCCACGTTCAAGACGTTCCACCAGGATCCCGACGGAACGGTCCGGCTCGAGCCCGCGAATCCCGCCCACGAGACCCAGCGCTACGCGCCCGACCGGGTGCGGATCCAGGGGGTCGCGATCGGGATCCTGCGGAAGTACCGCTAGATCGCTCACGGAGGCGGGCCCGGCCGACGGGGGCGGGCCTCCTCCTGCGACACCGCGACCAGCCGGTCCAGCGCCAGGGCCCCGGCGCCAGCGTCCAGGAGCTCGCGCGCGGCCCGGACCCCCTCGCGGAGGTCCGACACCGCTCCGGCGACCACCAGCGCCGCGGCGGCGTTGGCAGCCACGAAATCGCGCTGGGCGTCGCTCCCCTCTCCCTCCAGCACGCGCCGTAGGATCTCCGCATTCCAGGCGGCGTCGCCACCGGCCAGATCGGCGCGCGGGTGACGCCCAAGCCCCAGCTCCTCCGGTGCCACCTCGCCGCGCACGATCTCACCGTCCCGAACCGTCACCACGACGGTGGGGGCGGAGACCGAGACCTCGTCGATCCCGTCCCGGCCGCTGACCACCATGGCGTGATCGGTTCCGAGCTCGCGGAGCACCTCGGCGACGGGCCCCGCCAGGGCAGCGTCCGGCACCCCGATCACCTGTCGGCGGACGCCGGCCGGGTTGGTCAGCGGGCCCAGCAGGTTGAACACGGTGCGGATCCGGATCTCCCGCCTCGGCACGGCGGCGTGCCGCGTGGCGGGATGGAAGTTGGGGGCATAGAGGAATACGATCCCGGCCCGGTCGAGGACCCGGCGCGAGGACGCGGAGTCGAGGTCGACCTGGACGCCGGCCGCCTCGAGGACGTCGGCCGATCCGCACCGGGAGGACGCGGCGCGGTTACCGTGCTTGGCGACCGCGACCCCCGCGGCCACCGCCACCAGCGCCGCGGCGGTGGACACGTTGAACGTCATCGAGAAGTCTCCGCCTGTACCGCACGTGTCGACGAGGGGGAAGCGGGAGCTGGTCACCGGGGACGCCCGCGCGCGCATCGCCCGCGCCGCGGCGGCAATTTCGGCCACCGTCTCTCCCTTGGTCCGCAGCGCGGCCAGGAGCGCACCGGTCAGAACGGGAGGCACATCGCCATCCATCATCCGGCCGAACAGGGCCGCGGCGGCGTCCGGCTCGAGATCGCGCCCCTCGGAGATCGCCTGCAGGCAGGCGTGCGGATCGCCGGCGGCGAGGCCGGCCTCGTCGCTCAGCCCGCGAGCTCCGTAGTGTGGGGCGCGATCGGCTGCATCCTCGGGCAACGTACGTGGCCCTCCGGACACCCGCAACCGGACATCACGCCGATTGCTGGCCCCGCCGGGCCTTTCTAACTTCGCACCCTGCCCCATGTCGCATCGCTTGCGAGGCGTCCTCCAGTACGACGGCACCCGGTACCGCGGCTGGCAGCGCCAGCCCGATGCGCCGACCGTCCAGGAGGCGTGCGAGCGCGCGCTCGAGGCCGTGCTGGGCGACGCCGTGTCCGTGGTGGCCGCCGGACGAACCGACACCGGCGTGCACGCGCGCGGCCAGGTCGTCCACCTGGACCCGGCGAGCCGGCTGGCGGCGGGGGAGCTCCGGGCCGCCTGGAACGCGCGCCTGCCAGCCGACGTCTGGGTCGAGCGCCTGGAGCCGGCGCCGGACGGCTTTCACGCCCGGCATTCGGCCCGGTGCCGGACGTACCGCTACTTCGTCGCCGAGGGACCGGGGAGCGGCTCTCCGTTCGTGCGGCGCTACGCGTGGGCCCAGCGGCATCCGATCGACTGGACCCGCCTCGAGGCCGCCTCCGGAGCCCTCCTCGGCACGCACGACTTCCGGCGCTTCGCCAAGGGCGACGGAAACGGCGCCTCCGGCCCCCGGCAAGGCGTCTGCACGATCCTCGACCTGCGCTGGGACCCGACTCCGGAGGGACGGGTACTCGAGATCACGGCCGACCGTTTCCTCAGGCACATGGTCCGGGCGATCGTCGCCGCGCTGGTGGCGGTCGGCCGCGGCCGCATTCGCCCCGAGGCGATCGGCGCCGCTCTCGAGCCGGCCGGCCCGCGCGTGGCGGCGGGAGCCGCTCCCCCGCACGGACTCTTTCTCTGGAGGGTCGAGTATGATCGATAGACGCGCCGTTCTCGTCGCGGCGGCCGGGCTCGCCCTCGCGAGCGGATGGCTGGTGGGGTCCCGCCGCGAACCCGGCGGGCTCCAGCGCGTGCTGGCCAGCGCGGCCGCCCAGCCCGCATCGATCGACGAGTCACGGCGCAATGCCATCGTGCGGGCGGCCGAGCGGGTCGGCCCGGCGGTCGTCTCCGTGAACGTCGTCGCCACGCAGGTCGTGCGGACCAGGCCTTTCTTCGACGACCCGTTCTTCGGCGGCCTGTTCGGGCAGCGGGAGCACCTCCGCGAGGTAGAAGGTCTCGGCTCCGGGTTCATCGTTTCCCAGGACGGCTATATCATCACCAACCAGCACGTCGTGGCGGGCGCGACCCGGATCTTCGTCACGCTTCTGGACGGCCGCCAGTTCCCGGCCGAGCTGATCGCCGCGGACGAGACGACCGATCTGGCGGTGCTGAAGATCGAGGCCGAGGATCTCCCGGTCGCCCCCATCGGCGACTCCGACGATCTCCTGATCGGCGAGTGGGCGATCGCGATCGGCAACCCGTTCGGCTATCTGCTGGCGGATCGCAATCCGTCGGTGACGGTGGGCGTCATCTCCGCCCTCGGCCGGGATATACGGCCGGGCCAGGGGGACGGCGTCGAGCAGGTGTGGTCCAACATGATCCAGACCGACGCTGCCATCAATCCCGGGAACTCGGGCGGGCCACTGGTCAACTCCGAGGGCGAGGTGATCGGCGTCAACTCGTTCATCTTCTCGAGGTCGGGCGGCTCGATCGGGCTCGGCTTCGCGATCCCGATCAACCGCGCCAGGCGCGCCCTGGCCGATGTCGTCGAGTACGGGTCCATCCGGCGCCCCTGGACAGGGCTCCACGTCTCGACCGAGACGCCGCCGGGCAACGGCCGTCCGTCGATCGGCGTGATCGTGACGCGGGTCGATCCCGGAAGCCCCGCGGCCGAGGCCGGCCTCAAGGCGGGCGATCTGCTCGTCGAGGCCGAGGGCGAGCCCATCGGCTCGGCGCTCGACTGGGAGGGACGGGTCCTCGACATGCCCAGCGGCGCCTCGGTGGACCTGGTGATCCAGCGCGACGGCGGACACGTCATTGTCAACCTGACGCCGGAGGAGGATCCGCTGGCCCGCGCACCCCGGATCCAGATCCCCTTCGCGGCCGAAGTGGTGATCCTGAACCCGACACTCTCCTCCAGCATCGGCCTGGAGAGCGCCACGGGGTTCTATCTGGACAACGTCCAACCTGGCGGCGCGCTCCGGAACCTCGGCCTCCGGACCGGCGACATCCTGCTCGCCCTGAACGGCCGCGGTCTCGACTCCGAGGACGACGTGGATTGGATGGTGGGGGTGCTCAGGTCGGGCGGCCCGGTCGAGCTGTACGTCGAGCGGGACGGCGTCACGACTCGCCTGCTGATCCGGTAGGCCGCGCTCGCCCTGGAATCGTCGCCCCGGGCGACCCGTCACCAACCGCATTATCTTCAGCGCTTCGTGACGTCGAGCCGGCCGCTCACCACCCTCGATCTCCACCTGCCCCGGATCCGCCGCGGCAAGGTGCGGGAGATGTTCGCGCTCGGCGACGACATCCTCATGGTCGCCACCGACCGCCTGTCGGCGTTCGACATCGTGTTCGAGCGCGGGATCCCCGACAAGGGAGCGGTGCTGACAGGCCTCTCCGACTTCTGGTTCGATCGCCTGCACGCGGCCGCGCCCCATCACCGCATCACCGCCGACATCGACGAGATCATCGAGCGCGCGCCACGCCTCGCGAGGCACGGTGCGACCCTCGCCGGTCGCGCGATGCTCTGCCGGCGCGCCGAGACCTTTCCAGTCGAGTGCGTGGTCCGTGGCTACCTGGACGGATCGGGGTGGAAGGAGTACCGGGAGACGGGAATGGTCACCGGAATCGAGCTCCCTGCCGGGCTCAGGCGCGGAGACCGGCTGCCCCAACCCATCTTCACACCCGCCACCAAGGCGGAGAGCGGCCACGACGAGAACATCGCGTTCGACGAGATGGCGCGGCGGATCGGCAGCGATCTGGCGCGCGAGCTGCGCGACCGCTCGCTCTCCCTGTACGCCGAAGGCGGCGATCATGCCGCCGAGCGCGGGATCATCCTCGCCGACACCAAGTTCGAATTCGGCCGCGCCGCCGAGACTGGAGAGATCCTTTTGATCGACGAGGTCCTGACGCCTGATTCGTCGCGCTTCTGGGACGCCGCGGAGTGGAGTCCGGGGGGACCCCAGCCATCGTTCGACAAGCAGCCCGTCCGGGACTTCCTCGAAACCGAGCGCAGGGCCGGACGGTGGAACGGCGAGCCGCCCCTCCCGCCGCTGCCCGACGCCGCTGTCGAAGCCACGACGGAGCGCTATCGCGAGGCGTTCCGGCGGATCACCGGACATCCCCTGCCGGCCGCCGGAACGAGCTCATGGGCCGCTGGGGAGTCGGCCCGATGACGCGTGTCCAGGTCTTCGTCCAGCTCAAGCCGGGCCTGCTCGATCCGCAGGGCGAGACCATCCGCCACGCCCTCGAGTCGCTCGGCCACGAGGGCGTCTCCAACCTGCGGGTCGGCAAGTGGATCACCTTCGGCCTGGCCGAGACCGATCGGGAGGCGGCCGGTCACGAGGTCGAGGAGATGTGCGAGCGCCTCCTCGCCAACCCGGTGATCGAGAGCTTCGAATACCGGATCGAAGACGACGGGCGTTGACGGCGGTTCCGATCGGCGTCATCCGGTTCCCAGGAACCAACTGCGACCAGGACGTCTTCGACGCCGTGGGGAGCGTTTCCGGCGCGCGTCCTGTCTGGCTGTGGCACAAGGAGCGGGACCTGGCCGGCGTCAGGGCGATCGTGCTGGCCGGCGGCTTCGCGTACGGCGACTACCTGCGGGCCGGGGCGATCGCCCGCTTCAGCCCGATCATGGAAGAGGTGATCCGCTTCGCAGAACGGGGCCGACCGGTGCTCGGGATCTGCAACGGGTTTCAGATCCTGACCGAGGCCGGGCTGCTGCCGGGCGCGCTCATGCGGAACGACCGCCTGAGCTTCGTCTGCCGCCCGCAATGGCTCAGGATCGATTCGACGGCGACTCCCTTCACCCGCCACTACCGTCCCGGTGAGCTGGTCCGCTTTCCGGTCGCCCACGGCGAGGGGAACTATGTGGCCCCCCCCGCGGTCCTGGACCGGCTCGAGGCCGAGGGGCGGGTGGTCTTCCGCTACGTCGACGAGCACGGCCAGGCGACCCCCGAAGGCAACCCCAACGGCTCGGCGCGCTCGATCGCCGGCATCGCCGACGAGACCGGCAACATCGTGGGGCTGATGCCGCACCCCGACCGCGCCATGGAGTCGCTGGTCGGCTCGGACGACGGGATCCGCGTGTTCCAGGGCCTGCTGGAGGCGGCAGCTTGACGACCGCGCTCGAAGAGCGGGCGATCACACCGGCCGACGTCGAGGCCCACGGCCTCACGCCCTACGAGTACGAGCGGATCGTCGAGCTCCTCGGCCGGGAGCCCGGCCTCACCGAGCTCGGGGTCTTCAGCCTCATGTGGAGCGAGCACTGCGGCTACAAGTACAGCCGCGCGTGGCTCGCCGAGCTGCCGACGACGGGCCCTCAGGTCCTCCAGGGACCGGGCGAGAACGCCGGCGCCGTCGACGTGGGCGACGGCCTGGCGGTGGCGTTCAAGATGGAGAGCCACAACCACCCCTCGGCCGTCGAGCCCTACCAGGGTGCGGCGACCGGCGTGGGCGGGATCCTGCGCGACGTGTTCACGATGGGCGCCCGGCCGATCGCGCTGCTCGACTCCCTGCGCTTCGGCGAGCTCGACGACCCCCACGTCCGCTACCTCTTCCGCCACGTCGTCCGCGGCGTCGGCGACTACGGCAACTGCGTGGGAGTGCCGACCGTCGGCGGCGAGGTCGTCTTCGACGACGCATACCGGGGCAATCCTCTCGTCAACGCGATGTGCGTCGGCATCCTCCGCCACGAGGAGTTGACCCGCGCGTCGGCGGGAAGCCCCGGCAACGCCGTCTATGTGCTGGGGGCCCGGACCGGCCGGGACGGGATCCACGGCGCGAGCCTGCTCGCCTCCAGCGAGCTCAAGGATGACGCCATCGAGAGCCGGCCGACCGTGCAGGTCGGCGACCCGTTCACCGAGAAGCTGCTGCTCGAGGCCACGCTCGAGCTGATCGGACGCGGCGTCGTCTCGGGGATCCAGGACATGGGGGCGGCCGGCATCTCGTCGTCGTCCAGCGAGATGGCCTCGCGCGCCGGGGCTGGGATCGAGATCGACGTGGCCAGGGTCCCGCGCCGCGAGCCGGGCATGACCGCCTACGAGGTCCTCCTCAGCGAGTCCCAGGAGCGGATGCTGATCTCCGCCGACCCGGCAAACGAGCCCGCGCTCATGGAGGTCGCCGGACGGTGGGACCTGCCGTGCACCCGGGTCGGCCGGGTCACCGACGACGGCGTGTGGCGAATCCTGGACGGAGACGCTGTCGTCTGCGAGGTCCCGGTCCGCGCCCTTATCGACGAGGTCCCGCGCTACGTCCGCGAGGTGGAGACCCCTGCCTACGTGGCCCGGGTCCATGCCCTGCCCGAGCGCTCCGAGATCGACGCCATCGATCCCTGGCATGCGCTGGAGACCCTCCTTTCCTCGCCCACTGTCGCCAGCAAGCGCTGGGTGTGGGAGCAGTACGACCACTCGGTCCAGGCCTCGACGGTGGCGGGGCCCGGGGCCGACGCGGCGATCGTCCGGATCCGCGGCACCCGGCGCGGGCTGGCCATCGTGGTGGACGGAAACGGCCGCTGGGTCTACTGCGACCCCCGCCGGGGCGCCGTGCTGGCGGTCGCCGAGGCGGCTCGCAACCTGGCCGCGGTCGGCGCCCGGCCGCTCGCGATTACCGACTGCCTCAACTTCGGAAACCCGGAGAAGGACGACGTCTACTGGCAGTTCGTCGAGGCGATCCGAGGGATCTCGGAGGCGTGCCGCGCGCTCGGGACGCCGATCGTGAGCGGGAACGTCTCCTTCTACAACGAGTCCGCCCGGGGTGCCATCCATCCCACGCCGACCGTCGGCATGGTCGGGCTGGTGGACCTCGACCGGGCGATTCTCCCGGGTCGCGGCCGGCCGGGCGACCTCGTGCTGCTGGTCGGCGGCGAGGGCTCCCACCTCGGAGCGTCGTCGCTCTTCGAGGAGGTGCTGGGCCGTACGGCGGGCCGGGCTCCGGCCGTCGATCTGGACGCCGAGAGGCGGCTGGGAGACGCCGTCCGCCAGCTCTCTGCGGCCGCGCTCGTCCGGTCGGCGCACGATCTCTCGGACGGCGGGCTGGGCATCGCGGCCCTCGAGCTCCTCTTCGGCCATCCCGCCGGGACGGGCCTCGACCTCGAGCTTCCGTCGGGGGCCGCTCCCGTGCCGGGCCTCTTCGGGGAGGACGCGGGTCGGATGCTGCTGGTGATCGACCCGGCGCACGAGGGCGAGGTTCTCCGGCGGATCTCGGAGCATGGCCTGCCGGCCCGGCGCACGGGGCGCTTGACGGGGTCGCCCGTCTTCCGCATCGTGGGCCTCGGCGACCGCCCGCGACCGGATCTGCAGACGTTGTGGGAGGGTACGATCCCCCGGATCATGCAGCTCATGGAGTCCAGCCGATGAAGCGCCGGCTCGGCGAAGAGTGCGGGATCGTCGGCGTGACCGGCCATCCCCGCGCCGCGGAGTGGGCGTGTCTCGCCCTGTACGCGCTTCAGCATCGCGGCCAGGAGTCGACCGGCATCGTGACGACCGACGGCGCCCGGCCGTACGTCCGGCGTGGCATGGGGCTGGTCGCCGACGTGTTCGCCCAGCCGGCCCTCGACGATCTGCCCGGCTCGGCCGCGGTCGGCCACAACCGCTACTCGACCACCGGTTCGCCGGTCCTCGCCAACGCCCAGCCGATCCTAGTGAACTACCGGGACGGCTTCCTGGCCGTGGCCCACAACGGCAATCTGGTCAACGCCCGAACCCTCCGCCGGCGGCTCGAGGACGCCGGCTCGATCTTCCAGTCGACGATGGACACCGAGGTGCTGGTCCACCTGATCGCCGCCTCGCGGACGAGGTCCCGCGACGCGGCGATCCTGGACGCCCTCGGGCAGATCCGGGGCGCCTATTCGTTCCTGATACTCACCCAGGACGCCTTGTACGCGGCTCGCGATCCGCACGGTTTCCGGCCGCTGTCCTTGGGGCGGCGGGAGGACGGCGTGTCGGTTCTCGCTTCCGAGACCTGCGCGCTGGACCTGCTCGGCGTCGAGGCCGAGCGCGAGGTGGGGCCGGGCGAGGTCATCAAGCTCCCCTTCGAGGGGGGCCTGGAGGTCCTGCGTGACGACCCGGCCGAATCGGAGTGCATGTGCGTCTTCGAACAGATCTATTTCGCCCGTCCGGACTCGGTCATGTTCGGGCTGAGCGGCGCCGAGGCCCGACGCCGCATGGGCCGCGAGCTGGCCCGTGAGCAGCCCGCCGCCGCCGACTGCGTGTTCTCGGTCCCCGACTCCAGCAACGCCGCCGCGGCCGGGTACGCCGAGGCGAGCGGATTGCCGCTCGAGCACGGGCTCATCAGGAACCACTACATCGGGCGGACGTTCATCCAGCCGGGCCAGGACGTCCGTGACTTCCGGGTCAAGATCAAGTACAACCCCGTCACCAGCGTCATCCGCGGGCGCCGCGTCGTGGTCGTCGACGACTCGATCGTCCGCGGGACCACCTCCAGCGCGCTGGTCCGCCTCATCCGGGATGCCGGTGCGAGCGAGGTGCATCTCAGGATCGCTTCCCCCCCTCTTCGCCACCCATGCTACTACGGCATCGACATCCCCAACCGGGACGAGCTGATCGCCTCCAGCCGCACGGCCGACCAGATCCGGGACCAGGTGGGAGCGGACTCCCTGGGCTATCTTTCGTTCGACGGGCTGTACCGGGCAGTGGGGGCGCGCGAGCGGCACTGCGACGCCTGCTTCAGCGGCAACTATCGCGTTCCGGTCGAGATGGGCATCGAGGAGAAGACGGCGTTCGAGCCCACGGGCGCCGTGACCGAGGAGACATGAGCCCCGTGAACGACGATAAGTTGGAGTCGCCAGCCCTCCCCCGTTCCAGTCGCTTCCGCATCCTGCCCCAGCTCCGGCTGTCCCGGTACATCGCCAGCCACGTCAAGGATTGGGTCGCCGACTGGCTGGAGGCGGTGCGCAGCGACCCGACAACGCCGGCCTACACCGCGTACCCCGATACCGACGAGCTCAGGCGTGACACCGAGGCTCTCTACCACTACCTCGCCGCGTGGCTCCGCAACGGCGAGTGGGACCCGCGGATCGATCCTCATTACCGGAGGATCGGGCGGGATCGGCGACGGAAGGGGTTCCCGCTCAGCCAGGTGGTGGCGGCGATTCTGCTCGCCAAGCGCAGCCTGTGGGACCGGATCGTGGAGGACAAGGCGCTCTCCCTCGCTCTCGAGCTCGAGGTCACCCGCGCGATCAGCCGCTTCTACGACCGGGCGATCTACAACACCGTGCTGGGGTACGAGGAAGCCGTGGACGACTAGCACACGAAGGGGGCGCCATCGGCACCCCCCTCGTCGTCCATCAACTGGCGTCCGGGATCAGCTCCCGCCGCCCTGCTCGCCACCTCCACCGTCGCCGCCTCCACCGTCACCCTCTCCAGGAAGCTCGGGCGCGGAGATGTCCACGTCGGCGTCGATGTCGGTGCCGTCGTCCGCCGCTCCACCCCCGAACGCGCCGCTCATGTAGAGAACCGCCGCGAGGATCAGGATCACGATGATGATCAGGATGGCGTAGATGCCGCCCTGACCGCCGCCTCCGCCGCCGCCTTCCTGGGCCATAACGATGACCTCCTACGGGTTGGGGGATCGAAACCTATCGTTCCTAAGCCACCGCGGAAGTTCTGTCAAGCACGTCCCTGACACTACCCGCGGCCCAGCCCTCGCACGCGCTTGGCGAGCCGTGCCGCTCGCACCAGCTCCCCGACCTTCGGCATGGGACGCTGATACCCGACGACCCGATACATCCAGTTGGACTCCAGCGTCAGGAACTGGGCCCCCAGCAAGGTCCGCTGGACGCTCATGACGCGCTCCCAGGGAATGTGGCGGTAGGTCCACAGGTACTTGACCGCCAGCCCTTCACGGCCGACCCGGATGGCCGGGGCGACGTAGACCCCGAGCCCCAGGCTGAACAGGGACCACAGCAGGATGAACCACCGGTGCACGAAGACATCGATCCAGAACAGGTAGAAGAACAGGATCGCGCTCCCGAAGAACCACCCCTTGAGAAGCCACCGCACAACCGGGTAGGCGAACTCACGTCTCATCGACCCTTGGCCTTCTTCTGCGGCCGCCTCGACGGTCCCCCCTTCCGCCGCTCCCGCGATCCCGCGCCACGCCCGGCCGCCCCCGCCTCCTTCTTCTTCTCTCCCGTCCCCGGCTTCCCATCCGGACCTTCCACGAGCGTGAAGTCGATCTGGCGCTCCTCCTTGTTCACCCCGATCACCTCGACGACCACCGGGTCGGCCAGCCGGAACCGGCGTCCCGTATTGCGGCCGATCAGCGCGAAGCTGTTCTCGTGGAACTCGTAGTAATCGTCCTCCAGGTCGTGCGCCGGGACCAGTCCCTCCACGAAGTACTGGTCGAGACGAACGAAGAAGCCGAACGAGCGGACGCCGCTGATCCGGCCCTTGAAGCGGCTGCCGATGTGACGTTCCATGAACTCGACCTTCTTCAGCTCGATCGAGTCGCGCTCGGCGCGTTCGGCGATCCGCTCCTGGATCGAGGCGTGCTCGGCGGTGTCGTCCAGCCGCGCCATGGTCTTCTCCCGCAGCGCCGGATCCTTCCACCGCTCCCCCGACTCGAGGCGCTTGAGCAGCCGGTGCACGACGAGATCGGGATAGCGGCGAATGGGTGACGTGAAATGCGCGTAGTGCTCGGCCGCCAGGCCGAAGTGGCCGATGTTCTCGGTCGCGTAGCGGGCCTGCATCATCGAGCGCAGGACGACGGTGTTGACGAGCTCCTCCTCGGGCTTGCCGCGGACCTCGGCCAGGACGCGCTTGAGATGCTCGGGCTGGATGCTCTCCCCGGGTGGCAGCCGGTACCCCATGGCGCCGACGAACCCCCGCAGGCGCTCGAGCTTCTCCGGGGAGGGCTGGTCGTGAACCCTGTACAGGAACGGGATCTTCCGCTTGGTGGCATGGCGCGCGACGATCTCGTTGGCGAGCAGCATGAACTCCTCGATGAGGCGCATGCTGTCCAGCCGCACGGACTCCTTGATGTCGATCGGGAAGCCCTCGGCATCGAGCTCGACCCGCGCCTCCGGCAGGTCGAAGTCCAGGCTGCCGCGCCCGAACCGCCTGCCGCTGAGCCGCTTGGCCAGCCGGCGCAGCGTCTGGATCGGAAACAGCAGCTCCTTGTGCTCGGGCCTCGGGGTCTGGCCCTGGATGATCACCTGCGCCTCCGCATAGCTCAGCCGATGCCGGCTCCGGATCACCGTCTCGGCGATGTCGAAGCCATGGATGTGCGCGTCGCCGTCCATCTTCACGATGACCGAGTAGGTGAGCCGGTCCTCGCCGGGCACCAGCGAGCAGAGCTCGTTCGAGAGGCGCTCGGGCAGCATGGGGATCACCCGGTCGACCAGGTACGTCGAGGTTCCACGCGCGTAGGCCTCGTCGTCGATCGGCTCGTCGTACTGGACGAAATGGCTCACGTCCGCGATGTGGATGCCGATCTCGTAGCGGTCGTCGTCGAGAGGCACGAGCGAGAGCGCGTCGTCGAAGTCCTTCGCGTCCGCCGGGTCGATCGTGAACGTCAGCCGGTCCCGGAAGTCCAGCCGGCGTCCGGCCTCCGCCTCGAAGTCGACGCGCAGCCGTCCGGCCGCCTCCTCGACCGCGGGCGGAAAATCGGTCATGAGGCCGTGCGAGAGGACGATCGACAGGATGTCGACGCCGGGATCGTCGGGATCGCCCAGGACCTTGGTGATGCGGCCCTCCGGGTTCTTGGTTCCATCCCCCCAGTCGTCGATCTCGACAACCACCTTCTGCCCCTCCTCGGCGTGGGCGAGATCCTCCTGCGCCACATAGACGTCGAAGTGGAACAGCGGGCTGTCGGGCTTCACGAAGCCGAAGTGCTTGCCGCGCTGAAGGGAGCCCACGACCTGGCTCTGCGCGCGCTCGAGGACGCGGATGATCGTCCCCTCCGGGTTGCCGCGCGCCTTCCGGTGCTCGATCCGGGCCACCACCCGGTCCCGGTGGACGGCCCCCCCGAGCCGCTGCTGGGGGACGAACACGTCGAGCATCCCGTCCCGCTTGTCGGGGATCACGAAGCCGGCTCCGCCGCGGGTCGCATCCAGCCGTCCCACGACCAGATTGATCTGCTGGGGGAGCGCGTAGCGCTGGTGCTTGCTGCGGTAGATCGCGCCCTCGGCCGTCATCCGGGCGAGGACCTCCTTGAGCTCGGGGTAACCGTCCTCCTTGACGCCGAGCCCGTTGGCGATCTCCTTGAGCTTGAGGGGCCGCTTGGCCTTGCCGAGGACCTCGAGGACCGGCGCGTCGAGCGTGGTCTCGCGGCTGACCCGGGCCGTCATCCGGAGATCTCGAATCTGCTTGACATCATGCTAGGCATTTGAGTCCTTGATAAAGAGTTAGTAATGATGGTGGACAATCCGCGCCGGGTCGGGTAACCTGAATCTGATGAAGCTAGCGCACCTCCGTGGCCTGGCGCTCGGACTGGGCGTGGCCGGAGCTACCGCCTGTGCCGCGCCCGTGGGCCCGGGGGCCCTGGGCGGGGGCTCCCCGCTCGGGCCCGAGGCGCCGGCTCCGCCGGGCGTCCCACCCGGGACGCCGGTCGGTGAGGGTGTATGCGTGCTTCCGCTTCCCCCCGAGGGATGCCAGGACACGCCGGTCTTTCCCTTCCCCTCCGGCGGGTAGGTCTCAGAAGGGCTCGGCCTCGTCGATCAGCATGATCGGGATGTCGTCCTTGATCGCGTAGCGCAGCCGGCAGGCGGGGCATTCCAGCACCTGCTCATCTTCCTTGTAGATCAAGTCCCCCTTGCACTTCGGACAGGCCAGGATCTCCAGCAGCTCCTTGTCCAACGCCATGCTCTCCTCCTGATCACCCTGCGGTGCCCGCGTCGGCGTCAGCGCCGATATCCGAAACGCCTGAGGTCGGCCTCACGCCGCGACCACTTCTTCCGTAGCTTGACCCACAAGCTAAGGTACACCGGACCGCCTACCAAGGCTTCGACTCCGCGCCGGGCGCGGGTTCCGATCGCCTTGAGCCGCTGCCCCTGCTCGCCGATCACGATCCCCTTCTGGCTCTCCCTCTCGACGTGGATCGTCGCCCGGATCGCGGTCTTCTCCCCGGCCGCGACCGGCTCCCGCCATTCGTCCACCGTCACGTGCACGCTGTACGGGAGCTCCTGTCCCAACTCCTCGTAACACGCCTCGCGGACCAGCTCCGCCGCCAGGAACCGCAGGTTCAGATCGGTCAGCTGGTCGGCCGGATAGAAGAAGGGCTGCTCCGGCAGGAGCTCCCGCGTCGCCTCGAGGAGGTCGTCCAGGCCTTCCCCCGTCGGCGCGGCGATCCTCAACCTGTGGCGCCACGGGGCAGCCGACCTCCAGCGCGCCGCCCGGGCGTCCAGCTTCGCAGCCGGCACCTGGTCCGCCTTCGTCAGCAGCAGGAACAGCGGCATCCCGCGGCGGGCGAGGCCCTCCAGGAGCGTCCGCTCGAGGTCCGAGGGTTCGTCGTGGTCCACCAGCCAGTAGACCGCGTCGACCCCGTCCAGGGCCGCCCGGGCCGTCTCCATCATCGCCTCCTGGAGCGGATAGCCGGGCTCGAGCAGCCCCGGCGTGTCGACGAACACGATCTGGCTCTCGCCGTCGGTCCAGAAGCCCGGGATCCGATGCCGCGTGGTCTGAACCTTGGCGCTGACGGCCGCCAGGTGCTCGCCCACCAGCGCGTTGAGGAGGGTCGATTTTCCGGCGTTGGGCCGGCCGAGGATGGCCACGAAGCCGGCGCGGGTAGGCGAGGGTTCGTCGTCGACGGGGCTCATGGGGCTCGAGTCTCGCGGATCGGCACGCGGTCCACCACCCCGGCGCGCTCGCGGATCAGCGCGACGGCGAGCCCGGCGGCCAGGACGACCGCGCCCAGGAACGGCAGCGAGAACGCCTGGGGGAGGATCGAGACCGAGGTCATCAGCAACAGGAACGACACAATCGTGGCGACGGCCAGGAAACGGCGCCCGGGAAGGGTCGCCGGACGCGTGCCGACATAATGGACCGCCACGACGTACGGAAAGAGGAGCCCCACGTAATGGTTGATCCACGAGATCGGGCTGATCAGGAGCGCGGCGACCATGACCAGCGCGCACTCGAGCCCGAACTCGGGGTGGCCGCGCTCCCCCCGGCCGGGCCGGCAGAGCCATCCCAGTCCGGCCAGGATGGCGACGCTGACGAGCCTTACCAGGATGGTCACGGTGGCCGGGGTGAGCGCGACGACGTTGACGTAGAACGCGCCTCGCCCCCCGCCGGCCGGGGTCCGGGTGAGCGTCCTGTGCAGGACCGCCGACAGGCTCTGGTTCGTGTGCCGGAACCCGCCCGGCCCTTCGGCGGCGGTCCCGTCCGCCAGGAACGGCACGATCTTCTCCAGCCACGCGGCGTGGACGTCCAGGAAGGCCGTCCATCCCAGGAGGGCGATCGGGACGGCGACCCATGCGACCGCGATTCCGACGACCGTTCCGGCCACCATCGTCCACTCCCGCTTGAGCATGAAGTATGGGACGAACAGGCCGGGCGTGAGCTTGAGGGCGGTCGCGATCCCGAGCGTGAAGCCGCCCTGCCAGTCGCGGCCCCTCGTGTGCACGAACAGGGCCCCGTACAGCAGCGCGATGATCACGAGGTTGACCTGCCCGGTCTCCAGGTTGGAGATCACCAGCCCGGCCGCCATCACGTACGGCACCCAGAGCCGCCCCCGGGTGCGGGCAGCCTCCCCGGGCCGGTGGACGACCTGGACGGCGAACCACACCGCAACCACCGAGAGGACCAGGTTGAGCCAGAACCAGAGCGACACGGCGATCGCCATCGGCAAAAAGACCAGCGGCAGGAACAGGACCCCGAAGAACGGCGGGTACTTGGTGATGGTGTCGCTGGGCTCGTAGGTCTCGTAGACGTTGATCCGCCCGACGAACAGGTCGCGGCCGAAGTCGATGAAGTTGTCGATCTGGCTGGAGCGCCCGGCCATCCCCCGCCGGACCGCGTTCCACCACAGGAACGCGATGACCACGGCCAGAAGCACGAAGAGTGTTCGACGGGCGGCGCGCGACCGCCACCAGCGGTCCGGATCCCTGCTCACCGGTCGGAAGGTTTCCCAGGCGGCGCCTCGGCGAGATCGAGGATCGCGCGGCGCAGCCGGCGATGGCGGTCGAAGAGGCGCACGTAGTCCGATTCCCTTCGTCCGGCCTTGGCGCGGATGACGGAGACCAGCGCACGCCGGTCCGCGGCCGACCAACGCTCGATCCCCGGCAGGATCAGGACCAGCGGGCTCCACCGCGCCCATGCCGTCCGCTCGTCGGCCGAGAGCCGGCGCACGTCCCGGACGCCCAAAAGCCGAGCGGCCTCGACGGAGCACGTCCGGACCCCCCGCTCCCGGTCCGACCCGAACCGCTCAGTGAGATAGCCGCTGACCCGGAGCCCTACGTTGGCCGTCGCGACCCGGCCGAGGACGTCCGGCCGCGGACGACCCAGCTCGTAGAACAAGTTGGCCGCCGCCAGGCGTTTCAGCCGGCGCCAACTGGTTCGGTGCGAACGGTCGGCTCGGATCATGGCCAGCTCCTCGCGCACCAGGGCCCGCGCCTCCGGGGTTCGCGGCCGGAACCCGAGCTTGTAATAGAACCACCACGCCCCCGACCGCAGCCCCTCCTGATTCCCTAGCCCCAGCTGGTAGGGGTCGATGGTGAAGTGGTCGGCGCCGAAGAGCCGGCTGACCGCGGCTACGAACCGGCCGTAGATTCGGGCCGTCTCGGCGCCGCGGAACGTCTCGAAGACGTTGTATGCGAGCTCGCATGATCCGAACAGCGCGCTGTTCAGCAGATAGCCGACCGGAACGCCATTGCGGAGCGTGAGGAACCCGTACACCGCCTCCAGGACGAGCCGGTGCGCGGGCTTCGCCCCGATCATCGCGAACTGCAGGCCGTCGCCGAAATCGACCAGGCGGACGTCCCGCTCGTCGCCGTGGAGGAAGACCAGGAGGTCCCGGTGGCGCGGCACCATGGCCGCGTTGGCGAGCTCGATCAGCGTCGCGCCTTCCCGGGGCGACAGGCTCCGGACCTCGAAGCGGACGCGGCGAACGGCCTGCCTGAGGGCAGGCCTGGTCCGGCTCGGAGTCCGTTTCTGGAAGACCACCCGGGCCGGCGCCCACTTCTCGCGCGTCCGGGCGGGCGTGTCGGGCCCGGGCGAGAGGCGGATCGGAACGTCGAGCGAGTCGTAAAGCCGCTCGGTGACCGGCGCGGCGGCCGGCAGGGCGGCAAAGCGCCGGATCAGGAAGGCGGCGTCGGTTTCCCCCGGACCCTTGAGGAGCTGGAGCCATCTCTTCGGCGGCAGACGCGTGCCGTCGAGAGCGACGGTCTCGGCGTACGGAACCAGCAGGTGAAGGGCCTTCTCCAGCTCCGGGGCCTTCCCGAAACCCGTCCAGTCGACGGCGATCCGGTCGGGCCACCGCTCCAGGATGCGAACGGCCATCGGCCAGAAGAACGGGAAGTGGAGCGCCGTGCCGGCGATGCCGCTGTCGTCGAGCTCGCGCCGAAAACGGCGCAGGTCCGGGCGGCGATCGAACCCACCCAGCATCCGCTCGACCACGGCCAAGGTCGCGTTGCCATCCGGATAGGCTCGCCAGTAGCAGAGGAGGTCGTGCAGGTCCGCAACCTGCCGGGCGGTCGCCAGCGCCGAGCCTTCCAGCGCGCCGAGGAGCTCCAGCTTCCGGGCCGCGGCGGGCTTTCCGAAAGCATCTTTCAGCGACTTCAGCTCACGCAGCGCAGCGGCGGCACTCCGCGCCACCAGGCCGGGTCCGTTACAGGCGCTCGAGGCCGGGGTGCGTCACGGACCGTCTCAGTCGGTCTCGACCGGTTCCGGCGCCGCCGGCGTCAGCACCTCGACCGACAGCGTGAAGGTCCGCTCCTCGCCCGACTTCAGCGCGCCCACACCGACCACCTGGCGGGCGATCTCCTCCCCCTTCTCGTCACGGATCGCCAGCACGACCGAATACTCCCAGGGCTCGCCGCCGGTCCGGTGGCGAAGCGTGCCCTCGACCCGCAGCGGGCACGCACTGGTCCACGTGCGGCGCGTCGACTTGGGATCGAACCGCAGGTGATGCTGACAGCCCGGACAGACGCTCGCGCTTTCCAGGATCGTGGCCTTGCAGATCGGGCACGTCCGCGCCTGTCCGGGGATCGTCTTGACTCTGCTCATGCGGTCGAGCCGGATTCCACCTTCATCCGCGGCGTCCGCACATCCTTCTCCTCCCAGCCGAAGTCGGCTTGTCCGCGCATCCGCGATCCCGCGACCACCGTCAGCGATCCCGCCTTGAGGTCGCCGTTCAGGACACCGGACTTGAGGAGCTCGACGCTGGAGGCGGCTTCGATGTTGCCGTCCAGCTCGCCCCCGATGGTGACCTTCGCGGCGCGCACGCTGCCGGTGACCTTGGCGCCCGGCTCGATCGTGAGATCGCCCTCGACATTCACGTCGCCGTTGAACTTCCCGACCAGGCGCACGTGTCCCGACCCCTCGATCTTGCCCTCGATGGTGAGATCGGCGGCGATGACGGACTCGGCGGGCTCGCGTCGCTTCTCCCGGCTGGGGACGGCCGGGGCCGCCGATCCGCCGACGGACGGCCGTTCCTCCTTGGGGATGGCGGCTTCGCGAGACACCGGGATCGACTCCTTGCTAGCCGGGGTGGACTCCTTCCAGATGGCCACGGCTCCTTGCTCCTTCTACGGGGGGCGTAGGTTGTCGGTGCTTGTTTCCGGTTCGGTGAACCCCATATCTGTCGCCTGTGGCGGGATGTCGCAACCCCGTCACCACGGAGGGAGTAACCAACCTGCGGCTAGCAGGCCCGCTCCTGACGGTCGGGCGCCATTCCTTTCGCCGCGAGCTCGCCGAGCGCGGCCTCGGTCTTCCCCAGCTCGAGCCCCATGCCACGGAGGACGTGCGGGGCCTTCGTGAACTGGATCTGGTCGTACTGGACGACCTGGACGTGGTTCCCCCACGGGTCCAGGAAGTCGAGCCCGCGTCCCGGCAGGATCGTCGCCCCCGCCGCCTCGGCGGCGCGACGCGCCCGTTCCTTGTCGTCCACGACGAGCCCGAAGTGGCGGTGCGTGTCCGGCGCCTGCTCCCGCCCTTCGGAAACCGCGATGAACTGGTCCCCGAGGTCGACGAACGCCATGCCGCGCGACCGGCCGCGCAGGCGGATCTCGAAGATCCGGCCGTAGAACAAGAGGGCCTCATCCAGGTCTCCCACCTCGATTGCGACGTGGTTGATGCCGACGGCGCGAACGGGGACTCCCGGATGAGCCTCCATGTACGGAGTCTCGCCGATTGCGAAGCACTCAACAAGGGGGTCTTATCTTACGAGCGAATCGTGGGCCGCCACTTCCAGTCGAGCGCGGATCGGCTGCGCGCAATGCGAAGCTCGAGCACCCCGGAGCAGGCCTCGAAGAGAAGCGGGCTGAGGAGGAAGAAGTTGGCGCGGGTTACGAGCGTGACGTCGACATCGTGCCGCCGGCCGACTAGCCGCTCGAGATGACGTGCAGCGGCGAGTCCCCCGACCCCGCCGCCGAGGACGACGATCCGGGCGCGTAGCGCGCCGGCTCGACCGTGCTCCAGGGTCGCGGCGGGCGCGGTAGCGATCACTCGTCCATCACAACGAGCGGCCTTCCTTTCTCGACGATATACGTGGCGAGCTCAGCTCCCGTTCCCGGGCCGACGTTCTTCGCCGAGTGGACAGTTCCCGCCGGAATAAACAGGACGTCGCCGGCCTTGAGCGTCACCGGCTCCTGGCCGTCCAGCTGATACTCCAGCGCGCCCTCGAGGACATAGACGATCTCTTCGCCCGGATGCGAGTGGTCGCCGAACGTTACTCCGGGATCGAGCTCGACGACCACCTGGATGACCTCGCGCCCGGGCACGCTGAGATCGTGCCGTTGGAGCTCGGTGCGTTTCGTCCCGGGTTGCTGGGCCCGCGACACCTCCGGGGCCAGAGCGACGAGCACCAGAACCGCCACGATCGTGATCTGCGTTGTCTTCATGGGCTCCTACTTGCGGTTGCGTTACCGTAGCAACTCGAACGCCGCCCGGACCTCTGTGGAGAAGAGCTCCGGATCCTCCCAGGCGGCGAAGTGGCCGCCTCTGTCGACCTCATTGAAGTAGGCGAGGCCCGGGTAGGCCGTCTCGACCCAGCTGCGCGGGGCCGGGAAGATCTCGCCCGGAAACGCCGTGAAGCCGACCGGAACCGAAATGTCCGGAGGAGCCTGACCCGCGGCGCGCGCCGCGGCCTGAGCCCGCCCGGTCTCCCAGTACCAGCGGGCGGCGGAGGCGCCGATGCCCCTCAGCCAGTACAACGAGATGTTGTCGAGGATGTGGTCCCGGGTGAGGTTGCCCACGGGCTCACCGTCGACGAACGCGCGGGAGATCTTGTAGTAGCTGTCCGTGTCGTGGTCGAGCATCCAGGCCGCCAGCCCGATGGGTGAGTCCAGCAGGGCGTAGCCGATTGTCTGCGGCCGCGTGACCTGCTCCTGGAAGTAGCCGAAGCCATCTGTCGTGAACGACGCGAGCGCCTGGTGCGCCGCGCGTTCCTGTTCGGTTTCCGCCGGCAGGAGATCGACGATGAACGGCGCCGCCGCGAGCAAGCTGACGTGGATGCCGATGAGCCCGTCGGGCGCCTGGCGGGCCATCACATCGGTGACGAGGGCGCCCACGTCACCACCCTGCGCCACGTAGCGCGTGTAGCCGAGGCGATCCATCAGCTCCGCCCACGCGCGTGCGATGCGGCCGGACTCCCATCCCAGCTCGGTGGGCTCGCCCGAGAACCCGTAGCCAGGCAGGGACGGCAGCACCAGGTGGAATGCGTCCTCGGGCGTGCCGCCGTGAGCAGCCGGGTCGGTCAGCGGGCCGACGGTCTCGAGCATCTCGATGACCGAGCCCGGCCAACCATGAGTCATGATCAGCGGCAGCGCGTCCTCATGCCGCGATCTGACGTGGATGAAATGGATCTCGACGCCGTCGATCTCGGTCGTGAACTGCGGCAGGGCGTTCAGACGTGCCTCGCACGCCCGCCAGTCATAGTCGGTCATCCAGTAGCGGGCGAGCTCTTGCAGCGTCGCCAGCTGCACGCCCTGGGAACGGTCTGCGACGAGCTCTTTGGATGGCCAGCGCGTCGCCTGGACCCGGCGTCGCATCTCAGTGAGCTCCTCTTCCGAAATCTCGACCTGGAAAGCACGTACGTCGGCGCCGATCTCGGCGGCTATACCCATGACGACCTCCGTTCTGAGGCTGCGACGATCTTTCCCTATCGGGGACGGTCGTACGGCGCGAGTGCCTGGCGAGCATGGCAGACCGGGGTTGGCTTGTCAACGGGTCCACGGAAGGTTCCGGCCCCACCATCGGGGTCAAGCTGACCAAGCCTTCCGCGTGAGATCCAAAGTCCACTCGGAGAGGTGCCGACCGTCAGCGCTTCCGGAGTCCGATGGGGGGCTCGGCGCGCCACGGCCGAGGCGTCCGTCCTCGCGTTCTGCGCTGGCGGCTATACGACCAGGATTCGTGGTCGCAGCCGCTTACCTGCTCCGGCCGGCCGAAGCGGGTGGCTTGGAAGTGGTCGGGGCGGGACCCGGTTCACCATCAGGTGGACGTGGGCATGGCGGGTGTCGCCGTGTGCCACGATGAGCGCCTGGTGCTCGGTCAGCTCCAGGTCGGCGAGGAGTCGGTCGGCCACGCGGATCATGGTCTCCCGATCGACCTCTTTCTCGGGGTCGAAGGAGAGCGCGATGTGGTAGACGGGCCTCTGGACGCGATTCGACTGCGCGGCTGGGGCAGCCGGACTTAGGGTCTTCAGCCCGCGAGCATGGAGATGCTGATCAGGACCGCACCCCCCCGAAATGGGCGCGACGGAGTGACCCCGTAAGAGACATCCTGGGCATTCAAGCGGCATCCGCGCGGCCCTCATCGGTCTCGTTGAACACCCAGTGGTGCAGACGCTCGCCCCCTTGCCCAGTGGCTCGTCGGGGGTTGCGCCGGCGGCGCGGATTAATCCGTCGACCGAGGTGCTGATGAAAATGACTGTCTTGCTCATGCCGTGGGCTTGTGGCGCAAAACTATTCCGGCTCGAACTGAGTGGCCGGCGAGGTGGGTTGCGTGAGGAACCTCTCGATCACCTGCGCCACCTCCGGGGCCTGGACGAGGTTGTAATGCGAATAGCCCGGAATGATCGCCAGCCGTGCGCGCGAGAACTGCGGATCGATCACGCCCGGCTCGCGGACGCCGCCCCCGAAGAGCGCGAAGAACTCGGCGATGTGCAGCATCGATACGGAGTCGTGATCGGCGAAGATCAGCAGCACCGGCATCGGCAGCGCGCGGACCTCCTCGCGCCAATGCCAGTTTTTTCTAATCAACTCTCCCATTCGGTCGAGGAACAGGGGGAACTGCTCGGGATGGCCGTAGCCCTCGAAGATCGGTGTCGCCTTCAATGGCTCGGCGAGGGACGCGCCGACGGCGCTAATGGCTTCCTGCGTCTCCGGATACCAGCCTTCGCGAGCAAATCCGGTGGAGATCACGATCAGGTTGCGCACCATCTCCGGATGCCGGACGGCCATCCAGATCGCGGCGGCACCACCGTAGGAGTAGCCGGCGATATCGGCCTCGGCGATGCGGAGGTGGCGCAGCACCGCGGCAATGTCGTCGCCGTTCCTTTCAGGGCTCATCGGCGTGTCGCGCAGGCCGGTGCGGCCATGGCCTTCAAGATCGATGGCGATGACCTGGCGGGTGTCGGACAGCGGCCCAGTGATCTGCGCCGTGGTGCTGATCGGCATGAGCCCGCCGGCGAGAACGACGATGGGTTCGCCCTCGCCATAGACCTCGTAGTAAATCTCAAGTCCTTCGGCGGCCCCGGCATAGCCGCTGCTCGTCGGTCTCATCTCCTGTACGGTGGTTTCTCCTTGGGAATCCTGCGCCTGGACCGGCAGGGACATGGTGGATACCGTCAACGCGACGCCGACCGCAGCGACGCGAAGGGCTTCAGGCCATCTCGGGAACATTCCGGTCTCCTGTGGTGGTGTGTCTCGCCGGGCAGCCTTTCGCCGCCCGACACAGTTAGACGAACAGGGCGGTGCGGATTGCCGCTCATCCCTGCTCCGCGACGAGCGTGTCGAGCTTGGCGTAGCCCTCGTCGACGCCGACTTCCATGCCGCTGGCCAACCACTGGTCGCGACCCTCGAAGCTGTCGACGAGCGACTGGAGGTGCAGCCGAGTGCGGCCATCGCCGAGATCCTCCAACCACAGCGTCTCAAGCGCGACATCCTCGGGTTGACCATCGAAGGTGAACGTCTGGACGATCCGGGTCTCGCTGACCTCGTGGAAGCAGCCGTGGAAGCCGTACTCCTCGCCGTCAAGACTGCCGACATAGCGCCAGCGCCCGCCGGTGGTGGCGTCCCATTCGAGGATCCTGAGGTCCGTACCGTTGGGACCGACCCAGCGGGCGAACAGCGTGGGATCGGTGTGGGCCCGCATGAGCTGGGCTGGCGTGGCGTCGAAGTCACGGGTAATGCGGATGATCGGCAGTTTGGGATCGGCCTCGATCGTGGCCTGGTAGCGGCTGCGGGTGCGGTTCATGACGCTGCTCCTTGCTGTCGTTGTTGATTGAGGTGTTTGTCGCCTCGCATCTCGGCGAGAACGGCGTCCAGGCGCTCGTAGCGCTCCTGGGCCTGCTGGCGATACCGCTCGATCCACTTGGTCATCAGGTCGAAGACCTCCGCCTCCAGGTGGCACGGTCGCCGCTGTGCGTCCTTTCTTTGGGTCACCAGGCCGGCGTCGGCGAGCACCTTGATGTGCTTGGACACGGCCTGGATCGACATGCCGTAGGGGTCGGCCAGCTCCCCGACGGTCGCGTCGCTCACCGCGAGGCGAGTCACGATGTCGCGCCTCGTCGGATCGGCGAGGGCGGCGAACATCCGGGTCAGTTGGCTGTCGTCCACGATGATCTCCTTATTCAACTTATTGGTTGAAAGCCAACGTACGTCCAGCAGATGTTGTTGTCAACCGATTGGTTGAATACATGCTCTCCGGTCACACTCCGATCCCCGCTCCCCGGAGGAGCCCGCGGGATCCGTCACGGCAGAGCACGAGGGCGGGCCAGACCAGCAGGAACCAGTAGCCCGCCAGAGGCTTGTCGAGGTTCAGTACATGGTGAAGGGCACGGCGTCCGGCGTGTACCGAACCGGCCTGATGACCTGGAGGTTGTGGAAGCCGGGGACCATGTGGAGGGCGAACGCGAGCGCCAGCGCGACGAACACGACGTGGCGCGAGATGCGCCAGCGAGTCGGACGTTCCGGCCAGACTATCCAGGCGAGCGCGATCAGCAGAGCGATGACGACGAACGCGCGACCGTCGAGGAAACCGGCGACCACCGCGAGTAAGCAGCCGCCGGCGAGCAGGCCGAGACTGAGCCGCCGTAAGGACGGCCACCAGAGAGACCCCGCGCCGAGGAATATGAGCGACCAGGTCGCCATCCCCAGGGTCATGCCCGCGAGCCCCGCCTCAAACGCCTATCTGCACGTTGGCTGTGCACGTTGAGTCCCGATAGCAGGCCGGTTGATCTCCTCGGCGGACAGAGCCAGAAGGTGGCTCTTCGTCACGCCTCCCCACCTCGACGCTGTTCCCAGTCACCTGTTCAGACCCCTACCGCGGCGGGCGAACCTCGATGCTCGGCACCTCGCCCGAGATGGTGGCCGGGTTACTCCGCCGCTGCCCCGGCCCGTTCTTGAGATAGCATCGCGGCAGTGCGGCCCGATTGACGCCGGGTTCGGCGTACGTCCAGGCGACGCAGGTCCGGGTCCTGCGGCACTCTTCGTGGCAGATGAGAGGCTCCCGGCGGTCGATCGGGAACTGCTTCAGGTCGTCCCCGTACCGGTCGACGCCGCGCTCCAGATTCGGGAACCAGCTCGCGTGGATCGCGTCCTTCGGAGCGCAGACGCCCACGTCTCGGCTCGAAGCGGCGGGAACTTGTGACTGGACGCAGTACATGCCGTCACGGCAGTCCAGGGTGGTGAGGCACTCAGAGCGGCAGTAGGTCTCCCGACAGATGAGAGGCTGTTCGCACTCGGAGTCGAACTCGCACTGCTGTGCCTCCGAAGGCTCAGAGAACCCGAGGAGCGCGGCCAGGAGACCGCTCACGACTCCTGGGCGCGTCATCCCACCCCGACCTCGCGCTGGAGGTAGTGGGCGATCCGAATCCCCGTCTCCCCGGAGTGGCTCCTCATGGCCCTCGATGATGGGCTGGTACTTCTTGAGGCCCTCACGTAGGCGTGACTGGACCTTCTTGGGAATGGTCATGACCTGCTCCCGGGCTGAGTAATGCTGCCTCCCCCCCTCGCCCCTCTGCGCAGTTTACACTCCCTCTATTGTGCTCGAAAGGGACTCCTCCGGTGAGTGTCGGGTCCCGCCGCTACGTTGACGCCAAACAGAGGGGAGGCGTTGAATGGCATCAGAGTGCGAATCCGACAGGCTGTATCCCGTGATCTCCGAGGAGAAGCGCCGGGAGTTCGTGGCGGACGTGCGGGAGCACCTGGTCTGGGATCGGGTGTACCGCGAGCGAGCCGCCCGGAGGCGTCGTGCCGCTGAGGAGGAGGGGCCACCGGCGAAGCCCGAGAAGTAGGCGGGCGCCAACCGTGATACCGGATGGGGCTCACCTACGAGGACATCGACACGGAGCGGCGGCCGACCGCGCCGCACGGCTCCATCACCTGGCGCGCCGACCTCGACAAGAAGGGGCGCGAGTGGCCCAACGTCCCGATCACGGCTGCGGCGCGAGCGGCAATCGACCGCGTACTCCGCAACCGACCGGGAATCGGGCCTGTCCCGCTGTTCCCTTCTCCGAAGGACCGCACGAAGCCCGTAAGCCGCTGGCTCGTCGACGCCTGGCTCAAGGAGGCCGAGAAGCTGGCTGGCCTGGAGCACCAACCGGGCAGTGGTTGGCACGCCTTCCGTCGGAAGATGGCCACGGAGTTGAAGCACGCGCCCGACAAGGACGTGATGGAGCTTCTCGGGTGGACCGACCTGCGGAGCCTCAAGAACGCGTACCAGCACGCCGACCCCGAGACGATGCTGGTCACGCTCCAGAGCCGTGGCGAGCTGCGCGAGGCCCGCTGACCGGTGCACACCAACCGGCACACCAACGTGCACACCCTGCCTGAGCAGGGTCCCGCCCCAAACGCCTATCTCGTTGCTGTGAGGGAAGTAAGGATGGTCGGGGCGACAGGATTTGAACCTGCGACCACCTGAACCCCATTCAGGTGCGCTACCGGACTGCGCCACGCCCCGACCCTATGTGCGCCAACGGCTTGTGAGATTACTGTCTTGCCGCCCGACCCACCGACCGATAAGTGCGCGGTCGGAAACCGTCAGCTTTGGCTGCCCGTGTTAGAAGCTAGCGCGATTCGGAGGGGCCTTCCAGATCATCCTCCCCGGCACGTTGACCGGTCGCCTCGATTTTGGTCCGAGCCGGCAAGCCGGCTTTGCGCGAAATGATGGTCCCTCGCGAGAAGTCGAAGTCGCCGTCCTCACGCCGGTGGAACTTCCCCACGTCCAGCTGCTCAAGTATCCGAGCGACCCCGCTTCCCCTCCCCCTAACGCTGGATGATCCAAGAGACTGACCAACGCGCCATAGAAGACGACGCTATCAGGCTTTGGAGCAATTACTGCAGGTGTGATCCCCAGGGAGCCTTAGCCGACGCTCTCGCGACTGAGCCGAGCCTTGAATGGGAAATGGCGCGTCCCCGCTGTCCGCCTTTTGACTAGATGGACCCTCCAACGAGTCCGTAGACGAACAGGGCCGCCAGTACGCCCACGAACACTTCGAGGATATGAACCAGATCCAACTTCCTCACGCGCGCCTCCTCGTGAAAGTACAACGCCGACTCTGATGGGAGTCAATCTGAGGGGTCCGGCGGAAAAAATCACCCCCGCGCCGCGCCAGGGGTCGCCCTCTTCTAGCCCGACGCCGGCTCGGACCGAGACTCGTGTACCCTCGCGCCCGGAACCTCGAGATTCGGCATAGGAGGGGCTTGGAACAGGCGCCGGCACGGCTTCGCGATCCACCGCGCCCACCGGGCCGAGCGACTGACTCGGGCGCTGTCGGTCGCGATCCCGGTATTGGCGTACATCTGGCGGTAGAGCTTGGAGATGAGCACGAAGGCAAGCCGGGCCCTTAGAGTCTTCAGGATCCGCGATCGTCGCCAGATCGCCGGCAGCCGGTAGAAGCGGTTCCACACCTCCTGCGTGCCCCGTCGGATTTCGTCGGCCGACATAACGGGATGGGGGATATATACCTTCGGCCGAAGAGCCTGGGGGATCAGCCAGTGCCGGGTCAGAGGTATACCGCCGATCCGCGTCGCGTCGGACTCCATTTCCTTCTCCCAGCGCTGGAAATCCACGGTTCCCGGAAACGGGGTCAGCATCAAGAACTGGGCAAAAGTAACCCCCGCCCGCTCGGCCAGGGCGGCAGTCGCGTCGAAGGTGTCGGACCGGTCGGTGGGCAGTCCGAAGATGAACGAGCCCAGCACGTGCACGCCGTGGCTCCGGAACGTGTGGAGCCGCTCCACCAGTCCGTCCCCGGCGAGGTTGAAGTTCTTGAAGACGGCCTTCAGCCCCTCCTCGGTGACCGACTCGACCCCCACCAGCGCGCCCTTGATGTTCGCCTTTCGCATCGCATTCAGGAACTCAATGTCCTCGGCGGCCTCCATGGTGATCTGCGTGAAGAAGACCATGTCGTCAGGGAGCTCGGCCAGGCGCTCCATTAGCTCGAACCGCTCGTCGCGTATCGACTTCAGCTCGTGATACCGGCTCGGCTCCCTACGGCGCTCCGCCAACTCTAAATCACGCAGCGTCACGGGATAAAAGTTGTCGTCGGCGAGGGCGATGAATCGGAATCCCATGCGCCGGAGCTGGACGATCTCCTGGATGACGATGTCCGAGGCGCGCTGGCGTGGGCGCTGGCCATCGGTGCGCCAGACGGAGCAGAACGAGCAGTGCTTGGGGCAGCCGCGCACGGTCTGGACGGAGCCCCACATGTAGCGTCCATGGGGAAGCAGGTCCCACCGGGCCGCGACGAATCGATCGGCATCGACACGTCCGGCTTCATACACGGGCTTGAGGGTGCCGTGAGCCGCGTCGTCGAGCACGGACGGCCAGACGGCATCGCCGTCGCCCTTGACGACGGCATGCGCACCTCCGAGACGGTGTGCTTCATCGGGGTACAGCGTCGCGTGGATGCCGCCGAAGACGACCGTCGCGCCTCGTTCCCGCGCGAGTGTGCCGATTTCGTAGCCGCGAAGCGCGTTGCCAGTGTGAATCCCGACGCCGACGACGTCGCCAGGCTGCACCGTGCCGACGTCGAACGGCTCCAGTGTCTCGTCCGTGATCCGGGGCACCCCGCGTGAGGTCGGGGTTGCCCCGGCGAGCACGAACAGCCATCGCGGTGTAATCACACCGACTCCAAACGACAAGTGGCTCGGATTCACCAGATGGACGGTCATTGTGCGCGGACCGGCGCCGAGGCGGCGTTCAGATGCACCTTCATGGAGTGCTTACGTGAGCGCGACTCAGGGGGACTGTCGCCGTCCACTCCTTGTTGCGTCGGGGCCGGGATCAGAAGCCTGGCCGGAGACCGGCTCGCCGCGTCTTCGTCCTCAACGGCGAGCAACGCCACCGCGCGGTTTCGTTCGGCACTCCCTGCGTTATGCATCGACAGCTCCATGAAGTCGGGTCTACCGACGGAACCCAACCACTCCACGTTCGCAGGTGGGGGGGCTCCGCTGAACACCAATCGAACCTGCGAGGAGCCTACACACCGGCAACGTGTTGAGCCGCTGCGAGCACGGCACCCGGAGTTGCCGGCTTGGTCAGTACCGCAGCGAAGAGCGTGCGGGTTGGGCTGTCGTCGAACGAAGGATTACCCGTGTATGCAATGACTCGTGCATCGCGGGTCGCTTCGACTGCCTCGATCAATCGCGTCGCTTCGATCCCATCAAGCACCGGCATGGAGACATCCATGACGATCGCCGGCAAGGAGGCGCTTGCAGCTGCAGGGCCCGCCGCGCTTCGTTCGAGCTGTGCGGACAATAGCCGTGCGTGGTCGCGAAGGTCGGCAAGTTGTTCGGAAGCATACGGGAGAGACATTCGTCACATTCCTCCGCGGTCGCAGCTCGGAGGCTGAGGCGACGTCAGCTTAAGGCGTGCCACCAGTCTGGCGGGCGAATGTAGTGTATCGTACATTCTGAACGTTGTGCGCGTGATACGCTCGACAACGTACCTGCTTTCCTGAGGTACCTGCTTTCCTGAGCGTGCTCGCAGCCTCACCGGTGCGCCCCTCCAGTCTCATCGAAGTGCCTGATCTGCCTTTAGGCTCGCCGTTTCGATCACGCGGTTTGCGGCGCCGCAGGATCTCGGTCAGTC
>DASTFF010000016.1:0-6731 GCA_035708865.1 Gemmatimonadota bacterium | reverse complement strand
GCCGGGCGCCGGCACCTCCAGCTCCGGCATCGGCCGGGTCACGAACAGCCGCCGGCACGGCTTCGCCAGTCGGCGCGCCCACGCCGTCGACCGCTGGACCCGCGCGCTGTCGGTGGCGATGCCGGTGTTGGCGTACATCTGTCGATACAGCTTGGATATCAGCAGGAACGCCAGCCGGGAGCTCAGGTTGGGCGTGACGCGCGAGCGCTTCCAGATCGAGGCGAAGCTGTAGAAGCGGTCCCAGACCTGTTGCGTACGCTCGCGGATCTCCTGGGCGGACATGGTGGGGTGCGGGATGTAGAGCTTGGGCCGCTGGATCTGCGGGATGAGCCAGTAGCGTGTCAGCGGCTGGCCCGCGATCCGCGTGTCGTCGTCCGCCAGCGCCTTCTCCCACTCCTGGAAGTCGAGCGTCCCCGGCAGCGGCGACAGCATCACGAACTGCGCAAACGCGATGTCGGCCTCGTCGGCCAGCTCGACGGTCGCGTCGAACGTGTCCGGCCTGTCCGTAGGCAGCCCGAAGATGAACGACCCCAGCACGTGGAGGCCGTGGCGCCGGAACCTCTGCAGGACCTGGACGAGGCTGTCCCCGGCCGAGTTGAAGTTCTTGTAGATCGCCTTCAGGCCCTCCTGGGTCACGGTCTCGATCCCGACCAGGGCGCCCCGGATCCTGGCCCGCCGCATGGCGTCCATATACTCGGGATCGTCGGCGACCTCCATCGTGATCTGCGTGAAGAAGACCATGTCGTCGGGAAGCTGCTCGAGCCGCGACATGAGCTCGAACCGCTCGGCCCGGAGCGCTTCCAGCTCGTGGAGCCGCGTCTTGTCGGCGCGCTTGTCGGCCACCTGGAGATCCCGCAGCGTGACAGGGTAGAAGTTGTCGTCGGCGAGGAAGACGAAGCGGTATCCGAGCCGCCTGAGCTGGACCAGCTCCTCGACCACGAGGTCCGTGGTCCGCTGCCGGGGACGCTGGCCGTCCATGCGCCATACCGAGCAGAAGGAGCAGTGCTTGGGGCAGCCTCTGACCGTCTGGACCGACCCCCACATGTACCGCTCCGGGGGCAGGAGATCCCAGCGTGCCGTGGCGAACTCGGAGGCCTCGATCCGGCCCGCGTCGTAGACGGGCTTTGGGCCGCCGTTGGTGCAGTCGGAGAGGACCTCCGGCCACACGGCGTCGCCGTCCCCCTTAACCACCGCGTGGGCCGCGCCGAGCTCCCGGGCCTCGTCCGGATAGAGGCTGGCATGCACGCCGCCGAACACGACGGTGGCCCCGCGCTCCCTGGCCAGGCGCCCGACTTCGTAGCCACGAAGCGAGTTGAAGGTGTGGATGCCGATGCCGACCACGTCCCCGGGCTCGATACGATCGGGGTCGAGCGGCTCCAGGGTCTCGTCCACGATGGCGGGATCGCCAAACCGCTCCGGCGTGGCGCCTGCGATGACGTACAGCCATCTGGGGGTGATGACCCCGACCCCGAAGGCAAGATCGCTGGGGTTGACGAGATGGACCCGCATCGCTCTCAACTTTATGCAGGCTCGGGACGCAGCGCCACACTGCTCGGTGCTCCAGCGGGAGTAGCGTCAGCCGGCTCTTCCCAGCTCCCGCTCCCACGCCCTGAAAGCGACGGCGTAGTAGCCGGGCGAGAAGAGGACCCACTCGCCTAGCTCCGCCGGCGGGCGGTACGCGCTGGCGGCCTCCTCGGCCGGCCTCCCGGCTTCGATCGCGCGACGCGCCACCTCTTCGACGTCGTCGAGCAGGGCGAGGTAGCCGACCACCGTCTCGCGGTCGGCAAGCGAGCCGTGGCCGGGGACCCACGACTCGGCCGGCTCCTCCAGGAGGTCCCGGACATGACGCGACAGGTCCGACGGGGTCGCGTCCATGTAGTTCGGAAAGAGACCGTTCCAGACCAGGTCGCCGCACCAGACGAGGCGTGGGTCCTCGACGACGACGGCGAGGTCGCTCCGGGTATGCCCGGAGCGCGGGACGATCCGGACCACGCGGCCGCCAAGGTCGATCGTCGCCGTGTCCTGCCCGATCATTCGCACCCGCTCGCCGGCCAGGATGGCGGCCGCGGCGGACTGGGTTCCGCGCTCGCGCGACCCCGTCTCGAGGTCCTCGCGGGTCGCCACGGTCGAGACGTAGATCGGCGTCCCCACCCCCTCGTAGCCGGCCAGTCCGCTGGAGTGATCGCCGTGGTAGTGGGTGAGGACGACGTGGGTGGGCCAGCGCCCGGTGAGCTCGCGCGCCGCGCCGGCGAGCCAGGTGGCGCCCTCTTCCGAGGCGAACCCCTCGACCACGAGGACCCCCTCCCGGCCGGCGATGATGCCGCCGTTCGAGAAGGTGCGGGTCGCCCCCTCGCCGCCCGCGAGCGGCGTCGAGACGAGCGCCCACGCGCCCTCGGCCAGCTTCTCCAGCCGCCCCCACGGCTCGCGCCCGACGACCCGCCCCAGGGGCACGGCCGCGAAGAGCCGCCGCGCGGTGGCGGTTCCCGCGCCCAGCGTCAGAACGAGGTGCGCCGCGCACGACCCCGCCGCGGCCAGAAACGTCCGCCGGTCGATGCCGCGTGGCTTCATGAAGCGCCTCCCGTCGAGTCTGTCGGCGCCGGCTCCATGCCCAGCCGCTCGCGTATCGCGGGATAGAACTGGACGAACGCGTGGTCGAACGCCGCTTCGTCCCGGTGGCAGGAGTAGCACGCCGCGTCGCCGGGGATCAGCTCCGCCGTCTCCTCTCCGCCGCCGAACCCGTAGAAGCCCCAGCCGCTCTCGTGGAGCCCTGCCTTCTTCAGGTGGACCTCGAGGAGCGACATCGGGCCCTGGGTGAACCCGCCGCGCGTCGGATCCGTCCTGCGGACGGGATCGGAGCCGACCAGGGCGAACATGGTGCCCTCCGGAAACTCCCCCGTCTCCATGAACCGGGCGTAGGCCCACGGCTGAAGGTAGACGTTCAAGAAGTCGCCGGGTGGCTCGTCCGCCGCGGCCGGCGACGCCGGCTCGACGTAGGTCAAGCCCATCGACGTTCCGGCCAGGACCCACGACTCCCACCCCTCGGGACGGATCAGGTGGCCCTCCGGGGTGAAGCGGGGCAGGAGTCCGTCGTCTTCCGTCTCCTTCGCGCACACCGAAACCAGCACCGCCAGCGCCAGAACGAGCAGGAACCTCGGCATCGTTTCTCCTTCGTCGTGGTGAAAATTTCTTATCATGACCAGATAAAAAAAAGGGCACTCACGGGCTCCGTGTTCTTCACCGCCCTGCCGCCTCGATCTCATCCAGCGCCCAGGCGGCCTGGAGGCGGACCTGATGCACCGGATCCCGGAGCGCCTCGAGCAGGTACGGCACGGTCCCTGGATCCCCCGCTTCTCCAAGCAGGAGAGCCGCCGAGCCACGGATCCCCCATTCCCGATCATGAAGCGCCACGAGGAGGCCGCCGACGGCCTCGGGGGCGTGAGAGAAGGACCCCAGCGCCTCCACGATCGCCTGCCGGACCTCCGGTTCCGGCTCATTCTTCAGCCGCCCGACCAGGGCGGCCACCGCGCGGTCGTCGCCGATCTCGCCCAGCACGCGCGCGACGTTGCCGCGCATGCTCCCGTCCCCCTCTTCGAGAAGTCGGATCAGGCCCGGCACGGCGGCGCGAGCCTCCGAGCCCCGCTTGCCGAGCGCGGAGATCGCCATGCCGCGGGTGTGGAGATCGGGGTCGCCCGCAGCCACGGTCACCAGGGCCTCGACGGCGCGCGGCCCCTCCAGAGCGGCGAGCGCCGACACGGCGACCGCGCGGACGCCCATCCGCGGGTCGTCCAGGGCCCGGGTCAGCGCGTCCAGCCGGCGCGGATCCGGGATCTTCTCGAGCCCCAGGACCGCCAGCTCACGGACGTGGGGATCCGGGTCGGCGAGGAGGCGGGCGACGGGGACGAACGCGCGGGCGTCGCCGATCGTCCCCAGCGCGCGCGCCGCGACCCCGCGGACTCCCGGGTCAGGATCGTTCAGGCTCGCGATCAGCGGCTCAACCGCGCGCGCATTTCGGAGCGAGCCCAATCCCCAGGCGGCCGCCATGCGGGTGCCGGCGTCGTCACTCGCGAGCTCGTCGACCAGCCCGGCCGTGCGCCGCTCCTCGTCGGTTCCGCCCCACAGGTGAACGGCGGCGACCGGAAGGAGGACCGCCAGGACGGCCAGCGCGATCAGGGCCGCCGCGCGCCTGCCCAGCCGGAGGGTGCGGGAGCCGGCCGTCAGAATCGCCTCCACCCGGTCGCTCAGCGTCGACGGGCGGGCCATCGCGATCGCCGCCCGCGCGGGGAAGATCCGCCCGGCCACACAGGAGCCGCGCGCGACCTCGACCAGCAGCGAGGCGTAGTCGGAGGGGCGGACCCCGTCCATGAGCACGATGTCGTCACAGGCCCGCTCCTGCTCGACGCGGAACCGCCGGCGGCAGATCCACTGCAGGGGATGGAACCACCACAGCGCAGCGGCCACCTCGGCGAGAGCCGACGTCAAACAGTCGAGCCGCCGTACGTGGGCGAGCTCGTGCAGGATCACCAGGCGGCTCGTCTCCGCCTCCCACTCCCAGGCCCGGATCGGAAGCACGACCACCGGCGCCAGCACGCCCCACGTGACGGGCACGGAGACCCGGTCGCTGAACAGGACTCGGATCGGACGGCGGATGCCGAGGCGGCCCGCGATCCGCGCCGCCAGCAGAGCATGGGGCCCGGACGGATCGTGGACCGCCTCCCGCGCCAGGAACCGGATCCGGGCGAGGTCCCACCCGAACCGCAGCAGGATGGCGAGCGTGCCGAGCGTCCAGACGGCGAGGAGAAGGGGCAGCCAGGGGCGGGGCGCCTCCGCCGGCCGCGGGAGGCGCTCGTGCCCGATCACGGGAGCCGGCTCCAGGCCCGCGTCCGGGACGGCGTCGAGGGTCCCGGCTGGGGGCCTCACGACCGTGGCCTCGGAGGATCCCGTCACGGGTTCGACGCTCCGGTCAAAGAGCGGCACGCTCCATCCCGGGAGGATGAGGCTCAGCGCCGGAAGCGCGACCGTCGCCGCCAGCGTGCCGACCATGACCGCGTGACGGACCGCGGCCGGACGTGACCGGAGCGCGAGGACCGCCCCGAGTCCCGCCGCCAGGACGAGCGTGGCCTTGAGGAAGAGGCCGAGGACGGCGGTCATTCGCGCGCCCTGCGGCCGGCGCGCTCGATCCGGGCCGCGATCTGGTCCAGCTCCTCACGCGAGATCTCCTCCGCCGACATGTCGAGGAGGGCGAGGATCGCGCGCGAGGGCTTGCCGTCGAAGAAGGTCCGGGTCAGGTGGCCGGCCGCCTGGCGCCGCGCCCGCTCGGCGGGAACGGCGGGCCGGTAGATGTACCGCGGGCCGTCCTGCCGATGGGTCACGACCCCCTTGCGCTCGAGGATCCGTAGGGTCACCCGGACCGAGTCGTGGGACGGCTCTCCCGGCATAGCGCGGGTGACGTCGGCAACGGCTCCCTCACCCAGGCGATAGAGGGCCTCGACGATGCTCCGCTCGAGGCGGCTCAGGCGGGCCTGCGGGGGAGGCGTGGCTTCGGGGTCGGGCACGTGACCGGTCACGGCAGAGGTCGCTCGATAGGTGAAAATCTTTTTTCCATGATATCCGGGACCGGAGCTCGTGTCAAGCCGGTCGCGGTGGACGGCGCTCCCCCCACGGCCGCGCCTCCTCGAGCTGGGCGGCGAGCCGGAAGAGCGTCGCCTCGTCGCCGTAGCGCGCCGCGAACTGGACGCCGATCGGCAGACCGGCGGCGCTCCAGCCGACCGGCACCGACATGGCCGGCTGGCCGGTCACGTTGAACAGCGAGGTGAACGGCGTGAAGGCGAACGCCCGGCCGAACGCCGCATCGAGCTCGTCGGCCGGGAAGTCGAGGGTGCCGAGCTCGAACGGCGGCTCGGCCAGGGTCGGGGTCAGCCAGAGGTCGTGCTCGAGGAAGAAGCCGGCGACCGGCCGCGCCATCTGCTGGAGGCCCTGGAGCGCCAGCAGGTACTCGGCGGCGCTGATCTTCTTCCCCCGCTCGTAGAGGGCCCAGGTGAGGGGCTCGAACCCCGCAGCGGTGGGCTTCCGCCCGGTCACCAGGCCGAGCCCCTCCACGCTCCACGAGCAGCCACCCGCCCAGACGGCCAGGAACAGCGAGACGTAGCGCGGGCCGTCGAGGGGCGGGGCGCCTTCCACGACCGTGTGGCCCAGCTCCTCGCAGAGCGCGGCCGCATCGCGGACGGCCTCCCTGCAATCGGGATGGACCGCTCCGCCGAGCGGCGAGGCGTCGGAGAAGGCGATCCGCAGGCGGCCCGGCGGCGCCCCTACCTCCGCATGCCAGGGCCGCGCCGGCGCCGGCGCCACGTAGGGGTCTCCCACGTCCGGGCCGGCGGTCACGTCGAGGATCGCGGCCGAGTCGCGGACCGTCCGGGTTAGCGCGTGGTCGGCCACCAGCCCGCCCATGACGTCGCCGAAGTTGGGTCCCAGCGGGTTCCGGCCGCGGGTCGGCTTCATGCCGAACACCCCGCAGCAGGAGGCCGGGATCCGGATCGACCCGCCGCCGTCGTTGCCGTGAGCGGCCGGGACCATGCCCGCGGCCACCGCCGCGCCCGCGCCGCCGCTCGATCCGCCCGCCGTGCGGGCGGCGTCCCACGGGTTCCGGCAGGGGCCCAGGAAGCGCGACTCGGTCGTCGGCGGGATTCCCAGCTCGGGCGTGTTCGTCTTGCCGACCACGATCAAGCCGGCGCGCC
>DASTFF010000015.1:0-46780 GCA_035708865.1 Gemmatimonadota bacterium | reverse complement strand
GTCGAACGGGCCCGATCGGGTTCCGCGGCGAACTCCTCTACGCCTAGGATGGATGCCATGAAGCAGAGCGCCCGGGCCTCGACCTGGGACATCTTGTCCCCGCTGCCGAACGCACCCCCGCCCGACGCCTTCGAGATCGTGACGCCGAGGGCGACCAGATCCTTCTTGAACTCCTTCGCATCGGATGGGGAAAGCGTGCGGTCGACCACTCGCCCCACATCGCAGAACGCCTCTTCGAGAGTTCGAGGATCCTGGGCTTGACGGGAGGTGGCGTTCTCGAGGTCCCGCGCGAGCGCGCCGCATGCTTCTCGCAACAGGAAGCTGCCAAACAGCTGGGCGGTGCCGAGCATCGTGACCAAGGCCTTTCGCTCCTGCCTGTCCGAGGTGCCGTCGATCTCGGAGACCAGCTTGAAAGTCCATAAGGGCGACAGCTGCACCGTCTCCCACTCATCCTTCGTCAGGGAGTAGCGGCGTCCAACGGCGATTTTGGCATCCGTGCCAGCCCACTCCCCAGAGCGACAATCGAGGCATTCGGAGTCCGTCCCCTGGTTCAGATTGCCGCACTCTTTACAGCGCCAGGATTCATCCATGTCATTCTCCCGGTACGGTTCTCGTTTGTGGACCGCCTGAAAGACCCTCCGTGATTCTACGCAATTTCTGGTCGCCTGACATCGACCTCCCGGAAACGTCATGCCGGAGAAGTACTTGACCGTGCTACCTCCCTTGGGGTAAGGTGCGATTGTCAGGCCCGTCACCAGCCCTCAGGCCCTGGAGCCAGCCATGCATCTCCTTCGGACCACCCTTCTCGGTCTGTTCGCGATCACCCTGGCGGCGTGCGCCGGAGACGAGGGACCTGTCTCGCCGGTGGACGATTCGCTGGATCCTCGTGGCGGGCTCGGGCTCGCTGCGGCCGTCCAGGCTCACCAGGAAGACCTGATGTCCATCCCGGGGGTCGTTGGGGTCGGCAGAGGAGAAACCGCCGCCGGCCAGCCGGCCGTCGTCGTCCTGGCAAGAGATGGCGGAGTTCGGGGTGTGCCTGCCGCGTACGGTGCGGTGCCCGTCAGGGTCATTGTGACCGGCGAGATCTACGCCCTGTCCCAAGGGCCGCCCTGTCCGCCGAAGTGCGACGGTGGCGGAGGGGGGGGCGGAGGCAGCGTGGATCCGACGGCGCGCTTCGACCGACCTGTCCCGATCGGCGTCTCCACGGGACACCCGGACATCACGGCCGGGACCATCGGCGCCCGGGTCGAGAGGGGATCGAGCGTGTTCGCGCTCAGCAACAACCACGTGTATGCCGACGCCAACCAGGCGTCGATCGGGGACGATGTCCTTCAGCCCGGCGCGTTCGACGGCGGATCGGCGCCCGACGACGTGATCGGCACCCTGGCCGACTTCGTGCCCATCGTCTTCTCGACGTCCGCCAACAACCGGATCGACGCGGCGATCGCCGCGGCCTCGACGAGCCAGCTCGGCAACGCGACTCCCTCGAACGGGTATGGAACGCCGAGGAGCGCGACGGCGACGGTAGGCGTCAACGACCGCGTGATGAAATACGGCCGCACGACCGGCCAGACCAAGGGACGCGTTCAGGCGACCAGCACGACCGTCAACGTCAACTACGGATCGTCAGGCACCGCCCGCTTCGTCGACCAGATCGTGATCGGCGGCGGCGGCTTCAGCCAGGGAGGGGATTCCGGCTCCCTGATCGTCCTCGAGAAGGGAAGCGGCGCCCGCAGGCCGGTCGGGCTTCTCTTCGCCGGCAGCTCGAGCGTGACGATCGCCAACCCGATCGACTTCGTGCTCGACGCCTTCAACGTGACGATCGATGGGAACTAGGAGGTGACCCGACGCGCGAGCGACTGATCGCCTCCATCCTCGTCGCCTGTGCGGCCGCCTGCGCGGGCCCCGGGAGCTATGATGAGCAGGGAGCCAGCGAGATGACACGCGACACGCTCGATGCCGCCAGGCAGGCGCTGACCGACAGCGTGATCGACCTTCCGGGGGTCGCCGGCGTCGGCATCGGGGAGTGTGACGGCCGTCCCTGTCTCAAGGTCTTCATCGAACGGCGGAGCGACGAGCTGGAGGCGCTCATCCCGCGATCCATGGAGGGCATCCCGGTCGATATCGAGGTGACAGGCGAGATCCGGCCGCTGGAGCCCGACTAAGCTCTCCATAGCACAGCCCGAGGAGTCAGATCACTCGGGCGGCCACGCTTTGCCGGCAAGTTCGGGAGGGAGCGACTTCGGATCCTGCGGATAGATCCGAGAAAGATCCAGCTCGCCGCTCTCCTGGGGGGCGGCCACGATCAGCCACAGCGCCTCGTCCGGGCTGTCGTTGAAGACCTGACGGAGCATCCGGGGAGCCACCAGGACGCAGCCGTACCGGGGCACCGTGATCGTGTCTTCCCCGACGCGCATACGGCCCCGGCCCTCGAGGAGGAAGTACAGCTCCCACGAATCGATGTGCCGGTGCCAGGTTCCCGCCGAGTACGGCGGAAAGCGCCACAGTCGCCCCCCGAGGTGTTGGCTTCCTCCGAGGTCCCGCAGCAGGTCCGCGTTCGGGATCTTCATGATGTTCGATACGCGCCAGGTCTGATCGTCGGGCAGCAGCAGCGCGAACCCTTCGTCGTGCAGCGACATCGCTTCTCCTTCCTACGCTGAATCCCCGCCCATTCCCAGCCGCTTCATCATCTTCTGAAGGCTCTGTCGATGCAGTCCGAGCGCGCGCGCGGTGGCCGATACATTGCCGGCATGGCGCTCCAACGCCGCGGCCAGGTACGACCGCTCGAAGGCGGCCACCGCTCGCTCCCTGGCCTCGGTATAGGGCAGCCCGTCGAGAGCCGCCTCCTCGCCGCGAAAGGGCCCCCGGCCGCCGCGGAGCTGGTCCGGCAGGTCGACGACGTCGACCTCGGGCCCCTCGGCGAGCACGACCGCGCGCTCGAGCACGTTCCTGAGCTCGCGGACGTTGCCGGGCCAGTCCCAGGCGATCAAGGCCCGGCGCGCCGCCTCGGTCAGGCCGGTGACCTGGCGGCCGTGCCGCTCGGCCAGTTCGGCCAGGAACCGCACGGCCAGGGTGGCCACGTCGCCACGGCGCTCGCGGAGCGGGGGAAGCGAGAGGGTGACGACCTGCAGGCGGTAGAGAAGGTCCTCGCGGAACGTCCCCTCTTCGACCATCTGGCCGAGCCACCGGTGGGTGGCGGCGATGACCCGGACGTCCACGCGGACCGGACGGCTCGCCCCGACCGGCGTCACCTCGGACGCCTCGAGCGCGCGCAGCAGCTTGGCCTGGGCGGCGGGGGCCAGGTCGCCCACCTCGTCCAGGAAGAGCGTTCCGCCGTCGGCCGCGACGAAGAGGCCGTCACGGTCCCGGTCGGCACCGGTGAAGGCCCCCTTCACGTGACCGAAGAGCTCGCTCTCGACCAGCTCGGAGGGGAGCGCCGAGCAGTTGAGCGCCACGAACGGTCCCTCCTTGCGCGGGCTCTCGGCGTGGACGGCCCGCGCGGCCAGCTCCTTTCCGGTTCCGCTCTCGCCCGAGATCAGAACGGCGGCGTCGGTCGGGCCTGCCCGCCGGATCACGTGGATCGCCTCGCGCATGGCCGGCGCGTCGCCCAGGATCCCGCGGTACTCGCCGGACAGTTCTTCCCGCAGCCGCCGGTTCTCGGCCCGCAGCGACAGAATCTCGTGCGCGCGCTCGACAGTCGCGCGGAGCTCCTCGTTGTCGAACGGCTTGGGGAGGTAGTCGTAGGCACCGAGCTTGAGCGCACGGACCGCGGTCCGCTCGTCGCCGAGCGCGGTCACCAGCACGAACAGCGTTTCCGGCCAGCGGGCCCGAACGCGCTCGAGTAGAACGAGGCCGTCGAGGCCGGGCATCCGGAGGTCGGAGATGACCAGGTCCACGGGCGCGGCTTCGAGGCTGACCAGGGCCGTCAGGCCGTCCTCCGCCTCGCGGACCTCGTGGGACGCGGCTTCGAGGATCTCTCGCAGGCTGAACCGGACGCCGGCCTCGTCGTCGACGACCAGCACCTTCACGGGGGAACGCACACCTTGAACGCGGCCCCTCCGCCCGGAGCGTCGCCGACCGCGACCGACCAGCCGTGCTCGTGGGCGATCCGGCGGACGATGGCGAGACCGAGTCCGGTTCCTCCCGTCCCGCTGAAGAGGGGCTCGAACACGCGCGCCCGCTCGGACGCCGGGATGCCCGGCCCTTGATCGCGCACCTCGATCTCGATCCCGGCGTTACCGCTGCGCGCGATCAGCTCGACCACGCCACCTCTGGGCGAATGGGTGACCCCGTTGAGGAGCAGGTTCAGGAGGACCTGCGCGAGCGGCTCCCGGCCCGTCGTAGCCGACAGGCCCGCCGCGTCGACCTCGAGCTCGACCCCGGCCGTCGAGGCCCGGCTCGCGACCAGGAGCCGCAGGTCCTCGAACAAGGGCTCGAGGGGGGTCGGGCCCCGGCCATCGGCGGATGCGGGGCCGCGCCGGGCAACCCCCAGCAGACGGGTGACGATCCCCTCCACCCGTCCAATCTCACGAACGATCAGGCCCGCGTACTGCCGGCGCTTCTCCTCGGGGATCTCCTCCTCCTCGAGGCGCTGGGCCAGCGCGCGCACGCCGGTCAGCGGGTTCCGGACCTCGTGGGCGAACGAGGCCGTCAGCTCGCCGACGACCGCGAGCCGCTCGATCTCGGTCGCCCGGGCGGCGGTCTCACCGGACCGGATCGCGCGGATCTCGATGTCGTAAAAGCGCAGATGGACGATGCCGAACAGGAGGAGGATCTGTAGCGCGACCGTGAGAAGGGGCATCACGAAAACGAAGAAATTGCCACCCGTGATGAAGCCCACGACGACTGACACCGGGCCGATCGCCATCAGCGTCCAGGCGACCACGATCCGCAGCCGTCTACGTACGCGTGGGTCGCGCATGCGTCGGCTCGGATCGCGAAGATGAAGGATCGTGCCGGCGAGCCAGCCGAGGGTCTGCCACAGGAAGACGAACGCCGGGGTCGACCCGGTCCCGATCATGCCGCCGACCGAGATCGGCAGCAGCGCCGTCGAGAGCGCGACCACGCCCAGAGCCCGGGCATTGCTCCACCCGCGGACTTCCACGAGCGTGGAGGCGAGGAAGAGGCCGGGCAGCATGTGAACCGCGCCCTCGAACAGGGGTCCCAGGCCGCCGATGTCGCCACGGCCGAACATCCAGCCCTGAAGGCCGAGCCAGAGCATGATGTCGGCCTCGAAGAGCGCGAACCACCGAACGGCTCGATTGCGGGGATCGATCAGGAGCTGGGTGACGGTCCCGACGAGGTTGGCGCCCAGCGCCAGGAAGGCGATCAGTGCGGCGACCGTGTCCGCGGCCATCTAGGGCTGGAGCTCGAAGCCGGCCACGAAGGTCCGGTCGGCGAAGAACGAGTCCACCGTGCGCGGGTTCTCCCAGTTGGCGTCGTAGACCACGGCCGAAGCGTTGCCGCGGTCGGTGAGGTTCAGCATCTCGACATAGGCCACCAGGTATCCGCTCCCGAGGCGGAAGAAGCGGGTAACCCGGCCGTCCAGCCGGAAGTACGCCGGCAGCCGGTCTGCGTTGGGCTCGCCGTAGAGGGGCTCGAGCAGCCCCGCGCCGGCCCGCGCGCCCAGGATCGGGGTGTACGGGCGTCCGGTGGCGTAGCGGCCGGTCAGGCCGATCTGCCAGGGACCGAAGTTTACGCGTCCGACGGTCGTGAGCGAGTGCGTCACGTCGTAATCGGACGACACCGTCCGGCCATCCTCGAGCTCGACCCGGCCATGGAGGAGCGAGTAGGACAGCCAGCCGTCCCACCGCTCGGTGCCCGTCCAGCGGGCGATGGCGTCGAGGCCGGCCGCCCGCCCTGCCTGGGCCGGGGGCCCGGCTTCACCTTCGACAATGTAGTCGTCGTAGGCCTTCAGGTACCCTTCGACCTTGAGCCACGGCGCCCCCTCGCGCTCGGCGCCGCGCGCGAGATGGCGGGCGCGTGGGGGGATGCCGGCGGGGGCGCCCCCGTCGGGGAGCTCGTAGCCGACCCGCCAGCGGCCCTGGCGGAACTCGCCCGCGCCGGCCCGCAGCGTCCAGTCACCGGTGCGCCAGGCGACCGCCACCCGCGGATCCACGGTGGCCCCGGTCTCGCCGGGAAGCCGGTCGATGCGCGCCCCGATCACGACCGCGAGGGGATCGAGCGGCCGGAGTTCGCCTTCGAGCCAGGCCCCGGCATGCCAGGTCGTCTCGTCGAGGCCGGTCAGGGGCTCGGCCGGCGCGCCAGGATCGATCCGCTCGGTGGTCGGAACGGTCCCGGCCTCGCGCGCGACGAGTCGGCGGGCCTCGACGCCGGCGCGAAAGAGACGCCCGGCGGACGGGGCGATCTCGCTCTCGACCCGCACACCCGCCGCGCGATCCCTCCGTTCCCGGTCCAGCACGCCGAACTCGAAGTCGCCGCGGCGCTCGGTCCAGGACGCCGAGACCCCCATCGATCGCGTCGCGTCGGCAGAGGTCGCTCGGAGCTGGGCGAGGCCGAGCGCGGTGCGGCCCGTGCTTTCGAACGGGCCGCGCCAGCCGACCGCGTCGACTTCCCGCGCGGCGTGGTCGCCCATGACGAGGGCCATCGCCTTGCCTTCTAGGCCCGGGCGGATGCTCCACGTGACCCCGGTCGCGCCTTCGATCGACCGGGGAACGGAGTCGTAGTCGTCGTCGCCATGAAGCGAGAGAAGGAGCGAGGTCTCGGTGGCGCGCACGGTCGCCCACGCACCGGCGCCGGCTCCCAGCGGCCGCCGGAGCGTGGCGCCGGCGCCGGCGAAGTTCCAGCCGGCCCGCCAGGACGCCACGCTCGGCCGCCCGTCGGTCTCGAGCTCGATGACGCCCGAGAGGGCATCGCCGTAGCGTGCCGAAAATCCGCCGCTCGAGAAGTAGGCTCGCGCCAGGACCGAGGGGTCGAGGATCCCGAAGACACCCCCATGGAGGGTCTCGAAGACCCCCGGGTACAGGAGCCGGCCGCCGTCCACCAGGACCGGCGACTCCGCCGGGTCGCCGCCCCGGACGTACAGATCGCTTCCCTCCGACGCCCGCGTCACACCCGGCAGCATCTGGAAGACCTGCAGGATGTCGGCGGTCCCGCCGGGAGCCAGGTAGACGTCCACCTTGTTGAGCGTCGCCGAGGGCCGGGCGTCGTCCATCGTGTAGCCGCTCTCGATCCGGACCTCGATGGGCGCGGCCTGCACGGTGTCGCCGTCGGCCAGCGCGCGCTCCGGGCTCACCGCGGAGACTTCGGTCTCCTCCACTACCGGCGGCGCCGGTTCGCCGTCGATCCCCTTCAGCCGCTCGGCCAGCCGCGGGTCGTCGGGGAACAACGCCGCGCCCTTACGCCAGATCGTGACCGCGTCCTCCTTTCGGTCGACCCGGAGGTAGAGGTCCCCCAGATACGCGTAGGGACCGGCCATCTCGGGGAAGTCCGTCCGATCGTCCTGCTGCTCAAGGAGGATCTCGAGGTGCTCGATCGAATCCTTGGTGCGGCCCAGGAATTCGGGTGTGAAGTAGTGGTTCAGGGCCAGCGCGTAGCGCGCCTCCCAGTGGGTCGGGTCGAGCTCGAGCGCGCGCTCGAGGAGACCGTTCGACTTTCCCACGATGACGCCCTGCTCCATGAAGGGGGCGAAGCGGATCCGGCAGGCGGTCAGGACCCGCGCCTGGCCGACCAGGGGAGCAGGATCGTCGGGATGCGCTTCGACCAGCGAGGTAAACAGGGCCTCAGCCTTCCCGGCCCCGGCCAGCGCGGCCTCGCGGTCCTCCGCATCGGCGCCCGCCGCGCACGTCTGGAGGGCCGCCTGGGCCTCGGCATCCGGCGAAGGGTCCTGAGCGACCGCTGAGCCCGGCAGGACCAGCACGGTCATCAGGACCGGAAAGAGGGGTCGGATCGTCATGGGGCCTCCGTCGGGGTCGGGTCGGATGTCTGCGGACGCGAAGCGGCCGCGGCGTACGACGAACCGCGAAAGCAACCCGTGTGCCGGAATCGGACTTCGTTGCAGGGCAAGGGGTTACAAGATCAGACCCGGGGTCAGTAGCGCAGCCGCGCGGCGGCGCCGCACCCTCAGGGCTGCAGCCGTCAAACGCTCTCGGACGCGCAGCCGTTTCTCTGCCACGGGATCCATGCGTCATCGTTCCTGCCACCTTGGCGGCAGCGCAGCCGCACTTCTGCTCCTGCTCGCCTGCGACGGTTCCGGGGGGCCCAGCGCCGTCCAGCCGCCGGCCCCGATCGGGGGATACGTCGTGCTCGCTCTCGGGCTCCATCACAGCTGCGGGATCCGCGGAGGGGACGAGGTCGTCTGCCGGGGACGGAACGAGTCCGGCGAGCTCGGCGACGGGACACGCCGGAACTCGTCGCGCGCCGTGACGGTCGCGGGAGCTCCCGGTCTCGTATCGCTGAGCCTGGGTTCGATCCACTCCTGCGGTCTGACCGCCGAGGGAACGGCGCTGTGCTGGGGGTCGAACGACCGGGGGGCCCTGGGCACGGGCGATACCGAATCGCGTGCAACACCCACGCCGGTAACGGGCGGGCTCGTCTTCCGCGGCTTGAGCGCGGGAGGCGGCGCGTCCTGCGGTCTCGACCTGTCCAGACGCCTGTGGTGCTGGGGGGCGAACGCCAGCGGCAAGCTGGGGGACGGCGGGTTCGAGGACCGGTTGGAGCCCGTGCTCGTAGCCACCGACCACGAGTTCGAGGTCGTCGAGATCGGGGATGCGCACGCCTGTGCGCTCGACGCCGGCGGGGCGGGTTGGTGCTGGGGAGGAAACTCGCTGGGGGGCCTGGGGGACGGCTCGACGGAGGACAGCCCGGTCCCTGTCCCCGTTCAGGGCGGCCACCGCTTCATCGCGCTGGCTCTGGGGAGCGCGCACAGCTGCGGCCTGGCCGCGGATGGAACGGTGTGGTGCTGGGGAGAGAACGTCCTCGGCCAGCTGGGCGACGGTACGCGGATCAATCGCTCGACCCCGGTGGAAGTCGTCTCGACCGTCTCCTTCGTGCAGCTCGACGCGGGAGCCGCGCACACGTGCGCGCTGGCGGCTGACGGCCAGGCCTACTGCTGGGGATGGAACGAGCACGGCGGACAGCTGGGCGATGGGAAGGGAGACAGCCGGTCGACGCCGGCGCCGGTGGCGACCGCCGAGCGGTTCGTCAGGATCGCCATGGGTCGAGTGGCCGGATGCGGGATCCGGCAGGACGGGCGAGCGTGGTGCTGGGGCAACAACGAGTTCGGTGAGCTGGGCCGTGGCAGCGCGGTCCAGCCCGTGCCGCTTCCTTACGACTAGACTACCCCCGCTTGCGGCCCGGAGCGGCGGCCGCGTATCCTCACTCCGAGGGTAGGATGACGCGCACCAGGCTCCGCCGCCGAATCCGCGCCGCCCGCCGGCGGTTCCGCGAGGCGCGGCTCGTCGCGCTGGCGTTCAAGTCGGATCACCACCCCGTTCTCGCCCACGTCGTCCCGATCCGGCGCTGCAACCTTTCCTGTTCCTACTGCAACGAGTACGACAAGCATTCGGCCCCGGTCCCGCGCGAGGAGATGCTGCGGCGGATCGATCGCCTGGCCGAGCTGGGGACGACGGCGATCCACCTGAGCGGCGGCGAGCCGCTCCTGCATCCCGACCTCGACGAGATCATCCGGCGGATTCGGGATCGCGGAATGCTGGCCGGGCTTCTGACCAACGGCTACCTGCTCACGCGCGAGAGGATCCATCAGCTGAACCGTGCGGGTCTCGACCAGCTCCAGATCTCGGTCGACAACGTGGACCCCGACGACGTCTCGAAGAAGAGCCTCAAGGTCCTGGACCGGAAGATCCGCCTCCTCGCCGAGCACGCCCTCTTCGACGTGAACCTGAACACGGTGCTGGGGAGCGGGGTCGAGCGGCCCCAGGATGCGCTGGTGATCGCCCGCCGGGGCCGTGATCTCGGCTTCACCGGAACCGTGGGGATCGTTCACGATGGAACGGGGCGCGCGCGGCCCCTTACCCGGGAGGAGCGGGGGATATGGAGCGCCATCCGGGCCCTCCAGCCGCGCCGGTTCTGGTCCTTCGCCTGCTACGAGGAGGAGTTCCAGCAGAACCTGGTTGCCGGCCGTCCCAATCGCTGGCGATGCGGCGCCGGGGCCCGCTACCTCTACATCTGTGAGGACGGCCTGGTCCACTGGTGCTCCCAGCAGCGGGGCATTCCGGGGATCCCGCTGGCGGACTACGGGGTGGAGGACCTCGAGCACGAGGCCGGGACGCGCAAGCCGTGCGCACCATTCTGCACCGTGTCCTGCGTGCACCGGGTCTCGGTGCTGGACCGCTTCCGCGAGCAGCCGCTCGAGACCATCGTCGGGACGCTGTCGCCGCCCGGAGACGGCGGCTCGTTGGCCGATGTGCCGCTACCGGTGCAAGCCATGGCGTGGCTGTTCGTACGCAGCCGGCACGCGCGCACCTTCAAGAAGGTCGCCATGCGAACGCTGGGGGTCGGTTAGTACGGGCGGCGGGTTGCTTGCAGTGACTCCGGGCCTTCCATCACCCCGCGACGACCAGCTCGCCGCAGATGGCTGCGGCGTAGGCGAAGGCGAAACCGGCCGCCAGGCAGCCGATGCCGCCGGACGTCGCGCACGAAGCTGCCGTCCCGGCGCGCGCCAGGGCCCAGGATACGGCCCGGCTTCCGCTCGGCTCGGCCACTAGCTCCATCGACAACGACTTGAGGAGCGGGCCAAGGGCGGAGATGCGTTCCTTGAGCGCATCCGGGAGCCAGTGGTCGAGGCTCACGTTGACGGTCGTGGTCTCATCGAGGTAGTCGAAGTCGCCATGGACGGGTCGGCCGTTGATCTGCCCGGTGATGTGGGCGAGCCGGGCGCCGCGGATCGGTGAGAAGTCCATCGTCCACTCGAGAGCGAGGCCGGTGCAGTCGGCGCGCTGGGAGATCCGCCGGTCGGGGATCATCTCGACTTCCATGCGGAACATGCGCGCAGTGCCCTCCCACGCGGCGAGCTCCACCGAGACCGTGTCGCCGACGGTCCGCCGCGCCTGGACCGTGAACCCGAGCGTTCGCCCCCCCTCGGTGACGCCATGGCCCTTCAGGGGCCGGTTCCGCTCGTCCCGTTCCACCGTGATGTCCGATAGCCCGTTGCGCAATGAATGGCCTCGCTGCTGACCGTCGACAGGCTCCCGAGGAGGCTCTCCTACACCGTCCGGGAGCCGAGAGTGCCGAGTTCGCTTCCGACTATCGCCTGCGTGGCGCCGACGAGTCGCGCCGATCGCCCGGTAGCAACTAGGTTCGCGGTAGGACCTGCCCCCGCGGGTCCCGACCTCGCCCATCCATCAAGGAGGCACATGAAGACCAAGGCCTGGCGCGGCGCCACGCTCGCATCCCTGTTCGCCATGCTCGCCCTCGCACCCGTCGGGCAGAACCCCGTCGACCTTGAAGGCACCTGGCGGCTCGTCTCTCGGGATCTTCCCGACGGAACGACGGTTGGACCGCCCGACATCCAGGGGCTCCTGACCTTCGCCGACGGTTACCGGAACTTCAACATCTATTGGACGGACATCGAGGGGAACCCGGCCTCGATCGCGGTGATCTCCGAGTATGAGCTGACCGAGGACACCTACACCGAGACCAACGTGTACACGATGGTCAACGATGCGACCGCCGGGGGCTTGACCTACGACCTCGCCCCCACGAGCGGGTCCTCTCCGGTGAGCCGAGCCGAGGGCAGCCTTTCGACGAAGCTGCCGCTCAGGGACGAACCGGCCGTGGTCGTCAAGGCCGATGAGGTGACCGCCACCATGGAGGGAGTGTTCGTCGACCGCTGGGAGCGGGTCCGGTAGCGGGCCGGCATCCGACAGCGTCCGCAGCTGAGCGGCGGTACACGATGAACCGGGCGGATCCGCACGCCGGTGGCCGGGTGTTCCGCGAGGGGCGGCCTCCCGAGGAGGCCTCGGCCGCGGCGATCCTCCTCCATGGCCGGGGCGGGAGCGCCGCGGACATCCTGGGACTGGCCAGAGCACTCGAGCAGCCGCGGCTGACGTATCTGGCTCCACAGGCCGCCGGCAACGCTTGGTATCCCCAGTCATTCCTGGCGCCGGTCGAGCGCAACGAGCCGTGGCTCTCCTCAGCCCTGGACGTCGTTCGTCGGCTTCTCGACAGCCTGGCCGCGGCAGGGCTTCCGTCCGGGCAGACCCTGCTGATAGGGTTTTCCCAGGGTGCGTGCCTGGCGCTCGAGTTCGCGGCCCGGAACGCCACCCGATACGGGGGCGTGGCGGGTCTCGCGGGGGGGCTGATCGGCGCCCCCGGGAAACGACGCGAGCACCCTGGCTCGCTCGACGGAACGCCCGTCTTCCTGGGGTGCGGGGACCAGGATCCGTGGGTGCCGCTGGAACGGTTCGAAGAGACGGCGGAGGTGCTGACCAGGCTCGGGGCGGACGTCACCCGCCGGCTCTATCCGGGGATGGGGCATCTCGTGAACGAGGATGAGCTCGATTACGTCCGCCGGATGGCATCGGGGCTCCTCGGCCGGGAGTCAGCCGCAGGCGAACCCGAGTGAACCCTGAGGAGGGAGTCTTGGCCAAAGGTTGTGAGCACTTCGAGCTCGCACGACCGGTCACCCCGAGCGCCGATGGATGCGAGGAATGCCTGGCGATCGGCGACACGTGGGTGCACCTGAGGATGTGCCTCATCTGCGGCCACGTCGGGTGCTGCGACTCGTCGAAGAACAAGCACGCCACCCGGCACTTTCGGGACACCGGACATCCCGTCATCCGCTCGTTCGAACCCGGCGAGACGTGGGGATGGTGCTACCTGGACGAGCTCTTCCTTCCCTCGCTGGACGTGTCGTAGCCCGCGTCAGATCCCGGCGAACCACGGATAGCCGCGATCCTCCCAGAACCCGCCCGGCCGCTCAGCCGTGAAGGTGACCCTGGTCAGGTACTTGGTCAGCTTGTAGCCGAGCTTGTGGGGAGCATAGAGGCGCAGCGGCGCGCCGTGCTCGGGCGTCAGGAAGTGATCGTTGAAGCCGTAGGCGAGGATCGTCTCTGGGTGCAACGCCGACTTCATGTCCCAGCCGTTGAAGTAGCCGCGGTCGAACGAGTCGAACCGGACGAAGCGCGCCTCGGGGAGGACGCCAGCCCGCGCGGCGACGACATGGAAGGGAACGCCCGTCCAGGTGGCGATCGCCGTCCAGCCTTCGACGCAATGGTGCTTGACCGTGTAGGTGAGGCGCTCCATGGCCTCGATCTCGGGTCTGGAGAGTGACAGCGGCTGCCGGACCAGGCCCCCCACCTCGAGCCGCCAATCCCCGGGGTCCTCGAGGACCGGGGTTTCCGGGCTGATGTGATAGTTGGGAAACGAAGCGGTCCGCTCGGCGTGGGAGTACTTCGGCGCCCGTCGATCGGGGGAGAGGAGTCGCTCGCCGAGCCAGTCGTTGAGCCGGCTGACTCCGCGCAGGGCGGGCACGATCCGCTCCCCGCCGTCCCATCCGCAGGCGGCCACCGCAAGCCCCAGCGTGGCCGCCATCCCGCGGCCCAGGAACGAGCGCCGGCTCACGTCACGTATCATCGCTCGCGTGCCTCCCGCGATACTCGCCGGTGATCATGGACCGCAGGGACGCCGGGTCGGCGAGGAAGACGAGCGCCACGTGGACGAACGAGAAGCCCACGAACAGCCAGACCGTCCAGAAGTGCCACCATCGAGCGGCCTGAAAGCCGCCCAGCGCCGCGGCCAGCCAGTGGAGCTGGATGGGCTTGTACACCGCCAGCCCCGACACGACCGCAAGAATGCCGAGCACGATCACCCCGGAGTAGGCCGCCTTCTGGAGCGCATTGTGCTTCCCTTGCGGCGGATGCTCACGGTCGATCCGAAGGTAGTAGCGCGCCATCGCCACGGCGGGGCGGACTTCGCGGGGCAGGAACACGAGCTTGCGCCACTCACCGCTCAGCCCCAGGTAGGCGAGGTAGGCGAGGCCGACGAGAACCAGCGGCCACATCAGTGCGAAGTGCCAGTTGATGCCCCCCGCTAGCCAGCCACCGAGCCGGCTCCATTCCGGGAATCGGTAGTCCTGGAAGGGGTTAGGGAGGAACGGACCATCCCGTACACCGAAACGGGGGTACGCCCCGTAGATCTGAAGCCCGCTCGCGATCATCCCGAAGATCAGCACGGCGGCTGCCCAGTGGGTGAGCCGGACGACCCAATGATGACGTCGGGGGGGCCGATTTGACATATGCCCGTTCACGGACGAACCTCCGGGCGAAAATGACGCTGATGCCGAGGGGGGACGGGAGCACATCCCCCGATTCTTTCTTCACGCACGTCGAAAGGCACCGACATGGGCGAGGCCAAGCAAGGCGACAAGGTGAAAGTACACTACCGCGGCTCCCTGCAGGACGGCACGGTCTTCGATACCTCGCAGGGCCGCTCGCCACTGGAATTTACGATCGGCGAGGGGGAGGTCATTCCCGGGTTCGAGGCGGCCGTGGTCGGGATGGAGCCCGGCGACAGCAAGACCATAACGGTCGAGCCGCCCGAGGGGTACGGTGAGCGTCGCCGGGATCTCATGGTCGACGTCGAGCGGGCCCGCTTCCCGGCGGACATGGAAGTCGAGGTCGGGAGGCAGATCCAGATCCAGCAGGCCGACGGCTCGCCTCGGGTGGCCACAATCGCACGGGTCGATCAGGAGTCGGTCACCCTGGACGTGAACCATCCTCTGGCGGGCAAAGACCTGAGGTTCGACATCGAGCTGGTCGAGATCGACGTCTGAGCCCGACCCCTCGATCCGGTCTCGTCGTGACGGCGTTCGCGGGCAGCCTGCGGGCGGGGTCCTACAACCGCGCCTTGCTGCGGGCCGCGGTCGAGGCCGCGCCGGAGGGGATGACGATCGAGATCCTGGAAATCTCGGCGCTTCCGCTTTACAACGCGGACCTCGAGTCGCCGGGTCCTCCCGAGCCGGTCGCGGCGTTCAAGAACGCGATCGCCGCGGGTGACGGGCTCCTGATCGCGACCCCCGAATACAACCATGGCGTGCCCGGCGTCACCAAGAACGCCATCGATTGGGCATCCCGCCCGCCCCGCGAGTCGCCCCTGGACGGCAAGCCGGTGGCGATCATGGGGGCCTCGCCGGGGATGACGGGGACGGCGCGCGGCCAGAGCCAGCTCCGGCAGGCGTTCGGGTTCACGAACTCCTACTGCATGCCCCAACCCCAGATCCTGGTCGCCCGCGCCCACGAGAAGTTCGACGCGGAGGGCCGGCTGACGGACGAGGCGACCCGCGGGTATCTGGGGAAGTTCATGGCCGCTTTCGGCGACTGGATCAGGATCTTCCGCGGCTAGGGGACCGAGTGGACGTCGAGCGCTGGGATGAGGAGCGGGACGGCCCGTTCTCGGAATCGGCCCTCCGGAGGAAGCTCGAGGGCCGGGGTTACCGTGTGTCGCGGTACGTCTACCCGCCCGGCACCTCGTTCCCCGATCACACCCATTCGGTCGAGAAGGTGGACGCGGTCGTCTCCGGCCGCTTCCGGATGACCACCGATCAGGGGGAGATCGTGCTGGGACCAGGGGACTGCCTGCGCGTGCCGCGCGGGGCGGTCCACAGCGCCACGGTCGTCGGCGACGAGCCGGTTGTCAGCCTGGACGCCGTGGCGGAATAGTCGCTGCCGCCCCCGGCTCAGGCGCCGGGCGCGATGTTCTGGTTCTGGCGGAAGAAGTTGTCGGGATCGTAGCGCCGCTTGAGGTGCGCCAGGCGGTCGTAGTTGGGGCCAAAGGCCGCCTTCACGCGCTCGGTTTCATCCGCCGGCATGAAGTTCACGTAGACCCCGCCCGTGGCATACGCCGCCATGGTGTCGAAGAACTCGCGCGCCCAGCCCACGCAGCGTTCGTCATCGCCGGGAGCCTCCCAGCGGGTGTGCACGTTCATGACGTATTCCGCATCCCGATGGGGATAGGCGGTGGCGTCGGCCGGCTTGCGGGCGGCGGCCCCGCCCATCCGCCCCACGAAGATCTCCGACTGGTCGGAGGGAAGGCGCTCCGCGTAGTCGAGGATCGTGTCCAGCGCCGCCGTCTCCAGGGTCGCGAAATTGTGCGACTTCCAGTAGTTACGGGCGCCGGGTGTGAGCAGCGGATCGAAAGCCTGCTGCCAGCCCGCGTAGGGATGGGGCCCGATCACGTCGGCGATCGGCCGGCCGACCGCGCGGAGGGGCGCGACGAGCTTCTCGCCCGGCTCGATGTCCCCCGCCACAAAGACCGGCAGGATGAGGATCAGGCGCCCATGGACGTCCTCGGGGAGGAAGGGAAGCGGCGGCGCCTTGCGCACGACGAACCACGGGTTCACTTCGTCCGGAGCGTCGGCGCTGAACTGCCGGTACGCGTCGAGCACGCTGCGCGCGTCGTCGAACGGATGGACGATGAGTCCCGACAGGACCTCCGGCCCCACTTCGTGGAGCCGGTACTCGAAGGAGGTCACGACGCCGAAGTTCCCGCCGCCGCCGCGCAGCCCCCAGAAGAGGTCGGGATTCTCCTCCTCGCTCGCTCGCAGGAGCTCGCCGTCGGCCGTGATCACGTTGGCGGCGGTGAGGTTGTCGACGGTCAGGCCATGCACCCGTGAGAGCCAGCCGAAGCCCCCGCCCAGCGTCAGGCCGGCGATCCCGGTGGTCGAGTTGATACCGAGCGGGGTCGCCAGGCCGTGCGCCTGGGTGGCGCCATCGACGTCGGCCAGCGTGGCGCCGGGACCGACCCGGGCGCTTCGATCGTCGGCCCGGACCTCTACCTCCTTCATGGGCGAGAGGTCGATCATGAAGCCCCCCTCGGAGATGCAGTTGCCGGCGATGTGATGGCCGCCCCCGCGGACGGCGACCTCGAGGCCGTTCTCGCGCGCGAACCGGACCGCCGCCGTCACGTCGTCGGCCCCGGCGCAGCGGGCGATCAGGGCGGGTCGTTTGTCGATCATGCCGTTCCAGGGAGCCCGCGCCGCGTCGTAATCGGGGTGATCCGGCGTCAGGACCTCCCCCGCGAGGCTCCCGGCGAAGCTCTCCAAGACGTCGTTCTCCAGCGTGACGGTTTCGCCGTTCAGGGACTTGATGGACCGTCCAGGCACAAGGTGCTCCTTGATGCGAGTGAAGAATACGGTGGGTGACCATTACCCCGCGGGCGGGATGTTCTGATTGGCCCGGAACAGATTGTCCGGATCGACCTGCGATTTGATGCGCGAAAGCCGCTCGTAATTCTCTCCGTAGCTCAGGCGCACCCGTTCGGAGCCCTCTTCCATTGACATGTTGACGTACGATCCGCCCGCTGCGTACGGGTGCAGCGCCTCCCAGTATTCGACGGCGAACGAGCGCAGCTCGTCGACCTTGGACGGATCCGGATCGACCCCCACAATGACCTGCGACCACAGCGCGTCGCGATGGCGGAAGGGGGTATCGGTGGGGCCGGTGTCGTGTACCGCCCCGTCCACCGGATAGAGATGCATCGTGGAGTGCAGCGTGGGACGCCGCTTTCCGAATTCCACGTGGCGCTCGATCGCCTCATCGGGCAGCTCACGAACGAAGTCATGCCGCCAGTACCACTGGAGACCCGGGCAGTAGAAATCGTCGAACGCACGCTGCAACGCCGGATACGGCATCTCCTGCACGCCGTAGAGGAGCGGTGGCCCGAGCTCGCGCACCGGGGCCAGCGCTTTCTCGGCCTCCTCGGGGGGGCCGGCATGGCACCAGGTCGAGAAGGCGACCTCGCGAAGATGCAGCTCGGTGGGGAAGGGTGGGCCCGGGGGGACCGTGTGGAGGCCCAGCCAGCCGTTGAGCTCGCGCGGGGCGTGGGGGAGGAATTCACGGTACCACCGCATTACCTCGGCCGTAAACTCGAAGGGCCACAACACCACGCCGCCGGTGACGATCCCGACCGGGTGCAGCCGGAACACGAACGACGTGACGATGCCGAAGTTGCCGCCCCCCCCGCGGATCGCCCAGAACAGGTCCGGGTTCTCGTCTGCGCTCGCGGTCACGACCTCGCCGTTGGCCAGCACCATCTCGGCGGCCAGCAGGTTGTCGATCGTCAAGCCGTGCTTGCGGGTCAGGTAGCCATGCCCGCCGCCCAGGGTGAGGCCCCCGACGCCGGTGGTCGAGACGATCCCGCTCACCGTGGCGAGACCGTGCTCGTGGGTCGCCGCGTCCACCTCGCCCCAGGTGCAGCCGCCCCCCACCACCGCCGTGCGCGCATCCGCATCGACCACGATCGACTTGAGCAGGGAGAGATCCACGATCATGGCGTCATCCACGACCCCGAACCCGGGCCCGCTGTGGCCTCCCCCCCGCACGGCGAGGGGCAGATCGTGCCCGGCAGCGAACCCCACGGCCCGGGACACGTCCCCGGTGTTTCTGGGCCGGGCGATCAACGCGGGACGGCGGTCGATCATGGCGTTGTAGACGATTCGGGCTTCCGAGTAGCCAGGATCATCGGGAGCGATGAGGGTTCCTGCGAAGGAGGGTTGGAGCTCGCGCCGGGCCGCTTCCGCGGAGCTGCTCATGAAAGGCTCCTCTCGTTGCTTTCCATCACCTCGATTCCCGTCGTCCGTTTCTGTTCAGGACCAGGCGACGTCGAAAAGCGGCACCGGCTCGGCAAATCCCTTGAGCGACACCGCACCGAGCGCAGCGAACTGAAAAGGCTTGCCGATGCAGAGGTCTCGTACGACTCCGGATACCAGGATCCTTTCCGGCTCGGCGTGGTCGCAGGCCCGCCGCGCGAGCTGGACTGCGGCGCCGAAGAGATCCTCGTTCTGGGCGACAGGCTCACCGGCGCTCATTCCGATCCGGACCTTGACCGGATGCACGGCTCCGTGACTGTTGTGAGCGTCCAGGGCCCGCTGGATCGCGATCGAGGCCTCGATCGCTCCCGAGGCCGACGCAAAGGAAGCCATGATGCCGTCGCCGGTGTGCTTGACCTCCCGGCCGCGGCGTGCGGTGATCTCACGGCGGACGATCCTGTCGTGCACGTTGAGCAACCCCATCGCCGCTTCATCCCCCAGCTCCTGGGTCAGCTGGGTAGATCCCGCCAGGTCGGTGAAGAAGATGATTCTGTAGCCCGGGTCCAGGCTGCCGTCGTTCCACAAGGCCGTGCCGATGGTCGATTCCGCTTGACCGCCGAGAAACGCCTCGACCAGGTTGGACTCGACTTCGATGATCTGATCGGGCTCGAGGCCGTGGGCCTCGCGGTGGACGGCGATGCAGGCCTCCTTGCTCGGTCCTTCGACCAGGCAGCAGACCGTTCTGGAATCGCGATTCACCCAGTACTTGAGATACTTGACACCGTGCTTGCCCTGAGCCTCGAGATCGCTGAGATGGGCCTTCTCGATTTCCTCAGGAGTGGCTTCCATGCCGCGGTGGATGTCCATATAGAGGGTCATGCGCAGAAGCTCCTGCCAGGGGTCTGGACCGACGATCTCTTCGACCCGGTTTCCTTCCGGGTCTAGTACGGCTGGAAGAATGGGCTCGGTAGTATAGCCACCGCTCGCCGTGACGTCAGCCTTTCAGGCAGGATATAGGGGCCCGGGCCGCTCGGGGGGAAGCGAAAGCGGCCCGGGCCGTCTGGCTGGAGCGCGGGCGGTCGGTCGGTGCGCGACTAGCCGCGGTAGATCTCGTCGCCCCCGGCGTCGTCCCACGCTTCGGCGAGCCACTCGGCGTCAGCCTCGTTACGGGGGTTCACGGCCAGGACGATCCCGCCTTCCTCGATCGCGGTCTTGTATACGGTTGCCCGGTCCTTCGACATTCCGGCGCCCACCAGGCCGCCGACGATGCCGCCGGTCATGCCCCCGGCGCCCGCGCCCGCGAGGCCGAACAGGAGCGGTCCCGCCACGACCAGGCCGAGGCCCGGGATCGCTACGGCCGTGCCGACCGCGACGATCGCACCCGCGATCGCACCCAGCGCGGTTCCGAGCGCCCCGCCCACACCGGCTCCCTCCATCGCCTTGCTCTCCCGCTCGACCTCGACCCGCTCGCTTGGGAAATACTCGTCGCGGGCCTGATCGGACATGAGCACCATCACCTCTTCCCGTGAGTAGCCCCGCTCGATCGTCTTGGAGTAGGCCTCCTCGGCGTCGTCGGCGTCATGGAAGACGGCGCTGACGACGTTTCTTCGCGCGGTCTTCATGCGGTTTTCGGCCTTGTACTCTTCGTGCTCGTCGTGCGTCATGGCTCGTTCCTTTCTGCAGATGTAGATGGAATCGTGAGCTCCCGTGAACCCAGACTACCCCACCGAGGGTCCGATCGGCTGTCAGCGACCTTACCCGGGGAGGGCTACTCGAAGCGGGGCGTGTACCTGTCCAGCGTGGAGTAGGGATCTGGCCAGGGCAGCTTCCACCCCAGACGCCAGGCGGCGTTGCGGGTCCAATACGGATCCCAGAGGTGCGCGCGCGCGAGCGCGCACAGGTCGGCACGGCCGGCGGCCAGGATGGTGTTGACGTCCATGTAGGAAGAGATGTTGCCAACGGCCATCGTCGGGATGCGGACCTCGTGCCGGATCCGGTCGCTGAACGGGGTCTGGAACTGGCGGCCGTACTCGGGCTTCGCGTGCGGCACGGTCTGCCCGGCGGAAACGTCCACGATGTCCACTCCGTGCGCCTTCAGCACCCGGGCGAACTCGATCGAATCCTCGATCGGTTGTCCCTCGGGGACCCAGTCGACGGCCGAGATGCGGACCGACAGCGGCTTCTCCGACCACTCGGCGCGCACCGCGTCGAAGACCTCGAGCGGGAAGCGCATCCGGTTCTCCAGCGGCCCGCCGAAGGCATCCTTGCGGCGATTGGTGGCCGGCGAGAGAAACGACGCCAGCAGGTATCCATGCGCCATGTGGATCTCGAGCAGGTCGAACCCCGCCTCGTCCGCGAGCCGGGCGGCGCGGACATGGTCCTCGACGACCCGCAGCATGTCCTCCCGCGTCATCGGGCGCGGGATCTGGCTGTGGGGGAACCAGGGGATCGGCGAAGGGGCGATGATCTCCCAGTTGCCCTCGGGCAGGGGCTCGTCCGAACCCTCCCAGGCGAGCCGCGTCGATCCCTTCCGTCCGGCATGGCTGATCTGGATGCCGATGGCCGCGGTGGTGTGGCCGTGGACGAAGTCGACGATGCGCCGCCAGGCCCCGACGTGCTCGGGGCGATAGAGGCCCGTGCAGCCGGGGGAGATCCGCCCGTCGGGGGAGATGTCGGTCATCTCTGCCATGACCAGGCCGGCGCCGCCGACCGCGCGGCTCCCCAGGTGGACGAAGTGCCAGTCGTTCGGGGTCCCTTCCTCGGCCGAGTACTGGCACATGGCGGAGACCACGACGCGGTTCTCGAGCAGGAGCCCCCCGATCCTGTACGGCGTGAAGAGTGGCGGGGGTGGGGGATCCAGCGGGACGTCCACGCCGCTCTGCTCGGCCGCACGCCCGGCGAACCAGCGGTCCACGCGCCCGCTGAAGGCCGGGTCGCGGGTCTTCATGTCCTCGTGGGTGATCCTGAGCGAGCGGGTGAGAAGGTTGAAAGCGAACTGGATCGGCTCGGTATCCATGTACCGCTCGGTCCCCTCGAACCAGACGAGGCTCGCCTTGGCCGCCCGCTGGAGGCTCGCGACCAGAGGACGCCGCTCGGCCTCGTAGGCGGCGAGGGCGGCCGGCGCATCCCGGTGTGTCCCGAGCGCTGCGGCGAGCGTGATCGAGTCCTCCATGGCGAGCCTGGTCCCCGAGCCGACGGAGAAGTGGGCGGTGTGCGCGGCGTCGCCGATCAGGACAACGTTCCGGTGGCTCCAGGCCCCGCACGTCAGCGTCGGGAAGCTCCGCCAGACCGACCGGTTGGCGATGAGCGGGTGTCCGTCCAGCTCGGTGGCGAAGAGGGTCTCGCAGAAGGCCAGGGTGTCGGCCTCGGGCCGGCCCTCGAGGCCGCTCCGCGCGAGGGTCTCGTCGGTGGTCTCGACGATGAAGGTGCTCCGGTTGTCGGCGTATCTGTAAGCGTGTACCCGCCAAAGCCCATGCTCGTCATACTTAAAGTAAAACTTGAAGGCGGAAAACGGGTGAGTGGTCCCCAGCCACACGAACTTGTTGGGGCGCCAGTCGATGGCCGGGTCGAAAGCCTCCCGCCAGCGCTCGCGGACCGTGCTGTTGACCCCGTCTGCCCCTACCACGAGATCCACTCCGGCGAGCGCCGCGGGGTCGCCGATCTCGGACTCGAAACGGAGTTCGGCCCCCAGCGACCCTGCCCGCTCGGCCAGGATCTCGAGCAGGGTCCGCCGCTCGAGCCCGCTGAAGCCGTGCCCCGTCGAGGAGAGAACCTCGCCCTTGTAGTGGACGTCGATGTCGTCCCAGTGGTGGAACGCGCGCTCGATCGCGGCGAACGACTCGGGGTCGGCTGCAGCAAGGTTCTCGAGCGTGGCATCGGAAAAGACGACGCCGAAGCCATAGGTGTCGTCGAGCCGGTTCCGTTCGTGGACGACGACCTCGTGCGCTGGCTCGGCTTTCTTGAGGAGAATGGCGAGGAAGAGCCCGGCCGGTCCGCCGCCGGCGATGAGGATCCTCACGAGGCGGACGCCTCGATCAGCTTCCCAGCGATCACCAGATGCTGGATCTCGGTCGTCCCTTCGTAGATCCGGAGTGCCCGGATCGACCGGTAGAGGCGGTCGACGGGATGCTCGGCGAGGACGCCGCGGCCGCCCAGGATCTGGACGGCGTCGTCGACGATCCGCTGGGCGGCCTCGGTCGCGAAGGCCTTCGCCATCGCCGCCTCGACCGTCACTCGCTCAGCGCCCTGGTCCTTCTCCCACGCCGCGCGGTAGGTGAGGAGCCGAGCGGCCGCGAGATCGGTCGCCATGCGGGCCAGCTTCTCCTGGACCAACTGGAACTCGGCGAGGGGCTTTCCGAACTGCTCCCGGTCCAGGGCGTGGGCAAGCGCTTCGTCGAGGGCGCGGGCGGACATCCCGCAGGCGGCGGCCGCCACCGTCGGGCGGAGACGATCGAGAGTGGACAGCCCGAGCTTGAAGCCCGAGCCCTCCTGCCCCACGAGCGCACCGCCGGGCAGCCGGCAGCCGTCGAAGCGGATCGTGCCGAGCGGATGCGGAGCGCTCAGAACCTGCGCGCCCTCGAAGATCAGCCCGTCGGTGCCTCCCGGTACGACGAAGCACGAGACGCCGCGGTGCCGGCGCCCGGGATCGCTCGAGGCGAACACGGTATAGAAGTCCGCGATCCCGGCGTTCGAGATGAACGTCTTGACGCCGTCCAGGACCCAGCCTTCGCCGTCCTTGCGCGCGGTCGTCGTCATGGACGCGACGTCGCTCCCGGCTTGGGGCTCGGTCATCGCGAAGGCCGCCATCGCTTCGCCGCGTGCCATCGCGGGAAGCCACCGCTCCCGGAGGGCTTCGGACCCCGCGAGGACGACCGGCGTCGAGCCGAGGGCCTGGAGCGCGTAGACGGCGTCCGCCAGCGGTGATGCGGCGGCGACCGCCTCCCGGATCAGGCACATCGCCCGCAGATCCTGCTCGAGGATCGAGCCGTACCAGCCCGCCTGTCCGAGAAGGCCGAGGACGAGCCGGGCCTGGTCGCGTCCGGCCGGGTCGCCGGCGGGCTCGGGGAGGGGCCGCAGGGACTCGCGCGCGAAGCGGGCTGCGCGGTCGGCAAGGTCGAGATGACGCTCGTCCAGGAAGGCGCGGACCGTGGTCGTGTCGGGGACGTCCCCCGGGCTCATCCGAACCGGGGCTCCCGCTTCTCCCGCCACGCCGCGTACGCTTCGCGGAACGCCGGGTCGCGCATGCAGGCCGCCTGGGCGCGCGCCTCGGCCTCGAGCGCCTCCTCGAGCCCCAGCACGGCCTCGTCGTCCAGCGCGCGCTTGGTGACGGCGAGCGCAGCGGCGGGACCTTTCGCGAGGCGGGCTGCCAGCTCGAGCGCCTCCGGTACGACCCGCTCGTCAGGGACGAGCCGGTTGTAGAGCCCGATCCGCCACGCCTCCTGCGCGTCCACGAAGTCGCCGGTCATCAGGATCTCGGTCGCCCGGCCGAGCCCGATCAGTCGGGGGAGGAGCCAGGCCGCCCCCATGTCTGCGCCGGAGAGCCCGACCCGCGTGAACAGGAAGGCGATCCGCGCCGAGGGCGCCGCGATCCGGACGTCGCACGCGGCGGCGATCACCGCACCGGCGCCGGCCACGGTGCCGTTCAGCGCAGCCACGACCGGCCGTCGGCAGCGCCGGATCGCGAGGATCAGATCGCACGTCATCCGCGTGAACGCGTAGAGGCCCTCCGGGTCGCGGTCGAGGAGCGGGCCGATGATGTCCTCGACGTCGCCGCCCGAGCAGAAGGCGCGGCCGCTCCCGGTGATCACGACCGCGCGGACACCCGGCTCGCCGTCCAGGTCCCGGAAGGTCCGCGTCAGCTCCTCGTAGACCTCGAACGTGAGCGCGTTCAGCCGCTCAGGGCGGTCGAGCGTAACGGTCGCGACCCCGGCCGCTTCCTCCAGGTCATAGCGGAAGGTGCGGGGATCGATCATCCGCACCAGCCGGACGTCCGGCAGCGGCCGCCGCTACGCATCCGGCAGGACGGCCATCGCCTCGATCTCCACCATCGTGTCGGAATCGACCAGCCGGACGACCTCGACCAGCGCCATCGCCGGATAGTGGCGCCCCATGACCGCACGGTAAGCCTCGCCCAGGGGCTTCCGGCTCTCCAGGTAGGTGTTCATGTTGGTGACGTAGATGACAAGCCGGCCGATGTTGCCGGGCTCACCGCCGGCTTCCCGCACGACCGCCGCAACGCGCTCGAGGGCGAGCCTGAACTGGCCCACGAAGTCGAGGTCCGTCCTGCCCGAGACGTCGCTTGCGGTCTGGCCGGCAACGAACAGGATCCTGCCCCGGCCGTCCGACAGCAGGCCGTGGTTCCACCCGCGGGGCGCAGCGAGGGAATCGGGGTTCACGATCCGCCAGCTCATTCCGCGCCCGCCAGGCCGCCGCCGTCGATCACGATCGTCCGTCCGTTCACGCCGCGCGCCTCCTCCTCGCAGAGCCAGGTCACCGCCCGCGCGACCTCGGCCGGCTCGATCAGCCGCCCCTGCGGGTTGGCGGCCAGGACGGCCTCCAGCGCCTCCGTCTCCGAGCGCCCCGTCCTGGCGGCGATCCGCGCGATCGACTCGCGCGTCATCGCAGTGTCGACATATCCCGGGCAGACGGCGTTGACGGTCACACCGGTCGCCGCGACCTCGGCCGCCACCGAGCGCGCGAAGCCGACCACCGCGTGCTTGGACGCCGCGTACGCCGAGATGTACTTCGCGCCCGCCAGGCCCGCCACCGAAGCCACGTGGACCACTCGGCCCCATCCCCGCTCGACCATCGGCGGCAGGAAGGCCCGGGTGCACAGGAAGGTCCCGGTGACGTTGACGCGGAAGATCTCCTCCCAATCGGCGAGCGTCATCCGGTGAAGGGGGGCCGAGAACGCCCTACCCGCACTGTGGACGAGGATGTCGACGGCGTCGAGCCGTTGGGTGGCCGACCGGGCCAGCCGCCGGACCTCCGCCTCGTCGGTCACATCGCAGGTGTCCGCCCATGCCTCGTGGCCGGCCTCGCGGAGGGCGGCTGCCGTCTCTTCCAGCTGATCGCCAGAGCGGGCCGCCACGACCACCCGCGCCCCGGCCTCCGCCAGTGCACGCGCGACCGCGGCGCCGATCCCGCGGCCGCCGCCGGTCACGACCGCGCCGCGTCCGTCCAGGAAAGTTTCGCTCACGGGCGCTCCGCCAGCACTTCGTCGACCGCGTCGGCTACGATCGCTCCGAGCGTGGCGATCGTCGCCCGGCCCTCCTCGGCGGTCGCCGCGGCGGGATCGCCGAAGTAGGCCCGCGGGCCGCCCGCCTCGTCGAAGGTCCCGGCCCCCGAACCGATCGCCTCCGAAAGCGAGACCGGATTCGGGGGCAGCGCGGTCCGGACGGCCTCACGGACGAGGGCCGGACGCTCGGCCAGCACCACCGACCCCTCGAACCGGCCCGCATGGCAGGCGCCGGAGCGGAACTCCTCGGTCAGCCGCGAGCCCCACGGTCGCCGGGTAAGGTCGGGAAAGACGATCGGGGGATGGCCCGCCCCGTCCACCTCCACGACCGCCGCATGCAGCGCGGTCAGGTGCTCCGGGTCCAGATGTGCGTTGGCGATCGCGAGCGCCCGGATCCCCTGGCTTCCGAGGCTGGCGGCGATGTCGACGACGAGCGCGGTCAGGGTAGAGGGCCGCAGCGAGACCGTCCCTGCGAAGCCGGCCGCGAACCGGGCCGGGCTGTAGGCCAGCGAGGGGAGGACGACCGCCGGCCGGCCGCGCTCTTCGAGCACCAGCGCCGCGGTGCGCGCCATCGCTTCGGCGATCACCACGTCGGTGGCGAGCGGGAGGTGGGGGCCGTGCGCCTCGATCGCCCCGACCGGCAGGATCGCCACGACGCCGGCAAGCTGGTCGCGAGCCTCCTCCCAGGTGAGCGACGCCAGGTCCCGCGTCACCCGGACCCGGTTGGCCGTGGTCCCGCCGCCCGCATATCATGCCGAACCGTGTCGTTCACGCCACCGGAATCCTTCAACATCTCCGATTACTTCCTCGACGACCGGATCCGGGAGGGCCGCGGGGATCGGGTCGCGCTGCGCACCAGGGCGGGCGATCTCTCCTACGCCGAGGTGCAGGCCATGGCCGCCCGGTTCGCCCACGTCCTGAAGGACGCCGGCGTCGAGCCCGAGCAGCGCGTGCTCCTGGCTCTGTCCGACCGGCCCGAGCTGGTCGCCGCCCTCTTCGGGACGCTCAAGATTGGCGCGGTGGTGGTGATGGTCAACCCGGCGCTGCCGACGGAGTCGATGCGGGGGTTCCTCGACTATACCCGGGCGAAGGTGGCGGTGGTCGATTCCACCGCGGCCGCCTCCGTCCGCGGGGCAGCCGCGGGGGCCCGCCATCTGCGCCACCTCCTCGACCTCGACGAGCCCGCGCTGGCCGACCTGCTCGACCGGTCGCCGGCGGAGATCGAGAACTTTCCAAGCCACCGCGACGATCCGGCGATCTGGCTCTTCTCGGGCGGAACGACCGGGATGCCGAAGGCGGTCGTCCAGCCGCACGCGTCGTACGCCAACTCGACCGAGCTCTACGCCAAGGGTGTCCTCGGGATCGGTGAGGACGACATCACGCTCTCGGTGCCCAAGCTGTACTTCGGCTACGCGATGGGATCGAACCTGCTGTTCCCGTTCTCGGTGGGGGGCTCGGCGGTCCTGTTCCCGGAGCCGGCCACCGTCGAGGCCGTCTTCGAGGCGATCGAGCGCTACCGGCCGACGATCCTGGTCACCGTTCCCAAGATGGTTCACCTGATGGTCGACCATCCGGACGCCGGCGGGCGCGACCTGTCGAGCCTCCGGCTGGCGACGTCGGCCGGAGAGGCGCTGCCGGTCGAGCTCCACCGGCGCTGGGACGCGGCATTCGAGGTCGAGCTCCTGGACGGACTGGGTACGGCGGAGATGTGGCACATCTTCCTGACCAACCGCCCGGGGCGCGTCCGGCGGGGGACCCTGGGTGAGCCGGTTCCCGGCTTCGACGTCGAGATCCGGGACGAGGGGGGGCGGCCCGTCCGGGACGGAGAGGTGGGGTGGCTGTGGGTGCGCGGGGCCTCGCGCGCGATCGCCTACTGGCAGCGGATGGAGGCAACCCGCGAGGCGTTCCGTGGAGAGTGGTACGTCACGGGTGACATGATGCGGCGCCTGCCGGACGGCTACTTCGCCTACTGCGGACGGGGCGACGACATGCTGAAGGTATCGGGGAAGTGGCTGGCGCCGAAGGAGGTCGAGAACTGTCTGCTGAAGCACCCGGCCGTCCGCGAGGCTGCGGTCGTGGGGGCCCGCGACGGGGCGGGCCTCACCAAGCCGTGCGCGTTCGTCGTGGCCGAGGGCGCGGGAGAAGGCCTGGCCCGTGAGCTCCAGACCTTTGTTCGGGAGGCGCTCGAGCCCAACAAGGCCCCGCGGGAGGTCCTCTTCCTGGAGGCGCTGCCGCGCACACACCTCGGAAAGGTGGATCGGGGCCTCCTCAGGGAGCGAGCCGAGGCGGTGCTGGGGGGAAAGGCATGAAAGATCCGGCGCGCCGGTCGTGCGCGCCGGATCCCGGTGCCGATCTCAGTTTCCGCCGACCGATGCCACCTTCAGGCTTCCATCTTCGACCACCGGCTCGCCGTCGATCGTGACGGTCGCGCCGGCCAGATGGCCGGCCCAGCCGAAGTTGACCGCGTTCTCGCCTCCCGCCCACGTGTTGCCCCCGATCCCGACCGTCACCATCCCTGCAGGTGTCCAGCTACGGATCCGACCTTCGGTGGTGGCGAGGCTCGGGTTGAGACCGATGTCGATGACCGCGAACTCGGCTTTCCCGTCGTCCGCTGCGTCGTACATGGCCTTCAGGCGATCCAGCCCCGAGGCGGCCGTCATCGAAGTCAAGCGCCCGTCCTGGAACTCGAGTGTCAGATCACGGACCTCCTGCCCTTCCACGAACGAGCGGTCGACGACCACCTTACCCCGGGCCGTTCCGGGAACCGGCGTCACGTACACCTCTCCGGCGGGGAGCCACACCGAGCGTCCGCCCGGGCCCTGCGCCAGATCCGTCTCGTCGATGACCCCGTCGCTGACGTACGCCGTCCGGCCCTCGATCCCCACCTCGAGATCGGTTCCGTTGGGATGGGTGATCCTGACCGTGCTTCCGTTTTCCAGACGCGATCGGATCGCTTCGCCGGCTGACCTAAGACGCTCCGGCTCGACCTGGACCGCGGACCAGAACAGGTCGGACAACTGCTCCCGGGAGAGGCCGAACTGCCCGGCCCGCCAGTCGGTCGGGTACAGCTCGTTGTTAAGCTCGATGTATCTGCGACCGTGCTCGCGTATCGCCGCGTCCACGGCCATGAAAGTCTTGCCCCTGGCGGCGAACCGCTCGGCGGGTATGTCGGCGAGGAGGCCGGGGTCATTCTCCGTGGGGACGTTGATATGGACGTCGACGATCCGGGCGAGCTCGAGGGCGAGTTTCGGGGTCTGGGCATCGAGCTCGCTCGGAACATCCACGAACATGCGCCGCTCGAGCCTGTCGCTCCCGACGAGAATCAGCGGGTGGGCGCCGACCCGACGGGCCTGAACGGCCAGGTCCTCGAGCAGCTGGATGTCCTGCGCGGTGCCAGTGATGAGGACGATGTCCTCCGCCTTGACGCCGGCGTTGGCCGTGATCAGGGCAGTGGCGAGCTGGTCGGTATCCAGGGTCGAGGATCCGACCTGGGCGACCGCGGTGCCGGCCGGCGCGCTCACGAGAAACGCGAGCAGTGCGGCCCGGAGACCTGGATGGGGCATGGCGCCTCCTTGGGGCGACGGTCGAGCTCGGCGACGCGCGAGGCGGCGCGGGGCTCGAGGGGTCTGTGTGTTGTGCAGGAAACGGTCGACTTCAGCGTACCACGGCCCTCATGGGTGGGTCAACGGCCGTCGGTCGAAACGGCTAGGCGAGCCCGCGCGCAGCCTCCCCGAGCGCCTCGACGGCGTCCTCGATCTGCCGGTCCGAGAGATAAGGGGCCGGCCCGAGGCGCAGCGTCTCCCCCCGGTAGTCGGTGAAGACGCCGCGGGCGCGCAGATCCCGGTGCAGGTCGCCGGCCCTTGGCGAGCGCAGGGCGAGAAAGCCGCCCACCCGCTCCAGCGGCACCGATCGGTCGCGGGCCACGAGGGCCGGATCCAGGTCCAGCGCGTCGAACCGCCGCGCCAGCAGCTCCACCTGATGCCGGCTCACCTCGCGCAGGAGCGCGGGGTCGAGCCCCATCTCGACGAAGAAGTCGAAGACCTCGCTGGCCCGGTAGTGGGCGGTCGGATCGTAGGTCGCTCCCGCGAACCGCCAGCCGCCCTCGCCGTAGGCGACCCCACCGCGCGGCGCCTCGGTCAGCGCCGTGAACTCGCTGAACCAGCCGGTGACCACCGGGCGCAGCCGGCATCCGGGCGGCAGCCGGAGAAAGGCGTTGCCTTCGCCGAGCTGGCAGTACTTGTAGCCGCCGCCGGTGACGTAGGCGTCCTCGATCCCCGCCATCGAGAACGGCACGACGTTCAGCGAGTGGTAGGCGTCCACCAGGAGGAGCGCGCCCTCCCGCCGGCAGGCGCGCGCCGCTTCCGGGAGGCCGCCCGCGATGTGCGCGTTGCCGTAGAAGACCGACGACACGAGCGCGGCCGCGGTCCGGGTGTCGACCTCGCGGGCGACCCGTTCGCCGACGTCGGCCGCGGGCGACGAAGAAACGCGGACGACCTGCAGCCCCTCCTCCTCCAGCCGATCCAGCTGCCGGCGGAGGGAGTGGAACTCGCCGTTGGTCGTGACCACCTTCGGCCGCTCGCGGAGGGGGAGCGCCGAGAGCCAGGCGATGACGAGGTGGTGGGTGCTCTCGGCCAGCGCGATCGAGCCGTCGCGATCTCCCAGGAGCCGGGCGTAGCCGGCCCCGACCCGGTCGGCCCGGGCGAACGCGCTCTCCCACTTCCCGTCGACCATCTCTGCCGCGTCCAGCCATGCCTGCCGCTGGCCCTCGAACCCGCGATCGGGCCACGCCTGGTGCGAGTGGCCGCTCAGGAGAAGCCGCTCGGCGACCCGGAAGCGCCGATAGAAGGGCGCGAGTGGGTTGGGGGTGGTCCGGAGCGCCGCGGGCGTGAAGGCCGGACTTCCCGTGGCCGGCGGCTCTCCCGGCTCGTGCCGGGCGATCACCGGCGGGTCGTGGTGGGAATCGGGGCTCGCGTCACGGGCGGCAGGAGATTATGCTGGCGGACGCGAAACCGGAAGGGCCCTTCCGTACGTAGATAGATCTCGACTCGGTTCCTCGGATTCCCCGACCCGCTGCCTGGAGTGATCATGCGCCGCTGGATGCTGCCGTTTCTTGTCCTGCCCCTCGTCCTGCCCCTGTCGGCCGGGATCACGCGAGCCCAGTCCATGGACATACCGCCCGGCTACACCGCCTATCGGGTCGACGGGCCCGGCATCAATGCGCCGCCCCTGCCGTTCAAGATCGAGGGCGACCGGTTCGTCGCCCCCGAGGAGGGCCTGGTCACCGTCACCGAGAGCCGGGTCACGGACGACCGGCTTTCCATGGTGCTGGTGACCCCGGACGGCCCGGCAAGGTTCATCGGGGCGCGCGACGGTGACGCCTTCGCCGGCTTTCTTCTTATGGAGGGCGAGGAGCGGTGGGCCATGCCGGTGACGATTCATCCCGCCGGACAGCCGACCGACCTGGTTCCGGATCCCGGTCTCTTCAGCTCCGGCGAAGGCGTCTCCCGGGTCGAGGTCGTCCCCGCCAACGTGACCCTGAAATCCAACCAGCACCAGGGGTTCGTGGCCCGCGTGTTCGACGAGTCGGGCGTCGAGATCGCGGACGCGGACGTGGAGTGGTTCGCCTTCGGCGGTACGATCACCGAAGACGGCGACTTCCACGGTCTCAGTGAGGGCGAGCGTCAGATCGTGGCGCTTGTGAACGGGGCCGTCATCGGAGCCACGACGGTCACGGTCGAGCCGCCGGTGATCGAGTCGCTGGTGGTGTATACCGACGTTCCGACGCGTCTGGCGGTTGGGAGCCGGATGCCTTTGGAGCTGGACGCGATGACGTCGATCCAGCGTTGGAATCTGGATCCCGATGTCGAGATCGTATCGAGCGCACCGGAGGTGGTGGCGGTCGAGGGCCGGACGCTCCGTGCGTTGTCACCGGGCCAGGCGACGGTGACGGTGAGGGGGGACGCAGCGCGGGAGAGTTATCCGATCGAGGTGGTGGGGGCGACGGGCCGCCTGTTGATCACCGGGCTGCCGCCGGAGGCAGTGCGGACGGGGGACGTGGTGCGGCTCGGGACCTCGGTGCCGGAGGCGCGCCCCCTGTGGGCGGTGTCGGAGCCGGGGGCCGAGGTGTGGCCGGACGGCGCGTTCGTGGCCGAACGTGAGGGAACCTACACGGTGGTGGCCCAGCTCGGGAACGAGGTGGCGACGGGAACGATCACGGTCGAGCCGCGGAGCGTCGCGGGGCAGATCCACGTGAACGGCCACGGGTTGAATCTGTCGACGTTCAGCTCGGATCTGTGGCCCCAGAATCATTACGTGTACGTGGGGACGCACCAGGCGAACCAGGTGCGAACCTACGACGTGTCGGACCCAGCCCAGCCGGTGCTGACCGACTCGCAGGCGTTCGACGCCCGGGTGGTGAACGACGTCAAGGTGTCGGAGGACGGGCGCTGGCTGGTGGCGACGCGCGAGGGGGCGGCGGATCGCCGCAACGGGATCCTGCTGTTCTCGCTGGCCGACCCGGCGCATCCGGAGCTGGTGAGCGAGTACACCGAGACGTTGACGTCGGGCGTCCACAACGTGTTCTGGGTGGGGTCGCTCGTGTATTGCGTGAACGACGGTACGGGGGACATGCACATCATCGACGTGTCGGACGCGGCGGCGCCCCACGAGGTGGGTCGCTGGGGGTTGCCGGTGGAGGGCCGCTCACTGCACGACGTGTGGGTGCAGGACGGGGTGGCGTATCTGTCGTACCTGAACGACGGGTTGGTGATCCTGGACGTGGGGGGCGCCGGCAAGGGCGGGACTCCCGGGAAGCCGGTCCTGGTGTCGCGGATCTTCTACCCGGGTGGGCCGACCCACTCGGCCTTCCGCTACGGCGACTACGTGTTCGTCGGCGACGAGGACTTCTCGCTCAGAGGCACAGTGCCGGGGGTGATCGGAAACGACCCGCGAGGTCCGATCCACGTGATCGACGTGTCGGATCTGGAGCGCCCGCGGTACGTCGGGAGGTACGAGGTGCCGGAGGCGGGGGCCCACAACTTCTGGATCGATCCCGAGGCCGGCGTGCTGTACGTCGGGTACTACCAGGGCGGGATCCGGGTCGTCGACGTGACCGGCGAGCTGCGGGGCGAGCTGTACGAGCAGGGGCGCGAGATTGCCCACTTCCTGCCCGCCGCGGGTCCGGAGGAGGCCAAGATGGCCCACGCGACGAGCGTGTGGGGGGTGTTCCCGATGTTCATCAACGGCTGGCAGCCCACGGGTGAGGTGCTGTACGCGACCGATTACAACTCGGGGCTGTGGACGTTCACCGTCGAGATGCCCGAGCCGATTTCGTAGCCGTCGGTGAGCCGCGGCGCGCCGGCGGCGGGCTCGAAGGCCCGGCCGCCCGCGTTGTCGTTCCGCTTAGGCCCGGATACGTTTCGTCCCCCTGCCGGGCCCTCACGTGGAGCGTTCATGGAGCCGCTGGACTACGAGAAGCTGGGCGTCTTCTATCTGGGCCGCGTGCACGACCTGGAAGCCGGCGAGACGACCCCCCGGCCGCTCCTCTACGACTCCCGGGACCTGGTCACCCACGCGGTCTGCGTCGGCATGACGGGAAGCGGGAAGACCGGCCTCTGCATCGACCTCCTCGAGGAGGCGGTGCTGGACGGCGTCCCGGCGATCGCGATCGACCCGAAGGGGGATCTCGGGAACATGTTGCTCGCCTTCCCCGATCTCGGCGCGGCCGATTTCCGCCCGTGGGTGCTCGAGGAGGAGGCGGCCCGCAAGGGGGTCACCGCCGACGCCTACGCGGCCGCGCAGGCGGAGCTCTGGAGAAGGGGCCTCGCCGATTGGGACCAGGACGGCGAGCGCATCCGCCGGTTCCGCGACGCCGCGGAATTCACGATCTACACACCGGGCAGCACGGCCGGACGGCCGCTGTCGATCGTCCGCTCGCTGGCCGCACCGCCCGCCGCCCTGCGCGAAGATCCCGAGCTCCTGGGGGATCGCATCGGGACCACCGTCACCGGGTTGCTCGGGCTGCTCGGGCTCGACGCCGACCCGCTTCAGAGCCGGGAGCACATCCTGATCTCGACGATCCTGCAACAGACCTGGAGCGCGGGGCTCGATCTCGATCTGGCGGGCCTGATCCGGGCGATCCAGGACCCACCCGTTCGACGGGTCGGCGTCATGGACGTCGAGGTTTTCTTCCCGTCGCGGGAGCGCCACGAGCTGGCGCTGCGGATCAACAACCTCCTCGCTTCACCCGGCTTTGCGACCTGGCTTGCCGGCGAACCGCTCGACCCAGGCCGCCTCTTGTTCACCGAGGGCGGAAGGCCCCGCCTTTCGATCGTCTCGATCGCCCACTTGTCGGACGCCGAGCGGATGTTCATCGTCGCCCTGCTCCTCAACGAGGTCGTCGGGTGGATCCGGGCGCAGCCCGGCACGACCAGCCTGCGCGCCATCGTCTACATGGACGAGATCTTCGGTTTCTTTCCACCCGTCGCCGAGCCCCCGTCGAAGCGCCCGCTCCTCACCCTCCTCAAGCAGGCGCGGGCGCACGGGCTCGGCATCGTGCTGGCGACCCAGAACCCCGTGGACCTCGACTACAAGGGGCTCGCCAACACAGGTACCTGGTTTCTGGGGCGGCTCCAGACGGAGCGCGACAAGCAGCGGGTGCTGGAGGGGCTGGAGGGCGCGACCGCGGGGAGCGGACCGGCGTTCGACCGGTCACGGATGGGCGAGATCCTGGCGGGCCTCGGGAAGCGGATCTTTCTCATGCACAACGTCCACGAGTCGAGCCCCGTCGTCTTCGAGACCCGGTGGGCCATGTCGTATCTGAGGGGGCCCCTCACGCGGGCCGAGATCGCCAGGCTGACCCCCGAGGCGGAGCCGGCGGTGGCTGAAGGCGGCGAGGCGGACGCCGCGGCCGGCGCCGCGGCCGGGATCTCCGCCCCCCGTGACGTGGCCGGGACAGGGGACCGGCCGCTGGTCCCGCCCGCGATCGAGGAGGTGTTCGTGCCCGCGACCCTCGATCCGCCGGCCGGTCACCTGCTGCATTACGAGCCGGCCCTCCTCGTGACGGGGTCGTTCCGGATCGACGAGCGCAAATGGACGGAGACCCCAACCCGGGAGATCGCGGTGGCCGCTCCCCTCACCGCCGCGACGATGCCGGTGGAATGGTCGTCGGCGCGGGTGCTGGCGCTGGAGGCGGGCGACCTTACCGAGGACCCGCAGGGAAAGGCCGGGTACGGCTCGCTGCCGCCGGCAGCGGTCGAACCGAAGAGCTACACGGCCTGGAAGCGCGAGTTCGTCGAGTGGGTCACGCAGACCCAGTCGCTCACCATGTGGCGGAGCCCCATGCTCGGAGAGGTGTCGCGGCCGGACGAGGACGAGCGGGCCTTCCGGATCCGTCTGCAGCAGCACGCCCGCGAGCGGCGCGACACCGAGCGTGGGGAGCTCGAGGGGAAATACGGCGCGCGGGCGGCCCGTCTCGAGGAGCGGATACGGAAGGCCGAGCAGGCGCTCGCCCGCGAGGAGGAGCAGGCGCGGCAGGCGAAGCTTCAGACCGTTGTCTCGATCGGAGCGACGGTGCTCGGAGGTCTGTTCGGCCGCCGGGCGCTCGGGCGCGCCACGACCGCCGCGCGCGGAGTTGGCCGGTCCCTCGACCAGGCCGGGGACGTCGGACGGGCGGAGGAGAACGTCGCCAAGCTCCGCCAGGACTATGCCGCGCTGGACGCCGAGCTGCGGGCCGAGATCGAGGCGCTGGGGGAGCGCATCGATCCCCTGTCGGAGACGCTCGAGGCCCATACCGTCCGTCCCGAGAAGGACGACGTATCGACCCGGCTCGTGGCCCTCGGTTGGCTTCCCTGGTGGGTGGATCCCGGCGGCGCCCGGGTTCCCGCCCGCGAGGATCTCGGGTGACTTCGGGCTATGCCGGGGCGACCTCCATCGTGCAGCTGGCGCAGCGCCGCGCGTTGATCGGGATCGTCGACAGGCACTGAGGGCACTCGCGGGTCGTCGCCTCGGCCGGCTCCTCGGCCCGCCACCGGTTGATCACCTTGACCATCATGAAGATCGCGAACGCGATGATCAGGAACGTGATGATCGTGTTGATGAAGGCCCCATAGTTGATGGTGACCGCGCTGGCCGCCTGCGCCTCCTCCAGGGTGGGGTACGGTGGCCCGGGACTGCCCTCATGCAGGACCACGAAGAGATTGCTGAAATCCACGCCCCCGAGCAGGAGACCGATCGGCGGCATGATGACGTCGTCCACGAGCGACTTGATGATCGGCGAGAAGGCGGCGCCGATGATGATGCCGATCGCCATGTCCAGCACGCTGCCCGTGAGGGCGAACTCCTTGAACTCCTTCCACATCTCTTCCTCCCCGATGAGGGTTGGCGGCAACCCGTCCGACGCGACCCGACTTCATGTGCGCCCCGAGGGGCGGCAGGACCTGCGGATCTCATTAGCCGCGTCTCCAGGCGCGCACAAGGGCAGACCACCTATCTTGCGCCGCCCCCGCTCCCTGATGGCCCCCGATCGGTGAGGATTCCATGACCCGTTTCGCCATCTTCGCCTCCGGACGCGGCTCCAACCTGGAGTCGTTGTTCGAGCGGCTCGCAGATCATCCCGACGTCGAGATCGCGCTCGTCCTCGCCGACCGGGAGGCCGAGGCGCTCGAGCGGGCCCGTGAGCGCGACGTGCCGGCGACGGTCGTCGCGCCGGAGAAGGCGAACTCGCTGCTGGCGCTGCTCGCGGAGCACGAGATCGACTGGATCGTCCTGGCCGGTTATCTGCGGAAGGTGCCGGCGTCCGTCGTCCAAGCGTATCGGAATCGGATCCTGAACATCCACCCGGCGCTGCTTCCACGGTACGGCGGCGAAGGGATGTATGGCGAGCGGGTCCATCGGGCGGTCCTCGAGGCCGGGGATCCGGAGTCCGGGGCGACCGTGCACCTGGTTGACGAGGAGTACGACCGCGGGCCGATCGTCGCCCAGCGGAAGGTGCCGGTCGAGCCCGGCGACACGCCGGAGAGACTCGCCGAGCGCGTCCTCGCGGTGGAGCACGAGCTCCTTCCGAGCGTCGTGGCCGCGGCCGCCGAGGGGCGGATCCAGGTCGCGGACGACCGGGCGTGGATCGAGGACCAAAGGCCGCTCCGGCCGCGGCGCGCCCTGCTGTCGGTGTGGGACAAGCGCGGGCTGGACGAGCTCGCCGGGGCGCTGACCGGACACGGGATCGAGCTCGTGGCGAGCGGAGGTACGGCGCGGCTCCTCGAGCAGGCGGGGCTGTCCGTCCGGAGGGTCGAGGAGGTGACCGGGGCGCCGGAGTTCCTGGAGGGCCGCGTCAAGACGCTCCACCCCTCGATCCATGGCGCCATCCTGGCGCGGCGGGATCGAGAGTCGGACCGCCGGGCGCTCGAGGAGCGCGGTATAGAGCCCATCGATCTCGTGGTCGTCAACCTCTACCCGTTCAGCGACGCCGTGGCGCTGGGGGCCTCCGATCCCGAGGCCAGGACCGAGCTGATCGACATCGGCGGCGTGGCGTTGATCCGCGCGGCGGCGAAGAACTGGCGCGATGTCGCGGTCGTGACGGACCCGGCCGACTACGCCGAGCTGCTCGAGGAGCTGGCGGTGGGCGGGACGATCGGCGAGCCGACCCGCCGCCGGCTGGCGACCCGTGCCTTTCAGCTGACGGCGTGGTACGACGCCCGCATCGCGGCCTGGCTCTCCGAGGGCGTGGAGGGGTGGCCCGAGAGGTGGGCGATCGGCCTGGACCGGATCGGTGAGCTCCGCTACGGCGAGAACCCGCATCAGGCGGCCGCCCTGTACAAGGACCGCGACCCGCGCCCGGAGGACCTCACTGCGGTGGATGTCCTCCAGGGAAAGGAGCTCTCCTACAACAATTACATGGACGCCGAGGCGGCGCGGCGGCTGGTGCGCGACCTCCGGGCCGTCGATCCGGAGTCCGCCCACTGTGTCATCGTCAAGCACACGATCCCCTGCGGGGCGGCGAGCGCGGACACCGCCCTGGAGGCTTACGAGCGCGCGCTGGCCGCCGACCCCGTCTCGGCGTTCGGCGGCATCGTGGCGCTCGACCGTCCGGTCGACCGTGAGCTCGCGGAGCGGCTGGCCGGGCACTTCCTGGAGGTCGTGTGGGCGCCCGAGTTCGACCCTTCGGCGCGAGAAGTGCTGGCCGGCCGGAAGAACCTGCGGCTCCTCGAGGGACCGGTGCCGGTCGCCGATCCGTCGGCCTTCGAGCTGCGCCGGGTGGGGGGCGGGATCCTGGTCCAGTCGGCCAACCTGCGAATCGTGCCGGACGATCCCGCGGCCCTCCAGGTGGCGACGGAGGCGGCGCCCACGACCGGACAGCAGGCGGATCTGCTGTTCGCGTGGACGGTGTGCCGGGCGGTGGCGTCCAACGCGATCGTCCTCGCCCGCGACCGGACGACGGTCGGGGTGGGCGGCGGGCAGACGAACCGGGTCGGCGCCGTCGAGCTGGCGATCCGGACCGCGCGGGAGCTGGGCCACGATCCCTCCGGGGCCGTCCTCGCCTCCGACGGCTTCTTCCCGTTCCCCGACGCCGTCGAGGCGGCCCGGGCCGCCGGAATCACGGCGATCATCCAGCCGGGTGGGTCGATCCGCGACTCCGAGGTCGTCGAGGCCGCCGACCGCGCGGGGATCCCGATGCTGCTCACCGGGATGCGGCAGTTCCGCCATTGACCGCTACGCGAGCCGCCCCTAGGTTCGCCTCCCGCATGGCCCACAAAACGCGCGCCCCCGACAAGACGCGCGGCGCGGACAAGCCCCGCAGCCGCGGCCCGGCAAGGCCGGCGACCCCGACCCTGTCCTTCTCCGGCATCAACGCGGTGCTGCTAGGGTCCGCGGCGGCCTCGATCGCGCTCGGCTACCTCCTGCTTGCCCGGGGAAGCATGACGCTGGCCCCGGTCCTCCTGGTGCTCGGCTACTGCGTCCTGCTGCCGGTCGGGATCATCAAGAAATAAGGGCTCAGTTTGCAAGACCCCTTCGCGGAGGGAGAGCCCCTCGGCCGGGCCGGGGTTCGAGTTGCGGTCGGGGCTGGGAATGGGTTGTAGCTGTATATAGTCAAATCTATCGGACCCCTACGGCGAACGCACCCTCAGCCCAGGGCCGCTATGCTTGGTATATACTTTGCGGAACCGGCAGGTGGAATTCCGAACCATGGGCCCACCGGTCGTGGCGGCTCGAGGCTCGCCGTTCCCGGCGGCACTCTACCAGAAAGGTGCTTCGATGATGAAGACGATCCTGTCAGGGTTCCTGGTCGCTCTCCTGGTCGCTGCGGCCGTGCCCGCACAGGCCCAGGTCGGGGTCGGGCGCGATGTGCCCTTCCTCGAGCTGAACGGTCACGTAGGCTCGCTCAATCTGCCCGACCGCACCGGCGGTCATGAGCTCATGATGGGCGGGCGCGCGGTGGTCAGCGCGGCGAACGGCTGGGGGGTCGGCGGCAACGTCGACTTCATCAACGGTGAAGGCGTGAACTTCACGATGTACTCCGCCGAAGTCCATCTCACGATCCCGACGCACGCCATGGGCAACATGTTCCTCGCCGCCGGCGTCGGCGCGATCACCGCGTCGTTCGAGGACGAGGTCGAGGATGGTGATTTCGAGTTCGAAGAGGAGACGAACACAGTCATGCCGCTGGCGCTGGGCCTTCTCTTCCACGATGCCGATCAGGCCCCGCCCTACATCGGCTACCGCGTCGAGGTGCGCGACAACGTCATCTTCGAAAACGAAGACTTCGACCAGGAGACCCACAACTGGGAGCTCACGGCCGGCGTCTCGTTCCTGTTCTGACCGGCAGGGGATCGCCCGACCCTCATCGGGTCCCGGAATAGAACGGCGCCGGCATGAGCCGGCGCCGTTTCTTTTTTCCCCTCGGACATCTCGACCCTGAGACCTCGTCGTCGACCACAATCTCCGGGTGGATGAACCGGACGATGAGAAAGTGGCGATCGAGGTAAAACCGGGCCACCGGGGGCTTCGGACGCCCAGGAGGTGGAACAGGTTGGTCGCCCGCCGTTAGCTTGGGAGAAGGTTCATCCGCCAGAAGGGCGCATAGCTCAGCGGTTCAGAGCACCTGCCTTACAAGCAGGGGGTCCCAGGTTCGAATCCTGGTGCGCCCACCATGCCCAGTCTGTTGATTGGCCCTCTTCCCGGCTGTTCTCAATAGCATCTTCCTCGTCGTCGTCCTGTGTTCGTTTTCCTGGAAAGAAAACCCGCGGCCATCGCCGGTATGGTCGGCGGCTTCGCGTTCGCGGTTCGCTGGGTGCTCGTGTTCAAGTCACGGTCCTTCGGGTGGAAGGCTCGACCGTTCCTGATGTTCGATGGCCGAGGCCAGGTTCTGGAGCATGCCGCGAAAGACCCTGTGGTGCATCGGATAGAGTCCCCACCAGTAGAGACGGCCCGGCATGTCCCGCGGGAAGAACACGACACGCTGGAAGAGCAGGCTCTCGGCCGCTCCCCCGGGGCGCACGTGAAAACCCAGCCACGCGCGTCCGGGCAGCTTCATCTCGGCCTCGAGCACCAGGTCCCTCGGGGCCCGGATCCGGACCACTTGCCAGCAGTCGAGCGCGTCGCCCGGCTGCGGGACGTGCCGCCGCTGCACGTTTCGCCTCAGCCCTGGGCCCCCGACCATCCGGTCGAGGGCGCCGCGTAGCCCCCACGCCCAATCCAAAGCGTACCAGCCCTCGCGCCCTCCGATACGGCAAAGACGTTGGAAGACCACCTCCGTCGAAGCGCGAACCCTGATCGCCCGGAGCTCCAGGAAGGAAATCGCCGCGCCTCCCGGCTCCGGACGTTCCTGCCGCGGGAGGTTGAGCTCCCGCTCGCTTTTGACCGAATCGAGGAGGGTCGCGCCGCCGAACGGAATCTCGGGCCAGGGACGCCCTAGCGCCTCCTTACGATCGACGATGCCGTCCAGCGTGGCCGCCACCGCCACCCGGAACGGCGTCGGGTCGAAGGGAATGCGCGCCCGGATCGACGGGTCCCGCACGACCACCTCGTTACGGAGCCCCTCGATGAGGGCGTGCGCAACCCCCTTGTCCACCGAGGTGACGAGGTCCACCCAGTAGGACGAGAGCCGGGGGGTGAGTAAGGGGACCGTGAGGATGACGGGCCGGCGTCCTATGACCCGGCCGTACTCTCGCATCATCTCGGCGTACGTGAGGACGTCGGGGCCGCCGATGTCGTACACGTGCCCGGCCGTCGAATCGTCCTCGAGACAGCCGATCAGGTACGCCAGCACGTCGCCGATGTAGATGGGCTGGATCCGCTGCGTCACCCAGCGCGGAGCGATCATGACCGGCAGACGCCGGACCAGGTCGTGGAGCATCGCCGTCGAGGCGCTTCCCGGACCGATGATGACCGCGGCCCTCAGGATGGTCGTCAAGGGAGAACCCGAGGCGAGGATTTCCCCCACCTGGTGGCGGCTCGCCAGGTGGGCGCTGAGATCCGTATCCGACTCTCCGAGGCCGCCCAGGTAGATGATGCGCCGGACCCCCTGGCGCTCGGCCGCCGCCAGGAAGTTCCGGGCCGCAGTGGCATCCCGTTCGGCGAAGTCGCCGCCGGCTCCGCCCATCGCGTGGATCAGATAGAAGGCGTCCCTGACCCCGGTCAAGGCGTCATCGAGGCCCTCGTCGGCGAGGGCGTCCGCGCGGCGCACCTCCAGGCCCGCATCCCGGAGGCCGGGATCGACGCCGCTGCGGGTCATGCCGGCCACTCGGTACCCCTGGGCCAGCATTCGTAGTGCCAGGTGGCCACCCACGAACCCCGTAACCCCGGTCACGAGGCACGGGCCATCCCGTCGGTCCGTCATGCCGGGCCGCCTCCTGCGCTGCCGACTGCGAGCTCGTTCCCGATCAATATCGCGCTCGGGATTGCTTCCGCCGCCAGGCCGGCCCGGACGCACGCCAAGAACGGCACGGGGGATGCGCCGCGGAAATCCATCGATAGGACAGTCACTCGAACGTGCTACTCCATCCGCTCCTGATCGCTGACCCGCTGCGAGAGACGGCGGAGGCGCTGGGCGAGGGTGACCAGCAGGGGCTGGGCGACGCGCGGCCGGTGGAGCAGGCGGCTTCGGAACAAGTGCCCGGGGATGCGCAGAACGCGGAGCGGGCCGTCCTTCGGCCGGACGGTGGCCATCCGGGGGCTGCCATCGAGGAGCGAGAGCTCGCCGACCACCTCTCCCGCGCCCAGGACGGCGACCTCGCGCTCGGTTTCCTGGCCGGCGGCGCTTCGCGCTCGCAGGACTACCGAGGCCAGGCCATCCACGATGATGAATACGGCGTCGGAGTCCGTCTCTCCCTCCCGGCAGAGGACCTGGGGTGCGCTGAAGGTCTCGTCCCCGGTCAGCCGGCCGAGATCCTCCAGATCCTCGGGGTCGAGGTGGGCGAACAGGGGGACGCCCCGGAGGAACTGCATCTTCTCGATCGTGGCGAGGCTGGAGAAACGCTCGTCCGGAGCTACGTGACCCTCCGTGCCCCGCCTATCACAGAGGGCGGCGGTCTCGCGAACCAGGGGATGCGGATCCTCGAACCCACGCTCGACGATCGCGCGCAGGGAGCCCCCGTCGGTCCCTGAGGCCCAGACGGCGGCCGCACGGATGTAGGGATCGGTGGCCGTTGCCAGCCGCTCCAGCACTTCACCCCATGCGGCCGGGTCCGGTACGGCGGGCTTCGGCGTTCGCTCCAGAATCAACGGTTCGAGTTCCCCGACCAGCGATTCGCAGCCGGGGCAGGCCTCAGCGAGCAGTTGGACGGCGGCCTGGCGAGCGCGGATCTCTGCCGCGAAGAGCCCCGGCCGGAGAGCTCGCACGCGCTCGGCGTCTCCCGCGATCTCGAGAAACTCCAGCACCCGGCTGATGGCTGCTTCCTGCTCACCGTACAGGAGGTAGGACAGGAAAGCCCCGGCCGGGGAGTTGTCGGCAGCGCCGACCGTCGCGAGATCGCGGCGGATGACCAGCGCGTGCTCCATCTGGCCGCGCGCTCGCGCGAGCAGCGCGCCCGACTCTCCTCGCATCCGCTCCATGAGCCGGGCGTGCGCTTCGGAATCGATGCCGAACGCGCGCTGCAGCTCGGCCACCTCGCTCGTAGAAGCACCCCTGAGCAGGGCGGCCGCCAGCGCGGTCTGGTAGCCCTCGAGCTGGGCCTGCTCCTCGACGCCCGCGACCCCGCCCTCTTCGAACAGCCGGCGCTCCTCCTCGGACAGATGCTCGACCACCTTGTCGTGCTCCCGCGGGGAGATGCCGAGCTGCTTTCGGATCTCTTCCAAAAGCCGAAGCTCGCCGCCGCTGACCAGGCCGTCGGCCAGGATCTCCCGAACCGTGTTGTTGTACGCTGCGAGGAGCTGCTCTCGCGCATGCTCGCCGGCCTTGATCCAGGCGTACACCTCGCCGGCATCCCGCGGTGGCGGATCGTCGAAGGGCCAGTTCCTGAGGAGCTTGACCGCGCCCTTCTCCTGGATGTACCGCTCCCGCGTTCGACGCGAGCGCTTGACAATGAAGAGCGTGGCGACCAGGGGTGCTGCGAACGCGACGGTACGGGTCGCACCCGGTATCCTGCGTAGCGTCGGCGCGCCAGCGAAGAAATAGAAGGTGCTGAACGCGGCAAAGGCCGCGAGCGCGAGCCCCAGATGGCGCCGGCGCTCGGCATCGTCGACGAAGCGACCCACGATCGCTTCGATTCCCAGGAAGAGGGCGAAACTGGCGGCCGAGAAGACGAAGAGCGTCAGGATTGCCGCAAGCAGGGCCGGAACCTGGGGTGCGAAGAAAAAGCCGGCGCCTCCGACCAGCTCAGCGCTGACGGGCAGCCGGGTCCAGCGGCCGTCGAAGTACGCCTCCCAATCCCCGTGCCGCAGCCAGTAATAGAGATAGAAGGAGAGCACGAGCCCGGGAAATGCGTAGGTCGCGGCCCGCCGCCCGGGGGTGGTCACGTCCTGCCAGTAGGCGTTCTCCTGATCGATGTCTGGGCAATGCTTCTTGCAGGCCGTGCAGCGGACGCACTGTGAATTGGAAATCCTGGGCAGGGAGTTGGGCTCGGTGTAGATCCGCTCCACCAGACCGACCGGGCAGACGAAGTTGCACCACGTCTTGCCGGTGAAGATCAGGTTGGTGGCGGCCGCCGCGAGCGCCAGGCCGATGAGCAGGCCGGCCAGCCAGTCTCCGTCCCCGTTGGTGGCCACCAGCCGCAGCACGAGCATCGCCAGCATCACGCCGAAGATGACGACGAAGAACCAGCGCTCGAACCACTTGGGAACGCGTCGCTGGGTTCCGCGGTTGAGCTTCCGACCCGCTTCTCCGAGGAAGGCGAGCGGGCAGATCTGACGCCACCTCGGAAATCCCATCAGCACGATGGACAGGGGCAGGAGAGGCAGGAGCATCGTCCAGAAGATCCGCGGCAACGAGTCCGTCGTGAGTCCAAGGACGATGATCCCGACGTAGCCTGCGACGAGCGCGCCACGGACTCGTCTCTGCCAGGGCGTGGGCCCGACCGCTCTAGGGGTCAAGCGCCGCTCACTCGTCCCTCAGTCGTCCTCGGGGGAGAAGGTCCGCAGGCTGTGAAGGAAGGTCACGAGGGCTCTCCGATCCTCCGCCGGCAGGGCCGCGAAGGCGTCGCGCGACTCCTGCGCCTCGCTGCGGCCCGGGTCCTCGAGAGCGGGAGGATCGTCTTCACCGTGAAGCAGGATCGCTTCCTCGAGGCTTCCGGCCCGGCCATCGTGGAGCCACGGGCCGGTGTTCCCGACACCCCAGAGCTCAGGGGTCAGGAAGACGGTGGCGGGGATCAGCACGAGCGCTCCGTCGATCATGAGGGGGTCGAAGTTCGCGGTGAATGAAGGCTGTGGCCCCGCCGGATCGGCGAGGTGCCGGCCCATCCGATGACGCTTGAGATCGCCGTACAACCTGACGATCGCTCCACCCTCGCGGTGGGCCTCCGCTCTGGGGGGCTGGGAATCCGTCAGGATGTCGAAGCGGACCGGCCGCCGGGGATCGTACCCGGGGTCCTTCTCGGCCAGTCGCTGGTTGTAGAAGTTGCCGTTGCCACGCAGGGTCGGCTCCTCGAATACCGTGTTCTCGAGTCTCAGCTCCGGCATGTGGCAGGCGGCGCAGCCCACCTCTTCGAAGACCGCCCGCCCACGACCGATCTTGGCGAGCGTTCCTTCGTCCGGGGCGGCCACCATTCCAAGCTCGGCCAGCCTTTCGAGCGACTGGGGCACCTCCTGGGCGGCGGTGTAGATCGTGATCGCCGTGACGTCTCCCACCGAGAGCTCGCGCGTTACCCCGTCGCCGTCGGGATCGGGATCGACCGGGCGCTCCGGCGGTGGAAACCAGACCAGCTCCTCGGCCAGCATTCCCATGAGACCGGCCGAGGCCCCCACCACCGGGACCCGCACCGTCGCGCCGTCCCCCTTCCAGCCGATCGGCCGAACCACGAGGTCGGGATCGACGCCCTGGATTGCCGTGAGGTCGAACGACACCTCGCCAGCGGCATCGGCGGTCCCGACGATCGTCCCGAAGTCGATGCCCTTGGAGACCAGTTGCCTTTGAACCCGGGTGCCCGGGTTCTGGGCGGCCTCCGTCGCGGCGTCCTCGCGGATCGAGTGCAGCTCCTCGGTGATCTCCTGGGCGAGGAGCTGCACGATGGCGTCGCCGAACAGCGAGGTGGTCGAACGGGTGTTGAAGGGCGGCAACCCGTCGGCGTCGGGATCTCCGACACGGTTGGTGGATGCCAGACCGGCGCTCGCGGCGGACGGCATGTTGTGGCATTCACCGCAGGACTGGGAGGAGATCATCCCCCGCGCTCCACCGCCGGGTGGCGCAACGCTGAAGCGGGGAATCGTCGTGCCATCGGGCAAGCGCGAGACACCGACGCCGTCCAGGCCGTTGAACGGGATGTGGAAGAGCTTCTCTCCCGCGTCGAAGACCTGCTCGAAGCCGAGCGTGCCCGACGCGATCTCGATGGACTCGAGGTGGGCTTGGAGCGGAAAGGCCGGTCCTCCGGAAACATCGATCGTCGGCAAGTCCGGCACGGCTTCCTCCGCCCCGGTCTCGCAGCCGGTCACGGTGAAGATCCCGAGCGCGAGGGTGATGCACATCGAGAGAGCCCAACCATCTTTCGCGGTCACGGTCGCCCTTCCTCCAGGCCCGATCGGGCACGGCGTTTGTATTCTGCTTGGGGAAGACCTTCGCGGGTACATACTCTCTCTCGCGTCGCCGGCACGCAACCAGCGCAGCGGGGTTGCTACGCCAAACAATGCTTTACCCTCCCGCCCAGCCCGGACCCCGTTTCAGCGCCGCAGCTCCTCCCGCCCCTCCGCATTCGCCTCCACTTCCTCGCGTGTCATCCACGCCTCCTTGAACCGGCGCTCCGAGTACAGCGGGGCCTGGTCGACGTAGTGGGGCGAGGCGGGGTCTCCGCTCTGGCCGAACACGAGCACCGAACGGCCGCGCACCCGGGGAGCGAACTCGATCACTTTGACGAACGTGTTGCCATGAACGCCGTAGCGGCGCCCGACGCTGCCGAGCGGCTCGGTGTGGAACGTGAAGACGGAGCCGGTGAAGCCGGGGGCGCCGGCTACGGGGAGGCTGGGGAGGGAATCGGCGAACCCCGCCGGATCGTTGGACGGGGGTCGCAGGAGCCGGTTGACCTCCCCCCAGGGGACGTCCAACCGCCCCCAGGCCTCCTCGACCCGCCGCGCGGTCTCGGCCAGGGCCAGTGACCACGCCCACGGACCGGGACCTTCGGGGGCGGACACATGGTCGAGATACCACCGCTCGGCGGCGAAGACGAAGAGCGTGGTCGCGGAGGATCCCACGTCCGCGCGACGGTCCCAGGCGCGCAGTCGCTGGACGGCTGCATCCAGGTCCGCCCGCCCGGGCGCGCCGGAGCGGAGAGCGGCCGGGAGATCCTCGTCCGAAGCCCCCATGAGGCGGTCGCGCTCCTCGATGATCGCCGGAACCAGCGTGTCCGCGAGCGCGAGATGGGTGTCCCAGACGAGCTCGGCAAGCTCGTCGAAGGAGATCC
>DASTFF010000014.1:0-11769 GCA_035708865.1 Gemmatimonadota bacterium | reverse complement strand
TCAGGGCCTCCTGCGTGCTCCGGTACGGCCACATCCGCGTCCCGCCCAGCGCCGGGCCGAGCGTGGTGTCGTGGATGGCGATGATCGACTTCAGCCCTGACTCCTCGTCGTGGCAGAAGACGACCTGCTCGTGGCCGTAATCCTGCATCAGGTCGAAGGTGTCCACCGTTCTCCTCCCGTGAGTTTCGCGCGTCGAGGGTCGGGCGTGGCCCGCGCCCGAGCACCGTTCGAAGGTTAATCCGCGAAAAGCTCGTTGGCTATGACGAGCTGCTGGATCTCGGATGTGCCCTCGTAGATCTCCGTGACCTTGGCGTCCCGGAAGAAGCGCTCGACCGGGTAGTCCTTCACGTAGCCGTATCCGCCGAACACCTGGACCGCCTTGACGGCCGACTCCATGGCGGCCCGACTGGCCAGCAGCTTGGCCATCGCGGCCTCCTTCCGGGCCGGCTCGCCGCGGTCCTGACGTTCGGCGGCCGCGTGCGTCAGGGCGCGCGCCGCCGCCACCTTGGCCGCCATCTCGGCAAGCATGAAGCGGAGCCCCTGGAACTCGGCGATCGGGCGGTCGAAGGCGGTCCGCTCCTTCGCCCATTCGATCGCCAGCCGGAGGCAGGTCTCAGCGATCCCGAGGGCCTGGGCCGCGATCCCGAGCCGGCCGTGCTCGAGCGAGCCGAGCGCATAGCGCAGGCCCCGCCCCTCCTCGCCCAGGCGGTTTCCGGCCGGGACCCTGAGGCCGTCGAACACGATCTCGGCCGTGTTGGAGGACTTGAGCCCCATCTTCTCCTCGGTCTTGCCGACCGAGTAGCCGTCCCACCCCGTCTCGACCACGAACGCCGACACGCCGTCGGCTCCCTTCCCGCCGGTCCGTGCCATCGCCACGACGACGTCCGCCGTGCCGCCGTTGGTGACCCACGCCTTCGCGCCGTTCAGGACGTAGGCGCCGCCGTCCCGGATGGCGCGGCAGGAGAGCGCCGAAGGATCGGACCCCGCGTCATGCTCGGAGAGCGCGAACGCGCCGAGAAGCTTCCCCTCGGCCATCGGGCGCAGGTAGCGCTCCCTGAGCTCGTCCGTGCCGTGCTCGAGGATCATCCGGCTGGGAAGCGAGTTGTGGACGCTCATGGTGACCGCCATGGACGGGTCCACGCGGGCGATCTCTTCGAGCGCCATGAGATACGTCACGGTGTCGAGGCCGCTCCCACCCCATTCCTCGGGGACCAGCATGCCGAGGAAGCCGAGCTCGCCCAGGGCGGCCACCTTGTCGCGCGGGAAGTGGCCGGTCCGGTCCCATTCGGCGACGTAGGGGCCGAGCTCCTGGGCGGCGAAATCGCGGGCGGTCCGTACGATCTCCTGCTGGAGGTCGGTGGGGGGGCGGAGCTCGGTCACCACGGGAGTTCGTTCTCGGATGTGCGCCTCTCGAGGTCCGGTCGTGACCTGCGTTGCTTCCCCACGCTCCGCGTCGAAGGAACCTGCCCCGCCCCGCGGCCCCTCATCTTTTCTCCGGGTAGTCGTAGAAGCCGCGGCCGGTCTTGCGGCCCAGGCGGCCGGCGGTGACCATCTGTTTCAGGAGGGGGCAGGGACGGTATTTGGGGTCGCCGAGGCCGTCATGCAGGACCTCGAGGATGGCGAGGCAGACGTCCAGCCCGATGAAGTCGGCCAGGGCGAGCGGCCCGATCGGATGCGAGAGCCCGAGCTTCGCCACCGTGTCGATCGCCTCGGGCTCGGCGACCCCTTCCATGACCGCGTAGATCGCCTCGTTGATCATGGGGAGTAGGATCCGGTTGGCGACGAAGCCCGGGAAGTCGTTCACCGTGACCGGCGTCTTGCCCAGCGACTCGGCCAGCTCGACCACGGTCCGGTGGGTCTCGTCGGAGGTCTCGAGGCCACGGATCACCTCGACCAGCTTCATGACCGGGACCGGGTTCATGAAGTGCATGCCGATCACCTTGCCGGGTCGGCCCGTCGCGGCGCCCAGCCGCGTGATCGGGATCGACGACGTGTTGGAGGCGAGGATTGCGGCGGGCCCCAGCAGGGCGTCCAGCCGCTCGAACGCCTCGACCTTGGCGGCCTCGTCCTCGACGATCGCCTCGACGACGACGGCGGCGCCCCTGGCCGCGCTCAGGTCGCCGTGCGGATCGATGCGGCCCAGCGCGGCGTCGGCTTCCTCGACGGTGAGGACCTCCTTCTTCACCTGCCGGTCCAGGTTCCTGCGGATCGTGGCCAGGGCCCGGTCGATCGCGCCCGGGGCCGTGTCGATCAGCGCGACCTCGTGGCCGTGCTGGGCGAAGACGTGAGCGATCCCGTTCCCCATCGTCCCGGCGCCGAGGACCGCGACCTTCAAAGCGCCTCGATCTCCATCGCCACCGCGTTGCCACCGCCTAGACAAAGCGTTGCCAGTCCGGTAGTTAGTCCACGGTCCTTCAAGGCATGGATGAGGGTCGTGAGAACACGCGCGCCGCTCGCCCCGATCGGGTGGCCCAGGGCGACCGCGCCGCCGTGAACGTTGACCCGGTCCCATTCCCACCCCAGCTCCTTGCCGTCGGCCAGAGCCTGGACGGCGAACGCCTCGTTGGCCTCGATAAGCTCGTAGTCGTCGATCTTCCGGCCCGTCTTCTCCATGAGCTTCCTGACCGCGAACACGGGCGCGTAGAAGAGAAGCCTGGGCTCCGTGCCGGCCGAAGCGTAGTCGACGATCCGGGCGAGCGGCTCGAGGCCATGCTCCCCGGCATACGCCTCGCTGGTCACGACCAGTGCGCTCGCCCCGTCGTTGAGACCCGGAGCGTTCCCGGCTGTAACCGTCCCCTCCTTGGTGAACGCCGGCTTCAGCTTCCCGAGGATCTCGAGCGTCGTGTCCTTGCGCGGGCACTCGTCGGTGTCGACGATGGTGGTCCCCCGCCGCCCCGCGATCTCGACCGCCACGATCTCCCGCTCGAACTTGCCGCCCTCGATCGCCTCGATCGCCTTGCGGTGGCTGTCGAGGGAAAACTCGTCCTGCTCCTCGCGGCCGATCGCCGACTTCTCGGCAGTCAGCTCGGCATGCTTCCCCATGTGGACGCCCTCGAACGCGCACCAGAGCCCGTCCCGGATCATGGCGTCGACCAGCCTCTGGTCGCCGAACTTCATGCCCTCGCGGGCGCCCTCGACCAGGTAGGGCGCGTTCGACATCGACTCCTGGCCGCCGGCCACCACGCACGCCTGATCACCCGCGCGAATCGACTGCGCGGCCAGCATGACCGCCTTGAGACCCGAGCCGCACACCTTGTTGATCGTCATCGCGGGGACCGTGTCGGGAACCCCGCCGTGATGGGCCGCCTGACGCGCGGGCGCCTGGCCGCTTCCCGCCTGGACCACCTGCCCCATCACGACCTCGTCGATCGTGTCGGGATCGACCCCGGCGCGGGCCACCGCCTCGCGGACCACGATCGCCCCCAGCTCGGGCGCGGTCTTCGGCGTGAGCGCGCCCAGAAACTTGCCGATCGGCGTTCGGCACGCGCTCGCGATGACCGCCGTGCGATCCAACCCGTTCTCGTTCATGGTCCAGCCTCCATGCGAATTCCCCTCAATTCAGCGGGTGGCGGCGCGTAACCCGGGCGATACGTCCATCAGGCCGCCCGCGGCCCTGCCAGGCGGCGCCAACCGGCGCGGAAGATCTCGGCTTGGAGCCGCCGCCGCAGGGTTCGGTAGCTCTGCCGGCCCATGACGAGGTCGGCCAGGACGGTCCGGATTCCGCGGCTCGCCCGGCCGAACCCGATCACCCGCTCGATGAACGCCGGCTGGTAGTAGAGGTGGACCAGGCGACTCGCCTTCTCGAGCTCGGCCCCGAACTCGCCACGCCACTCCTCGTCGTAGGACTCGGGGCGGCCGGCTGCCAGCGCCCGCGCCCAGGCGCGAGCCGACTTGAGCGCGTAGTAGATCCCCTCGCCGGTGATCGCGTCGACGAAGCCGCCGGCGTCCCCGACCAGAGCCCAGTCCGGCCCGCCCCGGTCGACCTTCCAGCAGCCGGGATCGGTGATGGTCGGGATGAAGGCGCCATATCCCTTTCCGGTGTCGGGATCGAGCGCCGGGAAGTACGTGCGCATGAGCTCGAGCAGCCGTTCGCGGGTCTTCCTTCCCTGGGCGTCCTCACCGCCGTCGCCGCCCCACAGGCAGAGACCGATCGAGAGGTGGTCCGGCCGCGGGAAGAACCACAGGTAGCCGCGGGCGTCCTTGAAGAACTTGGTCTCGATCCGGTCCACACGCGTCGGGATGAATAGGCCCGCCGCTATCGACCGCCGGTAGCCGGGAAAGTCCGGCACCAGAGCCTCGCGGGTCTTGCCGGCCGCGCCGTCGGCCCCGACCAGGATGTCGAACGCATGCGATTCCCCCTGCGCGTCGAGGCGCCAGCCGCCGTCCTCACGCTCGACGAGCTGCACCTTCCGCTTCGATCGCCGGGCCCCGGCCGCCTCGGCCCGCTTCCGGATCTCCTCGTCGAACGTCTCGCGGGCGAAGATCAGGGTCTCCCGCGGACAGGTGAACTCGAGCGGCCGGTCGTCCGGCGAAAGGAACCGGAACTCGATGACCCCGCGCGCCAGGGTCGCGATCTCGCCGATCCACGGGAAGTCCTCCTGCGCCTTGACCGTGATCCCGCCGCCGCACGGCTTCTCCCACGGGGCGCGGTGATCGAAGAACGTGACCTCGTGGCCCAGCCGGGCCGCCTGCCAGGCGGCGTACGCGCCGGCCGGCCCGGCCCCGACGACGCCGATCCTCAGCCGTTCCACGGGTCCCGTTCCGGATCGGGACGCGCGCGGCCGCGGGCGTCCAGGCCGAGGTAGCAGAGCGGCGTGTCGGCGTCGTGCACGAAGGCGCAGAGCCACTCCTCCTCGACCGCCCGGGGAAGGAGCCGCTGCTTGGTCTCGAGGGTGGTCACGGGATAGAGATCGTAGGCCATGATCCACGGATAAGGGAGATGATGTGCTGTCGGCACCAGGTCGCCAAGAAAGACGATCTTCCTCCCCGCCCCGTCGTCGACCGCGATCGAGCAGTGGTGCTCGGTGTGGCCGGGCGTCTCGATCACCGGGAACGCGCCCGCGATCACCCTTCCGTCCTCCATCCACTCGACCCGGCCGTGCTCCACCAATGGGACGAAGTCGTGCTCGTTGTAGGAGGCCTGGTTCCGCGCGTGGGAGCCGATCGCCTCCTCGTACTCCCCCTGGTGGAGGTGATAGGTCGCGTTGGGAAAGGTCGGAACGATCCTGTCCCCCTCGCGGCGGGTCGCGCCGCCGGCGTGGTCGAAGTGGAGGTGGGTCAGGATCACCCGATCGATCGTGTCCACCGGGGCACCGGCCTCCGCCAGGCGCGCCGGCAGACCTCCGTTCCGTTCGAGGCCGTACATGTCGGCGAACTTCTCGTCCTCCTTGCCGCCCGCGCCGACCTCGATGACCGTCCTTCCCTCCGGGCCTTCGACGAGGAGCGAGTTCATGGCGAGGCGGATCCGATTCCGCTCGTCGGCCGGCAGCTTCTTCTCCCAGAGGACCTTCGGCACGACGCCGAACATGGCGCCGCCGTCGAGCCGCATGAGACCGTCCGAGAGCACCGTCACCGTGCGCTCGCCCCAGCGGAGAGGCGGCCAGGACAGGGTGGGTCCGGCCTCCACCTCCTTCACGACGACCCCTCCCCGAGGATCTCGCGGGCGATCACCAGGCGCTGGATCTCGCTCGTCCCTTCACCGATCTCCGTGATCTTGGCGTCCCGCATCATCCGCTCGACCGGATAGTCGTGGGTGTAGCCGTTACCGCCATGGATCTGGACGGCTTCGATCGTCGTCCGCATGGCGAGCTCGGAACAGAAGAGCTTGGCCTGCGCGGCCTCGAGCCGGTACGAGCGCCCGGCGTCCTTGAGCCGCGCCGCGTGATAGGTGAGGTGCCGCCCGGCCTCGATCCCGGTCGCCATGTCCGCCAACTTGAAGCGGGTCGCCTGGAACTCCGCGATCGGCTTCCCGAACTGCCGGCGCTCGAGCGCGTAGGCGCGGGCCGCCTCGTACGCCCCCTCGGCGATTCCGAGGGCGTGGGCGGCGATTCCGATCCGCCCGCCGTTCAGCGTGTGGAGGCACTGCTTGAACCCCTTTCCCTCCTCCCCCAGGAGGTTCCGCTCCGGGACCCGCACGTCCTCGAGGATCAGCTCGCGGGTGTCGCTCGCCCGCCAGCCCAGCTTGTCCTCCTTCTTCCCCGACCGGACGCCCTCCCAGTCGCGTTCGACGATGAAGGTCGAGATCCCGCGTGGGCCCGCCTCGGGATCCGTCACGGCAGCCACCACGAACGTCTCCGCGACTCCGGCGTTGGTGATGAAGACCTTGGTGCCGCTCAGGATCCACCCGCCGTCGTCCCGGACGGCGGTCGTGCTCATGTTGGCGGCGTCGGAGCCCGAGGTGGCCTCGGTGAGCCCGAAAGCCCCCAGCGCCCGGCCGCTCGCGAGCGGGGTCAGGTAGCGCTCCTTCTGCTCGGGCGTCCCGAAGTCGTGGATGGGCGAGGCGCCGAGCGAGGTGTGGGCGCCGACCGTGATCGAGTGCGAGGCGTCGACCCTGGCCAGCTCCTCGACCACCAAAACCAGGGAGAGCGCGTCCGCGCCGGCGCCGCCGTACTCTTCGGGGAACGGGATCCCGAAGAGGCCCAGCTCCGCCATCTCGCGGACGGTCTCCGCGGGGAACTCGCCCGACTCGTCGTGCCGGCGGGCGATCGGCGCGATCCGGTCCCGCGCGAACTGGCGGACCGTGTCCCGGAGGAGCCGCTGCTCGGAGGTGAGGTCCAAGCTCACGCCGGAGCGGTCCGGTGCTCCTCGGCCCATCCGCGGATGTAGTCGACGATCTCCTGGGTCCGCGTGCCCGGCCCGAACAGGCAGCCGCACCCCATCTTCCGGAGTTCCTCCATGTCGTCCCTGGAGATGATCCCGCCCCCGGTCAGCAGCACGTCCTCCAGCCCGTTCTCGCGCATCAGCTCGAGGATCCGCGGGAAGAGGGTCATGTGGGCGCCCGAGAGGATCGAGAGCGCGATCACGTCGACGTCCTCCTGGAGCGCGGTCTCGACGATCCGCTCGGGCGTCTGATGGAGCCCCGTGTAGATGACCTCCATGCCGGCGTCCCGGAGCGCCGCCGCCACCACCTTGGCGCCACGGTCGTGGCCGTCCAGCCCCGGCTTGCCGACCAGCACGCGGATCTTCGGATCATTCATGGCGTGACCTCCCGATTGGCGGGCCTATCACGGACGACGCGACGAGTCCCCTCTCACGTTTGCAGATCGGGAATCTATCCGAATCGGACGGAATGCCCACAGGACAAGGCTATCGGGCCGGTCAGCCGGGCTGCACGGGAACGCCGACGAGCAGGGTCTATCCGCGCCGCCAGACCATCACGAAGCTGATCGCCTTCCCGGCGTGCCTCCCCCACTTGGGGTCCTTGGCGAGCCAGTCGTCGTCCACCAGCCCTTCGTCCATCTCCAGGAGCGACCAGCCGCGGGACAGGGCCGCCTTCACGTGGTCGCTCAGGAGATGGACATAGCTCCGGATGGTGACGGGGTCGTCCCGCCCGCGGTCGAAATGGGTGGGGACGCCGGACATCAGGAACTGGGGATGGAAGCCGACGATCACGAACGTACCGCCGGGCCGGGTGAGCCGCGTGACCTCCTCGTACAAGCGCTCGAGGGTGGGCAGATGCTCGTCCGCCAGCGACTGGATGCAGAGATCGTAGGCCTCCCCGGGGAGACCCGTCGCGGAGACGTCGGCCAGACGGAGGGTCCGGTAGAGGCCGCGGCCGCGCGCCAGCTCGAGCATCTCCGGCGTGATGTCCACCCCGTCGATCTCGCCGGCGCCGCGCGCCTTCATCCACGCGCCGATCCGGCCGGTCCCGCACGCCAGGTCGACGACGTCCCGCGCGCTGGCCCAGTCCACCGTCCGGAGCCGCCCGAGCAGACGCAGGTCCATCTCGTCGTGCACGGTCTCGTCGTATGTCCGGACCCACTCTCTATACCCCGTCCGCACGTCGACGATGGGGTACTTGCGCTTGTCGTAGACGATGTGGTCGATCGGCATCTTCAGCAGCAGCGGGCCCAGACGGGCGCGAGCGTTTCCCGGCCGACGACGCGGTCGCCGTCGAGGAGGTCGACCGACAACTCTAGCGAGAGGACCTCGCCCGCGTAGTCCAACCCCTGGATTTCGGTCAATGGGACCACACGACTTCCCCCGCCCTCCGGCATGGTGAGGGTAACGTCACGCGACAGGTCGCGATAGCTCGACGGCCCGGTGCAACCGGCTTCCTCGGGATAGCAGCCGACGCAGCGTTCGTCGTCAGTCTCCTCGATCCGCGTCGCGATGTGCAGGTTGTAGTTCGCCTCATCCGTCGCGGTCACGACCACATAGAGCTCCTTCGACGACTCCCAGGGCGGGAGCGTGTCGCCGCCCCCGCACGGTCCCTCGAGGCCGAGCGGGTCGAAGTTGCCGTAGTGGTCCGGAGTGTCCTCGAACAGGACGCAGAAAGCGGCCTCGGAGTCTCGCCACTCCGGGGCCTCGGCTGGCGTGACGAGCGTGACATTCGGGCTGGTCGCGCTGCAGTAACTGACGAAGCGGATCCCGGCCGGTCCGGCCGTGGAGCCCGGCGGATCGGCGGCGTTCTCAGGGTCGGCGGATTCGCCTGCCTCCGGCGGCCCACAACCGAGAACGAGGAGACCGATCACCATCATGATCGGTGGCCACGCCCGGCTGCTTGACATCCAATCGCCCATGGACATTCCGACTAACAGCTTAGGCTTCCGGAAGGCACGGGCAACTTTTGGAGACCGACACCCAGAAAGCGCGTGCATCGCGGCTCTACCGCAGAACGGATTCGCTGCCTAAGCTCCGCGGCGACATGCCGACCGATCAGAAACGACGTGAGCTGATCCCGCTCATGCTCCGTTCTGCCCTGCGACGCCCAGCGACCATGGACCCCTGGTGGTGGCCCCTCATCGCCGTCATGGCCGCCTGGACGTGGCATTTCACGCGGACTTCCCTTTCCATCCACCATGGCTTCGGCACCTCCGCGTACGACCTCGGGCTCTACGTCCAGGGCGTTTGGCTCCTGTCGCGGTTTCAGACGCCGTTCGTGACCTTGATGGGTCGGCATCTGTTCGGCGACCACACCTCCTTCATTCTCGTGCTCCTCGTCCCCTTCTACTGGATCGCGCCGTCGGCGGACACGCTTCTCACGGCCCAGTCGGCGGTCATCGCCGCGGGCGCTATACCGATCTTCCTGTACGCCCGAAGCCGCCTGGAATCGGGCGCAGCCGGCTTCCTGTTCGGCACGATCTATCTCGCGCATCCTGCGGTCGGCTGGACCAACCTCGAGAACTTTCATCCCGATTCCTTCTTGGGCTTCTTGATCGGCATGGCGGTCTGGGCCGCGCTCTCCCGTCACTGGCGGACCTACGCCGCCTTCGTCGTGTTGGCACTGCTGGTCAAGGAGGACGTCGCGCTGGTCGTGCTGCCGCTCGGCGTCTGGGTCGCCCTGCGACGGGACCTGCGTGTCGGACTGATGACGATCGCCGGAAGCCTGGGATACATGGCGTTCGCCATGCTCGTAGTGATGCGATCGCTGATCGGGGTTCCCACCAGGAACCTCTGGCGCATCCCGTTCGGTGGCATCGAGGGTCTCATCCGCACGGCGATCTATCGACCCGCGGAACTCGTCGCCCATCTGCGCTCCGATGGCCGGCCGTGGTACGTGTACAAGATGGTTTTCCCGGCCGGGTGGGCTGCCGGCCGTCTTCCTGATGTCGCGGCCATCAGCGCTTTGGTGCTGTTCACGAACGTGCTCTCCAACTTCTGGTACCAGTTTCAGGTCGAGTACCACTACTCGCTGGTCGCCGTCCCGGCGCTCACGCTCGGCGCCGTGCACGCGCTTGGCGTGGTACGACGCCCGCGACGCTGGATCGTACTGGGCGCTATCGCGCTGACCTCGCTCTGGTCGACGATCCTCTGGAGCCCGCTGCCCTGGTCGAGGAACGAGCTGGCACACTGGGCTCCGTCCCATCCCGGCGCCAACGCAGCCCGGCAGGTCGTCCAGGAAGTGCCCGAGGGGGCGATCCTCTCAGCCCACCACCTGGTGGCCTCGCATCTCGCGAACCGCACGCTCGTCTACATGTTCCCGAACCCTTTCCGGGTCGTCCTCTATGGACCCGACGATCGTCTGGCAGGCAGCCGGCTGGAGCGACAGGCCGAGCAGGTCGAATACGTACTGCTCCCCGTCAACCGCACCGAGACCGAGGCCCGGGATTGGGCGGCGATCGAGAACGCCTTCGTCCGGGTGTCAGGAAACGAGTTCTGGGTGCTGTATCGCAAGGCGGGGCCTCTGCCCGAGCCACCGGCCCCAAACGGCGCCCCCGAGGGGCCCTGATCGGTCCATCCCGGTGATTCTCTGCCCTAGAAGATCTCCGGCTCGCGCCAGGTGCCGTACTCCTCCCGCATGAGCTCGACGATCTCGCCCACCGTGGCATAGGCGCGGACGGCGTTCAGGACCGGCTCCATAAGGTTCGCCTCGTTTCGGATCGCCTCGCGCAGGTCATCCATCGCGGACTTCCAGCCCTCACCGTCGCGCTCGGCGCGGACCTTCCGCAGGCGCTCGATCTGCTCGCGCTCGTAGCGCGGGTCGATCCGCAAGATCGGGATCTCCAGCTTCTCGCCCTTCTCGACGAAGTCGTTGACGCCGACGATGATCCGCCGCCTGGCGTCGATCTCCTCCTGGTACCGGCTGGCGGCCTCGGCGATCTCGCGCTGGAAGAACCCCTCCTCGATGCCGGCCACGACCCCGCCCATGTCCTCGATCTGCCGGAAGTACGCCTCGGCCTCGCGCTCCATCCGGTCGGTCAGCGCCTCGACGAAGTAGGAGCCGCCCAGGGGATCGATGACGTTCGACACCCCCGACTCGTAGGCGATCACCTGCTGGGTCCGGAGCGCGATCTTGACCGCCCTCTCGGTCGGGAGCGCGTACGTCTCGTCCATCGAGTTGGTGTGGAGGCTCTGGGTCCCGCCCATGACCGCGGCCAGCGCCTGGAGCGCGGTCCGGACGATGTTGTTCTCGGGCTGCTGCTCGGTCAGCGAGCAGCCGGCCGTCTGGGTGTGGAAGCGCATCAGGAGCGAGCGCGGGTCCTTCGCCCCGTACCGCTCCTTCATGTGCCGCGCCCAGATGCGGCGCGCGGCCCGGTACTTGGCGACCTCCTCGAAGAAGTCGTTGTGGGAGTTCCAGAAGAAGGATAGCCGCGGCGCGAAGCGGTCCACGTCGAGGCCGGCGGCGATCCCCTCCTCGACGTAGGTGAAGCCGTCGGCCAAGGTGAACGCGAGCTCCTGGACGGCGGTCGAGCCCGCCTCCCGGATGTGGTAGCCGGAGACCGAGATCGGATGCCACAACGGCGCCTTCTCCGCGCACCATGCCATCATGTCGACGATGATCTTCAGGTGCGGCTGGGGCGGGAAGAGCCACTCCTTCTGTGCGATGTACTCTTTCAGGATGTCGGTCTGGAGGGTCCCGCGGAGCCGATCGGGACCGATGCCCTGCTTCTCGGCCACCGCCACGTACAGGGCCAGGAAGATGACCGCCGGGCCGTTGATGGTCATGGACGTCGAGACCTGGTCGAGCGGGATCCTGTCGAAGAGGGTCTGCATGTCGGCCAGCGAGTCGATCGCGACCCCGCACACGCCCACCTCGCCCTCCGACATCGGATGGTCGGAGTCGTATCCCATCAGGGTCGGGAGGTCGAATGCCACCGAAAGGCCGGT
>DASTFF010000013.1:0-8307 GCA_035708865.1 Gemmatimonadota bacterium | reverse complement strand
GTCCAGTACCTGGTCCGGGACAAGATGGCGCTGGCCGGGAAGCGGGTCATGATCGTCGGCGGCGGCGACAGCGCGTTCGACTGGGCGATGAACCTGGAGGGCGTCGTCGAGTCGATGACCCTGATCCACCGGCGGGAGGGGTTCCGCGCTCACGAGGCGACGATCCGGCACGTCCAGGAGGGAGGGTTCTGCCGGATCCTGACCCACTACGAGGTCCGCTCGGTGGCCGGGAACAGCCATCTCGAAGAGGTGACGATCTTCGACAACCGGACCGACGAGGAGGAGATCCACCGGGTGGACTCCCTGCTCATCAACGTCGGGTTCAAGGCCGACCTGGGTCCGATCAAGGAGTGGGGCGTGGAGATGCAGAAGAACGGGATCGTCGTCAACGAGCGGATGGAGACCAACCTGCCGGGCGTCTACGCCGCCGGGGACGTCACCGAGCACGACGGAAAGCTGGACCTGATCGCCACCGGGTTCGGCGAGGCGGCGGTCGCGGTCAACTTCGCCAAGACGTATATCGACCCCGACGCGCGCGCCTTCCCCGGTCACTCCACCGAGGAGAAGTGGAAGAGCGAGTGAGCCCCTCGGGGCCGCGTTCGGCGGCCCTGGTCATCGTCGGCGACGAGATTCTTTCCGGCGAGGTCCAGGACCAGAACACCCCCTTTCTCGCCCGCCGCATGTGGGAGCTCGGGATCCGGGTCAGCCGGATCGTGGTCGTGGGCGACCGGCTCGAGGAGATCGCCGACGAGATCCGGCGCCAGGCGCGCGACAACGACTACGTCATCCTGACCGGCGGGCTGGGGCCGACCCACGACGACGTGACGCGGCAGGCGGTCGCGGTGGCGCTCGAGGTGCCGCTCGAGCTCCAGCCCGACGCCGAGGACCTCCTGGCGGTCGATTATGGCGACCGGCTGACGCCAGCCGAGCGGCGGATGGCCGAGCTGCCCCGGGGCGCGCGGCTCCTGCGCGGACGCCAACGGCTGGCGTTCGCCTTTCGGGTGGGCGGCGTGCTCGCCTTTCCGGGCGTGCCCGACCTTCTGCGCGACGTGTTCGAATCGGCCGCCGACCAGCTCCTCTCGGACCCCTTCTACAAGGAGACGCTCTGGGTGCACGGCAAGGAGGGGGACTTCTCCGAGACCCTGGCCGCGATCCAGGCGCGGCATCCCGGCGTCGGGATCGGGTCGTATCCCGTGTTCCTGGACGGCCGCTACCGCTGCAAGCTTGTGCTGAGAGCGCGTGACCCCGAGGCGCTGGCGGCCGCCGCGCGCGACATTCACGACGATCTCGCGCTCGACACGCCGCCGCGTGAGTAGGGGCCGGGCCGCGCTCCGCGATCCCGGGCCATGACTCCTTCGAACAGGAGGTACCCGATGACCGAGCCCTTTTACACCAGCCGCGTCACGGTCCGCAAGGTTCACGGAGTCCATCGGCGGGCGACGCTCCCGGGCGGCGTCGAGTTCGACATGGGCGTCCATGGACCCGTCCGGGAGCACTATCGGATCGACGCGCCCGACCTGCCGCTGCCGGTGGACTACGTCGTCGCCTCGGCCGCCGGCTGAATGCTGGGGACGCTCAACGGCGCACTGGAGGTGCGCGGGGTCCGGCTCGAGCCTGACGCGATCCAGGCCGAGGCCGAGGGCATCAACGAGATCGTGGACCGGCTTCCCGTCCTGACCCGGATCCACATCCGGTACCGGCTCACGATCCCGCCGGGCGCGCGCGAGAAGGTCGACCGGGCGCTGGCGGGGCATCAGTCGAAGTGCCCGACCGCGGCGTCGCTTCGCGGCGCGGTCGAGATCGGCTGGGAGGCGGAGATCGAGGAGGAGGAACCGTAGCGGCCCCGGCTACGCGCCTGCGTGGTGCCTTCCGGGAGTTCCTGCGGCTGGAGGCGGCGGGCGGCGCGGTCCTCCTGGCGTGCGTCATCGTCGCCCTGGCGTGGGCCAACTCCCCCTGGCGGGGCGCCTACGAGGGGCTGTGGTCGACCCACCTCTCGATCGAGGTCGCGCGCTTCCGTCTCGACGAGTCCCTCCTCCACTGGATCAATGACGGCCTGATGGCGCTGTTCTTCTTCGTGGTGGGGCTCGAGATCAAGCGCGAGGTCGTGGCCGGCGAACTCGCCGAGCCGAGGAAGGCCATGCTGCCGATCGCCGGGGCACTGGGCGGCATGCTCGTGCCGGCCGCGATCTACGCCGTCATCAACGCCGGCGGACCGGGCGCGGCGGGATGGGGGGTCCCGATGGCGACCGACATCGCGTTCGCGGTGGCGGCCGTCTCCGTGCTCGGGAGCCGGGTGCCGGCGTCGCTCAAGGTGTTTCTCACCGCGCTCGCCATCGTCGACGATCTCGGGGCGATCCTGGTGATCGCGGTCTTCTACGCCCACGGTGTGGCTTGGTCCTGGCTGGGCGCCGGGGTGGCCGGGCTGGCTCTCTGCGCGCTCTTCAACGCGCGCCGGATCCGGAGCCCGATCCCGTACGCCCTGGCCGGCCTTGGGGTGTGGGTGGCCTTCCTCCACTCCGGAGTCCACGCGACCATCGCCGGTGTCCTGGTGGCCATGACGATCCCCGCCCGACGGCAGCTCGACAGCCGGGAGTTCCTGCGCCGGAGCGCCTCGATCCTGGAGGACTTCGAGGAGGCCTCCGAGTTCCGCTCGGCGCGCCTCGTGAGCGGCGGCCAGCAGAATGCCCTGGGCGCGCTCGAGGAGGCCGTCGAGCACGTCCAGACGCCACTTCAGCGTCTCGAGGACGCGCTCCATCCGTGGGTCGTCTTCGGCGTTCTCCCCTTGTTCGCGCTGGCCAACGCCGGGGTCTCGATCGAGGGGTCGCCAGCGGCGATGCTGGGGCATCCGGTCGCGCTCGGGATCGTCGGCGGTCTCGTCCTCGGCAAGTGGATCGGCATCACCCTGTTCTCCTGGGCGGCGACCAGGCTCGGCCTGGCCGCGCTGCCGTCGGACGCCCGGTGGGCGCAGCTCCACGGGGTGGCCTGGCTGGCCGGCATAGGCTTCACGATGTCGCTCTTCATCGCCGGCCTCGCCTTCGACGAGGGCGAGCTCATGGCGGTCGCCAAGCTCGCGATCCTGCTGGCCTCGGTCCTCGCGTTCACGGGCGGGATGGCGGTGCTGTACGTGGGAGGCGGCCGCCCGAAGGCCGGCACCCGATCGCAGCATCGGCCCTGAGAAAAGACAGGGGCGGGCCGGATCCGGGTCAGTTCCCGGGTCGCCGCGTTGGTGATACGTTTCTGGTTCCATGAGACGTCAGCGCGCGATCGCCACGGTCCTCTTCACCGATATCGTCGCTTCGACCGAGAAGGCCGCCGCCCACGGCGATCTTCGCTGGGAAGAGATTCTCCGGCAGCATCATCACCTCGTCCGCGACCGGCTCCGCCGCTACGGCGGCCGGGAGGTCGCGACCGCCGGTGACGGTTTCCTGGCGGTCTTCGACAGCCCGGCCCGCGCGCTCGCCTGCGCTGCGGAGATCCGCGACGCGGTCCACGACATCGGCCTGGCCGTGCGCTGCGGCCTCCACCTGGGTGAGGTGGAGCGGGGGGACGGCGCCGTGGGCGGGATCGCGGTCCACATCGGGGCACGCGTGGCGGCCCTGGCCGAGGCCGGCGAGGTCCTCGTCTCCGCGACGGTCCGCGATGCGGAGATCGGCTCGGGGTTCGGGTTCGAGGGTCGCGGCGAACACGAGCTGAAGGGTGTGCCGGGATCGTGGCGGCTCTATGCTTTGACGGCCGTGCCCGAGGAGCTCGCCGGCGGTGTTCCGGAGCTCGGGCCCGCGGGCCGCGCCGAGGGGGCTCTCGCGAGCCGTCTGTCGACGGGGAAGAGACCGACGCTCCTCGGCGCGGCGGTCGCCTTGGCCTTGCTCTTCGGCGCCGCCGGGCTCTACATCGTCATCCGCGATCGCGGCCAGACCCTTGCCCCGCCCGAAGCGATGGCGGGCTCGGCGGCCCCCGGGGTCGCAGTGCTCCCGTTCGAGGTATCGGGGCCCGAGGTCGAGGAATGGCGGGAGGGCATGGTAACGCTCCTCTCCACGACGCTGGACGGGGCCGGGGACCTGCGCGGTATCGACAGCCGAACGCTCCTTGCGCAGTGGGACCGCCAGGTCCCCGAGGGCCAGCGCGCCGACCGCGAGACCGCCCTCGGCGTGGCCCGCACGACCGGGGCCCGCTACGCCCTCCTCGGGTCGGCGGTGGCGATCGGGCCGAACCTCCGTCTCCTCGCCGAGGTCTACAACGTCGAGGACGGAGCGCGCCTCGGGACCGGGCAGGTCCAGGGAATGCCGGACAGCGTGTTCGCGCTCGTGGACGGTCTCGCGCGCGAGGTCCTTGAAGTCATCCTCGAAAAAGGGGAAGGTGAGGTCCCCAAGGTCAATCTGGCCGCTCTCACCACGACCTCCATTCCGGCTCTCAAGGCCTTCCTCGAGGGCGAGGCCCTGTTCCGCCGCGGCGAGGTCGAGCCGGCGCGGGAGCGGTACGAACTCGCCGTCGAGGCCGACTCGACGTTCGCCCTGGCCTGGAACCGCCTGGCCACGACCATCGGGTGGACGGAGCCGGGGCCGCAGGTGCTCGAAGCCAGGTTGAAGGCGCTCCGGTACGCGGACCGTCTTCCCGAACGCGAGCGGCTCCTGGTCGAGGGCGAGCTTTTCCTGAACATGGGATTCGCCGAAGGCGCCGAGCGGATGCGCGAGGCGACCCGCCGGTATCCGGACGATGCCGAAGCGTGGTTCCTGCTGGCCGACATCTACTATCACCATACCACGGCCCTGGCGACGCTCGAGGAGGCGGAGGAGACGGCGCTCCGGGCGGTCGAGCTGGATCCATCGTTCGCGCCCTATCGCTTCCACCCGACCGAGTTCGCCTTCATGGGCCCGCCGGACAGCGCTAACGCCGCCCGGCGAGTCGCCGAGCTCCTGAGGGCGAGCCCGGAGGGGATGAACGCGCGCGCGGGCGCCGTGGCGCTCGAGCTCGCCTTCGGCGATTCCACGCGGCGCGAGGTTCTTCTCGATTCTCTCCCGTCCACCGACCTCGACCTTTCGAGTGTTTTCGCCTACATGTTCGATCCCCGCTTCTGGGAGATCTGGGAACGGCTGGCGTTGAATCACGCCGCGGAAGGGGGCCGTCAGGTACCCCACGCCCTTTTCTGGGGAAACCTGACCAGGAGGGGGCGGCTGGCCGAGGCCCTGTCGTACCTCGACGAGGAGGGGCCGCCCTGGTTCCCCGCATGCTTACTGGTTGGGGCCACCTCCCTCGACGTGCCTATCCCGGAGACCGTGCTGGAGGAACACCTCGCCCTCCGCGCGTCGGACTCGACGCCGAGCGCGAGGACCGGCTGCGGGGCGATTTACTCGATCGACCGCGGCCGGCGGGACGACTACCTGCGAAGCCTCGCCGTCCACCGCCGGGAGAGAGAGCGGCTCGTAGCGGAGGGCGACACCCTGGAGGCCCGCTTCCAGAACGGCATGATCCGCTCGATCGAGGGGTACGCCCGCTGGAAGGGGGGAGATCCTGCGGGTGCCCTTCCCATCCTCCAGGAAGCCGCGAAGACGTACCCCGACGAAGCCCTCGCGGTGTGGATGGGGAAAATCCATCTCGATCAGGGGCGGCCCGAGGAGGCGGTGCGCTACTTCGGGGCGCTCAAGAACAACCCGCTGGGCGACTATTACCTGGGAGTCGCCTACGAGGCCGCGGGGGAGCTCGAGAAGGCCGGTCACGCCTACGCCTCGCTGGTCGAGTTCTGGCGCGACGCCGATCCCGAGCTCCAGCCGATGGTGGAGAAGGCTCGGCAGGGGCTAGCCCGGGTCCGTGGGATCCAGCGAGAATAGGGGTCTGCGCGAGCCGACACACTCCGTTGTCTTGACAATTAGAGCTTTCGGTGATAGGCTGGATTCATGAGAGTCGATCCAGCCTCGCCGAAACGTTCATGACGACTTTGGGCCTCGCGGTCGTCCGCGACCCAGAGCGAGCCTCGCTGCTCCTCGACCCCGGCCGCCAGCGGTTGCTGGCCGCCCTCGAGGACGACCCCGATTCGGCGAGCGGCCTCGCCCGCCGGCTCGGGGATTCCCGCCAGCGGATCAACTACCACCTCCGCGAGCTCGAGTCGGCGGGGTTCGTGGAGCTCCATGAGGAGCGACGCCGCGGCAACTGCGTCGAGCGGATCCTCCGGGCGACAGCGCGCCACTACATCATCGACCCGGCCGCCCTGGGGACGCTTTCCGCGGCCGATCCGGGTCGGCTCCAGGACCGTTTCTCGGCCACCTATCTGATCGCCCTGGCGGCGCGCGCGATCCGCGAGCTGGCGGCGTTGCGCGAAGGGGCCGCCAAGGCCCGCAAGCGGCTGGCCACGTTCAGCATGGAGACGGAGGTGGCGCTGGCTGCGCCGGCCGACTTCCAGGTTTTCGCGGAAGACGTGGCTGAGGCGCTGGCGCGAGTCGCCGCCCGCCATCAGGACGACAGGGCGCCCAAAGGCCGGCGATTTCGGCTCGTGCTGGGCGCCTATCCGGTCCCCAGGGAATCATCCCAACCCGAGGTTCGGGACGGTGGCGGCGGCCGTCCGTCCCGCAAGGAGGAGTCATGACAGAGACGAGCACCGACCCCACGACCCGCGCCGTCGAAGCCTCGATCGAGATCGACGCGGAGCCCGAAGTGGTCTGGAACGCGCTGACCGACGCCCGCGAGCTCGAGCGCTGGTTCCCGCTCGAGGCCCGGGTCGAGCCCGGCGAGGGCGGAAGCGTCTTCATGTCGTGGAAGAACGAGTACGCCGGCGAGTCCCGCATCACCGTCTGGGAGCCGGGCCGGCACCTCCAGATCACGTGGGGGTTCTCGGAGGACGAGAAGGCGATCACCCAGTACACCGACTACCACCTGGAGGGAGCCAAGGGGCGGACGGTCCTGCGCGTCGTGACGTCCGGCTTCCCGGACGATCCCGCCTGGGACGCCTGGTACGAGGGGACGCGCCAGGGGTGGGCGTACGAGCTGGTGTCGCTGAAGCGGTATCTCGAGCGGCACGCGGGCCAGGATCGCGAGGTGGTCTATCTGCGGCACCGCGTCCGGCTCGGCGACCGGAAGGCCTGGGATCGTCTGTTCGGCCCCGGCGGGCTTCCGGAGCGGCCGCTCGGCAGCCGGCCGTTCATCCAGGCCGCGCCGGTCCAGTACGCGGGGCACGTGGACGACCGGAACGCTCTCGTCCGGGTCGGGATCGAGCCTTGCATGGGCCAGGCCGACTTCCGCGACGTGACCTTGTGGTTGAGCGCGTGGGGGGCCGAGCCCGAGGACCTCGAGCCCGTGCGCCAGGAATGGAGCGCGCTTCTGGAGCGGCTCTTCCCGGAGGGGGAGAGTCTCTGAGCGCTACTCCGCCGGGTACTGCGCGCGCGGCTCTCCCGCGAGCTCCAGCACCCACAGCCCGCTCGACATGTCGGACACGTAGATCCGGTCCTTGAAAAGCTGGGCCCCGAAGGCGAACGCCCGGTGCGGTAGGTAGGCGTCGTCGGTGGCGTCGGTCACGAACGCGGCGACCTCGCGACCCTGGTCGTAGAGATTGCCGCGCATCTCTCCGCTCACGTCGACCACCCGCACGCCGCCCTGGTAGTACGCGCTGTAGAGCTGGCCGTCCTCGACCCAGTGGTTGTGGGCGCCGGCCTCAGGGACCTCGTAGCGCGCGATCTCCTGCGGGCGGGTCGGGTCCGAGACGTCGACGACGTGGATGTAGCCGCGCGGAAAGATCGGCTGGGTGAGGTCGAAGACGGGCGGGTAGACCTCGTCGCCCACGTAGGCGATCCCATCCTCGACATACACAGAGTGCGTGCCGCGCGGCCCGCCGCCGCCCGGGCCGTAGATGTCCGCCGCATCGTAGACGAGCTGGCCGATCTTGACCGGGTTGGAGGGGCTCCCGCCCTGCCCGCCGCCGCCCACGTCCAGGATCACCAGCCCGTCCTGCCAGTACGCCAGGTAGACGATCCCGTCCTTGACGAACATGTCGTGCAGGTACCGCCCCGGGGTGTCCGTGTGCCACTCGCCGGCCTCGCGCGGGTTGCGGGGGTCGCTCACGTCGATGATGTGGAGAGAGCCGTCGCCGTCGTGGGTCGCGTAGACGTGATGACCGTCGAAGAACGTGTTGTGGACGCCGCCGGGAACGGTCTCGGTGTACTCCGAGAGGACGGTTGGATGGGCGGGATCGCCGAGATCGAGGAGCACGATGCCGTTGGCGCGGTTGGCCGCCCCCTCGCGGCTGAACACGGCCAGCGACGCGTCCGCGTTGACCTTGACGTCGAGGACGAACCGGGCGTCGGTCGTGACGCTGTCGGTCAGGAC
>DASTFF010000012.1:0-2902 GCA_035708865.1 Gemmatimonadota bacterium | reverse complement strand
CCTGGACGGGATCTTCGGCGAGATCTCGCCCGAGATCCGGGACACCCTGGAGCGAGTCCGGAGCAACGGCCTCCATCTCCTCGGCCTCATCAACGATGTCCTGGACCTCTCCAAGATCGAGGCGGGCCGGCTCACCCTGTCGCTCGACGACTACTCGCTGGAGGGAGTCGTGCACGGCGTCCTCGCGGCCGTCGAGCCCCTGGCGGCCGAGAAGGCGCTGAAGCTGGAGGCGCTCGTCGCGCCCGACCTGCCCCCGGGCCGGGGGGACGAGCGGCGGATCCACCAGGTGCTCTTGAACCTGGTCGGCAACGCGATCAAGTTCACGGAGGCCGGCGGCGTCCAGGTGCGGGCCACCACCGCCGATGGCGCGTTCGTCGTCTCGATCACCGACACCGGTCCCGGAATCGCGGAGGCCGACCAGCGGAGGATCTTCGAGGAGTTCCAGCAGGCGGACGGCTCGAGCACGCGGCGGAAGGGCGGGACCGGTCTGGGCCTCGCGATCGCCCGGCGATTCGTCGAGCTGCACGGCGGGCGCATCCGGGTGGAGTCGAGTCCGGGGGTGGGGTCGACCTTCTCGTTCACGCTGCCGGTGCGGGTCGATCGACAGGCGGCGACGGCATGAGCAAGCGGATCCTGGCGGTGGAGGATCACGAGGACAACCGGCGCATCCTGCGCCTGCTGCTGACCAGCGCCGGGTACGAATTCATCGAAGCGGTCACCGGCACCGAGGGGGTGGCCCTGGCCGAGAGGGAGCGCCCCGACCTGATCCTGATGGACGTCCAGCTGCCGGAGCTCGACGGATACGAGGCCACGCGACGTATCAAGGCGAACCCGGCGCTGCGCCACATTCCCATCATCGTCGTGACCTCCTACGCGCTGAGCGGTGACGACGTGAAGGCCTTCGATGCCGGATGCGACGCCTACCTGACCAAGCCGTTCAGCCCGCGCCAGCTCCTGGAAAGGGTCCGCGGGTATCTCCCGTAGCCCTGGCGAGGACGCCCATCATGCGCACGCCGCCCCGGATCCTCATCGCCGACGACATGCCGGCCAATGTCCACATCCTCCAGGCCCGCCTGGCCGCGCACGGCTACGAGATCGTCACGGCCAGCGACGGCGAGGAAGCGCTCGCCCGCGCTCGCGCCACGGAGCCGGACCTCATCCTGCTCGACATCATGATGCCCAGGATGGACGGGCTCGAGGTGTGCCGGCGTCTCAAGGCGGATCCGGCGCTCCCCTTCATCCCGGTGATCCTGGTCACCGCCAAGGGGGAGCCGAAGGACGTCGTGGCCGGCCTGGAAGCGGGCGGCGACGAATACCTGACCAAGCCTGTGGACCAGACGGCCCTGGTGGCCCGGGTGAAGTCGATGATCCGGATCAAGAACCTCCACGACACGATCCAGGGCCTGGCCGCCCAGCTCGCCGAATCGAACCGGACGCTCGAGCGGCGCGTCCAGGATCAGGTCGGCCAGCTCGAGCGCCTCGGGCGGCTGAAGCGGTTCTTCTCCCCGCAGCTCGCCGAGTTGATCGTCTCCGGCGGCGCCGAGGATCCGTTGAAGAGCCACCGGCGGGAGGTCACCGTCGTCTTCCTGGACCTCCGGGGATTCACCGCGTTCGCCGAGACCGCCGAGCCCGAGGAGCTGATGGGGGTCCTGCGCGAGTACCACGCGGCCATGGGCGAGCTCATCCTCGCCCACCAGGGGACGCTCGAGCGATTCACGGGCGACGGCATGATGGTGTTCTTCAACGACCCGGTGCCGGTACCGAATCCCGCGGAACGCGGGATCCGCATGGCAGTGGCCATGAGGACCCGGGTCGCCGAGCTGACGGAGGCCTGGCGCAAGCAAGGATTCGACCTCGACCTCGGCGTGGGCGTCGCGCAGGGGTATGCCACCATCGGCGCCATCGGCTTCGAAGGACGCTGGGACTATGGCGCGGTGGGCACCGTCACTAACCTGGCGGCACGCCTCTGTGGGGAGGCGAGGCCCGGCCAGATCCTGATCCCCCGACGCGTGTTCACCGCCGTGGACCGGTTCGTCGTGGCCGAGCCGGTCGGGGACCTGCTCCTCAAGGGGTTTCTCAAGCCGGTTCCGGCCTTCAACGTGGTGAGGCTCACCGAGGCCCGCGAGGTCTAGCGTCCTGCCCGCGCAATCGGGATCAGTCCTCCGGCCCGAAGCTCCACACTTCGCCACCGCCGGCTGGTCCGGATTCCTGACGCGCCCACCCCTCGTCGTTCATGGTCGTTGTCGCGATGGCGCAAAGGATTACGAGGGCCTCGGGCGGTCCGCGCGGCCGGCCACGGCCGTGACCGCCGCGGCCCGCTCGACGCGGGCGAAGCTGCTCAGCCGGAGCCAGGTCGGGAAGGCGCGGACGAGGGACGGCGGCCCTTCGAGCCGGATCGAGCCGGCACGGAGCGCCGTGGCCATGGGGACGTCGCCCATCCAGACCCCGGTGAGCGTCCGCAGGTCGGCGGTCACGACGACGTCGACCGGGAAGCCGGGGTCCCTCAGACAGAGATCGACCTCCGACCGGGCGAGCAGGAGCCACCACGTCCGCGGGCACCGCATGGAGGCCGGCGCGCCGCGGAAGTCGAGGCGGACGACGACCCGTTCCGGCGGCAGCGCGTCCACATCGACACGTCGGTGGATGTCCCACATGAGCAGCCCCGCGTCCAGGTCGTCGCGGCCGATCTGGGCGCGGGCCCACCGCTGACCCCACGCGCCGAGCCGGTCGATCAACGGCCGCAGCTCCTCCCCCGCCGCGGTGAGCTCATACTCGCGGCCGCGGCCGTCTGGCCGCGGCACGCTCCGGACGATCCCGGCGTCTTCGAGCTGCTCCAGACGCTGGGCGAGGAGCGTGCGGGACATGAGCGGCACCCCGCGGTGGAGGTCGCTGAATCGGCGGC
>DASTFF010000011.1:0-8600 GCA_035708865.1 Gemmatimonadota bacterium | reverse complement strand
GCCTTCGCCGCGCTCGAGACGTGGGGCGTCGGCCCGCCGGCCCTCCGCTGGTGGCTCGGCCTGTCGCTGCTCGTCATGCTGGCGTCGGACGTGGCCAGCCGCGCGACCGGCGAGCGCAATCCCCTCCGCCAGCACCGGGCGATGGAGCGGCTTCAGGCATTCGTGCGCGGCTAGCCGTCGGGCCGTCGCCGGCGATCACCGACGCCCGCGGTCACCGACGCCTCGACTCCTGACGACACATCGCCCTCTCCGCATGGAAGAGCCGCACCAGCGGTGCGGTGAGCGGATGTTCCCGATCCAGTCGGAACGACCGCGCCAGGCCGGCCCACTCGGGTCGGTAGCCCTTCACCAGGCCCACGCCACACAGCCTGTCCAGTGAGTCGGCGGACCCCTGGGGGGTGACGCCTGCTCCACAGGGCAACGTCCCAGGCGCGATGCGGAAAGGCAGGGGGCGTGCCTTGGCCGCTGGGGACGCGGGCTCGAAGGTCGATGTCCCCGCCGGACGGTTCAAGTGGATTTGAACACGCAATCGGAGGTGGATGCGGCTCAGCCGCTTCAAGTGGATTTGAACACGGACCCACGACCCAAAGGTGTAACCTGCCATCGCCGCTCTATATTCTCTTCATGCTGCACGACCGCGCCTCACGCACCGCGTTCCTGGTCGCTCTGCTGGCCCACGCGCTGGTGATCCTGCCGGTCTGGGAGGGGTTCGTGCCGGGCCGGGCCGGCGGGACTCCCCCCGCGTCGGAGGACGAGCCGCTCCGCTTCACCTTCGTCGATCCGCCCGATGCCCCGGTGGCTGCCCCGGAGGAGCCGACGCCGCTGCTGTCGTCGGAGGATCATCGCGCCGCTCAGCCAGAGCCGCTCGAGCGTCCGAGGGGGGAGGCGTACCAGGCGGGGAGGACGCCGGTCCCCCAGCGCCCGAGGGCGGCGGGGAGCGCCTCGCCGGGCGCGGCTCCGACGCCATCGGAGGCACCGCCGGCAGCCGCGCGGGCGGAGGCCACCCAGGCCGCCACCGACAGGCTCGCCGAGGCGGGACGTCAGCCGGCCGCCCCCTCCGGCGGGCCTCTCCGGCCGGGGATCGCCTCGGCGCTGCGCCCCGGGAGCGCGCCCGCGCCGGGAGATCGGCTCCCGGCGCCGGAGACCGACCAGCGGAGGACCGCCGCCCGCGCCGGGGCCACCTACAGCCTGAACACCACGGCGTGGGAGTACGGCCCCTACATGGAGCGGCTCAAGCGGAGGATCGAGGAGCACATCTTCCCCCCGCCCGCCTTCTACTACGGAATGGCCGCGTGGGTCACGCGGGTCCGTTTCCGAATCGCTCCGGACGGACGTCTCGAGGGGCTCGAGATGCTCGATCACGAGGGCGTCCGGAACCTGCAGTACGTGGCGATCTCGGCGGTCGAAGGGGCGGCCGACTTCGAGCCCCTGCCCCCGGGCTTCCCCGAGCCCTATCTGGAGATCACCGGCGGGTTCTACTTCAATGCCTCGCCGGCGGGCCGCTAGGCGTGTGGGAGACCCTCCAACAAGGCGGCATCACGATGCTTCCGCTCGCGGCGTGCTCGTTCCTCGCCCTGGGGGTGATTCTGGACCGGGCCTGGAAGCTGCGCCGGAGGCGCGTGCTGGTGCCCGAGATCGTCCGCGTCATCGACGACCTGCGCGGCCCCGCCGACCTGCGCCGCGCGCGTGATGTCTGCCAGCGATACCCGGGGCCCTTCTCGACCATCGTCCAGGTCGCGCTCGACAACCACGCCGAGAGCCGGGACGAGATCCGCGAGCGCGTGGAGGATCAGGGCCGGCAGGAGGTCGCCAGCCTCGAGTGGGGGCTCGGCGTTCTCGAGACGGTGGCCGGCATCGCCCCGCTGCTGGGCCTGCTGGGCACCGTGCTCGGCATGATCGAGGTCTTCGACATCATCTCGCGCCAGGGGGCGGGCCAGGCCCAGAGCCTCTCGGGCGGTATCGCCGAGGCGTTGATCACGACCGCCACGGGTCTCCTGATCGGAATCCCCGCGCTCGTCTTCTACAACTATTTCACCGGCAAGGCGGAGCGGCTCGTCCTCGACATCGAGGGCCACACGAACCGGCTCATCCAGCGCATCCAGTCCCTGAGCGATGCGCCTTGAGAAGGGCCGCCGTCGGAAGGCGCTGATCAACGTCACCTCGCTGATCGACGTCGTCTTCCTCCTGCTCATCTTCTTCGTCGTCACCTCGACGTTCCTCGAGCGCCCGGGGATCGACCTGCATCTGCCGGAGGCCGGCTCGGGCGCCAGCGAGGTCGCCGAGGTGAGCGTGCGGATCGCCGCCGACGGCGGGCTGTACGTGGGGACGCGACCGGTCGCGCCCGCGGAGCTCACCGAGGTCCTGGAGGCCAGACTCCGCGAGGCGGGGACGACCGAGGTCACCCTGGAGGCCGACCGGCGCGTGGCCCACGGTCGGGTCGTCGCGGCCATGGACGCGGCCCGCAAGGCGGGCGCCACGGGGCTCGTCGTGGCCACCCGTCCGGAGGCGGAAGGCGAGCCGTGAGCAGGGCCGCGCAGGCCTTCGTGGCGGCGACCGCCCTCGGGGGGATCGTCCTGGTGGTGGGGCCCGGCCCGGCCGGAATCCTCCTCGCGCTGGCCACCGCCGGAATGGCCGGGGCGGCTCTCGTTCTCTACCCGCCGAGCCGCTGGAGCCTGAAGATCGGGTACGGGTTCCTGCTGGTCTTCCTCGGCCTCTGGGCTTACGTCCACCTCGAGTCGTGGCGGCTCAGCCAGGGCGGGGCGGACGCGGTTCGCCGGCTGGCTGCCGACAAGGGGGAGGACCTGGCCGGGATCCTCGCAGCGCGCCTCGAGGACGATCGCCTGCTGGCCGAGCGGGTCAGCCGGCGGCTGGCGGACCGGGCCGAGCGGTTCCCGGCCGAGGTGGTCCAGGACCCCGAGCTGTTCGTGGCCCTGGGCCGCGCCGCGAGCCCGGCCCTGCGTCCCGGGACCGGTCTGGAGATCTACGACGCCGCGGGCAGCCTCAGGGCCTGGTGGGGCGACCCCCGCGGAGACCGGCTGCCGGCCGACTCGGCGGGGCGGCCTCTCGAGCAACCGCTGGTCCGGCGGCCGTCCGGCTTCACCCTCGCCTACACGGGGGCGCCGTGGATCGTCCGCGGGGACTCGTTCCGAGTCATCGTCAAGGACGTCTGGCGGATCGAGAGCCCGCTCGGCGAGGTCACCGATCCCGATCTCGTGCTGCCCGCGCTCCAGGAGCGGGAAGGCCTCTCCTTCCGGGTGATGCCCGTGCAGTCGGGAGGTCAGGGTGTGCCGATCATGGGACCGGAAGGGCCGGTGGGATGGGTCGAGGGGCAGCGCTTCATGGTCGAGCGCTTCCTGGAGGAGCGGCGACTCGGCGCCCAGCGCCTGCTGGGGCTCCTGTTCCTCTGGCCGCTCGCCTGGTCGGTGGGGGCGGTCTGGCAGGCGACCCGCAGAGGCAGCGGCCCGCGCGGCCGCCCTGGACGGGCCGCCCTGCTCACCCTGACAGGCCGTCTGGCGCTGGTGACCGTGGTATGGGCGTTTCTCATGTCGTCCCGCTATCTGACCTACTTCCTTCCGCCCGGCTGGTTCAGCCCGCTCGGCTTCGCGGCTGAGATGCTCGGGCCGGGAGGGCGGTCAGCCGGCGATCTGCTGACGACGGCCGCCCTCGCTCTGCTGTTCGCCGTGGGCGCCTACGGGTTCGTCCCTGCGCGCCGCCACCGCTCCACCGCCGGGACCGTCCTGGGCGTCGCGGCGGTCGGCCTGCTCGCCTGGCTGATCGTCCACGCGGCGGCCGCCGTCATCGAGAACGCCATCCGCGGCATGAGCCTGGATGTCTTCTTCAGCACGACCCTCCTCTTCTCGCCGCACTACCTGATGGTCCTGCTGGCGTTCGCGCTCTTCGCCGGGGTGGTCGTGATCGCGCTGGCGGCCGGCCTGCGTCCCCTGGGGGTGCCGGCCGACGGGGTCAGGACGGCGCTGGTGGCCCTGGGAACGCTAGCGGTCGTGGCCGGAGCCGCCTGGATCCTGCCGGCCGAGGCCCTGCGAGGCAGATCGATCGAGTTCCGGATCCTCCTCGCTCTTGGCCTGACGGGGACGGCGTGGCTGGTCCACGCGGCCGGGCTACGACGCTTCACGGGCAAGGGCGCCGGCCCGGCCGTCGCGCTCATCGCCGTGACCCTGGGCGGCCTCGTGGTCCTCCCGCTCCTATCCCGGGCTCGGATCGACGTCGCACAGGACCTGCTGGTCGAGCGCGCGGAGCGGCTCGGGGAGTCCTCCGGCCAATGGCTCCAGTACACGATGTCGCGGATGGTCGAGTATCTGGCGCAGAGCTCCGAGGCCGCCGAGGCCCTCGAGGAGGGCAACCGCGACGCCGCGCTCCTTCTCTGGAGCCGGAGCCCGCTGCGCTCGCCCGATTTCGCGTCCGGTCTTTATCTAGTGGACGACGAGGGCGAGATCGTGAGCCAGTTCGCCCTCACGACCGTCGATCTGGGGGGCCGGGCCCGGGCCCGCGCCGAGGCCGACAACGTGCGGGTCGACGTCGAGGGTGCCCCGGAGGAGGGTGGGATCTGGTGGGCGACGGTCCCCCTCTATCGCGAGGGGGCCCGGCTGGGAGCCGCGGTCGCCATGTCCACCGGCGCGACCCGGCTCCGGGAGGCGCCGAGCGGCGCGACGTTCCTGCTGAGCGACCTGATGGCCGGATCTTCGTCGTCGTTCGAGTCGACCCTCTACCGGACGCTCGAGCCGGGGGAGACCCCGCCACCCCGAACCCTGCTGACCAGCGTCCAGCGGCCGGACGGGACCCGCGTTCGGCTGGCCCTGCCGCTCGGCAGGCTCCTGCCGGGTGCCCGGACGTACGCCCTCTTCGCCGTGGTGGCCGCCATCTGCGGGCTCCTCGTCGGGATCGTCGAGCGGTGGACCGATCCCCGGGCCCGCGTCCGCTCGTGGGGCCGGGCGCGCGCCGAGAACCCGCTGCGCTCCTTCCGCGTCCAGCTGCTGCTCGCCTTCGTGGCGGTGGCGGCGTTGCCGCTGACCCTCTACGCCGTGCTCGGCTTCCGCGCGACCCGCGCCGAGGTCCAGGAATCCACCCGCGCCGCGGCGACCGAGGCCCTCGGGGCGGCCAGCCGCCTGCTGGTCGGGGACACGGCGCTCGAGCAGGGGACGGCCAGGGCCCTCAACTCCCGGCTCCGGCAGATCTCCGACGTGCTGCAGCAGGACCTGATCCTGTACTGGCGCGGGCGGGCCGTGGCGTCCAGCCGACCCGAGATCTTCGCGTCGCGGCTGTTCGCCGATCGGATGAAGGGCGAGGTCTATACCGAGCTCTTCGCGGGCGGCCGGGCAAGCGTGTTCGATTCGGTGCTGCTGGGCGAGCGCTCGTTCCTGGTCGCCTATCGCCCGCTCCGGGAAGCGGGGGCTCCGGCCGGCTACGTGTTGGCGACGCCGCTCCTGATCCGTGAGGACCAGGCGCGCCAGGACCTGCAGCGGCTGGGGGAGGGCGTGTTCCTGCTGACCGCTTTCTCGATCGCCTTCCTGCTGGTCGTCGGATGGGGCCTCGCGCGGTTCATGGCGCGGCCCCTCGGGGCGCTCGAGCAGGGGACCCGGCAGATCGCCTCGGGCCGCCTGGCGTACCGCCTGCCGCCCCCGGCCCGGCAGGACGAGTTCGGCCACCTCCAGGAGGCCTTCAACACCATGGCCGAGCGCCTCGACAAGGGCCAGCGGGCGCTCGAGGAGGAGAAGTCACGGGTCCAGGCGATCCTCTCCTCCGTGGGCGCAGGGGTCGTCGCCCTCGATGCGGACGGCCAGGTCCAGCTCCTCAACGAACGGGCCGCGTCCCTGCTGGGGGAAAGGCCCGAGGCAGTGCTCGGCCAGCGGGCCGGCGAGCTGGCGCGGCGCCGTGACGGCGCGTCCCGTTTCTGGGGCCTGGTCGAGCGCCAGCTGGCCGGGGGCCGCGCGGATCGCGAGCTGGTCCTGCGCCGGGAAGGGAAGGATCGTCACTACCACGTGGTGTTCACCACCCTGCGGGAGGCGGGTGGAGAGGACGAGCGCGGCCTGGTCGTGGCGTTCGAGGACATCACCGACAACGTGGCCTCGCAGCGGGTGCTGGCGTGGGGCGAGATGGCCCGACAGGTGGCGCACGAGATCAAGAACCCGCTCACCCCGATGAAGCTCTCGCTCCAGCATCTGGAGCGGACGGTCGACGAACGGCCGCTGAACTTCGAGCACCTCTTCCGGTCCAACCTGGACCTGGTGCTCGCGGAGATCGACCGGCTCGAGCGGATCGCCGGCAACTTCTCCCGGTTCGCGGTTCCCGACCCGCGCTCGCTGGTGTCGTTCGACCCGGTCCTGGTCGCACGTGATGCTCTGACCCTCTTCGAGGCGACCGAGGAGGTCGTGGTCTACGGGCTGGAGACCGTCGGCGAGCCGAAGCCGATCCTGGGAGAGCCGGAAGGGTTCCGGCGCGTTCTCGTCAACCTGCTCCAGAACGCCCGCGACGCCGTCGTCGCCAGGGGAGGAGGTCGGGTGGACGTCCGGCTGGACTGGGAGCGGGAGCCTGGCTGGGCCCGCGTGTCGGTCCTGGATGACGGGATCGGCCTGCCGGACACGGATCTAGAGCGACTCTTCGAGCCTTCCTTCTCCACCAAGACCCGCGGCACGGGGCTCGGGCTGGCGATCACCCGCCGGATCGTCGAGGCTTGGGGAGGCACGATCGAGTACGAGCGCAGGGAGGGGGGAGGAACCGCGATCCACGCCCGCCTGCGCCTCGCCCAGCAGGAATGATCCTTCCACAAAAATGGAACCCTTTTACATAGCGCTACGGAAGGTGAATTACATAGTTTGGAACTAGGGTTCATTTTCGTTGACATCACCGCTGGAGACATGGTAGGATCATCCCGCGATCGATGATCGGAGTGCCGATAGTCGGCAGCCTCCGAGCCATCCGATGGAACCAAAGCCGACCGCATCGGCGCCGGGGACGCCGGCCCCCCCTCCGAACGGCCCCGACGCCAGCGGCGGCGATACGACCGAACCCATTCCCCCTGGAAAGAAGCGGTAATGAACGAACGTGGCTCGACGATCCTGATGGTCACTCTGTCGATGACGGCGCTGCTGTCGATCGTCGCGCTGGCGGTCGACGTAGGCATGCTGTTCGACGTTCGCACGGAAGCCCAGCGCACGGCCGACGCGGCCGCGCTGGCGGGCGCGGGAACCTTCGTGATGAAAGGGGATCTGAGCGCTGCGGACGAGGACATCGCCCGCGCCGAGGCCATCAACATCGGCGAGCGGAACCTGGTCTACGGCGACTCCGCGCAGATCCTGCCGGAGGACGTGGAAGTGGATCTGGAGCAGGGCCGGGTGACGGTGACCGTGCGCCGGATCGGGGACCGGGGCAACGCGATCCCGACCTGGTTCGCCAACGTGTTCGGCACCGCGCAGGCCGACGTCGCCGCCCGGGCCACGGCCGCGATCGCGCCGGCGGGAGCGGCCACCTGCCTGAAGCCGTTCGCCATCCCCGACGCCTTCCTGGATGTCAATGGGGACGGGGTCTACGATCCGGGAGTCGACCAGTACGACCCCGACGAGCACGGCTATGGCTCCTCGTGGCGGAACGCCGGGGAGCCGGGGAGCGACGGGACGGGATTCAACGACGACTTCGGCCGGCCGATCGTTCTGAAGGCCGGGGGCGGGAACGGCAACGGGAACGGCAACGGCGGCGTCTCGGAGACCTATCCCGGCACGGGCCCGAGCTGGTACTACCCCTGGGCCATGCCGTCGACGCTGGGCGGCCCGGCCAACGGCGCCGACCGCTATCGCTGGAACATCGCCAACTGCAATCCGGTGGTGGTCTCGGTCGAGGACGAGTACGACGTCGAGCCAGGCGCCATGACCGGGCCGACCGTCCAGGGGATCGAGGACCTGATCGCCCTGGATCCATGGGCGAGCTGGGACGCGGGCTCGAACACGGTCACCGGGAGCGCCTACGCGCCGGGCTGGGAGGGGAGTCCCCGGATCGGTATCGTGCCCGTGTACAATCCCGGCCGCGAGTTCGATCCCGGTCGGAAGCCGGTCGAGTTCACCAACTTCATCGCCGTCTTCTTCGAGGGCGTCGAGGGCAATGGCAACGACCAGGTGGTGTATGGGCGGGTCCTGTACCCGCGGGGCGTGGGAGGTGGGGAGGCGGTGGCCCCGGCGGCCCAGTTCGTCCGGCTGATCGAGTAGCGGAGAAGGGATCGCGATTTCCCCCGTACCATCGGCCGCGGAGGCTCTTCCCACCCTCCGCGGCCTTTTTTCATCCATTACCGGGCAGGAATGACTATAAAGCGGGTAAGTCCCGGAGTGGAAACACTTTGCCCTAAATGGGAACTTGCGTTCTAGATCGTTGACAGGGGAGGGTACGTCTGCTATCGTCCTCTTCCCCACTCAGGCCAACCGAAGGAACGGAGGGACGCTGGACGATCCCTCGAGGTGAAGTGGCGGACGCGGATCCAGCCGTCGGAGGGGCGCTAAAAAGGCGCGCTGCACGAGATGGCCCGGAACGCGGCCGGCACGATGCCCGGCGGTCCCCCTGACTTCACAACTGTACGCACGGAGGAGCCCGTCCATGGT
>DASTFF010000010.1:0-16510 GCA_035708865.1 Gemmatimonadota bacterium | reverse complement strand
AGCCTGTCGGTCCGTTCGGGAACACAGCCCCCAGGACCACACCGTTCTTGCTGATGTCAACCGCCCCAGTGGTTCGCCCCCCGATCCTGGTCCACTAGCAGCGCAATTTTTGGAGCCGGTTCCGGTCCGGGATGAAGGTGCCGCCGGCCCCGAAGTGGGCGGGCGGCTGGTTGTCTAAGCTGCTGTGCGGGCGATGGTTGTTGTAGTCCTCCTTCCAGCGATCGAGGGTCGTCTGGGCGTCCTCGAGATCCGGGAACCAGTGTTGCGACAGGCACTCACGCCTCAGGGTCGCGTTGAAGGCCTCGATGAACGGGTTGTCGGTCGGCTTGCCAGGGCGGATGAAGTCGAGCTCGACCCGGTTCCAGTACGCCCAGTGGTCGAGCGCCTTCGAGGTGAACTCGGTGCCGTGGTCGACTCGGATCCGCTCGGGCAGCTCGCGCTTGGCTCCTGCCGAGCCCAGGATGCTGGCCACGTCGCTGCCACGGAACGTCGGCGACACCTCGAGCGCCACGCACTCCCGCGTGAACATGTCGATCGCCGTCAGGACGCGGATGGTTCGTCCGTCGGCCAGGGTGTCATGGATGAAGTCCATCGCCCACGCCTCGTTGGGGGTCGTCGGAGCGGCGGGCTGCTGGCGCGCTGCCGCCGAACGATGACGCTTGGGGCGGCGGCGCTTCAAGGTCAGGCCCTCCTCGGTGTACAGCCGGTAGACCCGCTTGTGGTTAATCGGCCACCCCTCGCGCCGCAAGAACATGTGGATCTGACGATAGCCGCTCCGAACCCTGACCGCGGCCAGCTCCTTGACCCGCTCACGAAGCACCTCCTGGTGCGGCCGAACGCTCCGGTAGCGGACCACCGAGCGGCTCACCCCGATCGCCCGGCAGGCCCGCCGCTCCGACACGCGGTACGCCTCCTCGGCCCAGCGCACCACCCCCCGCCGGGCATCCGGCCTCACCATTTTTTTTTGAGCGCCTCCTGCAGGATCGAGCGGTCCAGGCTCAAGTCCGCCCACCAGACCCTTCAAGCGCCGGTTCTCCTCCCTGAGCTGCCTCAGCTCCCGGAGCTCGGGAACCCCCAAGCCGCCGAAGCACTTCTTCCAGCGGTAAAACGTGGTCTCGGTCACCCCCAGCTTGCGACACACCTCCGCCACCGGCGTCCCGGCCTCGGCCTGCCTCAAGGCGAGCGCGATCTGTTCCTCGGTGAAGCGGCTCTTCCGCATCGGTCCGTCCTCCCGCCCCCGTCCCCGGGGACCTCGGGCCAGACCAAAACCTAGCTCCTCATAACGTGAGTCGCCGTGGACTCAAAAACGGGGGGCAGACCACCGCCATCGCTTCTCCAGTTGGTGCGGCGGGAGAGCCTACTGGTTGGCAGATCTAGGGCAGAACTCTGGCAGCGCCTAGCAGGTATCAAGTCTGCCACTCCCCTCACACGGGCTGTTCCCAGTGCGAAGTGGGCGCGCAAGGTTAACGAAGCCCCTCCACAATTCGTCCCATCCACGTCAGGCCGCGGAGCGCCGCCCGGCATCCGCCTTGCGCGTTTCGAACCGGAGGTTACCACCATGCGACGAATGGGACTCGCCCTGGCCCTCATGCTGGCCGCCGCCTGCAGCGACGGCGGCCCTACCACCGAACCCGAGCAGGACGCCGGGGCCGGCTTCGAGCTCATCACGGCCGGCCAGATCGTCGATGCCGCCTTCCTGGACGACCTGAGCGACGAGGACCGGGCCGCGATCCGGGAGGCCGTCCGCTCGGCGGCCGCGGAGATCCGGGACATCCTGGCCAGGCTCCGGGCCGGGGAGATCGAGCGCGCCGAGGCGCGCTCGCTGGTCGAGGCCGTCCACGTCGAGCTGATCGGGACCCTCTCGAAGTTCCTGACCGAGGAGCAGATCGAGCGCCTCCTCGAGGGGCGCTTCGGCGCCGACCGGCCGGACCTGAACCTCACCGAGGAGCAGCGCCGGCGGCTGGCCGCGCTGCGCGAGGAGTGCCGCGAGCGAGTGGCGCGGGTGATCCAGGCGGTCAGGGAAGCCGACCTGACCGCCCGCGAGGGCCGGCGCCGGGTGCGTGAGATCGCCCGCGAGTGCCGCCGCGAGGCGTGCGGGATCCTCGAGCCGGAGCAGCAGGCCGAGGTCCCCTTCTGCCGCGCCGGGGACGCCCGGGACTGACGCCGGACGAAGGCCGGGCCCCCGGCTATCTTGGGCCCATGAGGCACGCGCCCGGGGACCCCACCGACCGCTACTACGACACGACCCCCGCCGCGGCCGTGCGCTACGACCGCCTCCACTCGCAGCAGCTCGAGGACGTCCGGTTCTACGTGGAGGAGGCCCTTCGCGAGGGGGGGCCCGTGCTCGAGGCGGGGTGCGGTACCGGGCGGGTGACCTTGCCGATCGCGGAGGCGGGTGTCCCTGCGGTCGGCCTCGACCGGAGCCCCCACATGCTCGCCCGGGCCGAGGCCAAGCGGCGTGCCGCGCCGGCCGCGGTCGCCGGGCGCTGCGCGTTCGTCCGCGCCGATCTGCGGCGCTTCGCCTTCCGGCGGCCGTTCGCCCAGGCGTTCCTTCCCTTCCGGGTGTTCCAGTCGCTCCTCTCGGTGGCCGACCAGCTGGCGGCGCTGGCGTCGATCCGGGCCGTGCTCCGGCCTCAGGGCCGGCTCGTCTTCAACGTCTTCGACCCGCGCGCCGACCTGCTCGCCGGCGGGCGGGCGCCCGGCCGGCTCCTGGAGAGCGGTCGTGCCTACGACGAGGGCGGGATCCGGATCCGCGAGCGGTTCGTGGCGCGCTACGATCTCGCCCGGCAGCGCCTCCACCTGACCTTCGTCTACGAGCCGGAGAGCCCCGGCAACGGCGCCGGGCGCGCGTTCGAGCCGCTCGAGCTCAGGTACTTCCACCGCTTCGAGATTGAACACCTGCTGGCCCGGGCGGGTTATGAGGTCGAGGCGTTGTACGGGGACTGGGACCGCGGCCCGTTCGTCGAGAACGGTCAGGAGATGATCTGGGTGGCGAGGAGGACGTGATGGAGGCGCATCCGCGGCTGGAGCGCGAGGAGCGGGAGCCCGACGTCGAGACCGCGCGCCGGCTGGTGGCGGCCCGCGAGGAGCTCGACGGGGCGATCGGCCGGACGATCGTCGGACAGCAGGGCGTTCGCGAGCTGATGCTGATCGCGCTCCTCGCGCGCGGCCACGCGCTCCTGATCGGCGTTCCGGGGCTGGCCAAGACGCTCCTCGTCCAGACGCTGGCACGGGCGCTCGACTGCCGCTTCGGCCGGATCCAGTTCACCCCCGACCTCATGCCCAGCGACATCACCGGCACCGAGGTGATCGAGGAGGACCCGGAGACCGGCCGCCGCCGGCTCCGCTTCCTGCCGGGCCCGGTCTTCACCCACATCCTGCTGGCCGACGAGATCAACCGGACGCCGCCCAAGACCCAGGCGGCGCTGCTGCAGGCGATGCAGGAGCACGAAGTGACGGCGGGCGGGGTGACGCATCCGCTCGAGGACCCGTTCTTCGTGCTGGCGACCCAGAACCCGATCGAGCAGGAGGGCACCTATCCCCTGCCCGAGGCGCAGCTCGACCGTTTCATGTTCGCGCTCGAGATCGGCTACCCGGAGCGGGCCGAGGAAATCGAGATCGTCCGCTCGACGACCGCCGAGCCGGCGCCCGCGGTCGAGCCGGTGGTCTCGCGGGCCGAGCTGCTGGCGTTCCAGGACCTGGTCCGGCGGGTGCCGCTCTCCGACGAGGTGTCGTCGTACGCGGTCGAGCTGGCCCGCCGGAGCCGGCCCTCGCATCCGCGCGCGCCCGAGGTCGTCCGGCGCTACGTGGCCTGGGGCGCGGGCCCGCGGGCCGGGCAGTTCCTCGTGCTGGGCGCCAAGGCGCGGGCGCTGCTCCAGGGTCGGGCGGCCCCCGACCTGGGCGACGTCCGGACCCTGTCCGGGCCGGTCCTCCGGCACCGGGTGGTCACCAACTACGAGGCCGAGGCCGCGCGCGTCTCGGTGGACGAGGTCGTCTCCGCGCTGGTGGCCGAGGTCGATCGGGACGGCGCTTGAGCCTGCGGACCGACCCCCGGCCCCCCGTTGCGCTCCTCTCCCCCGCCGAGCTCCTCCGCCTGGGCGCTCTCGACTTCGTCGCCCGGCTGGTCGTGGAGGGGTTCCTGGCCGGCCGGCACCGCAGCCCCGAGCGCGGCGGCTCGCTCGAGTTCGCCGAGCATCGCCCGTACGTGCCGGGGGACGATCTCCGGCGGATCGACTGGAAGGTGTTCGGCAGGAGCGACCGCCACTACGTCCGCGAGAGCGAGGAGGAGACCAACCTGCGGGCCGTCCTCGTCCTGGACACCAGCGCCTCGATGGCGTGGGCGGGCGAGGGACCGGTCTCGAAGTTCGAGTACGCGCGGCTCCTGGCGGCCGCCCTGGGGCACCTCCTGCTGGCGCAGCAGGACGCCGTCGGGCTGGCCGCATTCGCCGGCGGCCTGACCGCGTTCCGCCCGCCGCGCGGCGGGGCGAGCCAGCGGGTCCTGCTCATGGAGGCCCTGGCGGGCCTCGAGCCGGGCGGGGAGACCTGGCCCGATGCGCCGTTCAGGGAGCTGGCCGAGCGGCTCCCCCGACGCGGGGTCCTGATCGTCATCTCGGACCTGCTGGGCCCCACCGAGCGCTTCCTTCCCGGTCTCCGGTACTTCCGTCACCGGAAGCACGAGGTGGTGGTCCTCCACGTGCTCGATCCGGCCGAGCGCTCGCTGGCGGGGCTCCTGGAGGCGGGCGGGGTCGTGGACGCCGAGACCGGTCGTGTCCTCAGGATCCCGCCATCCGAGCTCGCCGACGCGTACCGCGAGGCGCTCGCCCGGCTGGAGCGCGTGTACCGGACCCAGGCCCACGACCGCGGGTTCGACTACGTCCCCCTGACGACGTCGGAGCCGGTCGGGATCGCGCTGGGGAGGTACCTGGAAGGGCGCCGCGGACACCTCGCGCGGATGGCCGGCCGGCGGCCGTAAGTCGTTGATCGCCACCCTGAAGCGCCCTTTCATCCTTAGGGCGGCGCCGGCCCGGTGACGGGGTTCCTTCAGCCGCTCGCCCTGCTCGCCCTGCCGCTGGCGCTCCTCCCCTTCCTGCTGGCCCGCCGGAGCGCCCGGCGAGGCGAGCCCACACCGTTCAGCTCGCTCCACCTGTTCGAAGAGGCCGAACGCCGCCCGAGGCCCCGGCGCGGCCGGAGCCGGCGCCAGATCCTGCTCCGGGCCTTGGCGATCGCGCTCCTCGTCCTGGCGGCCGCCCGCCCGACCGGCCCCGGCCGGGGCGGGCCCGCGAGCCACCGGCCGACCCGGGCCGTGGTCGCGGTCGACGTCTCGGCCAGCGCCGGTCAACGGGAGGGAGGACGGGTGGCGTGGAGCTCGATCCGCGGCTGGGCCGACTCGCTGCTGGCTCTGGCGGGCCCCGGAGACGAGCTGGCGCTGGCGGCCGTGGCCGACGGGATCGTCGGCTGGTGGACCGGCGACCCGGCCGCCCTCCGGCGCCGGCTGGCCACGCTCCGGCCGACCGCCCGGGGCAGCGACTGGCCGCGAACGCTGGCCGCCCTGGCGGAGCGGGCGGACGATGGTACGGAGACGTACCTTCTGACGGACGGCTCGCGCGGCGGGGCCCCGCCGATGCCAGCCGGTCCGGACGGGCCGGGCCGGCAGGACTACCGGGCGCTTCGCGTCTGGGGGTCCGCCGGGGGACCCAACCGGGGGCTGGTGGGCGCCCGCTGGACCGCCCCCGACCGGGTCCACGTGGTCGGCCGGTCGTGGGGCGGCGACGGGGCTCCGCAGACGGCCGGGCGGGTGATCGGCAGCGTCCTGTCGGAGCGCGGCCTGATCCCTATGGACGGGGCACCGGGCACGGCCGGCTGGACGGTGGCCGACAGCGCCACGTTCGGGTTGGCAGGCGCCGACGCCCTGCCCTCCGACGACCTGCTGCACCTCGCCCGCGGGGCGGCAGGCGCCTATCCGGTGGTCCGCCTGACCGCGCCGGACGAGCCGCCTGAGAGCGGTCCCCTGTTCTGGGAGGCGGCGATCGGGACCGCGGACCGTGGCGCGGTCGTCAGCCGGGCGACCGCCGTGGCCGGCCTGGCGGCCGATTCGCCGATGCTGGCCCTCCTTCCGATCCGCCCCTACCGCGCCGACGAAGCGCGGGTCCTGAGCGGGCTGGCGGCGGGCGGCACGCGGCTCCTCTTCGCCCCCGCCTGCCCCGATCCGGCCTGCATCCCGGCCGGAGCCTGGCTCCGCACGCCGGGTCTCGAGGCCCCGGCGGTCGAGTGGCGGCTGGGGCCTGCAGGGCGCCGGACATCGCTGGCCGGCGCGCCGGGCACGCCTGGGCCCGGGGTCCCCGAGCACCTGCTGGCCCGGGCGCCCGTCCGGGGCGCGCTGGGGGTGCTCGGCGGGCCCGAGCCGGACTGGACCTGGGAGCTCGTCACCGGCGAGCCCGCGCTCTGGGTGCGAGGCCCGGTGGCCGTGTGGTTGGTCCCGCTCGGGCCGCCGGTGACCCGGCTCGGCGCGACGCCGGTCTTCCCGCTCGTGGTCGAGGCAGTGCTGGCGGCCTGGGACCCCCGCTGGCGGGGGGACGGTGCCGTTCGGGCGGGCGAGCCCGCGCCCATCCCTCCCGAAGGAGCGATCCTGACCGGCCCGCTGGGCGGCTCCGACCCGGCCACCTGGACCATCCCGCCGGGGGGGGCGCCGCCGCGGCTCGAGCGGCCGGGGCTCTACCGCGTGGAGGCCGCGGGGACGACCTTCCTCGCGGTCCGGGGCGAGCCGGCCGAAGGCGACCTGACCCCGGTCGACGCCTCGCTCTGGGAGTCGAGCTGGGGAGTCAGGCCGACGCCGGCGGCGGACTGGGAGCGCGCCGTGTTCCCGCGCCGCCGGGGCCCGGAGCTCTGGCCCTGGATCGTGCTCCTCGCGATCGGGGCGCTGATCGCGGAGGCGTGGACGCGACGCGCCGGCCTCAACAACTAGCTTTGTAAGTTCGAGTCTCACGTTCAAAGTTCACGAGGGCATCGGATGCGCATCCGTGCGATCGGCGAAGGGATACGGGCCGCCCCGGCCTACCGTGGGCTGAGGCGGACCCTGCAGGCCGCCGCGGAGCCGGCCGGAGGAGCCCGCGCGTCGGGCCTGGTCGGCTCCAGCCGGGCCGCGGTCGCCGCCGCGCTGGCGGAGGACCTGGCGGCCCCCGTCCTGGTGGTCGCGCCGACGGGGGAAGCCGCCGAGAGGTGGCTCGGCGACCTCGAGACCCTGCTCGGCGAGCGCGCGGTCGGGCACTACCCCCAGTGGGAGGTCCTGCCGTACGACGAGCGCGCGCAGCAGCGCGAGATCGAGGGGCTCCGGCTGGAGTTCCTGATCGGCCTCCTCGAGGGATCGATCACGGTCGGGGTCACGACCGCCCGGGCCCTGGTGCGGCGGGTGCCCGCCCCGGCCGCCCTCGAGTCCCGGCTCCTCCGCCTCGCGGTCGGCGATCGGGTGGACAGGGACCGGCTGATCGAGCGGCTGGTCGGGATGGGGTTCGAGCCCGAGGCGATGGTGGCCGAGGTCGGGACGTTCAGCGTGCGCGGCGGGATCGTGGACGTGTTCGCCTTCCGCCACGAGCACCCGGTCCGGCTCGAGCTGGCCGGCGACGAGATCGAGTCGATCCGGGCGTTCGATCCCGGGACCCAGCGCTCGATCTCCGTGCTCGAGCGGGTCGAGGTGCTGCCCGCGCGGGAGCTGCCGCCAGGGGCGGGGCCGGCCGGGACCGGGGAGGACGGCGAGCTCCGGCCGCTCGGCGACTACCTCCCGCCGGGGTGTCTGGTCGTGTGGGACGAGGCGGCCCGCGTCGCCGACGTGCTCGGGGAAGCGTGGCACGAGGCGGAGACCCGCTGGGCCGCCCGCCGCGAGCACCGGGAGCCGCCGCCCGAGGAGCTCTACCTGGACCCGGCCGGGGTCCGGACGAGCCTGGCCGGGTTCCGCTCGCTCGAGCTCCACGCGCTTCCCATGTCCGGCGGCGAACCGCACCTGGCGGCGTCCGGCCGGGAGATGCCCGAGACCCGGTTCCGGACCCGCGAGCCGGATCCTGTCCGCCGCTCGCCGGCCAGGCTGGCCGAGATCCTCCGCGCGGACCTGGACCGCGGCGCGCGGCCGGTCATCCTGTGCGACAACCTCGGCCAGCTCGAGCGCCTCGAGGAGCTCCTGCCCGGCCTCGAGGGCGTGGTTCTCGAGGTGGGGTGGCTGAGCGCCGGCTTCGTGGCCCCGGACGCCGGGCTCGCCGTCTACACCGACCACGAGATCTTTGAGCGCCGGGCCCCCCTCCGGCGCCAGCGCCGCTACGCCACCGCCAGCACGGCCATCCATCTGACCGAGATCGTGGCGGGCGACTACCTCGCGCATCTGGACTACGGGATCGGCCGCTACCAGGGGCTCGAACGGCTGCGGCTCGCGGGCGGCGAGGTCGAGGTTCTGAAGCTCGCCTACGCCGAAGGGGAGATCCTCTACGTCCCGGTCGACCAGCTCGAGCGGATCGAGCGCTACACGTCCGAGGAGGGGGCGGTCCCGACCCTCCATCGGATGGGGAGCGGCCACTGGGAGCGCCAGAAGGCGCGCGCCCGTCAGGCGATCGCCGCGCTTGCCGACGAGCTGCTGGCCCTCCAGGCCGAGCGCGAGGTGACGCCCGGCTACGCGTTCTCGCCCGACACCGCGTGGCAGCGCGAGATGGAGGCCGCGTTCGTCTACGAGGACACCCCCGACCAGCGCGCCGCCAGCGAGGCCGTCAAGCGCGACATGGAACGGCCGCGGCCGATGGACCGGCTGATCTGCGGGGACGTCGGGTACGGCAAGACCGAGGTCGCCATCCGGGCCGCCTTCAAGGCCGTTCAGGACGGCAAGCAGGTGGCGGTCCTCGTGCCCACGACCGTGCTCGCCGCCCAGCACCTGGAGACGTTCGGCGAGCGGCTGGCCGACTTCCCGGTCCGGATCGGCATGCTGAGCCGCTTCCAGTCGGCGGCCGAGAACCGCGCCGTCATCGAGGGCGTGCGAAAGGGCTCGATCGACATCGTCATCGGGACCCACCGCCTGCTCTCCGGCGATGTCGCGTTCGCCGATCTGGGCCTGCTGGTGATCGACGAGGAGCAGCGGTTCGGGGTTCGCGCCAAGGAGCGGCTGCGGGCGCTGAGGACGAGCGTCGATGTGCTGACACTGAGCGCGACCCCCATCCCGCGGACCCTCCAGATGGGCCTCATGGGCCTCCGCGAGATGAGCCTCATCGAGACGCCGCCCCGCGAGCGCACGCCGATCGTGACCTGGGTGACCGAGCTCGACGAGGGGCTGATCGAGGAGGCGATCCGGCGCGAGGTCGACCGCGGCGGGCAGGTATTCTTCGTCCACAACCGGGTCCAGACGATCGACCTGGCCGCGCGGCGGGTCGAGCGGCTGGTGCCCGACCTGCGGATCGGGATCGCCCACGGCCAGCTCGCCGAGGGCGACCTGTCGGCGGTCATGCTGGCCTTCTTCCACGGCGACATCGACGTGCTCGTCACCAGCGCGATCATCGAGTCGGGGCTCGACGTGCCGCGCGCGAACACGATCCTGGTGGAGCGGGCCGACCGGTTCGGCCTGGCCGACCTGTACCAGCTCCGGGGCCGGGTCGGGCGCTCCTACCATCGCGCGTACTGCTACCTGCTGACGCCCCCGCGGGCACGCATGACCGAGGAGGGTGAGAAGCGGCTGCGGATCATCGAGCACCACTCCGAGCTCGGGGCCGGCTACCGGATCGCGCTGCGCGACCTCGAGATGCGGGGCGCCGGAAACCTCCTCGGCGCCGACCAGTCGGGCTTCATCGCCGCGCTCGGGTTCGAGACCTACCTGAGGCTCCTCGAGGAGACGGTCGCCGAGATGCGCGGGGAGGCGGCCGGTGCGGCGCTCCCGGTCGAGCTCGGCTTCGACGCCGATGCCTACCTCCCGTCCTCCTATATCCCCGACGACCAGCAGAAGCTGGCCCTCTACCGGCGGCTGTCGCGGCTTCGCGACGAGGCGGCGATCCTCGACTTCGCGCTCGAGCTCGAGGACCGCTACGGGCCGCCCCCGGATCCGGTGCGCCATCTCTGCGACGCCGCCCGGCTGCGCGCGCTGGCTACCCGTGCGGGGATCGTCCGGCTGCGCGTCAGCCCCCGCCGCGGCCGGGCGGAACTGCGCTGGGCGCCCGGTGTAGAGGCGCGGTTGAAGGCGATCCAGGAGGCGGCGGCGGACGCGGAGGTGAGGATGACGGTCGGACGCGTCGATCCGCTCGAGCTCACGCTCACCGCAGAGACCTACGATGTGCTGAGCGAGGCTCTCTTCCGCGGCTTGCGAGCCTCGGCACCCGAACCTATCGTCACCCGTTGAATCGCCCGCGGTGAGCTTCCCTTCTCGACAGAAAAAAGGAGCGTTTCGGCCATGAGGCCAGATTCAGAAGCGCGCGTGTGGGCCGCTGTGGGCCTGCTTGCGCTGGCCGCCTGCGGCGGCGCCGATGAAGACGTGGTGGCTCGGGTCGGCGACGAGACCCTCACCGTGGGCGAGGTCGCCGAATACATGCAGGCCTCGGGTTACGGAGCCAACGAGGACGAGGTGCAGAAGGCCGTCGACGAGATGGTCGACCTGAGGCTGGTCTCCCTGCGCGGCCGCGAGCGACTGGAACTGACCGCCGGCGACAGCCTGCAGCTCAACGAGTGGCGTGACCAGCTGCTCTACAATCAGTTCCGCGACGACGTGATATGGAAGGAAGTCGTGATCGACGAGGCGCGGCTGCGGGAATGGTACGAGGAGAACGTCGGCGAGGAGGTGAGCGCCCGCCACATCCTGGTCGGCGCCGGGCCCCAGGCGCCCGACTCGGTCCGCCAGGCGGCCCGGGCGAAGGCCGACTCGCTGCTCGGGCTGGCCCTCGACGGCGCCGATTTCGCGGTCCTCGCGGAAGAGAACTCCGACGACACGGGAAGCGCGCAGCGGGGCGGTTCGCTGGGGTGGTTCCCTCGCGGCCGGATGGTTGCCCCGTTCGAGCAGGCGGCGTTCGCCGCCGAGCCCGGTGAGGTCGTGCCGCAGGTCGTCGAGACCCAGTTCGGGTTCCACGTGATCGAGGTGGAGGAGAAGCGGAAGCGGCCCTTCGAGGAGCTGCGCGAGGAGATCGAGGACCAGCTGGCCCGGCCCGAGCGCAGGGACGCCGAGCAAGCGTACGTCACGCGCCTCATGGAGGACAGCCATGTCGAGTTCGTGGAGTCGAACATCGATACGCTGATCGCCCTGATCGACCGCGGCCCCGAGACCGAGCTGACCGACGAGCAGCGCCAGCTTCCGCTGGCGACCTACGAAGGTGGCAGCTTCGAACTCCAGGAGATCTGGAACCTGTATCGCGTGCTGCCGCCCTCGAACCAGGGGATGATCGCCGGGCTCGACCAGGCGGGCATGATCCAGGCCCTGTCCCAGCTCATGCAGCGGCGGATCCTCCTCGACCGGGCGCGGACCGCGGAGACCCAGCTCGACTCGACCCGGCAGCGCCAGCTCGACGAGCGGATCCAGCAGTTCTACGCGCAGCGCCTCCTCAGCGACGCGCTCGAGAAGCGGGTCGAGGTCACCGACGCGGATGTCCGTACGTACTACGACGAGCACGCCGAGTTTTACCGCGACCGGCAGTACGAGGAGGTCGAGCCCCAGATCCGGCAGATCCTGACGGCTCAGCGGATGGAGCAGGCCCAGGCCGCAGACTCTCAGCGTGAGCTGATGGCGGCCATGGCCGACTCGCAGGCCCGGGCGGTGGAGGTCGAGACCTTCCCCGACCGCTACGAGCGTGTGCTGAGCGACCTGCGGGAGCGGCTCGAGAACCCCGAGACCGCGGTGCGGCCGGCCGGCGGATGATCCGCCGGCGCCTGACCCTGGCGCTGGCCCTGCTGGCCACAATTCCGGCCGCGGCGGTGGCACAGGAACGGGAGGTGCCGGCCGAGCCGGTCCCTCTTCCGGGAGACGCGGGACCGGCGGTGGCCCCGGCGCCGCAGACCGGCCTCGAGGAGCGCATCCTGGCGATCGTCGGCGAGGAACTGCTGCTCGAGTCCGAGTGGCGCGAGCAGACCGCGCTCCTGGCCGGGCAGTATGGTGTCCCGCCGGGCACTCCCGAGCACCGGGAGCTGGCCGGCGAGACCTTCGATCGGATGCTCCAGGACCTGATCATCTACGCAGCGGCGCGACGCGACACCACCCTCCAGATCGACGAGGACCAGGTGCGTGAGGCCGCCGACGCCGAAATCGAGCAGATCCGCCAGCGCTTCCCCAGCGAAGAGGCGTTTCAGCAGGAGCTCCGGCAGAGCCAGTGGGGAAGCCTGGCCGGCTACCGCGCCGACCTCATGGAGCGCAAGCGCCGGGAGCTGTACGGCGAGGCGTTCCTGCAGACCCACCGGGACGAGATCCACGCCGAGCCCGTGACCGACGCCGAGGTGCGCGCCTTCTGGGACGAGAACCGCGGGGTGATCGGACGCCGCCCGGAGACCATCCGGTTCGAGGAGATCCCGGTCGTCCTGGAGCCCGACTCCCTGGCCCGCGGGCGCGCCCGGGAGCGCGCCGCCGAGGTCCTCGCCGAGCTTCAGGCCGGCCGCGACTTCGAGGCCGTGGCCCGGCAGTACTCCGACGATCCCGGCTCGCGCGCCCAGGGCGGCGATCTGGGGTGGTTCAGCCGCGGGCGGATGGTGCCGTCGTTTGAGAACGTGGCCTTCGAGGCGCCGACAGGCGAGCTGGCCGGGCCGGTCGAATCTCCGTTCGGCTTCCACGTCCTCCAGGTGACCGACCGCCGTCCGGACGAGGTGCGGGCGCGCCACGTCCTGATCGCCTTCGAGCGCACTGACGCCGACCGGCAGCGGGCGCGGCAGCGGGCCACGGAGCTCCGCGACCTTATCGCCGCCGGCGCCGACGTGGACAGCCTGCAGGCCGGGCTCATGCCGGGCGACTCGACCGGGGCGGCGGTGATCGAGCTGCCTACGTCCCAGCTTCCGGAGGTATACGCCGCCGCGCTGGCGGACCTGGACGCGGGCGAGCCGGGGATCGCCGAGACGGCGACCGGGTTCAGCGTGGTCGTCAACCGCGGCCGCGGGGGCGGCGGAGAGTACACGTTCGAGGAGATCGCGCCCCGGATCCGCCAGCAGCTTGCGGCGCAGCGCGCGCAGGAGCAGTTCGTGGAACGGTTGCGGGAGGATATCTACGTCGACATCCGCAGGCCCACGCCCGGGCGCTGAAGATGGCCAATACCTGCGTTGCGCTCCCTCGGCGGGCCTGCGGCGCACAGACTCGTGCGCCTCGGCCCTCCTCGCTCGCGCGCCTTGGTGTTGGCCATCTTGAGCGCCCTCGTGGGTCATTGCCTTCGCTGATCCGCTGACCCGGGCGCCCGGTGGTCCTGTTCGAGAACGTCTCCAAGGAGTATCCCAAGACCGGCTTCGCCCTGCGTGACGTCACGTTCCACGTCCGGCAAGGCGAGTTCACCTTCGTGACCGGCCCTTCGGGGGCTGGCAAGACCACCCTCGTCAAGCTCGTCACGATGGAGGAGCGGCCGACCCGCGGCACGGTGCGCGTGTCGGGCTTCGCCTCGGACCGGGTCCGGCGGCGCGACATCCCCATGCTGCGGCGGCGCCTGGGGATCGTCTTCCAGGACTTTCGGCTGCTCAAGAACCGCACCGCCTACGAGAACGTCGCCTTCACGATGGAAGTGACGGGGGCCCACCCCGATGAGATCCATCGGACGGTGCCGCGTACCCTCGCCTCGGTCGGACTCGGAGGGAAGGCCGACCACCTGCCGGCGGAGCTGTCGGGTGGCGAGCAGCAACGGGTGGCGATCGCGCGCGCGCTCGTCAACGATCCCGACCTGCTTCTGGCCGACGAGCCGACCGGCAACCTGGATCCCCGCGTGTCGCTCGACATCCTCCGCGTCTGCAAGGACATCAACCTGCGCGGGATGGCGGTCCTGTTCGTGACCCACGACCGGGCGCTTCTCGAGCACCACCCCGGGGCCAGGGTCCTGGAGCTCGACGACGGAGCGATCGTTCGCGACACGGCCGGCCCGGCGGCATGAGGTACACCGCCCGCGAGGCGTTCTTCGCGTTCCGCCGCTCTCCGCTGCTGACCGGGCTCTCCATCGTCACCATCGCGTTCGCGCTCTACACGCTCGGCGTGTTCGGGCTCGTCTGGCTCAACATCGAGCGGGTGCTCGAAGGCGCCGAGGAACGGGTCGAGATCGTCGCCTACCTGCGCGACGACACGACCGCCGCGGAGACCGGCGCGCTGATGCGGGAGGCGGCCGTCTATCCCGAAGTCGACTCGATCCGGTACGTGTCGAGGGAGGACGCGCTGTCGCGCGTGCGCGAGGAGTTCCAGGAATACGAGGAGCTGTACGAGGACCTGGATACGAACCCGCTCCCGGCCTCGCTCGAGATCGCCCTCGCTCCCGGCTTCCGCCGCTCGGAGCAGGTCCAGGAGGTCGCCGCGCGGATCTCCCGCTTCCCGTTCGTCGAGGAGGTCCGGTACGGCGAGGAGTGGGTCCGCAAGCTGAACTTCCTGCAGGACATGTCATTGTTCCTGGGGCTGGTGGTGGGCGGGATCTTCGCGTGCGTGGCGTTCGTGGCGATCGGCGCGACGATCAACCTGGTCGTGCTGGCGCGCGAGGACGAGTTCGCGATCATGAAGATGGTCGGGGCCACCCCGGGCTTCATCGCGCGTCCCTTCGTGCTGGAGGGATTCACGAAGGGGGTCATCGGGGCGCTGGTGGCGCTGGCGCTGCTGCTGGCGACGTTCACGGTTCTCGAGCGACGGGTCCTGGCGCTCGAGTTCTACTCGCCGGCCGAGATCGCGATCGGCGTCGCGCTCGGGGGCGTGCTGGGGTCGCTGGCGTCCATCCTCTCGCTGCGCCGTCACGTCAGCCGATGGTAGCCCGGGCGCGACGGAAGCTCGCGCTCGGGTTCCTCTTTCCGGCCCTGCTCGCCCTGCCTGCGCCGGCGCAGAGCCAGGAGGAGGTCGAGCTCGACACCCAGCGCGAGCGGTTGGAGCGGCTCCAGGGGGAGATCCGGCGCCGCCGCGCCGAGGCCGAGCGGCTGGGGGAGCGGGAGCGCAGCGTGGTCGGCGAGCTGCGCCAGGTCGAGCGTGAGCTGGGGGTCACCCGCCAGCTCCTGGAGACGCTGGAGCAGGAGATCGCCGTCAAGGCGCGGCAGATCACCCTCCTCACCCGCGAGCTCGCCCGCGCGCAGGACCGGCTGGTCGTCCAGCGCCAGATCCTGGCCCGCCGCCTGCGCTCGATCTACAAGCTGGGCCGCTTCGGGACGCTCGAGATCCTGCTCCGCTCCGACAGCTTCGCCGACGCCCTGGGGCGTTACAAGTACCTGCGCCTGATCGCCGAGCAGGACGCCCGGCTGCTCGGCTCGATCGGGCGCCTCGAAGCGAGCACGCGGGCCGACCGGCTCGCCCTCGACCGGGCCCGCGCCGAGCTCGACCAGCGCCGCTCCCAGCGTCTGGCGCAGGCGCGGAGCCTGGAGGCGGCCGAGAGCGAGCGGCGGGCGATGCTGGAGCGCGTCAAGGGAGAGCGGTCGGAGCAGCTCCGTGCGGCCGACCAGCTCGAGGCCGAGACCAGGAAGATCCAGCAGCTGCTGGCCTCGCTGGAGCGGCGGCGGGCGGAGCGCGAGGCGGCCCGGCGGCGGGCGGCCGAAGCCGAAGGCGAGCCGGCGGCGGCTCCCCGGGCGTCGACGCTGACCGCCGACCTGGGCAACCTGGACTGGCCGGTGGATGGGGAGATCGTGGCCCGCTTCGGTCGCGCCGTCCACCCCGTCTACCGGACCGAGGTCGTCAACAACGGTATCGACATCGCGGCCCCCCGGGGCACCGCCGTGCGGGCGGTCGGAGCGGGTGAGGTCGTCTACGCGGACTGGAACGGCGGCTACGGGCTGATGCTGATCCTCGACCACGACGGCGGCTACTATTCGATCTATGCCCATCTCGAGCGGGCCGCCGCCAGGGTCGGGCAGCGGCTGGCCAAGGGGGCGATCCTCGGGACGGTCGGAGAGTCGGGCAGCCTCACCGGCCCCCGGCTCCATTTCGAGATCCGGAAGGAGGGACGGGCGGTGGACCCGATCCAGTGGCTGAGGGACCGCTGATGACGCCGTGAGCGAGGCCCTTCGCGTCTACGGACACGGGTCCCTGCTGGCGGCGCTCGAGACCGCGATCGCGCGGGACCGGCTGGGCGCCGCGCTCCTCTTCCATGGGCCCTCGGGAGTCGGCAAGCAGACCGCCGCCCGGAGGCTCGCCCAGCGTCTCGTCTGCCGGGCAGAGGGAGAGCGTCCTTGCGGGGTGTGTCCGGCGTGCAGCCGGATCGCGCGCAACGTCCATCCCGACGTTCACTGGTATTTCCCCCGTCCGGCCGACGCCTACTATGGTGACGAGGCCCGGGCGGCGGACCTGGCGCGGCGCGCCGGCGCGCCGTCCGAGCCGGCCGCCTACGACCATCCGGTGTCGTTCCGCATGCAGGACTTCCACACAATCCGCCGC
>DASTFF010000009.1:0-31260 GCA_035708865.1 Gemmatimonadota bacterium | reverse complement strand
GAACTTCGGCGACCGCACGATCACGGAGTCGGAGCTGTGGAAGGACGGTGCGGCCGATCCCGGGGACCGGGTGGTGATCAAGGACCGGATCGCCGACGCCATGTTCCAGCAGCTCCTTCTGCGGCCCGACGAGTACGACGTGCTCGCGCTCCCCAACCTGAACGGCGACTATCTGTCGGACGCCGCGGCGGCCCAGGTCGGCGGACTGGGGATGGCGCCCGGCGCCAACATCGGCGACCGCGAGGCGGTCTTCGAGGCGACCCACGGCACCGCCCCCAAGTACGCCGGGCAGGACAAGGTGAACCCGGGAAGCCTCATCCTCTCGGGGGCCCTCATGCTCGACTATCTGGGGTGGACGGAGGCGCGCGAGATGATCGAGCGCGGCCTGGAGGCATCGATCCGGGACAAGGTCGTGACGTACGACCTGGCGCGGCAGATGGAGGGGGCGCGGGAAGTGAAGTGCTCGGAGTTCGCCGCGGCGGTCGTCGAGCGCATGTAGGGCGCCCGTCCTGAGCGGCCGCCGAACCCAACCCTTGTGAGCCTGGCATGCAGTTCGTCGACGAAGCGCGAATCTCGGTGAAGGCGGGCGCGGGCGGGAAGGGCTGCGTGTCGTTCCGGCGCGAGAAGTATGTCCCGCGCGGGGGGCCCGACGGCGGCGACGGCGGTCGTGGAGGCGATGTCCTGGTCCAGGCCGATCCCAACCTGACGACCCTCTACGACTACCGCTACCGCAACCGCTATGAGGCGGGCCGCGGCGGACACGGCTCCGGGAACAACCGATCTGGCGCCGTAGGGGCCGATGTTCGTCTCACGGTGCCGGTCGGGACGATCGTGCGGGACGCCGTGACGGGGGAGACGCTCGCCGATCTCGACCAGCCCGGGCGGAGCGTGGTGGTGGCGAAGGGGGGGCGCGGGGGACGCGGCAACGCCGCGTTCGCCGGGCCGACCCGCCAGACGCCGAAGTTCGCCCAGCCGGGCGAGGCCGGTGAAGAGCGGGAGATCGTCCTCGAGCTCAAGCTGATCGCCGACGTGGGGCTGGTAGGGAGCCCGAACGCCGGGAAGTCGACCCTCCTCTCGAGAATCAGCGCGGCGCGCCCGAAGATCGCCGACTATCCGTTCACCACCCTGACCCCCAACCTGGGCGTCGTGTCGCTGGGGGAGGGCCGGTCGTTCGTCGTCGCCGACATCCCTGGGCTGATCGAGGGCGCCGCCGAGGGCAAGGGCCTCGGCCACCGGTTCCTCCGGCACCTCGAACGGACGCGGGTCCTGTGCTTCCTGATCGAGGTCACGACGCCGGATCCGGCGGCCGAGTACGAGGCCCTCAAGCGGGAGCTCGCCGCGTGGTCGCCCACGCTCCTCGATCGGTCGCGGGTGGTCGTGTGGTCGAAGCGCGACCTGGGAGCGCCGCCGGAAGGAATCTCGTTCGGCGATGCCGAGGCGACGGTCGAGGTTTCGGCGGCGACCGGCCAGGGGCTGGAGGAGCTCGTGACCGTGCTCGAGCGGCTGGTTCGGCGGACCATTGCTGCCAGTCCCGAAAAGAGCGCGCAGGGAGGTGGGCCCGACGGCGGCTGGACACCCTGAGCCGGAGGCTGCTCTCGTAATCCGGCGCGGATCGCCCGAGTACCCGCCCCTCCTGGAGGCGATATCCGATCCGCCGGAGGAGCTCCACGTGCGGGGGGATCGGGAGCTCCTCTCGCGGGTGGCGGTGGCGGTGGTCGGCTCCCGGAAGGCCACCGACCTCGGCCGCGCGATGGCCGAGCAGCTGGGGGCCCGGCTCGCCGAGCGGGGGGCGGTCGTGGTGAGCGGTCTCGCGGTCGGCATCGACGCCGCCGCCCATCGCGGAGCCCTCGCGGTGGGCGGCTCCACCGTCGCCATCCTGGGGGGTGGTCTGGACGTCGCGGCACCTGCCGCCAACCGGCGGCTCGCCGCCCGGATAGGGCGCGAAGGATGCCTCGTCACCGAGTTCCCTCCCGGCATGCCCCCTCTGGCGCACCATTTCCCGCGCCGCAACCGGATCATCGCGGGGCTGGCGCGGATCGTCGTCGTGGTCGAGGCGACGCGGAAGTCGGGCGCGCTCACGACCGCCCGTCACGCGCTGGCCGCGGGGCGCGAGGTGATGGCCGTGCCCGGACATCCCTTGACGCCGAACTCGCTCGGCGTGAACGACCTGCTCTTCGACGGCGCACGCCCCGTCCGGTCGCCGGACGATGTGCTGAAAGAGCTGGAGGAGCTGCCGGGCCTGGCCGCGCCCGGCCTCGCCCCGGAGCCCGGCCTCCCGATCGTCGCGGGGCCACCCCGGCTGCGGCTGATGGGCGCCCTGGGCACCGCACCCGAGCCGGCCGAGCGGCTGGCGCGGGAGACCCGGCTGCCGCTGGTCGAGACGCTCGCCCTCCTGACCGAGCTCGAGCTCCTCGGCCTCGCCCGCTCGCATCCGGGAAACCGCTACAGCAAGCCCCTGGTCAACCGTGAGCCGTGACCTCCACGTCTACGTGCACGTTCCCTTCTGCCGGTACCGGTGCCCGTACTGCGCCTTCTACAACGTCCGGCCGGACGCCGGCCGGGAGGCCGTGTTCCTCGACGGGACCGCGCGCGAGATCGAGAGGTGGCGGTCGGCGGGCGCCTTCACGGACGCCACTCTCGCGACCCTCTACTGGGGAGGTGGCACCCCGTCGCGGCTCACAGCATCGGGAACGCGGCGCCTGGCCGCGCTGTCGCTCGGGATCGCGCCCGCGGCCGACGACCTCGAGTGGACGGTCGAGGCGAACCCGGCCGACGTCGACGCCGAACGCCTCGGCCTGTACCGCGACCTCGGCGTCACCCGGCTCTCGGTGGGCGTTCAGTCGTTCGACGAGGAGCGTCTCCGCTTCCTGGGCCGTGACCATGGGGCGGCCCGCGCTCGCGAGGCGGTTCACTGGGCGGCGACGGCCGGGTTCCCGGAGATCTCGCTCGACCTGATGTTCAACCTCGCCGTCGAGGGGAGCGAGGCGGCGTGGCGCGCCGACCTGACCGTCGCCCTCGAGCTGCCCATCACCCACCTCTCGCTCTACGGGCTCACGATCGAGGCCGGCACGCCGTTCGGGCGGCTTGCGGAAGCGGGGGAGCGCCTCACCCGCAGCGACGGCGGGTACGGCGTCGAGTACCTGCGCGCCTGCCGGGCTGCCCGCCGGCGCGGCTTCGAGCACTACGAGGTGTCGAGCTTCGCCCGGCCCGGACACCGCTCGCGCCACAACCAGTCGTACTGGACGGGAGAGCCGTACCTCGGGCTGGGACCGGCCGCCCATTCGTTCGACGGCCGGCGCCGGTGGGCCAACCTGGCTTCGCTGACAGGGTGGTCAGGGGCGCTCGAGGAGGGCGGGGATCCGCGAGCGTTCGTCGAGACCCTGGGTCCCGACGAGCGCGCCCTCGAGGCGCTGTACCTGGGCCTTCGCACCGCCGGGGGAGTGGGGGAGACGCATCCCCTCCTGGCTCGGCCCGGAAACCGGGAGGTCGTGGACGGCCTCGTCCGGAGCGGCCGGCTCCGCCGGGAGAACGGCCGTGTGAGGTGCACGGAGCGGGGGTTCCTGGTCCTGGACGCCATCCTGGCGGCCCTGAGCGGCCGGTGACGAGCACGGGCCCCGGCCTTGCAGGCTATCCTGATGCGGCGAGCGCCTGCCGGGCCTTCCCGGGAGGTTTGATGGGGTCGAGGGGGAGGAATAGTTTCACCACGTGGTGATCATGGACGAGTACGAACTCACGCCGCGCGAGGCGCGCATCCTGGCTGCGGTCATCCAGAACTTCGTCGAGACGGCGGAGCCGACCGCCTCCCGGACGGTGGCGCGCAGGAACGAGCTGGGGCTGAGTCCGGCCACGATCCGCAACACGATGAGCGACCTGACCCAGCGGGGCTACCTGACCCAGCCCCACCCGAGCGCCGGACGCGTGCCGACCGACAAGGCCTACCGCTACTACGTCCGGAGCCTGATGCGGATCGAGACCGCCACGCCCGAGGACGTGCGCCAGCTCGAGGCGGGGGTCGCGGCCGCGGGGCCGGCGGACGAGGTCCTCAAGCGAGCGATCCAGGCCCTCAGCGTGGTCACCAGCGAGCTCGGCATCGGTCTCGGCCCGACGCCTACCGACGGCCGCCTCGAGCGGATCGAGCTGGTCGGATTGTCGAGCGAGCGGATCCTGATCGTCATCGCGATCGCCTCCGGGCCGGTGCGGACCATCTTCGTCGAGACGCCGATCGAGGTCGAGGAGTCGGAGCTCGGGGCGGTGGCGTCGCTGCTGAACGAGCGCCTGGCGGGGCTCTCGCTGCGCGAGGTCCGCGAGAGCTACCGGAACCGCCTGGGCCAGCTCCCGACCGAGCATGCGGAACTGCTCAACATCTTCCTGGAGCAGGCCGACCAGGCGTTCGCGCCGGCGCCGGCCGGGGACGAGGTCATCCTGGGACCGGCTTCCAGCCTAGCCTCCCAGCCCGAGTTCTCCAGCCGGGAGAGCCTGCGCAACCTGATCGAGCTCACCGAGCGCCGGGACGTCCTCGCCGAGGCGTTGCGCCGGCGGCAGGCGCGCGGGATCGTGATCTCGATCGGCGAAGAGCACGGCCTGCCGCCGCTGCTGGACTTCAGCCTCGTCACCACCCAGTACGAGAGCAGCGGCGTGCGCGGTATGATCGGGGTGATCGGACCCACGCGGATGCCGTACGAGCGGGTGGTCGCGGTCGTGCAGTACACCGCCCGGCTTCTCTCGTCGGTCCATCACGGCGCCTGAACGCGAGCGACCCATGAACAAGCGCGACTATTACGAGGTGCTGGGGGTGGCGCGCGACGCGGACCCGGACACGATCAAGCGCGCCTACCGCGGCCTCGCGATGAGCTACCACCCGGACCGAAATCCCGACGATCCCGATGCCGGCGAGCTGTTCAAGGAGGCGAGCGAGGCGTACGAGATCCTCCGCGACCCGGAGCGCCGCGCCCGCTACGACCGGTTCGGCCACGCCGGCGTCCGCTCGGGGGCCGGGGCGACGTCCTTCGATTTCGACCTCGCCGACGCGCTGCGGGCGTTCATGCGCGACTTCGGGGGGTTCGAGGATCTGTTCGGCCGGGGCCGGGGGCCGCGGACACGGGGCCCACTGCGCGGCACCGACGCCCAGATGCGGATGCGGGTCACGCTGGAGGAGGTCGCGACCGGGGTCGAGAAGACGATCCGGGCGCATCTCCTTCAGCCATGCGCCCGTTGCGGCGGCAGCGGAAGCGTGGGTGGCGCGCCGGTCGCGTGCTCGCAGTGCGGCGGGCGCGGCGAGGTCCAGCGCGCGCAGCGCTCCATCTTCGGCCAGTTCGTCAGCATCCAGCCGTGCCCGGCCTGCCATGGCGAGGGGACGGTCGTCTCCGATCCGTGTCCGGAATGCCGCGGCGAGGGGCGCACGCGCGCGGAGCGGCGCATCAAGGTCCGGATTCCGCCCGGCGTCGACACCGGCAACTTTCTCACGCTGCGAGGCGAAGGAAACGCGGGGCCACGCGGCGGGCCGCCCGGCGACCTGCTGGTCGTCATCGAGGTCAAGCCTCATGAGCGGTTCATCCGCCAGGGAGACGATGTCGTGCTCGAGCTGTCGATCTCGTTTCCGCAGGCCGCCCTGGGCGCCGAGATCGAGGTCCCGACCCTTCATGGCTCGGCGACGCTCGAGGTGCCGCCCGGCACGCAGAACGACGCGGTCCTGAAGCTCGAGGAGAAGGGGCTTCCGCTGATCGACTCGGATCGGCGGGGCGATCAGCTCGTTCGCGTCCGAGTGTGGGTGCCGAAGCGGCTGACCGCCGAGGAGCGGGCCCGGCTCGAGAATCTCCGCGAGTCGGAGAACCTGGCTCCGCCGGGAGAGGAAGGCGGTTTCTGGCGCAAGGTGAAGGAGGCGTTCACCGCGTGACCCACGTCGAGCTCGCGGTCGCCGCCCCGGCCGAGGCCGAGGACACGGTGACCGCGGCGCTCGCCGCGTGCGGCACGACGGGCACGTGGATCCCCGCCCCGGGCGACGTGCGGGCCTACTTCCGGACCCCTGTCCCGGACCTGGAGCGTCGTTTCGCGTCCCACTGGCGCGCCCTGACGGGCGGCGACCCCACCTTCCCGCTGTACGTACGCCCGGTTCCTGACGAAGACTGGCTGGCCGGCTACCGGGCCGCCGCGCGGCCGATCCGGATCGGGGAGCGGCTCGGGATCGTGCCGCCCGAGTTCGAGCCGGACGGGCCGGGGCCGGCGGCGCTCGTCCGGATCGAGCCCGGTCTCGGCTTCGGAACCGGCGAGCATGCCACGACCCGGGCCCTCCTGCGCTGGATCCACGATGCCGGCCCCTTCAAGACGGCGCTCGACGTCGGGACCGGCAGCGGGGTCCTGGCCCTGTCGGCCCTGGCGACGGGTGCGGAGGCGGCGGTGGGCCTCGATACGGACGGGCTCGCGCTCGAGAACGCGGCCCGGAACCGCGACCTCAACCGGGCCCGGGGACTGGCCCTCGTCAGGGGTTCCCTGGATGCCCTGGGGCCGGGCGTCCGCTTCGAGCTCGTGCTCGCCAACCTGGACGGCCCGACCCTCGGGCGCCTGCTGCCGGAGCTGGCCGGCAGGGTCGCGCCCGGCGGACGGCTGGCCGTCGCCGGGGCGCTCGGGCCTGACCGGTCGGCCCTCCTCGAGCGGGCGCGGCAGGCCGGGCTCGTCCTCCTCGACGAGCGGCTCGATCCCGATCCCGCCCCGGACGGTGTCTGGTGGAGCGGCTGGTTCGGAGCATGAGGCCTTTCCCCGGCCCTCCCCTCTGTCTCGAGCCCGAGCGCATGGCGGCGGTCGACCAAGCGGCCATCCGGGCCGGCCTTCCCGGCCCGGCGCTCATGGAGAGCGCCGGCCGCGAGACCGCCCGCGAGATTCGCCGCCTCTGGCCGCGGCCGGGCCGCGCCGCCGTCCTGGTGGGTGGCGGCAAGAACGGCGGCGACGGGCTGGTCGTGGCGCGTCATCTCCGTGAGGCCGGCTGGCAGGTGGAGCTCCGCCTCCTCGCCGATCCCGCCCGGCTGACCGGCGATGCCGGCCTCCAGTGGCGGCTGGTCGAGCCGATGGGGCTTCCGCTGCGCCGCGTGGCGAAGCCCGGCGATCCCCTCGCCCTCGAAGGCGTCACCGTCGTCGTCGACGCCCTCCTCGGGACGGGCCTTCGGGGCGAGATGCGGGAGCCCGTGCGGTCGGCCATCGGGGCGCTCGTCGAGACCGGTCTTCCGGTGGTCGCCGTCGATACGCCTTCGGGGCTGGACGGGCGGACCGGCCGCGTCCACGGGATCGCGCCGCGGGCCCGGGTGACGGTCACGTTCGGGTTTCCCAAGCCGGGGCTCTTCCTGGCCGACGGCCCGGCCCACGTGGGGAGGCTGGTCGCCGCGGCGCTCGCCTATCCGCCCGCGGCGCTCGAGGCCGCCGGACCCGCGCCGCTCGCCTGGACGACGCTCGACACGGCGCGGCGCGCGCTTCCGCCGCGGCCCCACGACGCCCACAAGGGGAGCGCCGGACGGCTCCTGGTGGTGGCCGGATCGGAGCGCTACCGGGGCGCGGCGGCGCTGGTCGTCGGCGCGGCGCTCCGCTCGGGGACGGGGATGTGCGTCGTGGCGACCCCCGAGCCGGTCGCCGAATTCCTGATCGCCCGGTACCCGGAGGCGATCGTGAGGTCCCTCCCCGTGACCCGCTCCGGCGCCCTCGCTGCGCGCGCGGCCGACCTGGTCGCGGCGGCGGCGGCGGAGGCCGGCGCGGTGGCGATCGGCCCGGGGCTGGGGACCGGAGGCGGGGTTCGCGGAGTCGTCGAAGCCGCGCTCGCGGCCGGAACCCCGGCGATCGTCGACGCGGATGGGCTGAACGTCCTCGCCTCCGATCCGGCCCCTGTCGAACGCGCCGCGCCCACCCTCCTCTCCCCGCATCCCGGGGAGCTGGGACGGTGGAGTGGCCGACCCGCGGACCAGGTGGACGCCGACCGGATCGAGGCCGCGCGCGAGGCCGCGCGGGCGCACCGCTGCACGGTCCTCCTCAAGGGCTCTCCGACCGTGGTTGCCGGGGCGGACGGTTCGACGTGGCTCAACCTGACCGGCAACCCGGGGCTCGCGACCGGCGGGAGCGGCGACGTCCTGACCGGGATCCTGGGCTCGCTTCTGGCCCAGGGCGTGGATCCGGATACCGCCGCGCAAGCTGCGCCCTTCCTTCATGGCCTGGCCGCCGACTGGGCGGCGCGTGACCTGGGCGAGCGCGGCCTCGTCCCGAGCGACCTTCTGCGCTACGTGCCGCTGGTCGTGCGCGAGCTCGCGGCCGGCCGCGGCGTCGAGCTGCTGGAGCGGCTCGACCACCGCTACGGCGCCCTGCTGGCGGCGACGGGCGAGGAGCCATGAGGCGGGCGGCCTCGGCCGGGCTACGGCGGGCGGCCTGGACCGCGGCCCTGGCCCTCGCCGCTTGCGCCGCTCCCGGTGGCGGCAATACGCCGATCGGCGAGCCGGGCGCGGGTGCGGTGCAGAGGTCGGTCGGCCGGTTCGATCCCGAGGCCTGGATCACCCTTCAGGATTTCCGGTTCGTCGGCACGGTGGCGGCCAGCCAGACGACCGCCTTCCTCGGAACGACGGGCGGCGTCGAGCGCTACGACACGCTGCGCGACCGCTGGCTCTCGCCGCTCACCGTCGCCGACGGCCTGCCCGATGACCAGGTGACGGCGCTGGCCGTCGACCGGGTCGGGAACGACGTTTGGATCGGCACCCGCCGCGGCCTCGTCCATCTAGCCTTCGACGGGACCGTCGAAACGGCGTGGGGACCGCCGCCGACCACGGTCCAGGACCTGCGGATCGACCCGGCCGACGGCTCGGTCTACGCGTTCGTCGCCGGCGGATGGTGGCGCGGCCGCGGCGGCTCGCCCGTCTTCGATCGCTCGGAGGCCCCGCCGCCGGAAGCCCGGGGGTCGGTGGACGTCCAGGACGTGGACCCGCGGACGTTCCCCTGGACCGACCCATTCCATGTCCGGAGCCCGGCCGATCCCGCGCAAGTCTTCCGCCTGACCCGCCTGACCCGCGACCTGCGGGGCGACATCTACGCCGGGACGTGGGGCGACAACGGCCGCCGATGGGGCGCCTCCCGGGCCGACTGGGAGGCCCTCTACTTCGGGCTCGGCGGACCGCCCGGCGGACCGGTGGCGAGGACCACCGACGGGACCTGGTTCGCCGCCGGCCCGGGCGCGACCTCCGCCACCCTCGCGCTTGCCTTCGCCGACACTTCCGGCCGCTGGTCGTACCGGGTCCCGGGACGCATCCCCGGCCTGCCGACCGCCGCCGCGCGCGCCCTGCTCGCCACCGGCGACACGCTGTGGCTGGGCTCCGATCTCGGCCTCTCGCGCCGGGTCGGCGAGGCGTGGACCACCTGGGGATGGAACGCCGACCCCTCGATCGGCGCGGTGACCGCGCTCGCCGCCGACGGCGACCGGCTGTGGGTGGGCACCGAGCGCGGGCTCCTCGCGTTCGATCCGGCCACCGGTCGCGGCGAAGCGGTCCACCTGCGCGGGCGCGCGATCACCGCGCTCCTGGCGCTGCCGGGCACGGTGTACGTCGGCTCCCGGGACGGGCTTTGGGTCGGCGTGCGCGGCGCGGAGGCCGACTCGTTCGGACAGCTGCCGACCTTGGGGAGTGACGTCCGCGCCCTGGCTCGCATGGGCGACCTGCTCGCGGTCGGGACCGCGACCGGGCTCGAGGTCCGTCCCCTCGCCGGCGGCGAGCCCAGCCGTTTCCTGGCCGGCGGGCAGCTCCCCGATCCGCCGCTCAGCTTGGCCGCCGACGGCGAGGGGTTCTGGATCGGCACGCGCACCGGGCTGGTTCGCTACCGGCCCGCCACCGGCGAGTGGCAGCGGTTCGGACCCGAGGACGGCCTGGCCGGAGCGCCCGTCCTCCACCTGCTGGCCGAGGAGAACGCGGTATGGGCGTCCTCCCGCCACGGGGTGACCCGGTTCGACTGGCGGGGCGCCGGCCGTTGACCGACCGGGGGGCGCCCGGCGAGTTCGAGCGGATCGGGCGGCTGGCGCGCCTGCTGGGTGGCGAGTCCGAGCGGGCGATCGGGGACGACGCGGCCATCCTGGCCGGGGATCGAGGCCCGTGGGCGTGGACGGTGGACACGCTGGTCGAGGGCGTCCACTTCCGCTTCGACTGGCTGGACCCGCCGGACGTCGGCCATCGGGCGCTGGCGGCGGCGGCGAGCGATCTGGCGGCCATGACCGCCGAGCCGGCGGGCGTGCTGGTCGCGGCGGCGGTAGCGGCCGGGGCGGCGGACGTGCTGGAGGCCGTCTACGCGGGGTTCCGCGACCTGGCCGATCGGGCCGGGTGTCCGGTCCTGGGCGGGGATCTCGTGCGTTCCCCGGGACCCCTCGTCCTCACCATCACCGCGCTCGGACGCTGCCCGGCGGAGCCCCTGCGCCGGTCGGGCGCCCGGCCCGGCGACGAGGTGTGGGTGACGGGTGAGCTGGGCGGGCCGGCGGCCGCGCTCGCGAGCCTGTCGGGTGGCGGGGATCCTCCCACGCGCGGCCACCCGGCCTACCGGCGGCTGGCGCGCCCCGAGCCGCGAGTCCGCGAGGCGCTGTGGCTGCGCGGGCGGGTGGCGCCGAGCGCCGGGATCGACATCTCGGACGGGCTTTCGGGGGACGCCGGCCACGTCGCACGGGCGAGCGGGGTGGCGCTGCGGCTGAACGCCGCGGCCATCCCGGTCCATCCCGGAGCCCGCGACCTTGCGGCGCGCCTCGGCCGCGACGCCCTCGCGTGGGCGCTCCACGGTGGTGAGGAGTTCGAGCTTCTCCTGTGCGCGTCCGCCGGCGCCATCCAGCCGCACGTCCCCGCCTTCGAGGAGCTCTTCGGCATCCCCCTGACCCGGATCGGGCGGGTCGACGAAGGCGACGGCGTGTGGCTGCGGGATGCGAGCGGCGCGGAAGAACGCCTCGACCCGCTCTCGTACGATCACTTCCGCGACGATTGAGCCGCGGCGTTGCGCCGCCACCACGGCCGGGCTAGGATTCAACTCCCCATCCGACGACAGCGAATCCTGCACGTCAAGAGAAGCCGACGATGACCCGGATCGCACGCCTTACGGCCCGCGAGATCCTCGATTCGCGTGGCCGGCCGACGTTGGAGGTCGACTGCGTCGCCGAGAGCGGCGCCCGCGGCCGGGCCGCTGTTCCATCCGGCGCCTCGACGGGGGAGCACGAGGCGCTCGAGCTGAGAGACGGCGACGACCGCTACATGGGCGCCGGCACGCGCAAGGCCGTCGCCCACGTGCACGAGGTGATCGCCCCCGCACTGCGCGGGATGACGGTGACCGACCAGGCGGCCATCGACGCCCGCCTGCTCGAGCTCGACGGCACGCCCGGCAAGTCTCGCCTCGGAGCCAACGCCATCCTCGGCGTGTCGATGGCGGTCGCCGTAGCCGCGGCCGACGAGGCCGGGGATCCGCTCTACGTGTCGCTGGGCGGGCGCGGCGCCGATCTGTTGCCGGCCCCTCTCATGAACATCCTGAACGGCGGCGAGCACGCCGACAACACCGTCGACATCCAGGAGTTCATGGTCGTGCCCGTCGGTCCGCCGAGCTTCTCGGAGGCGCTCCGGGCCGGCGCCGAGATCTACATGGCGCTCAAGAAGGTCCTCCAGGATCGCGGCCTCGGGACCACGGTCGGCGACGAGGGCGGGTTCGCGCCCGATCTCGACGGCGACACGGCCGCGCTCGAGGTGATCGTCGAGGCCATCGACAAGGCCGGCTACACGGCGGGCGAGGACGTCGTCCTGGCGCTCGACGTGGCGGCCAGCGAGCTGTACGCCGACGGCGCGTATCGGTGGAAGAAGGCCGGCGGCGATCCCATGTCCGCCGAGGAGCTGATCGGTTTCTACGTCGGGCTCGTGGATCGCTATCCGATCGTCTCGATCGAGGACGGGCTGGCCGAGGACGACTGGTCCGGCTGGCGGGCGCTGACGGATGCGCTGGGCGACCGGATCCAGCTCGTCGGCGACGACCTCTTCGTCACCAGCGCCGAACGGCTCGCGCGCGGCATCGAGGTCGGTGCCGCGAACGCGATCCTCATCAAGCTGAACCAGATCGGGACGGTGACCGAGACGCTGGAGGCGATCCGGGTCGCCCGCGAGTCGGGCTACCGGTCGGTGATCTCCCACCGCTCCGGTGAAACCGAGGACAGCTTCATCTCGGACTTCGCGGTCGCCACGGGGGCGGGGCAGATCAAGACGGGAGCGCCGGCGCGGGGGGAGCGGACCGCCAAGTACAACCAGCTCCTCAGGATCGAGCAGCACCTGGGCGCCGCCGCCCGGTACGCGGGCCGGGAGCCCTTCTCGGCGCGGGGGAAGGGGTGAGCCGCAAGCTCGCCGACCGCCGCGCCCGCAGGCGCCAGAAGCTCGCGTTCTGGGGAATCGTGGCCCTCCTGCTCGCGTTCGGCGTGCTGGTCGGCGACCAGCGGCCCCACCACCTCCTCATGCTGCATCTCGAGGGGAAGCGGACGGAGGCCCGGATCACCGAGCTGCGGGGCGAGAACGCCGGCCTGGAGGCGCGCCACGAGCGGCTCATGAGGGACGCGTTCGCGCTCGAGTCGCTGGCGCGCGAGAAGGGGCTCGCGAGGGAGGGCGAGATCGTCTACCGGATCATCCCCGTGCCTCCGGACGTCCATCGGGCGACCGCCGAATCGCTGGCGGCACTGGCCAGGCAGCGGGCGGACTCGCTCGCGCGCGTGGCCGGAGATCACGTGCCTGGAACGCGCTGATCAACGGGGAGAAGGGTTCAATCGGGCTGACCGTCGATCAGCCGGCGTTGATCCCGGACGCTGTCGACGCGATGGAGCTTCCACGCTTCAGGAGTTCTCCGCCACGTCTCGCGTTGTGTTGCCCACGTCTCCACGTGATGCACGAGACCGTCGGGACGGAGCGCCATGCGAACGAGGTGCTGCCGCACGATAGCCCGAGCCTGGTCGCCGGAGACTTCGAGGCTGTCGATGTCGAAGCTCAGCGAAATCCAGCGGTCGATCCCGTTGAGCAGGCCGATGGTGTAGTGCTCCATCGCGGCGCGGTCCTGCACCCTGCCATCGGGCGTAACGGCGTGGAAATCCTCGGTTCGCAGCGCCATGATGGCCTCCACGTCCTCTGCGCGGAAGGCGCGAGTGTTCTCGTCGTACCACTGCTCGAGCTCGCGTCGGACGGCGGAGGTATCCGCTGTGCCCGCGGGCTTGAAGGAAGGTGGCGCAGAAGGACGAGCGCAGCTCGTCGCGCATACCGCAAGGAATATGAGGACGGCGCTCATTCGCACGCTCCGGCTCAGGTCAGCGGGACAAGGCATCCAGAGGATGAGACGCCTTCCAGGCTGCGAAGGTTGACACCCTTGGACATCCCGTCTACATTTTTTCGCCTATCGCGGGGTGGAGCAGTCTGGTAGCTCGTTGGGCTCATAACCCAAAGGTCGCGGGTTCAAATCCCGCCCCCGCTACCAACTTCGGAAGGGGTGAGCCGGGTTCTGGCTGACCCCTTCCTCATCTTTGGGGCGGCGTAGCTCAGCCTGGTAGAGCAAGGGACTCATAAGCCCTGGGTCGCAGGTTCGAATCCTGCCGCCGCCACCACCCGATCTTCCCCTCGTCGCGGCCGATCGAAGGATCTCGGCGCGCGGTTCAGCGACCACTGGCGGCGTCACTTCGCGCTCGGACCGGAGCACCGCGTGGTCCTGGCCGTGTCGGGCGGTCTCGACTCGATGACGCTGCTGGCGCTCCTCGGCCGGGAGCGGGATCCCGCAGCGGACCCCGTTCCGGTGGCCGCCCACTTCGATCACGGCACGCGCGGCCGGGACAGCGCTGAGGACGGCCGGTTCGTGGAAGAAGTGGCACGTCGCTGGGGGGTGGAAGCGCGGCGCGGTCGCGGCCGGGCACCCGAGCGGGCGGCGCGGAGCGGCGAAGGGCCGATGGCCGCGGCGCGGGTCCTCCGCTACCGCTTCCTGACGCGGGTGGCGCGCGAGACCGGGGCGGCGGCGATCGTGACCGCGCACCACCGTGACGATCGCGTCGAGACCCTGCTTCTGAGGCTGGCCAGGGGCACGAGCCCGGACGGGCTGGCGGGGCCGGCCCCGATCGAGATCTTCCAGGGCGCGGCGATTTTCAGGCCGCTCCTGCCGTTCTCGCGGCGGGCGCTGGAGGAGTGGGCGGAGGCGAGCGGCGTCCCGTTCCGGGACGACCCGTCGAACCTGGACCCCCGGTATCCGCGGACGCGGATCCGGGAGGCGGTGCTGCCGATCCTGGCCGGGGTGAACCCGCGCGTCGACCGGGCGATCGTCAGGCTGGCCTCGCTCGCGGCCATGGACGCCGCGTTTCTGGGCGAGCGGGCGGAGGAGCTGCTGGAGACGGCCACTCTTCAGCGGGCCGGGCGCGTCTGGCGCTTCGAGGCGAAGGCGCTGGCGGAGGCGCCGAGCGCGCTCCTGTCGCGGGCCGTCCTTCGGGCGTGGGCCGCCTGCGCGGAGGAGGATACGCCTTCCCCCGGTGCGGAATGGGTGGCCGGGGCGATGCGCTTCGTGCGTGGTGGACGGGGTGGTACGGTCGAGGCGCCGGGCGGAGTCACGCTCCGCCGGCGTGAATCGTGGATCGAGATCCGAGGCGGAGGGAGAGGCGACGATGGCTCGGACCGGCGTGATCGAGACGGGTGAACGTACCGAGATCCTGATCTCCGAGCGGGACCTCCAGGCGCGCGTCCGCGAGCTGGGGCAGGAGATCACGGCCGACTATCGCGAGCGGGATCTGGTGCTCCTGTGCCTGCTCAAGGGCGGCATCTACTTCGCCGCCGATCTTAGCCGGGCGATCGACCTGCCGATCACGCTGGAGTTCGTGCGCGCCCGCTCCTACGCCGGCACGGAATCGACCGGCGAAGTCCAGCTCTGGTGGATCGACGGCCTGGATATTGCCGGCAAAGACGTCCTGATCGTCGAGGACATCGTGGACACGGGGCTGACGCTGGTCGAGATCTGGCGCGCCCTCGAGCAGAAGGGGCCCGCGAGCCTCGAGCTGTGCGCGCTCCTCTACAAGGAGAAGCGCCTCGCTCATCCCTTTTCCATCCGTTATATTGGCTTCGCCATTGGAGATGCGTTCGTGGTGGGATACGGCCTGGATTACGAAGAGCGGTATAGGAACCTTCCCCATATCGCGGTGTTCCACCCCGGCGCGTGAAGCGCGCCGCGATCTGAGGAGGAGCCGCAGAAGCCCGCCATGACGAATCGACCCAACCGGGGACGCCCGGCCAGCCCAGGCCCACCGGGGCGCCGTCCGCCCCAGCGACCCCGCTTCTCCAGTCTCTCGAAGAGCCTTCTCCTGTGGGCGCTCATCCTGTTCGTGCCGCTGGCGATCTGGATGCAGCTCTTCCGGCCCAAGGAGTCGACGCGCGTCGAGATCAAGTACTCGGAGTTCACCGAGCAGCTCGACGCGGAGAACCTGGCCTCGGTCACGATCGTCGAGAAGGAGATCCAGGGAACGCTCAAGGAACGATCGCGGACGATGACCCCGGGTGGGCCGCGCGACTTCACCGAGTTCAGCACCATCATGCCGTTCGAGGACCCGGCTCTCGTTCAGCGCCTCGAGGAGAAGGGCGTCTCGGTCGAGGCCCAGGCGCCTTCCACGAACTGGCTCCTGCAGCTGGTCGGAATTCTGCCCTGGATCCTCATCATCGCGCTCTGGATCTTCCTGATCCGCCAGATGCAGGGCGGGGGCTCGCGCGCGTTCGCGTTCGGGAAGTCGCGCGCCAAGCTGCTGAGCGCCGACGCGCCCAAGGTCACGTTCGAGGACGTCGCCGGCGCCGACGAAGCCAAGCAGGAGCTCGAGGAGATCATCGACTTCCTGCGCGACCCGAAGAAGTTCCAGCGGCTCGGCGGCCGGATTCCGAAGGGCGTCCTGCTGCTCGGGCCGCCGGGGACGGGGAAGACGCTGCTCGCGCGCGCGGTGGCCGGCGAGGCCGGCGTCCCGTTCTTCTCGATGTCGGGGTCGGACTTCGTCGAGATGTTCGTAGGTGTGGGAGCCTCGAGGGTCAGGGACCTCTTCGAGCAGGGCAAGGCGCACGCGCCGTGCATCATCTTCGTCGACGAGATCGACGCGGTGGGCCGCCATCGGGGGGCGGGGCTCGGCGGTGGCCACGACGAGCGCGAGCAGACGCTGAACCAGCTCCTGGTCGAGATGGACGGCTTCGAGTCCAACGAGGGCGTGATCCTGATCGCCGCCACCAACCGGCCCGACGTGCTCGACCCGGCGCTCCTCCGGCCCGGCCGTTTCGATCGTCAGGTCGTCGTCGACCGGCCCGACGTGCGCGGTCGCGAGGGGATCTTCAAGGTCCATACGCGCGACATCCCGCTGTCGCCCGACGTTGACCTGCGAATCCTGGCCAAGGGAACGCCGGGGCTGGCGGGCGCGGACATCGAGAACATCGTCAACGAGGCCGCATTGCTGGCCGCCCGCAACAACCGCAAGTCGGTCACGATGATCGACTTCGAGAATGCCAAGGACAAGGTCATGATGGGCGCCGAGCGGAAGAGCCTCGTCATCACCGACGACGAGAAGCGCTCGATCGCCTACCACGAGGCCGGCCACGCCCTCGTCCGGATGCTGACGCCGGCCGCAGATCCGGTCCACAAAGTGACGATCATCCCGCGTGGCCGGGCGCTCGGCGTGACCCACTTCCTGCCCGTGGACGAGCGCCACATCTACACGCGAGAGTGGTGCGAGGACCAGCTCACCGCGCTTCTCGGGGGTCGCGCGGCGGAAGTGCTGGTGCTGAAGGCCACGACGACCGGCGCCGGCGACGACCTGCAGCGGGCGACCGACCTGGCGCGGCGCATGGTGACCAAGTGGGGAATGAGCGAGATCCTCGGGCCCCTGACCTACGGCGACGAGCCCGAGCAGATTTTTCTGGGTCGCGAGATCGCCACGCATCGCGACTACTCGGAGGAGACCGCACGCGTGATCGACCAGGAGGTGAAGTCGATCGTCGCCGGCGCCTTCGAGCGCGCCCACGCCATCCTGAGCGAGAACGAGGGTGCCTTGCACCGCCTGGCGGAGTCGCTGCTCGAGCGTGAGATCCTCGACAACGAAGAGATCCGGCTGGTGATCGCGGGTGAGGAGCTGGCTCCGCAGCCCCCGATCGAGACGCCGGGACGGAAGAGCCGGCCCGACGATCGTGGGACCGGGGAAGCCGGCCTCGAAGCTGGCGACGGCCAGGTGGAGAGTGACTCGCACGACGAACGGGACGAGGAGCGCGTTCCCGCCGACACGACCGCGCGCGCCGGGCGGCTGGCGCGGCCGCCCGCGCCCGACCCCGGGCGGGCCGCCGACTAGGCCGGACGCCCGGCCTGCGGTGACGAGCGGACCGGTCGCGCCGTCCGGCGGGGTATGGCGAATCCGCGGCGGGTCGCTTCCCCTGGGCCCGACGCCCCTCATCATGGGTGTCGTCAACGTGACACCCGACAGCTTTTCCGATGGCGGCCTTCACCGCAGTGCGGCGGAGGCGGTGCGCCACGGGCTCGAGATGGCCGACCAGGGCGCCGACCTGCTGGACGTGGGCGGCGAATCCACCAGGCCGGGCGCCGCGCCCGTGGCGGCGGCCGAGGAGCTGGACCGGGTCTTGCCCGTGGTCGAAGGGCTGGTCGCGGGGACCGAAGTCCCGATCTCGGTAGACACGACCAAGCTAGAGGTGGCCCGGGCTGTCCTGGCGGCCGGCGCACACGTGCTGAATGACGTCAGCGCCCTGCGCTTCGATCCCCGTCTGGCCGAGCTGGCCTCGGCCACCGGCGCCGGACTCGTGCTCATGCACATGCGCGGCGAGCCGCGCACCATGCAGGACGATCCGCGCTACGACGACCTACTGGGCGAGGTGGGTGGGGTCCTGGAGATGGCGGCCCGCCAGGCCGGCGCGGCAGGTGTCGAGCGCGAGGCCATCGTCCTGGATCCCGGGATCGGATTCGGCAAGACGGTGCGTGACAGCTATCGCCTGCTGGCGAGCCTCGGGCGGCTGCGGGAGATCGGCTACCCGCTCCTGATCGGCCACTCGCGGAAGACGTTCCTGGATCCCGGGCGCGAGCGCAGTCCGGCCGAGCGCCTGCCCGAGTCGATCGCGGCGGGGATCCTGGCGGCCCTCGGCGGCGCGGCGGTCCTGCGTGTCCACGACGTCGCCCCGCACCGGCGCGCGCTGGCGGTCCTGGCGCGGTGGCGCGAGGCGGGAGAGGAAGGAGGCGGGAAGGGAGACGGATGATCGAGCACTGGTCGCGCATGGTGTTCCTGAAACCCGGCATCCTCGACCTGATCGACGTCGCGGTGGTGACGTTCATCGTCTTCAAGGTCTTCATGCTGGTGCAGGGGACCCGGGCGCTCCAGATGATGCTCGGCTTCGTCATCCTGGTCTTCGCGGCCTACATCACCCAGCTGCTCAGGCTCGAGGCCCTGAACGCGATCTTCCAGGCCGGCCAGCTGGTATGGGTGATCGCGATCCTCATCGTCTTCCAGCCGGAGCTGAGGTCCGCGCTCGCGCGGATCGGACGGACTCCCTGGCTGCGGTTCCTGGCCAAGGTGGAGGAGAGCCCGGTCATCTCCGAGATCGTGAAGGCGGCGGCCCAGCTGAGCAAGGAGAAGCGGGGGGCGATCATCGCCATCCAGCGCGAGGTCGGGCTCATGGAGTACGTGGAGAGCGGCAAGCAGCTCCGGGCGGCGGTCTCGGCGGAGCTCCTGGGGACCATCTTCGCCCCCTACACGCCGCTGCACGACGGCGCGGTGATCATCGAGGGCGACAATATCGTCGCCGCGGCCTGTATCCTTCCGCTGACCCAGTTCCCCGTCTACGACCCCACGATCGGCACCCGCCATCGCGCCGCCATCGGGCTCTCCGAGGAGACCGACGCGGTGGTCGTGGTCGTCAGCGAGGAGACCTCCCAGATCTCGCTCGCGGTGGGCGGCCGGCTCGAGAAGAACCTCTCGCCGGAAGAGCTGACCGAGCGGCTGGAGAACCTGACGCAGGGCGTATCGCTTGCTCGGGTCGGTGCCCGGGTCTAATTTCGCGGCTTACGTCACCCTGACGATCGATCCCAGCCGAACAACCGGAGGACTCCCAAAGCCGATGCGGATCCTCAGCCGCGAGCGGCTCATCTACGCCACGATCGCCTTCGGGGTCGTATTCGCCTCGTATCTCCTGACCCTGTCCCCGACCCTCACGTTCTGGGACGCCGGCGAGTTCATCACCACGGCCTACATCCTGGGGATCCCCCACCCGCCGGGGACCCCGCTGTTCGTCCTCATCGGCCACGTCTTCGGGATGCTGCCGCTCGGGGTCTCGTTCGCGGTCAAGATGAACGTGATGAGCGCGCTGGTATCCGCCGTGGGATGCTTCTTCTACTTCCTCGTCCTGGCCTCGATCCTGAGCCGGATCGACCGCGCGATGGGGTGGGGCCTGCCCGCGCCGGTCGTAAACGCCGGCGCGCTGGCCGCCGTCCTGATCGGCGCGTGGGGGCTGACCCAGTGGTCCAACTCGACCGAGACCGAGGTCTACTCGGTGGCTCTCGCGACCATCGCCCTCGTCACCTTCCTGGTCTTCTACTGGGCCGACCATCTCGAGGAGGGCAAGGACTGGAACCTGCTCCTGCTGATCGTCTTCCTGACGGGGCTGTCGATCGGCAACCACCTGATGGCGCTGCTGGCGATGCCGGCTGTCCTGGTGTTCGTGATCGCCACGGTGTGGGACCGCTACCGGGACTACATCCTGAGCCTCCTCGTCGGCGCCATCGGGCTCTACGTGACCTTTCTGCGCGGCTTCTCGGTGGACGGCATCCTGGCCGGCGAGTCGATCGTCAACGGCGGCGTGCTGGTGGTGGGGCTCGCCATCCTGGGGGCCGGCCTGTGGTGGATGTCGAGGACGGGCGCCCTGCCGTTCTTCGGCTGGTCGGTGCTGCTGTTCCTGGCCGGGGCATCGGTCATCCTGTTCCTCAAGATCCGCGCCGGCCTCGATCCGGCCGTCAACGAGGCCAACCCGGAAACCTGGCGCGAGCTGCTAGCGGTCCTCGCGCGCAAGCAGTACGACGTCCGGCCGATGCTCCCGCGGTCGGTCGACTTCCTGCGCTACCAGATTCCGCTCTACTTCGACTACCTGCTGGGACAGGTGGGACCCTTCGAGTCGCGGGTCGCGGGTCAGTTCGGCCGTCCCTTCCTGTCGATCCTGACTGCCCTTTTGGCCGTCGGCGGCTCGATCTTCCACTTCCGCGCGGACCGGAAGACGTGGGTGTACTTCCTGACCCTCTTCGCGACCACGTCCCTGGGCCTGCTCCTCTACCTGAACTTCCCGCTCGGCAACTCCCAGGCGCCGGACGTCGCCGGCCTGCCGCGCGAGGTGCGGGAGCGTGACTACTTCTTCGTCGTCTCGTACGTCTTCCTCGGGATGTGGGCGGGGGTCGGCGTCTTCGCGGTGGTCGGCTCTGTCCTCAGGAACGTGGGCCGGGCGGTCAGCCGGCCGGTGGCCACGGCGGCGGTCGTCGCCCTCATGCTCCTGCCGGCGGCGGTCTTCGCGCTCAACCACCACGAGGCCGACCGGAGCGCCAACTACATCGCCCGCGACTTCGCCTACAATGTCCTGCAGTCGGTCGAACCGGGCGGAATCCTGTTCACCAATGGCGACAACGACACGTTCCCGTTGTGGTACCTGCAGGAGGTGGAAGGCATCCGCCGCGACGTCGCGGTCGTCAACCTGGCCCTGCTGAACACTACGTGGTACCTGGAGCAGCTCGCACGGAAGACCTTCACCGCGGGCGGCATGCCTCAGTGGCTCGACTCCCTGTCGCCGTCGGAGCGCCAGCTCGAGGTTCCCCGGATCGAGCGTTCGATCATCGAGTACACCGGGACCGCGGAGGATCCGCTGTCGCGGATCGGGATCGTGGTCGACGAGCCGGTCACGCTCGAGGTGGCCGGGATCGAGCTCTCGTTCCCCGAGAATGCCATCCTGCGGCGTCAGGATATCGCCGTTCTCCAGGTCATCCGCCGGAACATGGCCCAGCGCCCCGTCTACTTCTCCGTCACCGTCCCCGAGGAGGCCAAGGTCGGGCTCAGGGACTACCTGGTGCGGGAGGGGATCGTCGACCGGATCCACCCACGTCCGGCCGCCGCCCTGGCACGGGCGGGGGAGCAGGTGGTGCCGATGCAGCCGCCGGAGACTTCGTGGATCGACATCCCGCGGACACGCGAGCTCCTCGAAGAGGTCTATCTGTTCCGCGGCGTCGAGGACGAGGACGTCTACAAGGACGGGACCGCGCGCGCCCTGATCGGCAACTACGGCGCAACCTGGCTTCAGCTCGCCTCGGCCCAGGCCCGGGTGGGGGAGACGGCCGCGGCGGTGGAGGCCATCCGGCGCGGCAACGCGCTGCTAGGTCGGGAGCCGCTCGACGACACGTACCTCAACAGCCTCATCAACGTCTTCGCGCTGAGCGGCTCCTACGCGCAGCTCGACAGCGTGCTCCAGGACCTGCAGCGGGCGAACGGCGGCCGGCTCGACGACCGGCTGTACAAGACGGCCGCCTACAACGCCGCGGTGGTCGGCCACTACGACGTCGCCGACCGGCTGCTCGAGAAGTACTTCCGCGAGACCCCGCGCAACGTCGAACCGGAGCTCTGGATCGAGATGGCCGAGATGGCGCTGTCGACCGGCGACACGAGCGACGCCATGCAGCTCCTCACCCGAGCCATCCGGGTCGATCCCGACAACCGCCGGGCGTTCCTCCGCTATATCAATCTGGCCGACGACATCGGCAACGAGGTCCTGACGAGGACGTTCCTTTATCAATGGGTCAGGACCCACCCGGGGGACACGACGACCGCGAAGCTCTACGAGGAGTACGAGGACACCGGCCGTTTCCCCGAGCGCCTGCGGTGGGACTCGCTGACGGGCGGGCGCGCGTCGGCCGTTGACACCCTTCCCGCCGGGGGATAGAATCGCCGGCGGCCGCTCGGGGGGCCCCGGTAGCAACCCGCTTCCGGCGGTCGTCCGCTACTTTTCGTCCGCCACCAGCCACGAGGGGGCGACGTGACGCTTCTGCAGCTTTTTCGGGACGGCGGATTCTTCATGTGGCCGCTCCTCGCCTGCTCGATCCTGGGGCTGGCGGTCATTCTGGTGAAGTTCGTGACCTTGCGGCAGGCCAAGATCCGCACCGATCGGCTGCTGGAGCGGGTCGCCGGGCTGGTCCGCGAGGGCCGCGTCGACCAGGCGATCGACCTGTGCGCGAACACGCGCGGTCCGGTCGCCTCGATCCTCCTGACCGGCCTCCACCTGTACGAGGAGGGGGCCACGGCACGGACCGACCAGGCGATCTCCCACGCCGGCCGGATCGAGATGGCGTTCCTCGAGAAAGGGCTGGTCGTGCTGGCCACGATCGCCAATGTCGCGCCGCTGATCGGCTTCCTCGGTACGGTGGCGGGAATGATCCTGGCCTTCGGCGCCATCGAGCAGGCGGGCGAGGTCGAAGCCCAGCTCGTGGCGGGCGGCATCAAAGTGGCGCTGATCACGACCGCGACCGGGCTCATCATCGCGATTCCCGTCAACATGGCGCACAACTGGTTCGTCTCTCAGATCGACGGGCTGATCGTCGATATGCGACGGGGCGTCCAGACGATCCACGACGTCCTGTGGCAGCGGCAAGCCGGTGGGTCTCCAGCGATACCGGGGCTGCGGACGGACGCCAACCCGCCCCGGACCAACCCGTGAGGGACGGAGGCTAGCAGAGAATGGCGGTACGACAGAAAGGCTTCGAAAAGAAGCACAAGGCGACCGGGGAGATCCCGTCCTCCTCCCTGGCGGACATCGCCTTCCTGCTTCTCATCTTCTTCATGGTCTCGACCACGTTCCGCACCGAAGAGCCCAGGGACGTGATCCTGCCCGAAGCGCTGGCGCAGGAGAAGATCCCGGAGAAGCGGAAGGACATTCAGAACATCTTCGTCGAGGAGGGCGGAGCCGTCTACATCAACGATCAGCTGGTGCCCGTCACCCAGGTCGCCGACGTCATCCGGCCGATCTTCGCCGAGCATCCCCGGCTGGTCGTGTCGATCCGGGGGGACGTGGACGTGGATTACGAGCTCGTGAACGACGTCCAGGAGGAGCTGCGCGACGCGGGCACGGTCCGGGTGAACTTCACGACCAATCTGGAGCGGGAGGCTTCGCGCCGGGGACGCTGAGCTCCGGCCGTGGACCTGAACGCCCGGTTCAGGGTATGATCGACAGGCTTGGCGGGGCGTCCCCCAGCCCCTGAAAAGGAGGAGCATGGCGGAACGGAAGACCTACTCCACCGCGAACAGCCGGCTGCATGACGACTACGGCCGCCTGTTCAAGATCTTCACGCTGGCCGCGCTGGTCGTCCACGGGCTGTTGATCTTCTTCTTCGTGACGCCGCGGGGCGAGGGGTTCGAGGCGCGCGCGGACGAGCTCGAGGTGATCGACATCCCGCCCGAGATCAAGATCCCGCCGCCCCCGGAGGAGATCGCCCGCCCGGCCACCCCGGTGATCTCCGAGGAGCCGATCGAGGAGGACATCACGATCGCCGAAACCGAGATCGTCGAGGACCAGCCGGTCCCCGAGGGTCCGCCCCCGATGCCGGAGACGGCCGAGGTCGGCAACACGTTCACGTTCACGCCGTACACCGTGAAGCCGAAGTGCGAGACCAACTGCACGGCCAAGGACATCCTGCGCCACATCCCGCCGCTGCTCCAGAAGAGCGGCGTCCAGTGCGACCTGGCGGTCGGGCTGCGGATCGACACGTCGGGCAACGTGACCGCCACTCAGATCCTCAAGCCGAGCGGCCAGCAGGGGTGTGACGCCGCGGCTGAGAAGTGGGCCCGGACGACCTCCTGGACGACGGCCTACAACCGGGACCAGCCGGTGGTCGTCTGGATCAGCCAGCCGGTGAGCATCAAGACCCAGTAAGCTGAGTCCGGCCACGCGAGTACGGGGCGGGGGCGAGCGGTCGCCCCCGCCCCTTTTGGCCTTCCTCCCGTCCCGGCCCCATGCCTCCCCCGCGCCGCTCGTCGCCTGCCCGCTGCAGTGAGTTGCCGCCCCGGCGCGGCCACCGGTTGACACCCGCTGCGAGGGGTCCTATACTGGGTCTTCACAGGCCTGCTTCCAGCCGACAGCGCCCTAACGCCAACCCTCACTCAAGGAGGGCGTTTCGATACTAACTCTGTCTGCCTTTCCCGGCGCAATCGCGCTCAATCAAGTCCAGCCAGAAACCGGAACGACGCCCCCCGGAGAACGGGCTCTTGCGCCCTCCAGCCCGGTGAGGCGTCCACGCAGGGCTTTCCCGAACCTTTACGGAGGAACCCGTATGCAGCAATCTGGTTCGTCCACGTTCGCTAGGTTGTCCTGCCTCGCCGCGGGCGTGCTGCTCCTGCTGGTCCTGTCCAGCGGGTCCGCGTTCGCGCAGGTCTCGGGCAAAGTGCAGGGGACGGTCACCGACTCCGATACCGGCCAGCCGCTGGTCGGGGCCCAGGTGGTCATCACGGGCACGAACCTCGGCAACGTCACCAACGAAGACGGCTACTACTTCATCAACAACGTCCCCGTCGGCGTGCAGGGGATCCAGGCGCAGTACCTGGGCTACCAGACGCTGACGCAGGAGGAGCGCGTCCTGGCCGGCCAGACGATGTCGGTCGACTTCGCGCTCTCCAGTGAGGTCATCGAGCAGACCGGCATCGTCGTCGAGATCGAGCGCGAGCCCCTAGTGGCGCGCGACAACACGATCTCCAAGAGCCGGTTCATGGGCGAGGACGCCCGCAACCTCCCGGTCGAGGACCTCGACGAGGTCATCGAGCTGGGCGCGGGGATCTACGAGACCCAGCGCGCGGGTGGCGGGTTCGTGATCCGCGGCGGCCGGACGTCCGAGTCGGCAGTGTTCGTGGACGGCGCGCTGATGACCGACTTCTCGACGCAGTCGAACAACACCGAGACCGCGGCGTTCGGGGTCGAGGAGGTGGACGTGATCACCGGCGGCTTCGGGGCCGAGTTCGGCCACGCGCAGTCGGGGGTCATCAACATCGTGACGCGCGAGGGCGGCCGTGAGTTCCACGGCAACCTGCGCTACACGACCGACGGCCAGTGGGGCACCGACGGTTATACGCTGGAGGAGCTGGGGCTCGCCTTCGATCCCCAGGCCCTGCAGTTCGACCGGGTGGGGTCGCCGGAGGAGGAAACCTGCTGCGGCTACAACGGCATCCAGGCATCGATCGGCGGACCGATCATCCCCGAGATGCTGACGTTCTTCGGCTCGGTGGAGGCCGAGGGCGCGGCCAACTGGTTCCCGACCAGCGCGGGCTGGAACCCGGCCGGCGGCGGCTTCAACTCTGACGGCTCGACGGAGACGATCCTGCCCGGAGACCGGGGCGACCGCACGCGCGGCCAGGGGAAGCTGACGGCGTTCCCGACCTCGACGACCAAGGTTTCCGGCACCTATCTCTACAGCCGTGACCAGTTCGAGGACTACGACGACCTGACGTTCAACGCGACGCATCCGGGCCTGTTCCAGATGATGAGCACCGCCCGGCGGACCAAGACCCATGACATCATCGTGGGGTGGGACCAGCAGCTGTTCCAGACCGCCGAGCGGAACCTGAACCTCCAGGTCCGTGGCAACTACCATAAGACCGACCACTTCGTCGGGACCCCGCTGAACGAGGTCTCGGCCGCGTTCCTGGTGGGCCCGGGCGGGATCGGCGCGGGGAACTGCGGCGACGACTGCAGCGAGGCGTTCGACCTGGGCGACGGGTTCGAGGAGGACTTCCTCAACTACCGCTTCGACGACGTAGGGTTCTTCTTCGAGGACGCGATCCCCGGGGACGAGAACCTGCTGAACATCCCGACGCTGCGCTCGACCCGGCCGGATCCGATCTTCGGCGTGCCGCAGATCTTCGCCTCGGAGGGCTTCGTCAACTCGTTCCTCTCTCGCGAAGAGGAGCGGACCGGCCTGCGGGTGGACCTCGACAGCCAGCTCAACCGCGTCCACCGGCTCAAGGTCGGCGGCGAGTACACGTGGCTTACGCTGGCCCAGCGCAGCCCGCGCTACACCGACGCGACGTTCGCCAACTTCTACGAGGTCGAGCCTCAGATAGGGGCGGTGTACGCGCAGGACCGGCTCGACTACGGCGACCTGGTGATCGACGTCGGGCTGCGGGTCGACCACTGGAACCCGAACACGATGTTCCCGAAGTTCGCGGGCGTCGTGCCTTGCTCCATCTCGGCGTTCGACCAGTGCTCGGATCCGGCGACCGACCCGCTGGCGCAGCTTGTCGAGGCGCCGACCAGGACCGAGCTGTCGCCGCGTCTGGGCGTTGCGCACCCGATCACCGACGCCACGCAGGTCCGGCTCTCGTACGGCAAGTTCCATCAGCTGCCGGAGCTGAGGCGCTACTTCGACGCGTTCACCACCGACTTCGTGGCGGCCGCGCAGAACCCGAACATCCTGTACGGCAACCCGAACCTGGACTACATCGAGACGACAGCGTTCGAGGCGGGCATCACGCACCTGCTGAGCGACAACCTGGTGCTGGACGTGGTGGGGTACAACCGCGACCGCCGGGGCGCGCTTCGGATCGACGTCTTCCAGCCGGGAACGATCCAGCCCGACATCCAGGAGCGCCGGATCGCGGTGAACGCCGACAACGGGAACGTGAAGGGCGTCGACATCACGCTGTCGAAGCGGTACTCGAACTACTTCTCGTTCGATGTCGCGTACTCGTTGCAGTTCGCCCGCGGAACGACGTCGAGCCCGACCGAGTTCGCTACGGCGGGCGGCTTCGGCCGGCTGTTCGATCCGCTGTTCCCGGGCCGGCTGCTGACGCCGCCGACCGAGCTCCTGGCCGAATCGTTCGACCGCCAGAACACGCTCAACCTGCAGTTCAACCTGCGCTTCCCGGACGACTACCGGGAGGGGACGGCGACCGGAACCCTGCTTCAGGACTTCGGCGCCTACTTCATCTACAACGCGCACTCGGGTGAGCCGTTCACGCGGCGCAGCACGCTGGGCCAGGGTGAGGCGCTGGAGGACCTCAACTCGAGCCGCCTGCCGTGGTTCCATCAGGGCGACGTACGGTTCGTGAAGGGTCTCGACCTGGGCGGCGCGCTGGACCTCGAGCTGTTCGCCTCGGTGATCAACTTCCTGGACATCGAGAACGTGATCCTGGTGAATCCGAGCTCGGGCCGGCCCGACGTCTCGGGCTTCGAGGCCTCGCAAAGCCAGACGCCGGTGATCCCATCCGACTTCCTGACGGAAGGGGCGCCGGCGACGTTCCCGTTCAACGTGCAGACGGACATCGTCGAGGACTTCCGCGACGAGATCGCGCTCCAGGACCGGAACAACGACGGCATCGTGAGCCTCGAAGAGGCCCGGCTGTCGCTGCGTGAGGCCAAGCAGGCGACGGGCGACGGGGCCGACTTCATCGCCGGCAACAACGGCGACTCGGTGTTCAACTACGGCGAGCCGCGTCAGTACCGGTTCGGCGTCGAGCTCCGGTTCTAGCCGGTGGCCACACCCTCGAAGCGTAGTCACAGAACGGTCGTCTCCGGCCCCTATGTGGGGCCGGAGACACCGATCACCAGACCGTTCCCATCAGGAGGCTTCATGGAGTTTCGCAGTCGGTTCGACACCCCCCACCGGCGGTCCTGGCTGGCGGGCCTGGCGTCGGTGCTGCTGCTGCTCGGCGTGGCGGGGATCTCGGCGGGCGAGCCGCCGAAGGACCGTCCCGACCGTCGCGGCGGTCTGACGGCAGCGACGACGCCGAACAGCATGCAGTTCGAGCGCAACCGGTTGATCCTGCTGCTGCAGGACAACGCGGAGATCGGCTCGTCCGGCTCGTCAGTGGCGGGCGGCGGTTTCTGGATCACGACCACCGACCAGTACATCTTCAGCTCGGGCCCGAACATCGGGGCCACGATCCCCGGCGCCGGCGACACGGTGGTGGCGATCGGGGGTCCGTTCTCGGAGCTCGAGGCGGGCGGTCCGACGTTTGACGACATCGGGTTGGACGAGTACTTCTCGACGGCCAACCCGGAGGACCAAGGGAACTTCCCGTCAGACTGCACGGTGGACGCGACGCGAGTGGCGGAGTTCCCGGCGCTGCAGCCGTTCGCGGGCCAGCCGTTCCCGGGCTTTGCCGACGAGACGGTGTGTATCGCGGCCAACGACATCCAGGCGGGCACGTGCGCGGACTGCGGCGGGACCCGGGTTGGAGTGGAGATCGTAGAGACGATCTTCGCCTTCGGCGTCCCGGCCGTTCAGGACTTCGTGTTCGTGGCGTTCCGGGTGTTCAACCGTACCGAGTTCATCACCGCGGGCAACACGCCGGCGGTGGCGGCGGGTGATGTTCCGGCGGGTCCTTACGACCTGGAGAACACGATCGTGGCGATCGCCATCGATCCCGACATCGGTGAGGCGGGTGACGACCAGATCGCGTTCCTGCCGGAGGTCCAGACGATGGTGTACTGGGACTCCGACTTCACCGAGCCCCAGTTCCAGAACCCGCTCGGGTTCGGCGGCATCACCTACCTGAAGACCCCGGTCGACCCGAACACGGGCGAGGAGGTGGGGCTCCAGGAGTTCACGGTGTTCACCAACGGCAACCCGCGGCCGGACCCGTCGGACAAGGAGACGTGGTACGAGCTGATGACCGGCAACACGTCGGAGGTGGTGCTGGAGGTGGATCCGCGCGACGTCCGCGGCATGGCGTCCTCGGGCCGGTTCACGCTGGCCCAAGGAGCGTCGGTCGACGTCTACGCGGCCTACTTCCAGGCCGGGACGTCGGGCGCGCCGCCGGCGCAGCTGCTGGCTGAGGGGTACAAGAGCCTGCAGACGGGTGAGCTCATCCCGGGTGCCAACGACCACCCGGTCATGGACAACTTCAAGGAAGTCCAGCAGACGGCGCAGGCGGTGTTCGCCGCCGGGTTCGTGGTGCCGACGGCGCCGCCCAAGCCGGAGTTCGAGCTGCTCCCGGGCGACGGCCAGGTGACGATCCTGTGGGAGGCCGACCCGGTCGAGGCGGTCAACCCGTTCGCCAAGGTGGCGCGCGATCCGTTCGCCCGGCTGCCGAGCGGCGCGCCGGATCCGGAGGCGGAGCCGGTCCTGGACGAGGACGGCAACCCCGTCACGCTGGCGGCTGACGACGTGATCTTCGATCCGGGCCGCGACACGGGCGGGCTGACGGGCTTCGTCACCGCCGCCGAGGCTGGGCTGACGGGCCGGACGGTCACCAACGTCGCCTTCAACCTCGATTTCGTGATCCAGGACTTCCAGGGCTTCATCGTCTACCGGTCGCGCTCGGGGACCACCACTGACGCCGTGCCGATCGCCCAGTTCGACCTCGCCGACGGGGTGACCAGCGGTCTCTTCTGCGCGGAAGCCCAGGCGATCTTCTTCGAGGGTCAGTTCGTGCAGACGGTCTGCCTCGAGACGGCCGAGCCCAACATTGGCAGCGACACCGGGCTCGCGTTCAGCGTGGTCGACCGCGGCGGTTCGTTCCCGAACCCCTCGGCGGGACCGGGTCTGATCAACGGGATCCCGGTCTTCTACACGGTGACGTCGTACGGCGTCAACCCGGGAGAGACGCCGGTCAGTCTGCCGACCCAGGAGGCGTTCGAGGCGCTCAATCCGCCGGCGCTGCCGCTGGTCTTGGAGTCGGGACTGGCGCCGTTCGAGTCGGCGACGCCGCGCTCGAACTCGACCGCGCTGCGGCCGGCCTCGGGAACCTTCGAGGCGCTGACGGAGGACGGCTCGCCCTGCAACGTCGACGAGCCGACTGCGACCGTCGATTCCGGCACCGGGGACTATGTCGACTTCCGGGATTGCTCGAACGCGATCGTGGACTTCAGCCTCGAGACGTTCCGCCCGGAGAACGTGCCGGACGGTGAGTTCTTCTTCGTGATCGACTCGCTGACGACGGTAAACTGCTGCCCGTACGCGATCGCGGCGGGTGGCAACCAGGCGTGGTTCCACTGGGAGGACTCGGGCGGTGGACTCGCGACACTGATCCAGCCCGCAGTGGGCTCGTTCAACCAGAGCATGGACTTCGCCGTCTCCGGCTCGACGGCGCTAGCGTTCGGATTGGACACGGATCCGAACGACACCGGGATCGACATGGGGATTAGCGCGACGGTCGTCGTGGACGCGAGCGTGATCGAGGACCTGGAGGTCAACGGTCAGTCCTTGCATCTGGGCGAACTGGGCGGCACGCACGTCGGTGAGGCCAGACCTCACCGGATCGACGGATCCTCGCTGGCTAGCGTGGTCGTGATCGGCAACGCCCGGGACGGCGGTGGCGGGTCGGCCCGCGAGTACTCGCAGCCCTTCCCTTATGCCCAGGGTGGCACCTCGTACGAGCTGACATGGTCGGTCCAGGGCGGCACTTACAGCGGCACGCTGCGCCAGCTTCCGGGGGGCAACATCGTGCCCGAGGGCGGCCAGCCGAAGGGCCCCGACAACCCCTCCACGCCCGCCGATTTCACGGCCGGGTGGAACTGGGGCTTCCTGGCGCCGGACGCGCCGGCTACGATCCAGTCCCAGATCATGCCGGGCGCACCGCTGACGAACTCTATCAACCTCACTCCGGGCGCCACGTTCGTGGTCTTCGTGCCCGGCCAGAGCGTGTACATCGAAGGGATCCAGACCTTGCCGGCGGACGGCGACGTCTGGACGTTCCTGATCGACTCGGGCTTCCAGCGGGCTCTCTTCGGCCGCGAGAGCGCCGGTGAGGACCCGAACGCTCCGGTTTCCCCCTTCGAGTACCACGACCTGAACACCGAGTCGGAGCAGGGACTCCCGTACCCGATTGAGGGCGGCGTGACGAACGTCTACCCGGGCGCGCGGTGGAGGCTGTCGATCCAGGGCGGCTCGAACGACCTGGCGGACGCCGACCTGTCGGCGATCCGGGTGGTCCCGAACCCGTTCATCGCGGCGAACGAGATCACCCGCGGCAGCGGGCTGCAGCGGATCCTGTTCACGAACCTTCCGCCGCAGGCGACGATCCGGATCTACACGATCTCGGGCAACCTGGTGCGCGTCCTGGAGCATGCGGACGGCTCGGGCACCGAGGAGTGGGACGTCCGGACGCGGTTCGACCTGCTGGTGGCGAGCGGGAACTACTATTTCCACGTGACGACACCCGACGGCCGGACGCACCTCGGCCGCTTCGCGGTCGTCAACTAGACGCGGCGCACAGGGTCCGGTCCGCCCCGACCACGGGTGGACCGGCCCGGCGCA
>DASTFF010000008.1:0-31932 GCA_035708865.1 Gemmatimonadota bacterium | reverse complement strand
GCTGGAGCCCAGGAGCGGGATTGAACCGCCGACCTCGTCCTTACCAAGGACGTGCTCTACCAACTGAGCTACCTGGGCTCGGGACGAAACTGGAGCGGGAGACGGGTCTCGAACCCGCAACCCCGAGCTTGGAAGGCTCGTGCTCTGCCAGTTGAGCTACTCCCGCCCGCCGCGGTGCCCACCGTCCACGCAGAACCACTTGGTGGAGGGAGGAGGATTCGAACCTCCGAAGGCATGAGCCAGCAGATTTACAGTCTGCCCCGTTTGACCGCTTCGGTATCCCTCCGACACAGCCCCTGAGCCCGGACGCTACGACCCACCGGGTCCGGGACCGGACAACTGGAGCCGATGACCAGACTCGAACTGGTAACCTGCTGCTTACAAGGCAGCTGCTCTACCACTTGAGCTACATCGGCGGCCGGATCCCCGCTCCTGAAATCCGCGGCGCCGATCTGCGGGCTGTCCCCTCGGTCTGGTGCCCCGGTCGCCGTGTCCGGGCGCAATACGGCCGAAGGAAAAGAATCGTGAATATACGTGATCAGGAGCACCTGTCAACCACCCGGGATGGCACCCGGGACCCGCTTCCAGCGTACCCCATGAGGGGTGTCCTCGAGGACCACGCCGCGGGCGGCCAGGTCGTCCCGGATGGCATCGGCGCGCGCCCAGTCGCGGGCCCGGCGGGCCTGCTCGCGCTCGGCAATCAGCGCCTCGACCTCCTCCGAGAGCTCGGTCTCCGCCGGCTCCGGCCGCAGGACGTCGTAGATACAGTCGAAGGCCGCCAGCATCCCCTCCAGAACCGGCCGGTCGGCGGCGCTGACCCGACCTTCGTCGATGGCGCGGTTGACGTCCCGCAGCCACTCGAAGAGCGCGCCCAGCGCCCGACTCGAATTGAGGTCGTCGTCCAGGGCGGCGTCGAACTCCGCGCGCGCGCTTCGCGTCCGCTCGGCGATCTCCGGGTCGGGCGCAGTCCCCCCCGGAAGGGCGTCCAGCCGGGCCACGAAGTCTCCCAGCCGCTCCAGCGAGGCGGCGGCCTGCTCGAGCCCCGCGAAGGTGAAGTTGAGCGGCGAGCGGTAATGGACCGATAGGAGCAGGTAGCGGATCGCCCGGGGGCGATGGCCGCGCTCCACGACGTCCCGCAGCGTGAAGAAATTACCCAGCGACTTGGCCATCTTCTGGCCGTCCACGATCAGGTGCTCGGCGTGGAGCCAGAGGCGGGCGAACGGCCTGCCGGTGGCCGCCTCCGACTGGGCGATCTCGTTCTCGTGGTGCGGGAACACGTTATCGACGCCCCCGGTGTGGATGTCGAAGGTCTCCCCCAGGTAAGCCATCGCCATGGCCGAGCACTCGATGTGCCATCCCGGTCTTCCCCTCCCGAGCCGGGTCTCCCACCCCTCCTCGCCCAGGCCGGCCGCCTTCCAGAGCGCGAAGTCCTTGGGGTTCTCCTTGTCGTACTCGTCGGCGGCGACGCGGGCGCCGTCGCGGATCGCCGAAAGGTCGACGCGGGACAGCCGTCCGTACGCGGGAAAGGTCGCGATACGGAAGTAGATCGAGCCGTCCTCGGTGGTGTAGGTGTGGCCGCCCTGGCGGAGCCGCTCGATGAGCTCGACCATCGCGTCGATGTGGTCGGTCGCCCGCGGATAGTGCTCGGCCGGCTCGATCCGCAGCGCCCGCAGATCCTCGAAGAACGCATCCTCGTAGGCGGCCGTGTACTCGGCGATCGCGACCCCGCGCCGGCGGGCCTTGGCGATGATCTTGTCGTCGACGTCGGTCACGTTCATGACCTGGGTCACCGCGTAGCCTCGGGCCTCGAGGACGCGCCGCAGCAGGTCCTCGAACAGGAAGGTCCGGAGGTTTCCGATGTGCGCGTGGTCGTGGACGGTCGGCCCGCAGGTGTACATCCGCACCCGGCCGGGCTCGAGCGGCTCGAACGGGACCGTCTCCCGGCGCAGCGTGTCGTAGAAGGCGAGCCTGCTCACCGCTCTCCGCCGGAGTGGGCGCCCGGGTGAGGGACGGATCCGTCCTCGAGCCCCCGATGCCAGACGGTGCGCTGGGGGAACGGGATCTCGATCCCCTCCGTGTCGAAGCGGTTCTTGATGCGGCGACGGAGCTCCCGCGCGACGTCCCACTGCCTGAGGGGCAGGGTCTTGGCCATCATCCGGAACGTGACCGCCGAATCGCCGAACGCCTCGACGCCCGGCACCGTGGGGGTCTCCAGAAGGAGCCCCCCGAACACGGGGTCTTCCGCGATCTCGGCAGCCAGCTCCTCGAGGATCGCGATCACCCGGTCCGGATCCTCCCCGTAGCCCACCCCGATCTCGAGCACGGCGCGGGACCATCCCTTCGTCTTGTTGGAAACGACCCGGATCTCCCCGTTCGGAACCACGTGAACGGTCCCTTCGAGGTTCCGCAGGATCGTCGTCCGGAGATGGACCTGCTCGACGACGCCGTCCACACCGGCGGTCTCCACGACGTCGCCGATCGCATACTGATCCTCGAGCAGGATGAAGAAGCCGCTGATGATGTCCTTGACGAGCGTCTGGGCCCCGAACCCGATGGCCAGCGAGGCCACGCCTGCGGTGGCCAGCAGGGGGCCCAGCGGGAGCCCGATCGTCTCCAGCACCATCATCAGCGTGACGGCGACGATCCCGATCAGCCCCGCGGTGGTGATGACGGACGCGAGGGTCTTGCGCCGCTGCAGGCGGTCGCTCATCCCCGGACCCGCCTCGATGCGGGAGACCCGGTTGCGCACCAGGCGCAGCGCCATGTACGCGAGACCCCCGACCACGAGGGTCGCGACGACATGGATCGCGGCCTCGAGCGCGCGGGCCCAGTCGACCTCGAATGAAGCGAGGGTCGGCAGGGACTCCATGGCCCTCCGTGTGACGGTAGATGTCTGCCGGAACGGGGGAAGTTATGGAGCGCGACCGGGGCCCGCCACGGCCCGCGGCACTATTCGGTCGTCAGCCGGAACTCGGTCAGGACCCAGCGTCCCCGCTCGCTCCGCACGCCGACGAAGATCCGGTCGACGCGCGCCTCGCCGCCGGCTTCCTGTCGATAGACACGCTCGCCGACCGCGTAGCCGGCTTCAGCCTGCGGATCGTAGGACGAGTAGTCGGGAAACCTGAAGCTGACCTCGTCGGCCTCGTCGAACACCTCGTCCAGCACGTACTGGAACTGAGGGGCCGCCAGCCGCTGGCTGACTCCCTCGCGCTGAATGACGACGAAGACGCGCCCGCCGTGAGCCAGGCGCGTGACCGCCCGCGCATCCTGAGCCTCCCAGGCCGACGCGAGCCGGCGGTAGATCTCCTGGAGGCTCGCCGGAGCCGATTGCCGGCGAGGGACGAGCGCGTCCACCGAGCTCTGCTCGAGCTCCTGAGCGTCCAGCGGGCTGACGCTCATGAGCGTCAGGGCAAGCCCGACGAGGAGCGAGGAGAGGCCGTGGGATCGCCGCATCGTGCTTAGGATACGTCTTCGGCGGGCCTTTGTTCCGTCTCCGGGTCGGGCCGGCTGCCGGGCTTCCGCAGGGGCACCCCCGCCTGACACTGCGGGCACGCCCCGGCCGGCAGCTGGATGGCGTCGAGGCGAACCAGCCGGACCGCGGGGACTTCCCAATCGACCCGGCCGCCCGACCGGTCGACGAGCGCGGCCACGCCCACGACCCGCGCCCCGCGCGCCTCGACGACCTGGATCACCTCGCGCAGCGAACCGGCCGTCGTGACGACGTCCTCGACCACCACGACGCGCTCCGCCGGCTCGAAACGGAAGCCCCGCCGGAGCTCCATTCTGCCGTCCGCGCCGCGCTCGACCCAGACCGCCCGGCAGCCGAGCGCGCGACCCAGCTCATGGCCGAGGATGAGACCGCCGATGGCCGGTGACACGACCGCCGTCGGGGGCTCGGAAATCCGTTCCCGGAGACGGTCGGCCAGCGCCAGGCCGGACCGGCCGGCCTCGTCGGGGTGCTGGAGGAAGAGCGCGCACTGGACGTAGTGCGGGCTGTGGAGGCCACTCGAGAGCCGGAAGTGTCCCTCCAGGAGCGCCCCGCGCGCGCGCAGGCGATCGAGCCATGCCTCCTGGCCGGGATCCTCCTCCCGCCCGGGAGCGGTCACGCGGCGATCTCCGCCCGGATCCGGCGCACCGCGTCGGCCGGGTCCGGAGCCTGGGTGACCGCGCGCCCGAGGACCAGGTGGCTGGCGCCAGCCCTGAGGGCCTCGGCCGGCGTCGCCGTACGGACCTGGCCGCGGTGGTCGGCGGCGGACCAGGAGGGGCGGATCCCGGGAACGACGATCGGCGGCTCGAGACCGGCCAGGGCCCGGAGCGCCGCCGCCTCGCCGGCCGAGGCCACCAACCCGTGGGCGCCGGCGTCCAGCGCGAGTCGCGCCAGCGCGAGGACCGACTCGGCGAGGGTCCGTGATCCCGGGCCGGCGATCTGCTCCAGCTCGGCGTCTCCCAGGCTGGTCAGGACGGTGACCGCGAGCAGCCGGGCGGGCGATCCCGACCGGTCGACGGCCGATCGCGCGGCCCCGATCATGGCCGTGCCGCCCGAGGCGTGGACGGTCAAGAGCTCCACGCCGAGGTCCAGCGCGGATTCGACCGCCCCCGCCACCGTGACCGGCGTGTCGTGGAACTTGAGGTCGAGGAAGACTCCCAGCCGGCGGTCGGTGAGACGACGGACCAGCGCCGGCCCGGCGCGCGTGAAGAGGACGCTTCCCACCTTGTAGCACCGGACGTCCTTCCCCAGCACCTCGACGCAGGCGAGCGCAGCGCCTGGGTCCCGATGGTCCAGCGCCACGATGAGGGGCGAGCCAGTCAACCCGTCCACACCGGCACCCGGACGGGCTCTCCCTCGCGATGGGCCGCGCCGACCAGCTCGTCGATCGTCGTCCGGTGGTGGGCGCAGTAGCGCTCGAGACCGGCCACGATCTCCATGCACGCCATCGGGTTCACGAAGGCGGCCGTGCCCACCTGGACGGCCTGCGCGCCGGCCAGCAGGTACTCCAGCGCGTCGCGCCACGAGGTGATCCCGCCGATCCCCATGATCGGCAGCTCCGGAAGCGCCGCCCGCACCTGGAACGTCCAATGGATCCCGACCGGGAGGATGGCCGGTCCCGACAGCCCGCCGGAGCGGGTCCCCAGGATCGGCCTCCGCCGCTCGAGGTCGATCCGCATGCCGTACAGAGTGTTGATCAGCGAGACGCCGTCCGCACCTTCCTCCGCCGCCGCGGTGGCGAACGGCACGACGTCGGCGACGTTGGGGGACAGCTTCACGAAGACCGGAAGGGTGGTCTCGGAGCGGACCCCTCGCACGGTGTGCCGGAACTGCTCGGGGTGGCAGCCGATGTTGGTGCCGCCCTCCTTCACATTCGGACACGATACGTTGACCTCGATCGCGTCGCAGCCGACCGCCTCACGGTCCCGCTCGACGCGAGCCGCGAGCGCGGCGTACTCCTCGGGGGCGTTTCCGGCGATGTTGACGATCGTCCGCGCCGACCCCCGCGCTGCGCGGACAAGCGGCGCCTTCCGCTCGACGAACGCATCCCACCCGATGTTGGCGAGCCCGATCGAGTTCAGCATCCCGCACGCGGTCTCGGCGATCCGCGGCGGCGCGTTGCCGTCCCGCGGCGCCAGGAAGAGGGTCTTGGTGACGAAGCCGCCGAGGGCGTCGAGCGGGAAGAAGTCGGTGAACGCGTCGCCGTAGCCGAACGTCCCGCTCGCCGCCAGGACGGGGTTGGCCAGCTCCAGCGGCCCGCACCGGGTGGCGAGCGCGTTCGGCCGGGGAGTGCTCACCAGACCACTTCGAGGGGATCCATGACCGGTCCGTCCAGGCACAGCAGCCGGTAGGCGGGTGGTCGGCGCCGGCTCGGCACCACGCACGCCTGGCACACACCGAACCCGCACGCCATCCGCTCCTCGAGGGAGAACTGGGCGTCGCCGACGCCGGCCGCCTCGAGACGGGCGGCCAGCGCGCCGAGCATCGGCCGGGGACCGCAGGCGTACCAGGCCGCCTCTTCCCCGACGCCGCCCGCGACCGCGTGGACGACGTCTCCGGGGTCGCCGCGCGTCCCGTCGTCCGTGCAGCGCTCGACCCGGTCGAAGAGCGTGGTCTCGTCGGCGTCGAGCGCTACATGGGCCGCGGCCGTCCGCTCTCCGTACCAGAGCTCGATCCTGTCCCCGGGCCGTTCCTCACGCAGCCGCCGCGCCAGGTAGAAGAAGGGCGCCAGCCCGATGCCCCCGGCGACGAACCGGTGGACACCGCGGTCCGTGGGCCGGAACGGGCGCCCGAGGGGGCCCACCAGCCGAAGCGGCGTCCCCTGGGGCAGACCGCGCAGCCACGCCGTCCCGCGTCCCAGGACACGCAGCAGGAACCGCCACTCCCCGTCCCGGACATCGCCGATCGAGAATGGCCGCCCCAGGAAGACCCCGCCGGACGGCAGGGCCGGCGAGAGCATGAAGAACTGGCCCGGGTCGCACGCCACCTCCGCCGGCTTCGGAACCCGGAGCCAGAACGTCTCCGCGGCGACGTCCCGGATCCCGGCCAGCGGGAGCGTCCACGCCGCCGGCACTACGGCTCCGGTTGGATCGGGGGTCGAATCGGCGTCGGCTCGCCGCTCTCTCCGGTCGTCCCCGTGCCGGGAGCGTCAGGGCTCAGCGGCTGCCGCCGGTCCCGCTCGCGGAGGCTCCGGACCTCCTGCCGCTCACGCGCCTCGCGGGCGGCCGCGTAGCGGTCGAGCTGGTCGGAGATCCGGAGCATGGGGTCCGCCGCCTCGGGTAGCGCCGAGACCAGCGACGCCAGCCGCGGAGGCGGGGCATAGAAGTCCTCCGGCCTCTCGGGTACGGGCTCGCCCAGGAGCCGCCGCGCCGAATCCGCTTCCGGAGTGTCGGGGTACTGCCCGATCAGGGTCCTCAGCGCTCCCTCCCCGGCCGCACGCTCGCCCGCTTCACGCGCCAGCATGCCGCGCGCGAGCAGCGCCTTGGGGCGCCACGGGGAATCGACGTGCCGCTCGGCCAGCCGGCCGAAGATCTCGGCGGCGGCCACCGGGTCCTCCTCCGTCAGAAGCACCTCCTCCGCCAGCCGGTAGAGGGCGGTCGAGCGGGCGAGCTCGGGATCGTCGATCGACGTCCCCACCTCCTCCCCCTCGGCCAGCCGCTCGTAGTGAATCAGCCGCGCGACCGCCCGCGCCTCGGCCCGGGCCGAGTCGGCCCACGCGGTCGTCGGGGCGTGGAGGAAGGCGTCCAGCAGGACCTCGAGGGCTTCCTCCCGACGGCCCGCCTCCCACAGGAGACGGCCGCGATGGAGCGTGGCACGAGCCGCCATCTCGGTCCCGGCCGCCAGGTGCGTCACCTGCGCGTATTCGTCCACCGCGCGCTCGCCTTCCCCCGCCGCGGACAGGATCTCCGCCTTCTCGAGGTGGATCCGGGCCGCCAGCGTGTCGCCCGTCCCCTCGGCCAGGATCCCGTCGAACGTGGACAGGGCCTCCTCGGTGCGCCCGGCCAGCGCCAGCGCGCGGGCCACGCGCAGGGCCAGGCCGCGCCGGGCGGCCGGGTCCGTCGTGCCGGCCCCATAGGCTCCGTAGGCGTCCAGGGCGCCCTGGTAGTTGCCGGCCGCGAGCTCGGCCTCGGCGAAGGCCAGGGCCACCTGGTTCTCACGCGAAAATTCCGGGCTCGTCTCGAGCAGCGTCCGGAACGTCTCGACCGCCCGTTCATGGTCGCCCGTCGTCAGGTCGAGCATCGCCCGCTCGTACAGGACCTCCGACGAGAGCGTCCCTTGGCCGGCGTCGACGAGCGGCGCCAGCTCGACGCGGGCGGTCTGGGCGTCGCCGCCGAGACGCTCGCTGCGGGCCATCCGCAGCCTGGCCTCGGGCGCCGCGTCCGCGTCGGGGAACCGCTCGACGAAGCGCCGGAAGGCCGAGACGGCATCCGGATGGCGCCCCAGCCGCGCCAGCGACTTGCCGAGCAGCATGAGCGCGTCGTCGGCGTACCGCGAGTCGGGGTCACGGGCGAGGATGATCGCGCTCTTCTCCACCGCGCGCTCGAACGCCGCCCGCGCCTCGACCGGCAGCGAGTCGCGGGCGGCGACGCGCAGCCGCTCGCCCTCCTCGAAGGCCTGCTCGGCGTTGTAGAACGTATTGACCGAACCGCACGCCGCGAGGAGGATCGCCGCCGGCGCCGCCAGCGACCGGACGGGGCGGAGGGCCCGGCTAGCGGGCCACCAGCCGCCGGCCGTAGCCGTCGAGGTAACCGAGAAGGCTCGTGGCCAACCCGTCGACGAGCCGGGTGCGGAAGGCGGAGTCATTGAGGAGGGCTTCCTCCCGAGGGTTGCTGATGAAGGCCATCTCGAACAAAACGGCCGGCATGAACGCGCCGTTGAGGACGAAGAAGCCGGCCTGCTTCACCCCCCGGCTTTCGAGCGGGAGGCGGCGGTCGAGCTCGACCTGGATCGTCTCGGCGAGGGCGCTCGACTCGCGCAGGTACTCGTTCTGCGCGAGGTCCCAGAGGATGAAGTTTAACTCGTCGAGCGACGCGGGGTCGATCTCGGGGTTCTCGTAGAGGATGGCCGAGTTCTCCATCCTGGCGACCCGCCGCGCGTCCTCGCTCTTGGCCGCCGACAGGAAATAGGTCTCGAACCCTTCGGCGGACCGCCTCCCGGCCGAGTTGGCGTGGATCGAGACGAACAGGTCGGCTTCCTCGCGGTTGGCGATCCGGGTCCGCTCGCCGAGCGCCAGGAAGGTGTCGTCCTCGCGCGTCAGCACCACCTCGACCCCCTCCTCCCGGCCGAGCCGCTCCGCCAGCGCGCGGGCGACCTTCAGCGTGACGTCCTTCTCCCGCGTACCGTGGGGGCCGATCGAGCCGGGGTCGCGCCCGCCGTGGCCGGCATCGATCACGATCCTCCAGGCGCCCCGGGCCGGCCTCGAAGCTGTCGCAGCAGGCTGATCGTCGGCGACCGGCGCGGTCGGAACCACCGCCGCCGGCGCGGAGGGGGTGCCCGGGGTCGCGGCTTGGGGCCGGTCGGCCGCCGCCACCCTCTCCCCGTGCCCGGCGATCCCCTCGACGGGCCCGGGCCCGGGCGGATCCACGCGGGCATCGGAGGCCAGGCGGATGACCGCCTCCTCGGCGCCGCCCGACCGGACGACGACCTCGAAGCCACGCGGCTCGCGGAGCGGGGCCACCGCATAGACCGCGGCTCGCGGGTCGAGCCACAGGGTGAGGGCCGAGCCCTCGTCCTCTCGCTCGACCGCCACGCTGTCCACGAGCCCGACCCCGCGGAGCCCGTCGGCCACCGCGGGCGGGATCGTCTGCGCAGCGACCCGGATCCGGAGCCGGCCGGGCATGCCGTCGTCGACCTCGAGGTCCGGCACGGCCCTCAGACGGAACCCGAGCCGGGTTCGGTCGGCGTCCACCCACAGGTCGATCCGGTCGAGGTCGCCGGCCGCCCGCCGCTCCGCCGGCGACCTGCGGACCGCTGCCGGCTCCCCGGCGGACGGAAGTGGACGCGGGGCTGCGGACGTCGAGACGGGCGGCGGAAAGCGGCCCGGCCAGAGGAGCGGCAGGAGGTTTTCCAGGGCGGTCGCCGGGATGAAGAACCCCGAGGCGTCCTTCTGAGCCGGGAGGACGAGCTGGTACCAGCGTCCGTCCACCTCGACGAACGGAATCCGGCGGTGGACCACGAACCGGCGGTCGTCGACCACCAGCGCCGCCCTCTCGGAGCCGTCGGCCTCGACGCGGCCGCCGAGGAGCCGGGCCACCGTCGAGAGCGCGACGTACCGCTCGCCCTGGACCTCGATCACCGGGACCTCGCGGACGACCCCGTCGACCGCGATCTCCACCGACTGGGCCGCGCCGGGGACCGGCGCCGCCAGCAGGAGAGCGGCCAGGGCGAGCCGCGCCTTCATCGGCGGCGTCCGATCTCGCGCTCGACCTCGCGGTCGAGCTGGCGGCGCCTGAGCGCCTCTCGCTTGTCGTGCTGTTGCTTCCCGCGCGCCAGGCCGAGCGTGACCTTGGCCCAGCCGCCGCGGAAGTGCATGTCCAGGGGGACGATCGTGAGTCCCTTCTGCTCGGTCCGACCGGCCAGCGCGTGCACCTCACCCTTGCTCAGGAGCAGCTTTCTCCGACGCCGGGGATCGGCGTTCCAGCGGTCGGCGGGATCGTAGGGGCTGATGTGGACCCCGTGGAGCCACGCCTCGCCGCCCTCGATCGTCGCGTAGCCGTCCTGGAGGTTCACGTTCCCCTCACGGACGGACTTCACCTCGGGCCCCATGAGGACGAGACCGGCCTCGAAGGTCTCGAGGATCTCGTACTCGTGGCGGGCCTTGCGGTTCTGCGCGACAAGGGCGGTCTTCTCGGCCATGACCAGACGGTTGCGACGGGCGACGATGGGATGGGTGAAGAAAGCTTACGGAAGACCGGCTCGGTGGGCAAGCGAAACCGTGGTCCTCAGGGCGGCGCCAGCCGGATCTCGAGCTCGACGCTGCAAGCTTCGGCCCACCGGCGCATGAACGCGATTGTGGGGTTGGCGTCCCGACTCTCCGCCTGGCTCACCGCCTGCTGTGTCATTCCGAGCCGGTTGGCCAGATCCCGCTGAGTGAACCCCGCTCTCTCCCGCGCCTCCCGTAGCAGATATCCAGGAGGCGACTCCTCCCAGTAGGGAATCTTCCCCCATTCGCGTAGACTCTTCCATTCCACATAATCTCGCGGGCGTCGGAGCTTGATGGAGGGCGCGAGCCGCCATAGCGGACGTCTTTCGGGAGCGGCCTGGAAAACTCTCCCCCCTTCCTGGATCATCTTTTTACGCTGGCCCACTGCTCCACCTCCTTCGGACCGCGCTCCCTGTCGGCGAAGGCCCGGAGGTTCGCCAGCGCGTCCTCGACTGCTTCCGACTTGGCTGATCGTTCGAGCCAAGCGATGTCCATCTGGTCTCTACGTTCCTTCCAGATCAAATAAGCATTCACTCCGCTCAGGGATGACCGCCAGAACTTCCAGGCGGCCAATCGATCGACGAGAACGTCCTCCGGCGAGAGAACCCTCACGATCGCTTCCCCGATCGCCGTCGAATCCACGCGCACCACCCGATCGAACGTCCGGGCTGGCAGCTCGATGAAGATCTCGGCTCCGGGATGCACCCAATGTCGGCCTCGACGGCGGAACCCTTGATCCTGAAGCCTTTCCGTCACGGCTTCGGTCAAGTTCCCGACGAAGTCGAGGTCCCCGGTCACGTAGGCCCCTCCCGTATAGAGCTCGACCGCGCCGCCGCCCACCAGAACGGGCGCTTCCCGGCGATCTTCGAAAAGTCCCTGGAACCAGGCAACCAGAGCTGCGGTTCTCCGCGGACCGGGGTCCAGCTCGAGGATACGATCGAAAACCACAAGGGAAAGATAATCCGAGGGATCCCTTGTTACAAGTTTTAACTTGTGGTGTCACAAGATAAATCTTGTCCGCGCTCTCCAGGACCTTGGCCCATCCGCCAGCCTGAACGGCTCCGCCGTCACGCCTCGGAGAACACCGCAACTGCGCTTACAATTCAAGTTGTTGCCCCCTTGAGGACTGGGGAAAGCGATTGACAACGCCCTCCCCCCGGCGATATTTGCCCCGTCCCGGCATGCTGCCCAAGTGGCGGAACTGGTAGACGCGCACGATTCAGGGTCGTGTGGGCTCACGCCCGTGGGGGTTCGACTCCCTCCTTGGGCACCATGCCGGAACGCCTCCAGAAATCACCGTACGACTCCTCGCGCGCCCCCTGCGGGCGCGTTGTCTTTTGGGGGTCCGCGGGGTACACTTCCGGCGATGCTGAAGCTGATCATCCTGGTCATCATCTTCTTCTGGCTCGCTCGTCAGATCGCCCGTCTGATCCCAAAGATCGAGATCACGATCGACCAGGGAGGTCGCGAGGACGTCCGAGTCTTCGCCGTCATGCGCGAGCACTTTCCCGACCAGTACGAGCGCTACAAGCACGGGCTCCTCTCGGAGACGGAGGAGCGCGAGCTCTACCTCGACTGCGTCGAGATCCTGGGCGCCCGTCAGGAGATCGAACGTCTCTAATCTTCCCCGAGACAGCGTGCCCCACGTGCTCGAGCAGGAGATCCGGCTGTTCTCCCGCGAGGAAGCCGAGCGGATGCTGCCGCTGGTCCGCTCGATCGTCCGCGGCATGATGGAGGACCACGCCGAGCGGCAGGCGCTGCTGGATCGGCTGGACCCGGGTGACGAGGCCGGCCGCGTCCGGCCCGAGGTCGACGCGCTCACCGACAGGCTCGTCGAGGGCGCGCGGGAACTGGAGCGGCTGGGGGCGGAGTTCAAGGGAGTCGAGCTCGGCTTGGTCGATTTCCCGACCCTCCGCGACGGACAGCTGGCGTACCTCTGCTGGCAGTACGGCGAGGACAGGATCCGCTTCTGGCACACCGTCGAAACGGGTTACGCCGGCCGGCGGCTCCTGGACGACGACTGAGCGCGGCGCCCTCCCGATCGCGTAACGGCGGTCGCCCTGAGAAGGGCCGCCGGCCGGGTCTCCTGGACGTCCGGTCGGCTGAGTGGCCGATCGTCTGGGCCCTCTGCGGCTGGTTCTTCCTCCTCACCTCGCTCCAGCACCTCATCAAGCCGGCGCGGAACGCCTTGTTCCTGAGCACGGCCGGCGCGCTGAACCTGCCGTGGGCCTACATCGCCGGGGCGGTCGTCTCGGCGGTCGCCACCCTGGCCTACGGTCACTGGATCGCCCCGCTCGGCCGGCGGCGGCAGATCCTGGGCACGCTGGCCGCGGTGGCGGCGTCGCTGGTGCTGTTCTGGATCGTCATGCGGCGGCCGACCGCGTGGTCCGCCGGCTCGTTCTACGTTTGGGTCAACGTCTTCACGCTCTTCCTGGTGAGCCAGTTCTTCCTGGCCGTCAACGACGTCTTCGATCCGCGCCAGGCGAAGCGACTGATGGGCTTCGTGGGCGCGGGCGGGCTGGCGGGCGGGGTGGCGGGCAGCGCGGGGGCCGGCTTCCTGGCACACCCCCTGGGATCAGAGAACCTGCTCCTGGTCGGCGCCGTCCTGCTCGGGGTCTGCGCGATCCTCGCCGAGCGGGCGTTCCGGATCGGCGAGTTCCGCACCTCGAGGGCGCGCAGCGGTCAGCCGGAAGACGAGGTGGGGTTCGCCAGCGGGCTGCGGATCATCCGCCGGGTCCGCCACCTGCGGCGGATCGCGATCGTGCTGTTCCTGGGGACCTTGGTCGTCACCTTCGTCGACTGGATGTTCAATGCGGCGGTCGAGGCGGCGATCCCCGGACAGGACGCCCAGACCCGCTACTTCGGTGTCGTCTTCACGATCTTCAACGGCGCCGCGCTCCTGCTCCAGCTCGTCTTCGCGAGCTTGGCCCTGCGCGTCTTCGGCCTGGCGGGCTCGCTGGTCGCCCTGCCCGTCGCGATGGGGCTCGGCGTGGGTGGCCTCCTGGCCGCCCCCGGGCTGTTGACCGCCTCACTCGCCAAGTCGGGGGACGCGGTCCTCAAGAACTCCCTCGACCAGTCGGCCCGGGAGCTCCTCTACCTGCCGGTTCCGACCGTCATGAAGCGCCGCGCCAAGCCGTTCATCGACATCGTCGTCCAGCGTGGCGCGGACGGCCTGGCGGGGGCTCTGATCCTGGCCGGGAGCGGGGTCATGGCGCTGCGGGGGCCAGGCCTCAAGATCGTGACGCTGGTCCTGATCGTGGCGTGGATCGCCGCCGTGTGGGGCGTGCGCCAGAGCTACCGCCAGATCCTGGAGCGGCTGCTGGCGATCCGCGACGTGGACCTCGAGGAGGCGGTCGAGGAGAGCCTGGACAGCGATACCATTCGCGCGCTCCGCGAGGAGCTGAGCCCGGGCGGAGATGCCGAGCGGATCCAGTACACGCTGGACCTCTTCCGCGACGTACCCCCGCGCGTGCTGAGGGACGACCTGCTGCGGTTGCTGGAGCACGCCGAGCCACGCGTCCGCGCCCGGGCCCTCGAGCTCCTGGCCGCCATCGAGGGCGGGATCCCGCTCGATCCCGTGAGCCGTCTGATCGAGGATCCGGACCGCCGCGTCCAGGCGCGGGCCTGCCGCGTCCTCTGCGCGACCGACCCCGGGACGTGGCTGCCGCGGATGCGGGAGTGGCTGAAGGAGGACGATCCGGACCGCATCGAGGCCGCACTCGTCTGTCTCGTGCGGTACGGGGGCGAGGAGGGCGAGCCCGAGGCCGCCGAGGCGATGTCGCGGCTGGTGCGGAGAGTCGGCGGCACGGGAGCGCCCATCCGCGCCGCCTGCGCCCGCGCCCTGGGCCTCCTTGGGGGACCCCATCCGCTGCAGCGTCACCTGGAGACCCTCCTCGACGACTCCGATCCCGACGTCGTCAGAGCGGCGATCATCAGCGCCGGCCGCGAGCCGCGTCCCAACCTGATCCCGAACCTGCTCCCGCACCTGGCCGCCGTCTCGACCCGGCCGTACGCGATCCGGGCCCTGGCCGCCTACGGCGAAGCGGGGATCCCCTATCTGAGCGCGTCGCTGCGGGATCCGGAGCTGCCCGAGGCGGCCCGCCGGTGGCTTCCGAGCGTGTTCGTCCACATCGCCAGCCCGGCGGCGCTGAGGGCGTTGGCCGAGGGGCTTCCCTCGATGTCGCGCGAGAGCCACCGGCTGTCCGCGCTCAAGGCGCTGGGGAAACTGCGTCGGCGGTACCCGCGCTGGGCGGTCCCGGTGGAGACCGTGCGCGAGGAGCTGGACGCGGAGCTCGGGGAGTCGTACGACATCGAGCGTCAGCTGGTCGCCTTGCGGGCCCTGTCCCGTGACCTCGAGGAGCGGGATTCATCGGCGATGGGAGCCTACGCCTGGGCGCTGGGGTTTCAGGCCGAGCGGACGATCGAGCGCGCATTCCGGCTCCAGGCCTTGCTGTACAGCCAGAAGACCATTTACTTCGCCTATGCGGGGCTGACGAGCGGGGGATCGATGTACGGCGCCCACGCGCTCGAGCTCCTCGAGACCGTCCTCGAGCGGGACGACGCCCGGCGGCTGATCCCGCTCATCGATCCGGACTGGAGCACCGACCAGCGCGTCGAGCTGGGCCGCCGCTGGTACCCGCTCGAAGAGCGCGAGCCGGCCGAGGACCTGGAGGACATACTCGAGGAGGCCGAGCCATGGCTCCGGGCCTACGCCGTGCCGGTGGCGGCGCGCGCCTATCCGGATCGGCTCGGGCCCGAGCTGGAACGGCTGGCCTCGTCAGGCGATCCCATCGTCCGGCGTCTCGCGCGGCGTTACGAGAAGGAGAGGGAGGAAGAGGAAGCCATGGCGATGAGCTCGGTCGAGAAGGCGGCGGCGCTGCGCCGCACGGACCTCCTGAGCCAGCTCGGGGCGGACGACCTGCTCCAGCTTGCGGCGGTCGCCGAGGAGCGCTCGTTCGAGCCCGGCGAATACCTGTTCTACGAGGGCGAGGAAGGCGACTATCTGTACGTGGTGCTGTCGGGCACGCTGCGGGCAGAGAAGGGGGGTCAGGAGGTGACCATGGCTGGACCCGGCGAGGCGATAGGCACCTTCTCGGTCCTGGACGGCGGGGCGCGTTCGACCGATATGGTGGCGGTCGATAGGACGCGTACGCTCGCCATCCACCGGGCCGACATGGGTCAGATCCTGGCCGACAACTACAGCCTGGTCGAGGGGCTGTTCAAGCACCTCACGGGGATCATCCGGGCGATGAACGAGCGGGTGTTCGCGGACGACGGTCCCGGCGAGGACAGGCCCCCGGCGTGACCGGCGCGAAGAAGTCCGACCGCAGGTGGAACCGTGTTCCTTCCTCGAAGTCGATGTTCAATTCCACTTGAACAGCCCTCCGCTTTTCAGACTCCTCACGGCCGGTCGCCGAGCCCTTCCCGAAACCCCTCCCGCCAGCTCGGCCAGGCAGGCGTCCAGCCGAGCTCGAGCTTCGCCTTCGCGCTCGAGATCCCGCGGTTCTCCGTCATGAGCGCCACGCCGGCGGCGCCGACCAGGAGCCTGGCCAGCCAGACGGGAACGCGGCGCGGCGGCCTGGCGCCGACCGCCTCCGCCAGGGCCGGCAGCCATTCGGCGACCGGGGCCGGATCGTCGGCGGCGACGTTGTAGACCCCCGGGGCACCCCGCTCGACCGCCGCCACCGTCGCTGCCGCCACATCGTCGATGTGGACGAACGACCAGACCCCGCTTCCCTTCCCCACGATCGGCATGCGCCGGCGGCGGACCGCCTCCACGACCGAGCCGCCCTCGCCGATCGATGTCCCCGGGCCGTAGAACCAGCCGTAGCGGAGGACGATGCCCGCCAGGTCCCGGGCGCCGAGAACGGCGGCCTCGAGCTCGCGCAGGGCGTCCAGCGTCCGGCGGAAGACCGCCGGGGGATCGGGATCCAGCGGGTCCGCCTCGGTCTTGATCGGGCCTCCCTCCCGCGCATAGCCCCAGCCGGCGAACCCCTGGGCCACCAATCGGCGCGCGCCGGCCTCCGTCGCCGCGGCCACCAGATGGCGAGTTCCCTCGGTCCGCAGCCGGTCGGTCAGCGCGAAGTCGCGGTCGAAGTGCCGCAGGTCGACCCCATCGGGGATTGCGGTGAGCTGGTGGATCAGGACCTCGGGGCGGGCTTCCGAGACGGCCTTCATGACGGCGTCGGGATCGAGGGCGTCGGCCACCGCCGGCTCGGCCCCCATGGCCCTGAGGTTGTCGGCTTTCGCCAACGTGCGGGTCAGACCCACCACGTCGTGGCCGGCTTGGATCAGCAGAGGTACGAGACGCCGTCCGACCGCCCCCGTGGCGCCGGCCAGAAAGATTCTCAGAGGTGGAGCACCTCTCCGTGCACATCGAGGGCGGCTTCCTTGACCGCCTCGGCGAGGGTCGGGTGGGCGTGGACGGTCAGCGCGATGTCCTCGGCGCTGGCGCGGAAGGCAGCCCCGGCCACCAGCTCGGCGATCAGGTCGCCGGCCCGGGGGCCCAGGATGTGGCAGCCGAGCATCCGGTCGGTCTTCGCGTCGGCCACCATCTTGACGAAGCCGGTCGTATCGTTCATGCAGCGGGCGCGGCCGTTGGCGCTGAACGGGAAGCGGCCGACCTTGATCTCGTGCCCCTCCTCGACGGCCTCCTTTTCCGACAGTCCGACGGTGGCGATCTCGGGATGCGTGTAGACGACCCCCGGGATCGGGAAGTAGTCCATCACGCTGTCCCGCCCGGCGATCCGCTCGGCGATCACGACCCCCTCCTCCATCCCCTTGTGGGCGAGCATCTTGCCGCCGATCACGTCGCCGATGGCGTAGACGTCCTTGGCGGTGGTTTCGAAGCCCTCCTTCGTCTTGATGAAGCCCTTATCGTCCGTCTCGACCCCGATCCGATCGAGGTTGAGGCCGTTGGTGACCGCCTTCCGGCCGATCGCGACCAGCATCGCGCTGGCCGAGAGCGAGCCCTCGCCGTCGGCGCCCGAGAGCTTCACGTCGACGCCGCCCTTTCCGACCTCGGCCGCGGTGACCTTGGTGCCGGTCCGGATGTCGAGCCCCTGCTTCCTGAAGACCTTGATCCCCTCCTTGGCCAGATCGGCGTCCATCCCCGGCAGGATCGTGTCCAGCATCTCGACGATTGTGACCTTGGTCCCGACCCGCCCGTAGACCGACCCCATCTCGAGCCCGATGTAGCCGCCGCCCACGACGAGCAGGGATTCCGGGATCTCTCCCAGGGCGAGCCCCTCGGTCGAGGAGATCACGTGCTGGCCGTCGAACGGCGTGCCGGGCAGGGCGACCGGCGCTGAGCCCGTCGCGATGATGACGGAGCTCGCGCGGACCCTGCGCCGGTGGTCCCTGGCGGTCACCTCGATGACGCCCGGCTCGACGAACCCGCCCTCGCCCTCGACGTGTTCGATCTCGTGCTTCTTGAAGAGATAGGCGATCCCCTTCGTGCTCGCGTCGACCACTTTCTGGCGGTGCTTCTGCATGGTCGGCCAGTCGACCGACACCTCGCCGACCTTGATCCCGATCCTGGCCGCGCTCTCGCGGATCCACGCCACGTGCTCGCTGGCGTCCAGCAGCGCCTTGGAGGGAATGCAGCCCACATTGAGGCACGTTCCGCCCAGGAACTCGCGCTCGATGCAGGCCACCTTCATGCCGAGCTGAGCAGCCCGGATCGCGGCCACGTAGCCGGCCGGACCGGCGCCGATGACGGCGAGGTCGACCTGGAGGTCGGAATCCACTAGTCGCTCAACCCGATTTGCTTCATGAACGTCACCAGGTCGTAGAAGAGGTTCTCCTCGACGATCTGTCCATTGTCCCATCGGGCAATCGTGCAGAAGTCCACCTCGAACGACTTGCCCGTGGGTGGGATCTCTCCACCGTCCTGGCCCTGCATCGGCCCCGTCATGGTGCCGGTGAAGTGCGCGATCGAGCAGGTCCAATCCCCGGAGGCGAAGAAGACCTTGTACGGCCGGTTGTCGAGATGCTGATCCGGGAACGTCTTGAAGAACTCGATCGCCTCAGCCGTGTGATCGTGGATCCCGTGGGTCGGCGGCTTCCCGGGCCAGCGGACGACGACGTCGTCCTTGTGTCGCTGAGCGAACGTGTCCAGGTCCTGCGCGTTCCATGCGTCGTCGAGAGTCTGCATGAGCTCCATGTTCCGTTTTTCAGCGCTCATGTGGTGCTCCTTTCGAATCGGTGTGGATCAGATGCCGCTTACGCCTCCAGCAGGAGCCGCTCCGGCTTCTCGAGCAGCTCGCAGATCCGCCTGAGGAACTGGACGGCCGGCGTGCCGTCGACCAACCGGTGGTCGTAGGAGAGCCCGAACCACATCATGGGACGTATCACCACCTGGCCGTTCAGGGCCACCGGCCGCTCCACGATCTTGTGGATCCCCAGGACCGCCGACTCGGGCTGGCTGATGATGGGGGTCGATAGGATCGCCCCGAAGCCCCCCGCGTTAGTGAGCGTGAAGGTCCCGCCCTGAATGTCCTCCATGGTGAGCTTCCGCTCGCGCGCCTTCTTGGCCAGTTCGTCGATCTTGCCGGCGATCTCGACCATCGACTTGCGGTCGGCGTGCTTGACCACCGGCACGATGAGCCCCGCCTCGGTGTGAACGGCCACGCCGATGTGGTAAAAGCGGTGAAAGACGATGTCGTCGCCCCGGATCGAGGCGTTTACCTGCGGGAACTCGCGGAGCGCGGCGATCGACGCCTTCATGATGAACGGCAGGTAGGTGAGCTTGTAGCCGTGCTGGGCGAGAAAGTCCTCCTTGATCCGCTCGCGCAGCTCGACGAGCGCCCCGAAATCACACTCGTCCACCGTCGTCACGTGGGCAGCCGTCCGCTTCGAGTCGGCCATCCGGTGGGCGATCGTCTTCCGGATCGAGGTCATAGGGACGACCTCGACCGGCTCGTCGGGCCCGTACTCGGGTTCCGGCGCCGAAGGGGCTTCGGCAGGCGCCGCGGCGGGAACCGCCTCCTCGGGGGCCTCCTCGAGGTACGCCAGCACGTCCTCCCGGGTCACCCGGCCCGCCTTCCCCGAGCCCTCGATAACGTTGAGATCGAGCCGGTGCTCGCGGGCGAGCCTGCGGACGGCGGGGGAGGTCTTCATGTCCTCCGGGATGACGGCCTCGCGCCGGGCGGCGGCCGGACGGGTCGCCTTCGCCGCCGGACGGCGGGCGGGCTTCTCCTCGGCCTCGGCCTCCTCTTTGGCCTCCTCCGGCTCCGCCTCCGGCTCCCCGGCGGGCTCTTCCTCGCCCTCCTCGCCCGTGGCCTTCTCCTCGACCTTCGTCGGCGCGGCCGCCTCCTCCTCGGCGACCTCCTCCGGCTCCCCGGCCCCGACCTCCTCGCCCTCCTGGGCGATCAGGCCGAGGACCTCACCGACGGCGACGGTCGCGCCCTCCTGCTTGCGGATCTCGGCCAGGGTGCCGCCGCGAAAGGCGGTGACCTCCATGTTGATCTTGTCCGTCTCGAGCTCGACCACGGCCTCGTCGGCCTGGACCTGGTCGCCCTCCTTCTTGAGCCACTTCCCGACCGTCGCCTCGGGCACGCTCTGCCCCAGCGAAGGAACCTTGATCTCCAGTGGCATCGCCGATCCTCCTCGAGCTAGAGGGTCGCGGTGGCGCGGATCCCGGCCGCCACCTGGTCGACGTCGGGCATGTAGTGGGCCTCCATCGTGGCGGCCGCGGGGAACGACGTGTTGTGGCCGCAGATCCGCCTGACCGGAGCGTCCAGGTCCCAGAAGCAGCGATCAGCGATCACGGCCGCGATCTCGCCGCCGATCCCGCCCGTCCGTGGCGCCTCGTGGACGATCACGGCGCGGCCGGTCCGCGCGACCGATTCGAGGACGGTCGGAAAGTCCAGCGGCAGAAGGGTCCGCAGATCGATCACCTCGACCTCGATCCCGTCGTCCTCGGCAAGCCGGTCGGCGGCTTGCAGCGTCACGTGCAGCATGTAGCCGAACGTGACCGCGGTCACGTCGTCCCCCTCGCGGGCCACATGGGCCTCCCCGATCGGCGTCGTGGCCGCTTCGCCTTCCGGCAGCTCGTCCTTGATCGAGCGGTAGAGCTTCTTGTTTTCCCAGTAGATCACCGGATCCTGGCTTCGGATCGCCGAGCGGAGCAGGCCGGCCGCGTCGCGCACCGTCGACGGAGCGACCATGACCAGACCCGGCACGTTCATGAACAGCGCCTCGTTCGACTGGCTGTGGTAGACCCCGCCGCCCACGCCGCCGCCCCACGGACAGCGGATCGTGATCGGCATGTCGTAGCGCCCCACCGTTCGCCACCGGTAGCGGGCGATCTGCTGGACGTTCTGGTCGAACGCGGGGTGGATGAAGTCGGCGAACTGGATCTCCGGGAGCGGCCGGCAGCCGACCATGGCCGCGCCCACGCACATGCCGGCGATCAGCGACTCGGAGATCGGGCTGTCGATGATCCGCTCGGGGCCGAACTCCTCCAGGAGCCCGCGCGTGGCCTTGAAGACGCCGCCGTAGATACCGACGTCCTCGCCGATCAGGAACGTCGTGTCGTCCTTCGCCATCTCCTCGTGGAGGACGCGATTGATGGCATCGATGTAGGTGATCTCGGCCATCCTACTCCTCGCGTCCCTGGATCTCGAACCCGCGATATTCCTCGGCGTACACCTCCGACAGGTAATCTTCTGGGGCCGGCCGCGGGCTGGCCTCGGCGAACTCGATCGCCTCCTCGACCTCCTTGCGGGCCCGCTCCTGGATCTCCGCCAGCCCGGCGTCGTCGAGAAGGCCCTTCTCGCGGAGATAGCCCGCGTAGCGCGGGATCGGGTCCCGCTCCATCCAAGTCTCCACCTCCTCCTCGGAGCGGTAGTCGGCCGGGTCGATGTCGGAGTGTCCGAACCAGCGGTACGTCTTCATCTCGATCAGGGTCGGCCCCTCCCCCTTGCGGGCGCGCTCGAGCGCTTCGCGGGTCGTGTTCCAGACCTTGACGACGTCGTTGCCGTCGATCGTGATCCCCGGGAACCCGTAGGCGTCCGCGCGATGGCTGAGGTCGGTCAGCGCGGTCGTCAGCGAGACCGGGAGCGACTCCCCCCACAGGTTGTTCTGGACGACGTAGACGATCGGCAACGCGTGGACGCCGGCGAAGTTGCAGGCCTCGTGGAAGTCCCCGTGGGCGGTCGCGGCATCGCCGCAGAACGCGACCGCGAGGTTACCCTTCTTCAGCATCTTGAATCCGAAGGCCGCGCCGGTCGCGGCGACCCAGTTCATGGCGATCGAGGTCGCCGGCTGCATGACCCAGTAGTCCGGATGCCAGTAGTGACAGGCCGTGTAGCGGCCCTTGTCCGGCGAGTCGACCCGGCTGTAGACCTGGGACGCCAGATACTTGAGCGGGACCCCCTTGCCGGTCGAAGCGCCCAGGTCCCGGTGGCTCGGCCCGACAAAGTCTTCCTTCCGCATCTGGAAGGCGATGACGACGTCGCAGGCCTCCTGGCCGATCTGGCTGTAGTAGGTCCCCTCGAAACGCCCCTGTCGGAAGAGGCGTCGCATGCGAGCGTCGAACTCGCGCGTCATCACCAGGCGGCGGAAGAGCTGCAGCTTCTTCTCGTCCGAGGCCCCCTTCATCTCCCCCGTCAGCCGATACTTCTCGGGGAAGGCCCGGCCGATGTCGACCGCCAGGGCCTCCTTCCGCCGCTGATCCTCGAGGAACGCCTTCTTCTCGTCGACGGTGGCGGACTGGGCCTCGGCCTCCGCCTGCTCGGCGGTCGGCTCCTCCGGCTTGGCCTCCTCGCCCTGGACGTCCCCGGTCACGGGCGCGCCCCCGGGCTCCTCGGTGCGGGTTCCAGTCTCGTCGCTCATCCTTCCCTCTCTGGCTTCGTCATCGGCCGGCCGACGCCCTGAGGAGCCGGCTCTTCATGAGCTGACGGTCGGCGTGGTAGGAGCTCCTCACCAGCGGCCCCGCCTCCACGTGCTGGAACCCCATCGCCTCCCCGAGCCGGGCCAGCTCGGCGAACTCGTCGGGGTGGACGTAGCGCTCGACCTCCAGATGCCACTCCGAGGGGCGCAGATACTGTCCCAGCGTGAGGATGTCGACGTCGCGCTCGACCAGGTCGCGCATGACGGCCAGGACCTCGGCCGTCCGCTCCCCCAGGCCCAGCATCATCCCGGTCTTGGTGACCATCCCCGGCGCCCGCTCACGGGCCCGCCGGAGCAGCTCGAGCGTGACCTCGTAGTCGCCCCCGCCGCGTGCCCGGCGATAGAGCCGCGGGACCGTTTCGACGTTGTGGTTCAGCACGTCCGGGCCGGCGGCCAGCACCGTCTCGAGCGCCACCGGGCTCCCCTGGAAGTCGGGGATCAGGACCTCGATCGAGGTTCCCTCGGAGCGGGCGCGGATCCGGCGGATCGACTCGGCGAAGATGCCGGCCCCGCCGTCGGCGAGGTCGTCGCGGTCGACCGACGTGATCACCACGTACGAGAGCCCCATCCGGCTGACCGCCTCGGCCAGCCGCGCCGGCTCGTCGAGGTCGAGCTCGGTCGGCATCCCCTTGTTGACCGCGCAGTACCGGCAGCCCCGCGTGCAGGTATCGCCGAGAATCATGAAGGTGGCGGTCCCGTCCCCCCAGCACTCGCCGATGTTCGGGCAGCGCGCCTCCTCGCAGACGGTGTGGAGGCCCTGGTCCTGGACGACCTCCTTGACCGCCACGAAGCCGGCGCCGCCGCCGGCCCGGATCTTGAGCCACTCGGGGCGCCGCCGGCGGCCGGGGGCCGCGGGCGCGGGGGCGGCCGTCGTCATGGCGACGGCGCCCGAGGTCCGAAGATCTCGACGAAGGCCTGCTCGAGCGCATCCTCGACCCGCTCGCGCTCGACGGGGCCGCCCAAAAGCTCGGCCATCGACGTCACCCGGCGGTCGCCGATCCCGCACGGCACGATCAGGTCGAAGTACGACAGGTCGGTGCTCACGTTGAGCGCGAAGCCGTGATGCGTGATCCAGCGCGAGACCCGGATCCCGATCGCGGCCACCTTCGCCTCGCCGATCCAGACCCCGGTCAGCCCGGGGCTCCGACCGGCGGCGAGCCCGAACTCCGCGAGCGCCCGGATCAGGACCTCTTCGAGGTCGCGCAGGAAGCGGTGCAGGTCGCGCCCGCGGGTCGTCAGGTCCACGATCGTGTACCCCACGATCTGACCCGGGCCGTGGAAGGTGATGTCCCCGCCGCGATCGGTCCTGACGAAATCGACGCCGCGGCGCTCGAGGTCGGCCGCCGAGCTCAGGAGGTGCTCGATCGTGCCGCCCTTGCCGAGCGTGACCACGGGCGGATGGGAGAGAAGGAGCAGCGTGTCCGGGACGCGATCGGCGGCCCGCCGGGCGACCCGTTCTCGCTGGAGCGCCCATGCCTCCCGGTACGGCACGCTCCCCAGCCGCTCCACCGCCGGCGCCGGGCGCAGGGCGGAGAAGCGCGTCGGTCGAGGTAGGGCCGCAGTCGTCATCTGAGCTCTCCCGGAAAGGCCTGAGACCAAGATGCAGCTGAAGGTATTCCGGCGCGCAACGCCCCGCAATCGAGATGCTACGGATTCGTACTATCTCCCGGGAACGCCCGTCCAGGCGGTCAGCGCCTGGCGGTCCGGGGCGAACGGGGCAAGGTCGACCGTGGTCGGCCGGCCGGCCGCCAGGTCCGCCAGACAGTCGGCGGTGAGAGGGGCCAGGAGGATTCCGTTCCGGTAGTGGCCGGTCGCGTAGAGGACTCCCTCCAGTGCCGGGTCCGGGCCGAGGACCGGGAGGCTGTCGGGGGTGCCCGGCCGGAGTCCCGCCCAGCGCTCGACGACCGCCGCCCGGGCCACGCCTTCCACGACGTCGTCCGCCGCGGCGATCAGGGCATCCACCTCGACCCGGCTCACGCGGTCGTCGAACCCGCGCTCCTCGACCGTCGCCCCGATCACGATCCGGCCGTCGTCCCGGGGAACGCAGTACGCCCCGCGCCCGCCGACGACACGCTGGATGAGCGCCCGGTCGGGACGGACGGCGGCAACCTGGCCCTTGATCGGTCGCACGGGAAGCGGACGCGGCAGGCCCGCCAGCCGGCCGCTCCAGGCCCCTGCGGCCAGTACCACGAGCGGAGCCAGGAGCGCGCCCTGGTCGGTCCCGACGCCGGTCACCTTTCCGGCTTCGGTCAGGATCTCTCGCGCATCGATTCCGGTGGTGATCTCGATCCCCGGCGTCGCCCCTACCGCGCGCCTCACCGCCTCCATCAGCGGGAGCGGATCGACCTGATGATCGTCGGGCAGGAGGAGCGCGGCCGCGACGTCGGCGCGGACGGCGGGCTCGAGCCGCCGCGCCTCCTCGGGACTCAATAGCTCCGCCCGCAGGCCACGCGCCCCCTGGACGGCCGCCGAGCGCTCGAGACGACCGGCCTCGACGGGCGTCAGGGCGACGACGAGGGTCCCGTCGGTCCGGAGATGGACGTGCAGGCCGGTCTCCGTCTCGAGCTCCGCGACGAACGTCGGCCAGCCGTCCCGCGCCGACAGGCACAGCTCCAGCATCGCCCGTCCGGCCCCCGCCTGCGGCGCCTCGACCAGGAGGTCCTCGGCCGCCTCCATCTGGGGGGAGAGCATGCCGGCCGCGGCGGTCGATGCCTGGCGGCCGAGCTCCGGGCCGCGCTCGAGCAGCCGCACCCGGAGCCCCTCACCGGCCAGCGCCCGAGCCGCCAGGCAGCCGATCAGCCCCCCACCGACCACCACCACCTCCGCGCTCGCGCCGTTCGCCATCGGGGGCCAATGTATGCGGGGCCCGTTTCTAGCCCACCGGTGAGGTCGATCTTATACTGACGGATTCGACGATGCGGATTATCGCCAACCCGCGCGCCGGGCACGGGACGGGAGCGCGCGCCATCCAGGCCTTGCGCGACGCGATCCGGCGGCGGGATCTGGACGGTACGCCCGCGTTGACGGAGCGCCCGGGGCACGCCACCGAGATCGCCCGGGAGCTCGCGGGCTCCGAGGCTCGCCTGGGGGTTCTCGGGGGGGACGGCACGATCGGGGAGGTGGCCGACGCGCTCGCCGGAACCGACACCGAGCTCGCCATCCTGCCGATGGGGACCGGAAACGACGTGGCCCGCAGCCTGGGCCTGCCCCTCAACGACCTCGACGCCGCACTCGACGTGGCGTTCGGGGGCCGAGTCCGCGCCATCGACGTGGGGCGGGAGCGGGACCGTCACTTCGTCTCCGTTCTCGGCCTCGGCTTTCCGGCGATCGTCGCCGAGCAGGCCAACCGGACCCGGTTGCGCGGCTCCCCCGCCTTCTTCGTGGCGGTTTACCGGGCGATGACCCGCCTCCAGCCGCACCCGATGACGATCCGGCTCGACGAACGCACGCTGGAAGGGGAGTACGTGGCGGTGATGGTCCAGAACACGCCTTTCACGGGGGGCGGCCTCCACATGGCCCCGGGCGCCGAGGTGGACGACGGGCTGCTGGACGTCGTCGTCGTCGACTCGATCGGCCGGCTGGATCTGATGGTCCACTTTCCGCGGGTCTACCAGGGACGCCATCTGGAGCACTCACGGTTCTCCCTGCACAGAACACGCACCGTACGCATCGACACCCCGTCCCCGCTTCCCAAGATGTTCGACGGCGACATCCTGGGCGTCGCACCGGTGGAGGCGTGGGTCGTTCCGCGTGCGCTCAGGGTCGTGGTGCCTGCCGATGATGACTGAGGGTGTGGAGCGGATCGCCGACTTCCTGGCGGGCAAGCGCCTCCTGCTCACCGGCGCCACCGGCTTCCTCGGCCAGCCGCTGGTCGAGAAGATCCTGTGGGCGGCTCCCGACGTGGAGCGGATATGGGTGTTGATCCGTCCGAAGCGCCGCTTCGGAGGCGGGGTCGAGTCGCCCGAGGACAGGCTGCGGAAGGAGCTCTTCGGCTCCAGCGTCCTCGACCGGCTGCGCTACCGGCATGGCGAGGAGCTGGGCGCCTTCCTCGAGGCCAAGGTGGTGGCGGTCGGCGGCGACATCTCCGAGGACGATCTCGGGATCGAGCCCACGCTCAAGACCGAGCTCCAGCGCACGCTCGACATCGTCATCAACAGCGCCGCGGTCGTGTCGTTCGACGCCCCGCTCGACGAGGCGCTCGCCCTCAACACGCTGGGCACGGCCCGCATCGCCGAGTTCGCGGCCGGCTGCGACCATGCCGTCCTCATGCACGTCTCGACGGCGTACGTCTGCGGGACCACTCACGAGACCGTTCCAGAGACGATTCACCATTCCGCGGACTCCTCCAGCGGAGATCCGTTCCCGCCACGTCAGTTCACCGATCCCGCGCTCGACATCGAACGGATCCGCGCGATCATCGAACGCGTCCGCGCGGAAGGCGGGAGCCCCGCCGTCAGGCGGGAGCTCGTCCACTCGCTCGTGCAGCGCCGCCAGGGCCGGGGCGCCGACCGGGCCGAGCCGCGCCGCGACATGATCCAGAACCTGCGCGCCCGTTGGATCAAGAACCGGCTCGTCGAAGAGGGGATGGCGTGGGCCCGCGAGCGCGGCTGGAACGACACCTACACCTACACCAAGGCGCTCGGCGAGCAGATGGTGCTCGCCCGGCGCGGCGACACGCCGACCGCGATCGTCCGGCCGGCGATCATCGAGAGCAGCATGTCGGAGCCGAGCCCGGGATGGCTGGACGGCCTGCGCATGGCCGATCCGCTGATCGCGGCGATCGGTAAGGGGCGGTTGCGATCGCTGCCGCTGAACCCGGACGTGACGCTGGATCTCGTGCCGGTGGACATGGTCGTCAACGCGATGCTGGCGGCCCTGCCGCGGCTGGCCCGGGACGGCGGGCTGACCGTGTACCAGGTCGCCACGGGCGCGCGTAACCCGGCCAAGATGCGCCACCTGCACGACCTCATCGTGCGGTACTTCCAGGCCAACCCGATGTTCGACCGGGACGGCAACCCGATCCGGGTCCGGCCACTGCGGTTCCCGCCGGCGGCGATCTTCCGGCTCCAGCATCGCCTGAAGGCGGCCCCGCTGGCGTGGGCCGAGCGCACGCTCGAGTGGCTCATGGACCGCGGGCTCGCGGCCGGATGGGCAAGCCGTGTACGACGACGGATCGCCGCCGCCCGCGCCGCGCTCCAGAAGCTCCACGACTACGGCGAGCTCTACGAGCCGTATCTGAACCTGGACTGCCGGTTCCTGGTGGACGAAACGATGCGGCTCTACGAGAGCCTGTCTCCCGACGACCGCCGGCGCTTCAACTTCGACGTCTCGCGGATCAACTGGCGCCATTACATGCAGGTCCACATCTCCGGCGTCAAAAAGCACATCCTGAAGGTCGAGCGGGCCGGGACGCTCGAGGTGGACGATGAAGACGCCGCGCGCCAGGCCTCGGTGTCGACCATCTTCGACATCCTCGAGCATGCCGCCCGGAGATTTCCGGAGCGGGTCGCCCTGCAGCACAAGCGCGGGGAGACCTGGCGGCGGTGGACGTTCGCCGAGCTTCGCGACGCCGCGCTCGAGATCGGAGCGCGTCTGCTCGCGCTCGGACTTCGGAAGGGCGAACGGGTGGTCGTCTGGTCCGAGAACCAGCCCGCCTGGGGGGCGACCTACTTCGGCGCCACCTCGATCGGCCTTGTCGTCGTCCCGCTCGATGCCCAGACCTGGCACCGGGAGGTGTGGGCGGTGGCGCGGTTCACCGAGGCCCGCGCGATCCTGGCCTCGCCGACCTGCTTCGCCCAGTTCACCGCCGAGGAGCTGGCCGCCAACGAGCGCTCCCGGCACCCGGTCGTCCTGCTGGACCTGGAGGACGCCGCCCGGCCCTTCGACCGGGCCGAATATCCGCGCTCGACCCGCCCGGTCCTCGAGGCGGGGCCGGTCGAGCGCCCGACCGTCGAGCCCGACGATCCGGCCTCGATCATCTTCACGACCGGCACCGCCGTGGATCCGCGGGGAGCGGTCCACACCCACCGCAACTTCCTCAGCAACCTGTTTGGAATCAGCCGGGTGCTCTCGGTGAGCGAGGACGATCATTTCCTCTCCGTCCTGCCGCTCTATCACGCGCTCGAGTTCACCTGCGGCTTCCTGGCCCCGATCCATCACGGCGGAACCGTGACCTACGCGCGCTCGCTCAAGCCGCGGGTGATCCTCGAGACCATGCGCGAATCGGGGGTCACGATCATGCTCGGGGTCCCGACCCTTTACGCGCTGCTGCGCGACGACCTCGAGCGGCGCGTTCTCGGGATGGGGAAATCCCCGATCCGGTCGAACCTGATGGAGACGACCAAGACGATCAGCCGCTCGGTGGAGCGGACCTTCAGCCGCAACATCGGTCGCCAGATCTTCGGCCGGGTGCACCAGGAGATGGGCGGGCGGATCAGGTTCTTCGTGAGCGGGGGCTCGGCTCTGGGGCGCGAGCTGTACGAGGACTACCGGGCGATGGGGCTCACCGTCTACGAAGGGTACGGTCTCACCGAGACGGCGCCGGTCCTGACCGTGAATCCCCTCTATCAGAGCCGCGCCGGCTCGTGCGGGAGGCCGCTGCCCGGGGTCGAGCTGAGGCTCTGGCACACCGACGGCGACGGGGTCGGCGAGATCATCGTCCAAAGCCCGAGCCTGATGCGGGAGTACTTCCGGAACCCCGCCGCCACCGAGCGCGTCATCGTCGACGGCTGGTTTCATACCGGTGACCTGGGGTGGGTGGACGCGGACGGCTACCTGTACATCACCGGACGAATCAAGGACGTGATCGTGACCGGCGCCGGGAAGAACGTCTATCCGATCGACCTGGAGGCGATCTACCGCTCGATCCCGAGCGTCAAGGAGATCTGCGTCGTCGGGGTCCCCAGCGGAATCACCGAGGAGGTCCACGCGGTCGTCGTCCCGGATCGGGCGGTGGTCGACGAGGTGGGCGACCTGTCGGAGGTCCGGAAGCGGATCCAGCGCGACATCCAGGCGCTCGCCCGTGAGCTGCCGAGCTATCACCGGGTCCAGCAGCTCCACGTGTGGCGTGAGCCCTTGCCCAGGAAGCGCGACGGCAATGTCGACCGGGCTGCGGTGCGGGAGCGGGTCAGGAAGGGAGTCCGCAACCCCGAGACCCCGCCCACGCATCGCAGCCGGGAGCAGCTCGCCGAGGCGATCGGCCGCGAGCTGTCGCGGCTTTCCGGTCTGCCGCCCGAAGAAATCGGCCTCGACCGCGACCTGTACGACGACCTCGGGCTCGACAGCCTCAAGGCGATCGAGCTCCACCTGTTCCTCGAGCACGAGCTCGGGATCTCGCTCGAGGACGACGAGGCGTCCCGCGTGCGGACGGTCGAGGAGCTGCTGGCTGCCGCCGGCGTCCCGTCCCGGTCGCGCGCGGCGGGCGATGAGGGTCGCCGGGCGGGCCTTCGCTCCGCGCTCCCGTTCGACGAGCGGTCGATGGTCGACCGCTGGCTGTTCGAGTCGGCGGTGCTGGGTCTCGAGACCCTGTACGGCACCTTCTTCGACCTCACGGTCGAGCACCCCGAACGGCTTCCGCGCCGCAGCCCGTACCTCCTCGCCGCCAACCACTCCAGCCACCTGGACGCGCCGGCGATCCTGTCCGCGGTGCGCAAGGTCCGGGGCGCGGAGGCGGCGCGGACGCTGCACGTCCTCGGCGCCCGCGACTACTTCTTCGACACCCCGCTCAAGCGGTGGTTCTTCAGCACCTTCCTCAACGTCGTGCCGATCGAGCGCGAGGAGTCCTCGCTGGCCGGCCTCCGAATGGTGAAGGCGATCCTGTCGAGCGGGGAGTCGGCCCTCATCTTTCCCGAGGGCACGCGCTCGCGCTCGGGCGAGATCCAGCCATTCAAGCCGGGACTCGGGCTGCTGGCGTGGGAGCTCGGCGTCCCCATCGTGCCGGTCCGGATCAAGGGCACCCACGACGCTCTGCCGGCCGGGCGCTCTCTCCCCCGCCGCGGCAAGGTCACCGTGACCTTCGGTGAGCCGATCACGATGGAGGCGTACCGGGAGGCGGGATCGAGCCTGCCACACGACGCGCTGTTCCGGACGATCGCCTCGGACGTGCGCCGGACGATCCTAGAGCTCGGCAACGGCGCCGGCTCGGGCGGCGCGGAGGCGCAGCCGGGGGAGCGCGAAACCGCCGGCCCGCCCGCTTGAGCGGGACCACGGCAGCCTTCTTCGACGTCGACGGTACGCTGGTCGACAGCGACATCGTGCGCTACGGGGTCGAGATCCGGACGGCCGAGATGTCGGCCCCCCGCCGGGCCCTCTGGATCGCCGGCTTCCTGCCGCGGATCCCGTACTACCTGGTCCTGGACCGGAAGAGCCGGGCCGCCTTCCAGCGCGCCTTCTACCGGGTCTACCGCGGGCTCGACCCCGACGATCTCGAGGAGCGGTCGCGGGCGCTCTTCCACCACTACGTGGAGCCGCGCCTCTTCCCCGCCGGCCTGGGCCGGCTCACCGATCACCGGCGGCGAGGGCACCGTGTCGTCCTGGTGAGCGGCTCGGTCGAAGCGATCGTGCGCCCCCTCGCGGAGCGGCTCGAGGTGCGCGACGTCCTGGCCCCGCGTCTGGAGGCGGCGGACGGACGGCTGACGGGGCGGCTCGACCGCCCGCCGCTCGCCGGTGAGCGCAAGGCCGACGCCGTCCGCGAGTTCGCGCAGGCGAACGACATCGACCTCGAAGCCTCGTTCGCCTACGCCGACAGCCTGGACGACCTGCCGATGCTGGAAGCGGTGGGGCGTCCGGCCGCCGTCAACCCGGAGGGACGGCTTTTCGATACGGCGCTCGAGCGGGGCTGGGACGTCTATCGGTGGAAGGATCTCGAGCCCTTCGTCCAGGCCGCCGTCTGACGTGCTCGCCGTCCGCTACGAGAGGAGCGTCCCGAGGTGGCTGGCCGCCCGCCACGGGGCGTCGCGCTGGCCCCGGCTCCTCGACTCGCGGGTCTCTCCGCTGCGCCTGGCGGAGGTCGATCCACCGCCGCTGCCGGGGCCGCGCTGGGTTCGGGTCCGGCCCATCCTCTCGGGGATCTGTGGCTCCGACCTGGCGACCGTGACCGCCCAGGGGAGCACCTACTTCTCGCCCTTCGTCTCGACCCCGTTCGTCCTCGGCCACGAGATCGTGGGCGTGGTCGAAGAGATCGGCCCGGAAGCGCGGCGGGTCGCGGCCGGCGAGCGGGTCGTGATCCATCCGCCCCTCCACTGCAGGGTCCGCGGCATCGAGGATCTGTGCGTCGCGTGCCGCGCGGGGGAGACCTCGCATTGCCGCAACGTCACCGCCGGCGAGCTCTCGGCCGGGATCCAGACCGGCTACTGCCGCGACACGGGGGGCGGGTGGAGCCGGTCGCTGGTGGCCCACGAGCTCCAGCTCGGGGCCGTGCCGGACGGGGTTCCCGACGAGGCGGCGGTCCTGATCGAGCCGTACTCGTGCTGCCTCCACGCGGTCGAGCGCGCCGGGCCGCTCGCTCCGACCTGGACCGCGCTGGTGATCGGCTGCGGCTCGATCGGCCTGCTCACGGTCGCGGCCCTCCGGGCGTCCGGCTTCGGGGGCCGGGTCGTCGCGGTCGCCAAGTACGCGCAACAGGCGGTGG
>DASTFF010000007.1:0-5563 GCA_035708865.1 Gemmatimonadota bacterium | reverse complement strand
TTCACTCCCTTCCCATGGAGCCGGTCGACGAACGGGTCGGCGACGTAGGCCAGGACGAGCGCCAGCACGAACGGCGCGAGGAAGGAACCCGCCACGTGGAGGAGCCACAGGGAGGTGATGACCCCCAGCGTCACCACCATGCGCCGGTACAGGTCGGTACCGAAGAACGGCGTCAGGAGATAGACCAGGGCCAGGAAGAGAACGACCGGGGTGAGGATCGGTCGTACCGACCACACGAAAAGGCCCAGCAGCAGCGCCCAGGCCAGGAGGAGAAATATGCGACGCTCGCTCACGGTGACCTGCCGTCGGGAGCCGGGTCCTGATCGCTAAGTACTTATCGCTAAAATGGATACGCTCACGTACTTGATGTCGCACGTGAGATGCGAGTCTAGGTACTCCTCGCGGTCTCTGTCAAGCGCGGGCGGGCTCGAGCGCCGGCAGGACGGTCTCGATCCGCTCCCGCTGGGGCTCGAGCCACGGCGGCAGGACGAGCCGCTCGCCCAGTGCCGCGGGATCCTCGTCCACCGCGAAGCCGGGCCCATCGGTGGCGATCTCGAACAGGGCCCCGCCCGGTTCCCGGAAGTACACGGAGCGGAACCAGAAGCGGTCGATGACCGGGGTCGGGCGAAGGCCGGCATCGGCCACCCGTCGCCGGGCCTCCTCCTGCACGGCCCCATCGGGGACGCGCCATGCCACGTGGTGGATGCTCCCCCGCCCCCAGGCGCCCGGCCGGACGTCCGGCCGCTCGCGCAGCTCCAGGAGCCTCCCCGAGCCCCCCTCTCCCAGGGCGTAACGCTGCCAGCCCGATTCCTCGCCCACGTGCGTGAACCCCAGGCCGTCGGTCAGAAAGCTCTCGGTGGCGACCCGGTCCGCTTCCCACAAGCGGACCGCGTGCAGTCCCTGGATCTGGAGATGGGCCGAGACCGGGCTCCTCTCCCAGGGGGCGAACGCGCGCGCGTCGGCGGTCTCGACCAGCGCCAGCTCGAGCCCGTGCGGGTCCTCGACCGGCAACGCCCGCTCCCCGAACCGCTCCTCGATCTCCCCGTGCCGGACCGACAGCTCGGCCAGACGCGCGCGCCAGAACTCGAGGCTCCCGGGCGGGATCGCGAGCGCGAGCTCGACGGTCAGCCCGGTCCCCTGCCGGCCGGGAGCCATCACCTCCCACGGGAAAAACGTCACGTCCGTCCCCGGTGTTCCCTCGGCGTCGGCGTAGAACAGATGATAGGTGCCGGGGTCGTCCTGGTTGACGGATTTCTTGACCAGCCGCATGCCCAGCACCGAGGTGTAGAAGTCGAGGTTCTCGGCGGGCGGGCCGGAGATCGCGGTGACGTGGTGAAGGCCGGTGATCATAGAAGCGGCCTGCGACTTTCCCGAGGAAAAAGATGGAGCGGGCGACCGGATTCGAACCGGCGACGTCCAGCTTGGGAAGCTGGCATTCTACCACTGAATTACGCCCGCTCGCGCGGCGATGCGGCAAGTCTATCCGCGGGCCGCGGGACCGTCAATCGACCCGTGAACGCAGGACGGCGGGCCCTGGCGAGCCCGCCGTCCTCCCGAGTCCACGTTCACAAAAGTGGACTCGGATCCAAGAACATGAACGCCGGATCGCGATGGGACCGGCGTCGAAGCCGTCCTACAGGATGTCGAACCGAACCCGTGGATTCTCCGCCTGGCTCGCGAACTCCACCGTCACGTTCTCGGCCTCGCCGGCCGCCAGCGGCTGTCCGGCCAGCTCCGCCTCCTTGGTCTCCAGGATCTGACCGTCCCCCGAGACCAGCACGAACTTTATCTTCAGGTTCTGGACGGGCTGCTCGGTCCGGTTCGAGAACGTCGCTTCGACCTGCCAGGACTTGTCGGGCCGCTGGTTCATCCGAATGCCCTCGAGCTGGAGCGGGATCGCCTCGGCCTTCCCGAACGCCTCCTGGGCGCCCTCGGTGTCGCCGAGATCGCGGCGCACGTAACCCAGATACTCCCACGCCTCGGGATTGTCGGGCTCGAGCTCGAGCTGCTTGGTGAGCACGGCCTTCGCCCCTTCCAGGTCCTCCTTCTGGATCTTCACGAACGCCAGGTACTGCAGCGGCTCGGCGCTCATCGAGTCGCTCTTCGTGACCGCGCTCGACAGGAGCTGCTCCGCCAGGTCGAGCTGCTGCGCGTTGGCCAGGCGGAAGCCGAAGTCGGTGAACACGTCCACGTTCACGCTGTCCGAGTCCATGATCTCGCGGATGATGGGCTCGGCCTTGTCCATGTTGCCCAGCGTCGCGTGCAGTCCGGCGAGCTGGATCTTCACCTCGAGGTCGCCGGGGTTGCCGACCAGGTAGTCCTCGTACACCCCGGCCGCCTGGGCCGCGACCTGCTCGGCCTGCGCGGCGTTCCCCGCGGAGGCCGCCTCCTCGGCCTTGAGCTGGTAGGTCTGCCCGAGACGGATCAGCGCCTGCTTGTATTCGGGGTCGATCTCGAGCGCCTTGTTGTACTGCTCGATGGCCAGGTCGTACTCCTTCCTGGCCTGATGGACGGCGCCCAGTCCGAGCCGGCCCTCCTTGCCCTCTGGACGGATCTCGACAGCCGACGTGAGCTTCTCATAGGCCCCGTCGATGTCGCCTTCGGACAGCAACCGCACGCCGTCGTTCACCATCGGCCCCCACAGCGCACGGAAGGCCTGGTCGATATTGGCCTGCAGCTCGTCCTCGGCTCCAGGATTTCCGTTCAGGCTGTCAGCTACCGAGAGCTCCCCCAGCGCCTTGGGCGTCGAGTCGGGCGAGACCCGGGCCAGCGTGATCCCGTACAGGTAACGGTATTCGGCGCTGTCGAGGCAATCGCCGGCGTTATCGCCGAGGACCTTGTTGGCGTCCTCCCACTTGTCCTTCGAGATGCGGGCCTTGGCCCCGTTGACGAACGCCTGGCACGTCTGACCGTACGTCAGATCGGCCCCGAGCAGGACCAGCGCCGCGGCGAGCAGCAAACGCTTCATGCATATCCTCCAGAAGTAGGATGGGCTACGGAATGACCTTGGATTATACCGCCCACTCCCGAGTCCGTTCCAGTCCGTCACGGGGCCGGGGCGGCGAGGTCGGCCGCGATCGTCGCCATGACGTCACGAACGGGAAGCCCGGTCTCCGAGGCGATCCGCCGGCACGCTTCGTACTCGGGGCGAACCTCGACGGTTCCGTCCGGCCGCCGGATCCGTTTCACCTCGACGTCTCCCCAGCGCGTGCGGGCGGTTCCCGACTCGCGGGCCAGGACCTCCCGCTGGACCGGCCACCACCGATAGCCGAGCGTGCTCGTCTCACGGAACAGGACCCGCCCGACCTCGGGCACGCGCTCGACCGGAGCCAGCACCCGTACGGTCGTGCCGGGGCGGCCCTTCTTCATCTGGACCGCGGACCAGTGGACCTCCCGCGCCCCGGCCGCGTACAGCCCTTCGGCCAGCGGCTCGAAGAGCTGGGGCGAGAGGTCGTCCAGGTCGGTCTCCACCACGGCCAGCCCTTCGGCCGCGCCCTCATCGATCTCGCCCAGCACGAGCCGCAGCAGGTTCGGCCGGCTCGCCAGCTCGCGGGTCCCGGCCCCGTAGCCGATCGTCTCGGGGATCCACGATGGGGGCATGCCGCGGTCCGTTGCAAGCGTGGTGACCAGCGCCGCGCCGGTCGGGGTCGTGAGCTCGAACCCGTCGTCGCCTTCCACGGCCTCCCAGCCGCGCACGAGCTCGAGGACCGCCGGGGGCGGCACGGGGAGCCGGCCGTGAGCCGCATCCACCCAACCCCGGCCGAGCGTGAACGTCGAGGCGTGGAGCCGCTCGATGACACCGAGCCGGTCCAGGCACCAGACCCCACCGACCACGTCAACGATCGCGTCCAGCGCGCCGACCTCGTGGAAGTGGACCTCCTCCGGCTCGATCCCGTGCACGGCGGCCTCGGCGGCGGCGAGCCGGCGGAACACCGCGACCGCCCGCGAAGCCACCCGCCCGGCGAGCCCGGCGCCCTCGATCCGGTCCACGATCTCGGGCAGCCGGCGCGCTCTGGTGGAGTCCGGCACCTCGACCAGGCAGCGGGTCGCGGCGATCCCGTGGCGCTCGACCGGCTCGGCGTCCAGCCGGACGCCTTCCAGGCCGAGCGGGGCCAGGCCCGCCCGGAGCTCCTCCAGCGCCACGCCCGCGTCCAGGCAGGCGCCGAGCAGCATGTCGCCGCTCACGCCGGAGAACATGTCCAGGTAGCCGACCTTCACGGACGCCAACCTAGCCGGCCTCCATGATGGCCGGGTACTTGAGGCCGTGTCCCGTCACGAACACGACGACCCGGTCGGCGGGCGCGATCGTGCCTTGCCGAACCAGCTTCGGCAGCGCAGCGACGGCGGCGCCCGCCTCGGGGCCGGCCAGGACTCCCTCCGCGCGCGCCAGCCGCCGGGCGCCCTCGAGGAGCTCCCCGTCGGACACGGAGACCGCCGTGCCTCCCGAGCGGCGGAGGATGTCGAGGATGAGGAAGTCGCCGATCGCCGCGGGGACACGGAGCCCGCTGGCGACCGTGCGCGGGTCGGGCCACGGGTCCGCGTGGGCCGCGCCGGCCTCGAAGGCGTGGACGATCGGTGCGCACCCCGCCGCCTGGACGGCGATCATCCGCGGCCTCTCCGCCCCGATCCACCCCAGCGCCTCGAGCTCCTCGAATGCCTTCCACATCCCGATCAGGCCGGTGCCGCCGCCCGTCGGATAGACGATCGCGGCCGGGAGCGTCCAGCCCAGGTCCTCGGCCAGCTCGTACCCCATCGTCTTCTTCCCCTCCACCCGGTAGGGCTCGCGCAGCGTCGAGACGTCGTATCCTCCACCGTCCGCGCATAGCTCGCGGGCCCGGCGGCCGGCGTCGGCGATCGAGCCGTCCACGAGCTCGACCGTCGCCCCGTAGGCGACGGTCTCGGCCACGATCGGCGGCGGTGTCCCGCGCGGCACGACGACCGTGCACGCCAGGCCCGCCGCCGCCGAATAGGCGGCGGCCGCGCTTCCGGCGTTGCCGGCGCTCGGCAGCACGATCTCCCCGGCGCCGAGGGCGCGCGCCCGGTGGACGGCGGCCGCCAGCCCGCGCGCCTTGAAGGAGCCGGTCGGGTTCAAAGTCTCGTCCTTGAGCAGGAGCCGCCGCAGGCCGAAGGCCGGTCCGATCCGTCGCGACGGAAGGAGCGGGGTCCCGCCCTCCCCGAGAGTGAGCGGCTCTTCCTCGACGGCGGCCGGGAGCACCTCCCGGTAGCGCCACATGCCGCGGCGGCGCCCCAGATCCTGCGGGCCCCAGCGCCGCGCGAGAAGCGCCAGATCGTAGCGGGCGAGGAGGGGCCCGCCGCAGGGACAGAGGTTCTGAAGACGGTCGGCGGGATGGGCGCGCCCGCAGCGTGCGCACTCGAGGTGAGCGATCACACCGGGCCGCGCCGGATCGTCGCCACCGCCATGGCCGCGATCCCCTCCCCGCGTCCGATCGCGCCCAGCCCCTCCAGGGTCGTCGCCTTGACGCCGACCGCGCCCGGCGCGATGGACAGCGCGGCCGCGATCTGCGATCGCATGGCGTCCACGTGGGGAGCGATCCGCGGCGCC
>DASTFF010000006.1:0-3615 GCA_035708865.1 Gemmatimonadota bacterium | reverse complement strand
TCAAGATCGGCGAGCTGGCGCGCCGCGCCGGGGTCACGGCCAAGGCTATCCGCTTTTAGCTCAAAGACCTCGTCGATGTCCGCGAACGCATCCGGCGCAGCCTGGCCGCCTGGAACCGGCAACCGCCGAAGCGGCCGCCGGTGTGACCACACATCGAGGCGCCCGCGGGTCGCGGGCGAGGCGAGAAATAGCCAATGGAACGCCAGCCAAAGTGGGGAGGCGGAGACAGGTGGAGCAGCTCGAGCTAGGTGTGGCCGGAATGAGGTGTGTCGCGTGCGAGCAGCGCATCCAGCGGGCGCTCGCGACGGTCGACGGCGTCCTCCGTAGCACCGCCGATCACCGGGCGGCCCGCGTGACCGTCATCTTCGATCCGGCCCGCACGTCCGCGGAGGCCATCCAGAACCGGATCACCCAGGCAGGGTACGAGGTCGCAACGTGAGCGGGCCCGCGACCATCGAGCCGACGGCAGCGACCCCCTACTGGCTCGAAGAGGCCCGCGGCCCTGGCGGACGGTCGAGGTTTCTCGCAAAGATCAGTGGGCTGCACTGCTCGCTCTGCACCGGGACGATCGAGAAGGCCGTCGGCCAACTGCCCGGCGTTCACAAAGTCGCAGTCAGTCTGACGCACGAGCAAGCGCTGGTCGAGTTCGACCCGGCTGCGGTGACGCCTCAGGAGATTCTCCGCACGCTGAAGGACATCGGCTACTCGCTCTACGACCCGCGCAAGGTACGTCCGTACGAAGAGGAAGAGGCCGAGCTGGCCCGAGAGGGCAAGCGGCTCCTCCCGGCCATCGCGCTCTCCCTCATCACGATCGCGCTGATCCTCCAGGCCCGCGGTGTGTGGCTGCTGGTGCTGGACGGGCTGGTGGCCCTCACGCTCGGCGCGCTGGCCTTCCTCATCCTTCGCGGTCAGGGTCTCGGCCGTGCGGTCGTCGGGACCATGGGGCTCGGTCTCGCCACGACGGCCGTGCTCGCCGCGAAAGCATGGGGCGTCGCCGCGCCGGCGGTGCCCTGGTTGGTCGGCGGGATGGCGGTGTTCGTCGTATTCGGGCTGGCCGGGCACTTCCTCCGGATGGCGTTCCAGTCGATCCGCCGGGGCATCTTGAACCAGCACGTGCTGCTTGAATTCGGGGCCTTCGCCGGCTTGATCGGGGGGGTGCTCGGGCTCGTCCTGAGGCGGCCGGACTATCCGACCGCCCCGTTCTTCGCGGTAGCCGTCCTCATCGTGACCTATCACACCTTCTCCGAGTGGCTGTCGCTGCTGGTCAAGACGCGAAGCTCCCAGGCGGTGAAGCGCCTGCTCGACCTCCAGCCTGATACCGCCCGCGTGGTTCGGGGAGATCGCGAGCTCGACATCGGCATCGACGAGGTCGTCCTCGGCGATCTGGTTCGCGTCCGCCCGGGAGACCGCGTGCCGGTGGACGGGCGCGTGATGGCCGGGCACTCGGCGGTGAACGAGTCGTTCGTGACCGGCGAGCCGATACCCGTGGAGAAGACCGAGGGCGACGCCGTCATCGGGGGCTCCATCAACGGGCTCGGTACCCTGCTGGTCCGCGTGACCGCCATCGGCGCGGAGAGCTTCCTCCAGCAGGTGATCCGCCACGTGGAGGACGCGCGCGCCCTCAAGCCGGGCATCCTCCATCTCGTCGACCGCATTCTCCTGGTCTACGCCCCGACGGTGCTCGCCACCTCAGCGCTCTCGTTCCTCGGGTGGACGCTCGGAGCGTGGTGGCTCACGGGTCAGCCGGACCTCGAGCGCGCCGTGTTCGCGGGCCTGAGCGTGCTGGTCATGGGCTACCCGTGCGCGGTCGGCATTGCCGCGCCGCTCTCGATCGTGCGCGGGGCGGGAGAGGCCGCCGACCACGGCATCCTGATGCGCACGGGCGAGGCCTTCCAGGGCTTTCGTCTGGTGCAGCGCATCGTGCTGGACAAGACGGGCACGCTGACGGTCGGTCGACCAGTGCTCAAGGAGGTGGTGGCCCTCGGGGACCCGGGCGAGTTGCTCGGGCTCGCCGCGGCCGCCGAGGCCTCGTCCGAGCACCCGCTCGCCCGCGCGACGCTCGACGCCGCGCTGGACCGGGGGCTCCGGGTCCCGCCGGTGGAGCGGTTCGAGGCGGCGGCGGGGCGTGGCGTCGTCGCCCGGATCGACGGTCGTCGGATTCTCGTGGGCCGGGCGCGCTACCTCGAGGAGCAGGGCGTCGATCTCTCGCCCATCCGGGATCGCATCCGCGACCTCGAGGCGGCCGGGCAGACCGTCGTGGTCGTCGGGCGCGATCGGGAGCTGCTCGGTGTCCTCTCGTTCGGCGACGAGCTGCGCGAGGACGCCGCCGCCGCCGTGGCCGCGATGAGGGACGGCGGAGTCGTACCCGTGCTCGTAACGGGGGACAACGAGGGCGCGGCCCGCCGGGTCGCGGCCGCCGTGGGCATCGACGAGATCCACGCCGGGGTCCTGCCTGGCGAGAAGGCTGAGATCGTGCGGCGTCTGGAGGGGCAGGGTCGCGTGGCGATGGTGGGCGACGGCATCAACGACGCGCCAGCCCTAATGCAGGCCGACGTCGGGATCGCGATGGGCACTGGCACGGACATCGCCATCGAGTCCGCCGACATCGTCATCGTCGGCAATCGCCTGCGCTCGGTGGTCACGGCGCGTGAGATCAGCCGCTGGAGCTACCGGAAGACCAAGCAGAACGTCTTCCTGGCGTTCCTCTTCAACGGTATCGGTATCCCGGCCGCCGCCACCGGGCTCGTGTACCCGGTCTGGGCGATGGTCGCGATGGCGGCCAGCGTCACCAGCATCTTCGTGAATGCCCTGTGGGGACGTCCCTCGCTGTTCTTCGATGCTGTGCTGAGCATCGGCCGAGGAGCGGCGGCGCCGGCCGGCTCCACGGAGCCCGCGCGATGATCCGGATCGAGCTGCTGACGGCCCCTGGCTGACCCAAGTGCCAGACGGCCAGGGCTCTGGTCGCCGCGCTGATCGAGAAGGCGAGGAGCCGGCTCCCCGACATCCGCGTCGAGGAGGTCGACGTGACGGCAAATCCAGAGGTGGCGGTGAAGTACCGCGTGACGGCGACGCCGGCTTTCCCCTCGAAAACCGGTTCCCGGGTGATTTGGGTAAACGAAAGGGGTTAGCAGTCCCTACGTCCGCCAACCCCTTCCTTGCGTGGTTGCGGGGGATCTGCACCGTCCTCTTCGTACTACTGATTCAGCCAGCGTGCGTATCGGTGCCGGTGATCATTGGGATCGGCGCGTCTTTCTTCCAGTCCGTCCTCCGGTCCTGTCGAATGCCCGATCGCTTCTCCTGCCCCGCCGCCGGCAAAACTGATCGGACGGACGACGCCCATTGGACCTAGGTCCACTAGGCGGGCGGAATCAGGGCGTCTACAGTGGGGCGATGTGGCTCGACGGGATCGGTGGCAATCGCTTGAGCGATTCTGCCTTCAGTGTTGATCCGCTGCGTTGCGCCGGTACCGATGCGGGGCACTTAACGTCCGGAAAGGGAGGGACGGGTCAATGGTTACCCAACGACTACGGTTCATCGTTCCCATGGCGCTCATCGCCGCTATCGCTACGGGATGTGCCCACGGGTATCCTGCCGCGGGTCCGCAGGCCAGTACCA
>DASTFF010000005.1:0-15410 GCA_035708865.1 Gemmatimonadota bacterium | reverse complement strand
CAGATGTACGCCAACACCGGCATCGCCACCGACAGCGCGCGGGTCCAGCGGTCGACGGCGTGGGCGCGCCGACTGGCGAAGCCGTGCCGGCGGCTGTTCGTGACCCGGCCGATGCCGGAGCTGGAGGTGCCGGCGCCCGGCGGCGAGCTGGAACGTCAGGCGGCGATCAGCGCCTGAGTCCCCTCAGGGAGCCGAGCCGCCTATTGAGCTACCGGAGCCGCCGCAGCACGTACGGCAGGATGCCCCCGTCCTGGTAGTATTCGAGCTCGACCGGGGTGTCGATCCGGGCGATTACCTCGAACGTTTCGTTCCGGCCCTTCGATGAGGCCGTGACCTGGAGGCGGCTGCCGATCCCGAGGCCGTCCGCGACCCCGCGGATCGTGTAGGTCTCCTGCCCCGTCAGGCCCAGGCTCTCCGCGCTCTGGCCCTCGGCGAACTGGAGCGGCAGGACCCCCATCCCGATCAGGTTCGAGCGGTGGATCCGCTCGTACGACTCGGCGATCACGGCGCGGACCCCGAGCATCAGCGTCCCCTTGGCCGCCCAGTCGCGCGAGGAGCCCGAGCCGTACTCCTTGCCGGCGAGGACGATCAAGGAGACGCCCTCCTCCGCGTAGCGGACCGCCGCGTCGTGGATCGTCATCTCCTCGCCGTCCGGCAGGTGGCGCGTCCATCCGCCCTCGCGATCGACGAGCCGGTTCCGGAGCCGGATGTTGGCGAAGGTGCCGCGCACCATGACCTCGTGGTTCCCGCGCCGCGAACCGTAGGAGTTGAAGTCCCTGACCTCGACGCCGCGCTCCATCAGGTAACGTCCGGCCGGCGACTCCTTCTTGATCGAGCCGGCGGGTGAGATGTGGTCGGTCGTCACCGAGTCGCCGAGGAACGCGAGAACCCGCGCTCCCTCGACGTCCCGCGGGATCTCCGGCTCGACGAGGACGTCGGTCAGGAAGGTCGGCCGGCGGATGTAGGTCGAGTCCGTGGGCCAGTCGAAGCGCTCGCCCTCCGGGATCTCGAGCGCGTGCCACCGCTCGTCCCCCTCGAAGACGCCGGCATAGCGGGAGCGGAACTGCTCGGTCTTGACCGACGCGCGGATCGTGTCCCGGATCTCCTCCTGGCCCGGCCAGATGTCCTTCAGGTAGACCGGCGCGCCGCTCTCGTCCGCGCCCAGCGGCTCGGACAGGAGATCGATGTCCATCCGCCCGGCCAGCGCGTACGCCACGACCAGCGGCGGGGAGGCCAGGTAGTTGGCGCGCGTGTCGGGGTTGATGCGGCCCTCGAAGTTGCGGTTACCCGACAGTACCGAGGCGGCGACCAGCCCACGCTCCTCGATCGCCTTCGAGACCTCCGCGGGGAGCGGCCCCGAGTTGCCGATGCAGGTCGTGCACCCATAGCCGACCAGGTGGAAGCCGAGCGCCTCGAGGTCGTCCATGAGCCCGGCCTCCTCGAGGTACTCGGTCACCACCATGGATCCCGGGGCGAGGCTGGTCTTGACCCACGGCGGAGTCTTCAGCCCGCGTTGCACGGCGTTCCGGGCGAGGAGCGCCGCGCCGATCATGACCGACGGGTTGGACGTGTTGGTGCAGCTCGTGATGGCGGCGATCACCACCGAGCCGTGCCTCAGCTCGAACTCGACAGGGTCGGCTTCCGGAGTCTCCGCCTCGAGCCGGATCCTCGCCGCCGACGGGGCCGCGGTCGCGACCGCGGGGCCATGGGCGTCGCCCCCCTCCGCCTCCCAGCGGTGGACGGCCTTCTCGCTGGGGTCCTCGCCGGCCCCGATCCCGAACATCTCGAGCAGGTCTTCGGCAAACGTCCTGCCCGCGGCTGAGAGGGGGATCCGCCGCTGCGGGAGCTTGGGCCCGGCCAGCGACGGCTCGATGGTGGCGAGATCCAGCTCGAGCGTGTCCGAGTAGTCCGCTTCGGGAGAGTCGGCGGTGTGGAAGAGCCCCTGCGCCTTCGCGTACGCCTCGACCAGCGCCACCCGGTCCTCGTCGCGGCCCGTGAAACCGAGGTAGGCGAGCGTCTCTCGGTCGATCGGGAAGATCGCGCAGGTCGCCCCGTACTCGGGCGACATGTTGCCGATCGTGGCCCGGTCGGCCAGCGAGAGCGACCCGATCCCGGCGCCGAAGAACTCGACGAACTTCCCGACCACGCCCCGCTCGCGCAGCATCTCGGTCACCCGCAGCACCAGGTCGGTGGCGGTCGCCCCCTCGGGAAGCACGCCGTGGAGCCGGAACCCCACCACCTGCGGGATCAGCATCGAGATCGGCTGCCCGAGCATGGCCGCCTCGGCCTCGATCCCGCCCACCCCCCAGCCGAGGACGCCCAGACCGTTGATCATGGTGGTATGGCTGTCGGTCCCGACCAGCGTGTCGGGGTAGGCGAGCGTCGTCCCGTCCGCTTCCCGGTCCCAGACCACCTTCGCCAGATATTCGAGGTTCACCTGGTGGACGATGCCGGTGTCGGGGGGAACGACGCGGAAGTTGTCGAACGCCTCCTGCCCCCAGCGCAGGAAGGCGTACCGCTCGCGGTTCCGCTCGTACTCCCGCTCGGCGTTGATCAGGAAGGCGGCCTCGCGGCCGTAGGCGTCGACCTGCACCGAATGGTCGATGACCAGGTCGGCCGGGATCTGCGGGTTGATGCGTGCCGGGTCGCCTCCCATCTCGGCCATGGCGTCGCGCATGGCCGCCAGGTCGACCAGCGCCGGAACGCCGGTGAAGTCCTGGAGGAGGACCCGCGCCGGCGTGAACGCGATCTCGTGCGAGGGGATCGCCCTGGGGTCCCAGCCGGCCAGGGCCTCGATGTCCTTCGCCGTGACCGAGACGCCGTCCTCGTTCCGCAGCAGGTTCTCGAGCAGGATCTTGAGCGAGTAGGGGAGCCGCGTCAGGTCGTGGCCCGCCGCCGCGAACCGCTCCAGGCTCCGGACCGTGTATTCGCGGCCGCCGGCCTGGAGCGGGGCTGTGGTTTGGAAGCTGTCATGGTTCATGGCAATCCTTTCGCATCCGCAGGCGACGGGGCGGCCATTCTCCGCTCGCGCCGTGTTCAAATGGACTTGCACAGCGACAGCAAGGGCCGCGGGGGCAATGTTAGCCGTCCCTCAGGCCGCGGCCATGCGCCCCGAACGATGGCGCACCTCCTGCCCCCCCCTTACGTTGCGTGACCGAACATGCCCGCCGGCGATAACCTCCTGCTGGACCTCCAGAAGGAAACCTTCCGGTACTTCGCCCACCAGACCAACCCTTCCAACGGGCTGGTCGCCGACTCCTCGCGGCCGGACTCGCCGGTGTCGATCGCCGCGGTCGGGCTCGGGCTGGCCGCCTACCCGGTGGCGGTCGAGCGCGGTCTGCTGCGGCGCGCGGAGGCGCTGGACCGCGCGCTCGCCGCCGCACGCTTCTTCCATGCCGCGCCCCAGGGACGCGAGCCCGACGCGACCGGCTGGAAGGGGTTCTACTACCACTTCCTCGACCGCGAGAGCGGCCGGCGGGTCTGGAGATCCGAGCTCTCGACCGTGGACAGCGCGTTTCTGATCGCCGGGATGCTCATGTGCGGCGCCTACTTCGACGGCCCGGCCGGCGGCGAGAGCGAGCTCCGCGAAAAGGCCGACGAGATCTACCGCCGGGTCGACTGGAAGTGGGCCCTCGGCCGGAGCCGCACCCTGTCCCATGGCTGGACGCCGGAGAGAGGGTTCCTGCGCTACCGGTGGTGCGGATACGACGAGGCCCTCCTCCTCTACACGCTGGCGCTCGGCAGCCCGACCCATCCGATCCCTCCCGACAGCTACCGCGCGTGGTGCGAGACGTACGCGTGGGAGCGCCACTACGACATCGAATACCTCTACGCCGGACCGCTCTTCATCCACCAGCTCTCGCACGTATGGATCGACTTCCGCCGGATCCGCGATCCCTACATGCGCGGGCGCGGCATCGACTACTTCGAGAACAGCCGCCGGGCGACCCTGGTCCACCGCCTCTACGCGATCGACAACCCGCACGGGTTCAAGGGCTACGGCCCCGATGCCTGGGGCCTGACGTCGTGTGAGGGCCCGGGGCCCGCCGTCCACCGGGTCGACGGCCGCCGGCGTCGCTTCTGGGGCTACCGGAACCGCGGGGCGCCCAGGGGGCCCGACGACGGGACGCTCGCCCCGTGGGCGGTTGTCGCCTCGCTCCCGTTCGCGCCCGACATCGTGATGCCGGCCATCGAGCGGATGAACCGCCCGCGTCTCCGAGGGGAGGACGAGTACGGCTTCTGCGCGACCTACAACCCCACGTTCCCCGGAGCCGAAGCCGGTCGGGGCTGGGTCTCGCGCTGGCACTACGGTCTCAACCAGGGCCCGATCGTGACGATGATCGAGAACCACCTGACGGAGCTTCCGTGGTCGCTGATGCGGGGCTGCGGCTATCTGGTCGAGGGGCTCAGGCGGGTCGGGTTCGAGGGCGGCTGGCTGGGGGAGGCGCGCGGCCGCTGAGCGCCGCGGGGCGACCGCGGGGCCGCCGTCACGGCCGGCCTCGCGCCCGCCGGTAGCGCCGGATCAGGGCATTCGTCGAGCCGTCGTGGTCGAGGCCGGGGGCGACTTCAGCCTCGAGCTCGGGTACGATCCGGTCGGCCAGCCGTTTGCCGAGCTCGACCCCCCACTGATCGAACGAGTCGATCCGCCAGATCACGCCCTGGACGAACACCTTGTGCTCGTAGAGGGCGATCAAGGCACCCAGCGCGGCCGGGGTCAGCCGCTCCCCCAGGATGGTGTTGGTCGGCCGGTTTCCGGCGAACGTCCGGTGCGGGACCAGTTCCTCGGGCACGCCCTCCGCCCGCACCTCGGCGGCCGTCTTCCCGAACGCCAGCGCCTCGGTCTGGGCGAACAGGTTCGCCATCAGCAGGTCGTGATGGCGCCCGATCGGGTGCGCCGGCTCGCAGAAGCCGATGAAGTCGCACGGGACCAGCTTGGTCCCCTGATGGAGCAGCTGGTAGAACGCGTGCTGGCCATTGGTTCCCGGCTCCCCCCACACGACCGGCCCGGTCTGCCACGACACCGCCCGCCCGTCCAGCGTCGTCGACTTGCCGTTGCTCTCCATGTCGAGCTGCTGCAGATAGCGTGGAAAGGAGCGCAGGTACTCGTCGTACGGCAGGACTGCGAGCGACTCGGCGCCGAAGAAGTTGTTGTACCAGATCCCGAGCAGGCCGAGAAGGACCGGCAGGTTGCGCTCGAAGGGAGCCGACCGGAAGTGCTCGTCCAGCGCGCGGAAGCCCGCCAGGAACTCGCGGAAGCCGCGTGGCCCGATCGCGATCATCAGGATGAGACCGATCGCCGAGTCGACCGAGTACCGGCCCCCGACCCAGTCCCAGAAGCCGAACATGTTGGCCGGATCGATGCCGAACTCGCGCACCTCCTCGACGTTGGTCGAGACCGCGACGAAGTGGTGCGCCACGGCGGCGCGGTCGCCGAGCGCCTCCAGCAGCCACTCGCGCGCGGCGCGGGCGTTGGTGAGGGTCTCCAGCGTGGTGAACGACTTCGAGCTGACGATGAACAGGGTCGTGGCAGGCTCCAGGTCGCGGCTGGCCTCGACGAAGTCGGTCCCGTCGACGTTCGAGACGAACCGGAAGTCCAGCTCCCGCTGCGAGACGTGGCGCAGGGCCTCGACCGCCATGGCCGGGCCCAGCGCCGAGCCGCCGATCCCGATGTTGACGACGCTCCGGATCGGGCGCCCGGTATGGCCCCGCCATTCGCCGGCCCGCACCCGCTCCGCGAAGCCCGCCATCCGGTCCAGCACCGCGTGGACCCCGGGGACCACGTTTTTTCCGTCGACGAGGATCGTCTCGTCGGGGCGCGCACGGAGGGCCACGTGGAGGGCCGGCCGATCCTCGGTCACGTTGATCCTCCGGCCCGCGAACATGTCCTCGATGCGGCCCGCCAGCCCGGCCTCACCGGCGAGGCGGCGGAGTAGCCCCAGGGTCTCGTCGGTGACCCGGTTCTTGGACCAGTCCAGGTACAGCCCGGCCGCCTCGGCCGCCATCCGCTCGCCGCGGTCGGGATCCTTTGCGAAGAGGTCACGCAGATGGAGGCCGGCCACCCGCTCCCGGTGCTCCGCGAGCGCCCGCCAGGCTTGGCCGCGAGTCGGATCGCTCATCGCCGCCTAACGTAGGGACCGGCGCGTCGCCGGACCAACGCGGTGCGCCTATCTTGCCGCGCCGTGCCCGCGTGCACCCGGATCACGCTCCTCGCCCTCGTCATGGCCGCGGCGTTCGTCCGGCCCGTCCCCGGGCAGGAGCGTCCGCTCCGCACCGAGGACCCGACCCCGATCCCCGGCGGCGCGGTCCTGCTCGAGACCGGCGTCGACGTCGAGCTCGGCCGCCGCTTCCCGCTGTCCGGCCTGGAGGGGAACCTGTACCGGCTTCCGTATCTCGGCTTCGCCTTCGGGCTGGGGGACGTGGCCGAGTTCCAGGTCGACGCCGGCTTCAACCTCCTCCACGTCCGTGACCGGACCCCGGCCCCGCTGGCCGGAGAACTCGACTTCACCGGCGACACGACGACCGACATCGAAGACCCGGTCATCGCGACCAAGCTGCGGCTGATCCGGGAGGGCCGCCGCCGCCCGGCGGTCGCGCTGCGGGTCGCGACCCGGATCCCGTCGGCCAGCAACGAGAGCGGGATCGGCACCGACACGATCGACTGGTACCTGTCGCTCCTCGCCGGCAAGTCGCTCGGCGACCTGCGGCTCCTCGCAAACTTCGGGCTCGGCGTGCTGCCGTTCCCGCTCCAGGGAGACCGGCAGAACGACGTCCTGACGGGTGGGCTGGCGGTCGTGTGGCGGGCGGCCGGCGAGGTCGACGTGGTCGGCGAGGTGAACGGGCGAATCGACGTGAAGGGGAGCACGCCTGCCGGCACCGAGGACCGCGGCCAGGCCCGGCTGGGAGCCCGGCTCGACCTCGGACGTCTGTTCGGGGCCGGGGTGCGGCTGGACGGCGGGGTGGTGGCCGGCCTCGCCGACGCCGATGCCGGGCTCGGCGGGACGCTCGGCCTGACGCTCCTCGCCCGTTCCTTCTAGGGCGCCTAGGGCAGGGCCAGACGGACTTCGCCCAGCGGGAGCTCGATCTCGGGCTCGCCGATCGGGATCAGGTAGGTCGTAAAGCGGTAGGGGCCTTCCGGCAACCCGTCGCCAAGGACGGCGATCGAGGCGACGCGAGGGTCGGTCACGACGGTGTCTCCGGGTGCGATCTCGATCTCCCTGAGCCGCTCCCGGCAGTGGGTCTTCCCGTCCCGGTGGTCCCACGCCTCGCGGTCGGAGAGGGCGAAGTAGGCACGCAGCATCGCGATGCACGTGTCGGGGAAGCTGAGCGTCTGCGCCGCCGACCCTTCGTTCACGATCTCGACCCGCGCCCCGACCACGTCCTCACGCGCGGTCTCGAGGATCGCGCGGTACAGCAGGGGTCCGCGGCGGACCTCCGACGGCGGGGGCGGCCCGGCGGCCGGATCCCCGCGCGGCACGACGCCCACCGGCTCGCTGCAACCGAGCGCGGCGAGAACCCACAGGACCGCTGCGATCCCCCTCATGCCCGTAAGATGCAGCGTGATGCGCCGCGAAGGGAGCCCCCCGCGTGGCGGCTGGCGCCCGGACGCGGCGTGGTTATAGTGGAGCCGTGCGCCGGGCCGGCCGCCTCCTGCTCATCTGCCTCCTCGCCGCCGGATGCGTCTCGGACGAGGCGCGCCGGAGGCAGCCGGCCGGACCCGTCACGGTCATCGTGACCAACCACAACGTCCTCGACGTGACGGTGTTCGGAGTCGCCGGGTCTCAGAGCCAGCGTCTGGGGATCGTATCGACCAGCGCCACCGAGTCGTTCCAGCTCCCGCGCGGCCTGTTCACGGCGTCCGGCCTCAGGCTCCTCATCGACCCGGTCGGCGCGGCCGGAGGGGTTCTGACCGACGAGCTGCAGGTCGCCCCCGGCGACACCGTCTCGCTGACCGTCATGCCCATCCTCTCCGCGTCGACCACCGCCGTCCGCTGACGCCTATCCGCCCTCTTCGACCCGGGACTTGAAGCGCATCAGATCGTCGTCCATCGCCGCCTTCGGGTCGACCCCGAACAGGCTCGCGACCACGTCCCCGACGGCCCCGGCGGGAGGATTGTAGGAAAGCCGCACGTCGATCCGGGTGGCGTCCTCCCCGACGCGCTCGAATCGGACGATCCCCGAGTTGTCGATCTGGGAGCCAGGCTCGCTGCGCCAGGCGAGCAGACGGCCCGGCTCACGCGCGGTCTCGATCGCGTTCCACGAGACCGTGGTGCCGAGGGGCCCGGTCGCCGTCCAGCGGGTCCGGCCGGGACTGATCTCCCGTACCTCGCGAACGTGTGACATGATGCGCGGGAACTCCTCGAGACGGCTCCATACCTCGTAGACGTCTTCCAGCGGAGCGTCGACCGTCACCGTCTTCTGGAAGTCGACTGCCCGGCGCCCGGCCCCGACGCCGGTGATCCGCCGCATCGGCCGGTTGGCGAAGCCGCGGGCCAGGAGGCCCACCCCGGTGGCGGCCGAGGCCGCGCCCAGGAAGCCCATCCGCTGGATCCCGACCACCGTCATGGCGGCCCCGACCGTACCGGCCGCGAAACGGATGGCCGGCGACCACCGCTCCTGGGCCAGCTCGGAGGTCTCGCCCGTCCGGCGACCGTCCCCCTGCAGGGCCGGCACGTCATCCGGCCGGTCGTGCATCTCGAGCTCGTTCTCTACGCGCTGGACGCCGGCGATCGACGCCACCGCGTCCAGCAGGTCGTCTCTCTCATGCGTCAGGATCGGTCCGCTCAGGACCACCCAGCCGCGATGGGCCTCCACCTGGATCGCCCCCGGATGGGAGACGTAACGGCCGAGCTTCGAGCGCACGCGCTCGGCCAGGACCTCGTCGGTGACCGGACCGCTCGGACGGACGCGGCTCCGGGCTCGGGCCAGAAGCCCCCGCGACCGGTTGGACGCATCGCGGGCGGTCTTGCCTACGAACGCCTCCGTATCCCTGACCTGCGATGCGATCCGGTCGCGCGCCAGCGCGCGCCGCCGCCGTCCACGGTCGGGATCCATCAGATACATGAGCCCGGCGCCCAGACCGAAGCCGCCGAGCACGCTCGCCTTGGATGTCATCTCCGCCTCCACGTTCGGATGTATGGCCACTCCACTTGACGAAGTCTAAGCGGCAACGCGCGGCGGCTCCGTTCGATCCAATACAGCCTCACCCCTGGGCGGGCCCCTCGGGAACGCGGCCCTTCATCGTGTTCAGAAAGAGGGCCGAGTTGATCACTCCGAGATGGGTGAACGCCTGCGGGAAGTTGCCGAGCAATGCGCCGGTCGGGATGTGGATCTCCTCGCTCAGGAGCCCGACCGGGTTGGCGCGCGCGATCATCTTCCGGAGGAGGTCCTCGGCCTCGGCCAGCCGCCCCTGCATCGCCAGGCAGTCGATGAGCCAGAACGTGCACCACGCGAACGCCCCCTCGCTCCCGCGCAGCCCATCTTCGGAGAGGTAGCGGATCACCAGGTCCCCGACGAGGAGCTCGTCCTGGATTGCGGCGATGGTCCGCTCGACCCGCGGATCGTCGATCGGCAGGAAGCCGAGGATCGGGATCAGGAGCAGGGCCGCATCCAGGTGGCGGCTCCCGTAGGACTGGACGAACGTCCCCCTTTCCGGGTCGACTCCGTTCTCGAGGATCGACCACCGGATCGCCTCCCGTTCCTCCCGCCAGTGGCCGACGTTTCCGACCAGGGGATGGTCGCGTGACTCGGCGAGCCGCACGGCCCGGTCGAGAGCGACCCAGCACATGACCTTCGAGTAGACGAAGTGGCGCGGCTCGGTCCGGACCTCCCAGATCCCGAAGTCGGGCTCGTGCCACACCTCGCACACGTGGTCGGCGATCGACGCCAGGAATCCCGCCAGATCCTCCGAGGGTTCCTCGACCCCGTAGCGCCACACCTGGTACGTCGCGTCCAGGATCTCGCCGTAGATGTCGAGCTGACGCTGCTCGGCGGCCAGATTGCCGACCCGGACCGGACGTGAGCCGCGATATCCCTCGAGGTGATCGAGCGTCGTCTCCTCGGGAGGGGGGCCGCCGCGAAGCGTGTAGAGCACGCGCAGGTTCCCGATCGGGTGTCCGTCCAGCGCGCTGTTGCGGATCCAGCCGATGAAGTCGTGGAGCATCCGGTGGTGGCCCAGGTGATAGAGCGCATGGACGGTGAACGAAGCGTCCCGGATCCACGCGTAGCGATAATCCCAGTTCCGCTCGCCGCCGATCTCCTCGGGGAGCGACGTCGTCAGGGCAGCCGCGATGCCGCCCGACTCGGCGTGGCTGAGGAGCTTGAGGACGAGCTCGCTCCGGACGACCATGTCGTGCCATGGACCGCCGCCGAACGGACACAGGTCGGGATTGCAATCGTGGACCCACTCGTGCCAGAAGGCGACGGTCCGGCTGAAGGCGTCGAACGCGTCGACCGTGTCGACGACCCCGTCCGGCCCCGAGTGGCCGAGGAGGTAGATCAACCGGTCGCCTTCCCGGACGACGTGGCGGGCGGTCGCGCGATCTCCCGCGATCGAAAACGGGGCCGGCCCCCAGAGCTGGACGAACTCCTCGCCGTGCCGCGCGACCACGCCGTCCTCGACCGGCTCCAGCGTGGTCGGGCCGCGGGCGTAGTCGAAGCGGGGGGCGAACTCCTGCTCCAGCTCGACCTCACCCCGGTGTCCCTCGACGATCCGGACGATCGTCTGGTCGCGCCCGGGGGCGATCCCCTCCCAGTAGGGCATGAAATCGATCACGCCGGCGGTCCCCGCCGCTTCGACGAACACGGTCTCGAGGACGTTGGTCCGGTCCAGGTAGCGCTGGGTGCCGGAGGTCCCGGAGGCGGGACCGATCCGCCACCGGCCGCCCTTCCGGGCGTCCAGGATGGCGGCGAAGACGCTCGGGCTGTCCAGCTCGGGGAGGCAGCACCAGTCGATCGACCCGTCGTTCCCGACCAGGGCGGCGGTGGTCAGGCTGCCGATTGCGGCGTAGGCCGTCAGCGGCTTGTATCCGGCGGGCTCAGCCGGCAAACAGGGCTTCCAGCATCTGGTACACCTCGACCGGGCCGGCCAGCCGGTACCGGGCGGCGGTCTCCACGTCGCCGTCGCCGACCCGGGCGGTGACCGCGGCGGGCAGCGCCCGGAAGGCGTCCTCGTCCGTCACGTCGTCGCCGACGTACAGGACGCGCTCGGCGGAGGCGCCGGGGACGGCGTCGATCACATGGCGCAGGGCGTCCCCCTTGTCGAAGGCGTCGCTCGGCCGGATCTCCCAGGAGGCGTGCCCGGGCCGCAGGACGAAGCCCGCCGCCTCGACCAGATCGCGGAGCCGGGCCTCGACCGCGGAGAGCCGCCGGGCGTCGCCCCGCGGTCGGACGTGGAGGGTCGCCGTCCACGTCTTGTCCTCGATCAGGACCCCGGGACCCTCGAGGCGGTCGGCGACGGCCTCCAGGAGCCGCGCCAGCCGCTCGGCGACCCCTTCCGGGGGATGACGCTCGATCCCCGGGCCTTCGATCTCCAGCCCGTGGTTCCCCACGTAGATCGTCTGGGGCAGGCCCACCCGGCGGCGGAGATCCGCGAGCGCGCGGCCGCTCACGATCGCGAGCCACCGGTCGGGAGCGGGAAGCCGTGACAGGATCGCCCGCCGCCGGGCGGTCAAGACGGGCGCGCCCGGATCCGCCTCGATCTCGGTCAGCGTGCCGTCGAAGTCGAGCGCCACCAGAACCGGCCCCCCCGAGAGCCGCGCCCGGATCGTATCCAGGTCTTCGAAGGCGGAGGCGGGGCGGCTCGCGTGGGTCGGGCCGCTCACGGGCTTTGGATCAGCGAGACGGCGCGGGCCTCGGCGGCCTCGGCCAGGAACTCGTCCAGCCAGGTGTAGATCGTCCGCTTCCGGAGCCGTGCTTTCATCGCGTCCATCCGCCGCCGCCGCTCCTCGAGCGTCATCTCCAGCGCGCGCCGGATGTCGGCGGCGAAGCCTTCGGTGTAGAACGGGTTGATGGGGATCGAATGGTCGATGTCGTCGGCTGCGCCAGCGAACTCGCTCAGGCACACCGCTCCCGGATCGTCGCCCTGGCAGGCGATGAACTCCTTCACGACCAGGTTCATCCCGTCCACGACCGATGAGATGATGGCCAGGTCGGCCAGCCGGTAGAAGGCCGCCAGCTCGTCCTGCGGGAGCGTGTGCCGTATGTAGATGATCGGCCGCCAGTCGTCGAAGGAAAGATCGTCGTTCAACGCGTCGATCCGGGCGTCCACTTTCTCGGCCAGATGCTGATAGGCGGGGATCTCGCCGCGGCTGGGGACGGCGATCTGGATGAAGGTGAACTTTCCGCGGTACTCCGGGTTGTCGCGGAAGAGGACGCGCAGCGCCTCCAGCCGCTCGAGGATCCCCTTCGAGTAGTCCAGGCGATCGACCCCGATCCCGACCTTGCGCCCTTTCAGGCGGTACCGCTCGCGGATCCGCCCCATGCGCGCGGCCGTCTCCGGGGTCGCCGCCAGCGCCTCGAACCGCTCGACGTCGATCGAGATCGGCAGCGCCCTGATCCTGGTCGCCCGTCCGCGATAGACGATCGTGCGCTGGCTCCAGTCCACCAGGACCTCGAGCTCGTTCGCGCAGGTGTCCAGGAAGTTCTGCGCGAAGGACTCCAGATGAAAGCCGATCAGGTCGTTGGCGAGGAGCCCTTCCAGGACCGGAACCTTCTGCGGACAGACGCGGAAGGTTTCCCAGGCCGGCCACGGGATGTGCCAGAAGTGGGCGAGGGTGAGGTCCGGGCGGACCTCGCGGATCGCGCGCGGTGCGAGCGCCAGGTGGTAATCGTGGGTCCACACCAGGGCGTCACCGCCGTCCAGCTCCTCGACCGTGGCGTGGGCGAACCGGCGATTCACGTCGCGGTAGGTCGTCCAGAAGCGGTCGCGGAACCGTACGTGCTCCAGGATGTTGTGGCAGAGAGGCCACAGCGCCTGATTCGAGTAGCCGAGGTAGTAGCGCTCGACCTCGTCGTCGGTGAGCCAGACCCGGCGCAGGGTGTAGGCCGGGTCTTCGGGGGGGACCCTGACGCGGTCCTGCGCGTCCACCACCCGCCGGTCGGCCTCGCCGTCCCCCCATGCGATCCAGGTCCCGCCGACCGCCCTCAGGACCGGATCCAGCGCGAGCGCCATCCCGCCGGCGGGGCGCCGGACGACGGTCTCGCCGCCTTTCAGCTCGTGGACGTACGGCTGGCGGTTCGCGACCACGGCCAGCCCGGTGTCGGGAAAACGCTCGCGGAAGGCCTCGTGGACCCGCTCGGCCGTCCCAGCGGTCATGCGGGCCAAGCTAGGCGCGCCCGGCGCCGGCCGCACCCGAACGGGGGGTCGGGCCGGCCTTCACGGCAAGGTCGCCGCGGGCGCCGGCGCGCTCGTTCAACCGTACTCGGCCCTGGGGCCGAGCTCGTGGGCCGCCTACTCGCGGCCGCGGATCGCTTCGACCAGCTCGTCCTTGTCCATCGTGCTCCGGCCGTCGATGTCGAGCTCCTCGGCGCGGTTCCGGAGCTCCTGGAGCGTCCGGTCCTCGAGCCGTGTGTTGGGGTTCCCGGTGCCGCCCGGCACGCGGTTCTCCGTCCGGCCCTCCTCCTGGCGCTGCTTGTTGACGGTCCGGGCGGCGACCTCCTCGGCCCCTTCCTCGGACTTGCCGCGCCCCATCTCACTCTCCTTGATGTGCTCGTACTGCCGCTCGTCCTTCTTGCTCCAGCTCTTCTGAGGCATGGGAATCTCCGTCGATAGAGTCGATGCCGACATCCTATGTTCGGTTTCCGGGAGCCGTTTGTCTGTAAGAAAGCGCACGACCGCGCTATACTCACCGCCCGATGCCGATCATCGACGAGGAGCTGTTCGTTCGCTGCCGCACCTGCGGCTGGGAGGCGGCGACCGGGATCCGCCGGACCGCGGAAGGCCTGCAGGCCGATCCCCCCGGCGAGCGCCGGATCGTCTGCCACCGCTGCGGCACGGAGGCGGTCTACCGGGGCGCCGACTACTTCCACCGCACGGTCGAGGACGACCGGGAGAAGGTCGACGTCTGACCGGGTGACCTTTCCCGGCGCCTCCGGGGATCTCCTGGCGGCCCGGATCGAGCGACCCGCCGGCGAGCCGGTGGGGTGGGCGCTCTTCGCCCACTGCTTCACGTGCTCCAAGGACCTGCGGGCCGCGCGCGAGATCACCCGGACCCTGGCCGAGCGGGGCTTCGCGGTCCTGCGCTTCGACTTTACCGGCCTGGGGGAGAGCGAGGGCGACTTCGCCGACACCAACTTCTCGTCCAATATCGAGGACCTCGTCGCGGCCGCCGACTGGCTCCGGGACGAGCATGCCGCGCCGCGGCTCCTGGTCGGCCACAGCCTCGGGGGCGCGGCCGTGCTGGTGGCGGCGGGCCTGATCCCCGAGACCGCCGCCGTGGCCACGATCGGCGCCCCCGCGGGCACCGGGCACCTCCGGGAGACGCTCCTCAAGGAGGCGCCCGAGCTCGAGGGGACGGACGAGGCCCAGGTCGAGCTGGCGGGCCGCCCGTTCCGAATCAAGCGCCAGCTCCTGGAGGATCTCGCCGACCAGAGCCTCGAGACGGCGATCGCCGGCCTCGGAAAGCCGCTCCTGGTCTTTCACGCCCCCGCGGACGAGATCGTCCCGCTCGAGCACGGCCGGCGGATCTTCGAGATCGCCAACGACCCCAAGGCGTTCGTCTTGCTGGACGGCGCCGACCACCTCCTGACCAGCCCCCGGGACGCCGCCTTCGCGGGCGAGATCCTGGCCACGTGGGCCGAGCGGTACGTGACGGAGGGGGAGCGGCCCCGCGGGCGCGTCGGCGTCGAGCCGCCGGCCGACCGCCACGAGGTCGTTCTCCTCGGGCGCCGCGGGTACGCGATCGAGATCCTCGCCTTCCGGCACCGCCTCCAGGCCGATGAGCCCGAGGACAAGGGAGGGACCGACCGCGGCCCGACCCCCTACGAGCTCCTCCTGGCCGCTCTGGGCGCCTGCAAGGCGATCACCGTCCGCATGTACGCCGACCGGAAGGGGTGGCCCCTCCTGCGCACGATCTTCCGGCTCCACCACGACGAGATCCACGCCGAGGACTGCGCCGACTGCGAAACCCGCGCCGGCCGGATCGACGAGATCGGCGCCGAGCTCCAGTTCGTGGGCCCGCTGTCGGAAGGTCAGCGGGCGCGGCTTCTCGAGATCGCCGACAAGTGCCCCGTGCACCGGACGTTGACGCGGGAGATCAAGATCAGGAGCCGGCTCAAGGAGGGGTGAGGCGCCGGGGCGGGGCCGGGGCCGGGGGCCCCCAGGCCACGAGACCGTCGAAATCCCGCCAGGCGAAATCCCGCCGGGAAGACCTGAAACTCAGGCGTCGAAGACGATCACCGAGCGGATCCCGTCC
>DASTFF010000004.1:0-7545 GCA_035708865.1 Gemmatimonadota bacterium | reverse complement strand
CGCCGACACGAGGGCCGGCCCCTCCAGCGTCGCTCCGGGGGCCGAGAGGAGCCGCAGGGTCCGCGCGTGGTCGACCACGTACGGCGCCGGGAAGGCGGCCCGCTCGTCCAGCAGCGCCATCCCCTCGCCCACCTCGGCCAGGGCCTCGCGGGCGTCCTCGATTCGCTCGAACGGGCGGCACGCGCGCACGCCCTCGGCCGCGTGTCCGGCGTTGGTGTGCCGGGCGACCTGGTCGAGGACCGCGCTCCACTCGAGCGCCCGCAGCGTCTCTTCGTCGAGGATCATGGTGCGCCCGGGTCCGGCCCGGTCACGAGAGCCGCTCGCGCACCTTCCGGCTCAGCTCGGCGCCGTCGACCCGCCCCTTCACCTCCGGCATGAGCCGTCCCATCACCTTCCCCATGTCGGCGGGGCCGCTCGCGCCGGTCTCGGCGATCGCCGCCTCGATCATCTCGTCGAGCCGGGCCGGATCGACCGGCTCCGGAAGGTACTCCTGGATGATGGCCGCCTCGGCCGCCTCGCGGTCGGCCAGGTCCTGACGTCCTCCGGAGCGGTACTGCTCCTCGGATTCCCGGCGCTGCTTGCGGGCGCGCGAGAGGACCTCGACGACGTCGGCCTCGGCGAGGGCTCGCCCGAGCTCGATCTGCCGGTTCTTGAGATCGTTCGACATCAGCCGCAGGGTCGCCACGCGCACCTTGTCCCCCGCCTTCAGGGCCGCCTTCTGGTCCTCGCGGATCCGCTCCTGGACGTCGCTCAACGGTTCCCTACTCAACCCGGCGGCCACAACATCGGACGGCCGCCCAAGAGATGAAGGTGGAGGTGGAAGACGCTCTGCCCCGCGCCGCGGTTGGTGTTGAGAACGAGCCGGTACCCCTCCATGTCGATGTCGTGGGCGGCGGCGATCCGCGCCGCCCCCCGCACCATGCCGCCGAGCAGCCCCTCGTGGCGCTCCTCCAGGTCGTTTGTCGTGGCGATGTGCTCCCGCGGGACGATGAGCACGTGGACGGGCGCCTGCGGGTTGACGTCGCGGAAGGCGACCCAGCCCGCCTCCTCCTCGACCGTCTTCGCCTCGATCTCGCCGGCGATGATCCGGCAGAAGAGACAATCGGTCATATCCCGGCCCCTCTCGCCTCGGCCGCGTTCAGGCTGGCGACCACGTCGGGGAGCTCGTGGATGTCGTCGATCACGAAGTCGGCGCCCGAGTCGACCGTCCCAAACGTGTCGCCATAGCGGGCGAACACGGTCCGGATCCCGAGCTGCGTGGCCCCGACCACGTCGCGCTCCGGCCAGTCACCCACCATGAGCGCCTCGCCCGCGCTCAGCCCGAGCTGCTCGAGCGCGGCCTGGAACGGAGCCGGCGAGGGCTTCCGCTCCCCCGTGTCATCGAACGTCACCACCACGTCGAACAGATGATGCAGGTTCAGATAGCAAAGCCGGAGCCACGCCTCGCGGCGCGGCGCATCCGACACGACCGCCAGCCGGACCCCGGATTTGATCAGCTCCATGAGCGTCACCGTGACGTGGGGATAGAGCACGAGGGCCGCTTCGCGCGCTCGGCGGTAGGCGACGATCCCCGAGGCCAGGATCTTGGGGTCCACGCTTCCCAGATGCGTTTCGAGGAAGTCGTCGAAGACCCGCTGGTACTCGATTCCCTCGCGTTCGTAGATGGTCTGGATCTCGCGCTCGGCTTCCCGCGCCTCGAGGTCCAGACCGGCGTCGATCATCGCGTCGACCGCCGCGCGCACCGCCAGCCGCTTCATCTGCATGAAGTCGACCAGCGTGTTGTCCAGGTCGAAGATGACGGCCCGGATCATCGGAGCCGCACCGGTGAGTCTACTTCAGGGACTGGCCCAGGGCCCGGCCGATCGAGACCTCGCCGTTGTCGATCCGAAGGTTGAACCCGCACTGCGGGTTGGTGCAGACCCACGCTTTGTACGTCACCGAGGCGCCGTCGCGCCCGTAGTCCGAAAGCGGGACCAACGTCCCGTCTCCGCATTTCTGGCAGGCTGGAAACTGCTCGGCCATCCTCCTCCTCCCCTCACTCCGACAAAGGCAGCGGTTTCCCTCCCCACGGGTATTGGCGCTCGAACACCTCGCTGAAGTCGAACAGGTCGTCGAAGTCCGCCGGCGAGTCGCTCTCGTCCTTCGACAGCACACCGACCTCGAGGAGGTTGAAGACGATCGTTCCGATGTCGCGGGTCCGGCGGACGCCCCAGTGCTCGAGCACGGTCCGTGCGAGCGGGCCGTACAGGCGCAGGGCCAGGTCGCGGCAGCCGGCCGACAGCTCGCGCCCGGTCACGTGCCGGCGCTGCGGCAGGCGCTCCACCACCTCTTCCAGCGCCGCCAGCACGAACGCGTAGGCGCGCTCGTCGTAAGAGCCATTCATCTCGCAGAGACGGTCGCGGGTCGCGGGGTCGAGCCGGGAGGTCATGGCATCTCGATCGAGACATCGAGCGGGGCGGTCTTGGGCAGCCGGATCTGGAGCAGGCCGTCGGCGTATTCGACCGAGATCTCCTCCGCCCGCACCGAGTCCGGCACCCGGATCCGGCGTTCGAACGCGCCGGCCGGTATCTCCATCTTGAAGTAACGCCGCTTGTCCGAGCACCGCTCGCGGCGCACGCCCGAGACGCGCACGTATCCCTGCTCCAGAACGACCCGGATGTCCTCGGTCTTCATGCCGGGGATCGACATCCTGATGCGGTATTCGTTCTCCGTCTCGTACGCGTCGGTCAGCGGGCGCCAGCGAACGCCGCGCAGGAGACCGAACGCAGGGTTGCCATGGAACCATTCGTCGATATAGGCCTCGACGTCGGCGATCAGCTCCTCAACGGCGGATTTGCTGGATTCTTCCTTCATCTCTCCGACCTGGGTCTACGGGGGCGTGGAGCCGCGCTCCGGGCCGTTTCCAACGCTCGGTGAAGGTAGGAGACGGTCCATCGGGGCGTCAAGAATGGATCACCTCCGCGGAGCGAGCCGCTCGTCGATCCGCCTCGCAAGAGCCACACCACCCGATCCTTCTACGAGCTCGCGCTCGAAGGCGTCGGCGAGCCGCGCGGGGACGGAGCTGACGAGCACGACCCGTTCGGCGTAATCCGAAGATCTCTCGCGGGCGCCGTGCCGCGCGAGGACCCGCTGGATCGCCGACGTGATCTCGTAGGGGAACGTGATCCGGAAGGTGGTCCACGGCTCGACCTCGGCGAGGGACCGGCGCTCCGCCAGAGCCGCGACCGCCTCGCGGGCCGCTTCGGCGTACGCCCGCGTGAGGCCGCCCGTGCCGAGCTTGGTCCCGCCGAACCAGCGGGACACCACACACACCGCCGCGACGAGATCCGCCCGCTCGAGCGCACCGAGGATCGGCCGGCCCGTCGTCCCAGCCGGCTCGCCGGCGTCGAAGCCCGCGGCCTCGATCCGTCCGTCTTCCCAGACCCGATAGGCCCAGCCGTGATGGGTCGCGTCGTGATACGCCCGGGTCCTGGCCGCGAGCGCCGAGCGGGCCGCGGCGACGTCTTTGGCCGGCGCCAGTGAGGCAAGGAAGCGCGAGCCTTTCACCGTGATCTGGGCCTCGGCCGGACCCGTGGGGCTCCTCACCGGCCCGGGCAGCCCTCCGCCTGGCCGACGACGATGCGGGCTTCTCCAGGTGCCGTCAGGACACGGCGAACGTCCTCAGGATCGGCGTACGGCTGGTCCAGAGTGGGCTCACCGCCCTCTCGCAGGTAAGCCGCCAGGTCCTGCGCGACGGCCTCGGACGCGCCCCAATGGAAGTTGTGGCCGAGATCGTCCTCCTGCAGACCCGAAGCCGGCAGCGGCTGCCGCCCGTACTCCTTGATGAAATAGCGCATCCGACAGGCCCGGACGGCCTGGTCGAGCGCGGCCTTGAGCGCCACCTGGTCGGCGGCCACGAAGGTGACGTCCTGGGTCGGCCAGAGGACGAGGGTCGGCACCCGGAGCTCGGCCAGCCGCTCGCTGTTGTCGAAGGCGTCCAACGCCCGCACAACGCCGATCCAGGTCCCCATGGGCGTGCGTGCGGTCTCGGGCAGGACGGAGGCCAGAAACGCCGGGTCCGCCGTCGCCTCGACGACCCAGTTCTCGATCAGCCAGCGTGCGGTCTCCGGATCCGCGTCCAAAGACGTGAGCTCGTAGACGTCCTCGGGGTACGCGTGGCCCTGCCGGACGAGCGCCTCCTTCCACGACCCCTCGACGAGCTCGGCCAGCAGGAACTCGCCGATCACCGGATGGTCGCTGGTCCGGGCCGCCGAGGCGAGGAGGGCGAGCCGCCCGACCCGGTCGGGCGCCTCGAGCGCGAGCTCCTGGGCGACCAGGCTCCCCATCGAGTGGCCGACGATGTGCGCACGATCGATGCCCATGGCATCCATGAACGCCAGGACGTCGAAGGCGAAGTCGGCCATGCGGAAGCACGTCTGCGGCGCCGCGGGACAAGTCTCCGCATCCGGCATCGACGAATCACCGTGGCCGCGCTGATCCGGCGCGAAGATGCGGAGGTCGGGCCTGAGCTCCACGAGATGCCGTATCGTCGGCCAGAAGGAGCGGCTCGTGTCGGTGTAGCCGTGCAGGAAGATGACCGGCTCCCCCGTGGGATCGCCGGTTTCCACGTAGGCCATCGAGATGCCGTTCGGGAGGTCCACCCGCTGCTTGGGGAAGGTGGGCGACTCCTGAGCAGCGAGGAGCGCGGGGACCCACAGCAGGACCGCGACGACCGGACCGCCAGGTCGGACCGCGCGTGGCACCGGGTCTAGACCGAGCCCGCCAGCGCGCGCTCGATCCACGCCTCGTAGAGCGGGAACTCGGCGCACAGCTCGCGCACGGAGCCGCGGACCCCCGCCTTGACCGCTTCGTCCCCGGGGGCGTCCAGGACGTCCGCCATCCAGCCGCCGACCCGCTCCATCTCGGTCGTCCCCATCCCGCGCGTCGTCAGGGCCGGCGTTCCGACCCGGATGCCGCTCGTCACGAACGGGCTCCTGGACTCACGCGGAACGGTGTTCTTGTTGACCGTTATGCCGGCCTCGCCGAGCGCGGCTTCGGCCTCCTTGCCGGTCAACTCACCGGTTGGACGGAGATCGACCAGGAACAGGTGGGAGTCCGTGCCTCCGGTCACCACGTGGTAGCCGCGCTCGATCAGCGTGTCGGCCAGCGCCTGGGCGTTCGCCACCACCCGCCGGGCGTAATCCTTGAACTCCGGCTCCAGGGCCTCCTTGAACGCCACCGCCTTGGCGGCGATCACGTGCATGAGCGGACCGCCCTGGATGCCCGGGAAGACCAGCTTGTCGATCGGCTTGGCGAGCTCCTCGCGGCACAGGAGGAGCCCGCCGCGGGGGCCGCGCAAGGTCTTGTGGGTGGTCGAGGTGACGATGTCCGAATGCGGGATCGGCGACGGGAATACGCCGCCCGCGACGAGCCCGGCGAAGTGCGCCATGTCGACCACGAGCTTCGCCTCCACCGCGTCGGCGATCTCACGGAAGCGCGCGAAGTCGATCGTCCGGCTGTAGGCGCTCCCGCCGGCCACGATCACCTTGGGGCGGTGCTCCTCGGCCGCCCGTTCGACCGCGTCGTAGTCGATCCACCCCTTCTCGTCTACGCCGTAGCTCCCCACCCGGAACAGCCGGCCGCTGAAGTTGACCGGGCTGCCGTGCGTGAGATGCCCGCCCGCCGAGAGGTCCATCCCGAGCAGGGTGTCGCCAACGTCCATGACCGCCAGGTAGGCGGCCATGTTGGCCTGCGACCCCGAGTGCGCCTGGACGTTGGCATGGTCGGCGCCGAACAGCTCGAGCACACGCTCGATCGCCAGGCGCTCGGCGACGTCCACCACCTCACAGCCGCCGTAGTACCGCTTCCCCGGCAGGCCTTCGGCGTATTTGTTGGTGAGGACCGAGCCCATCGCCTGGAGAACGGCCGGGCTCACGAAGTTCTCGCTCGCGATCAGCTCGAGACCGTCGGCCTGGCGGCGCGCCTCGTCGACCAGGACATCGAGGATCTCGGGATCGGTGCGGCGCAGCTCGTTCATGCGTGGACCCGCTCGATCTTCTCGACCCGGCGCTGGTGGCGGCCGCCGCCGAACGGCGTCTCGAGAAACGTCCACAGAATCTTCTTCGCTAGCGTGGGCTGCAGGAGCCGGCTGCCGAGGCACAGCACGTTGGCGTCGTTGTGCTCGCGCGCCAGCGCGGCCATCTCCTCGGTCAGGCAGTTGGCCGCGCGGACCTCCGGGACCCGGTTGGCGGCGATCGACATGCCGATCCCGGCGCCGCAGATCAGGACCCCGACCGGCGCGCCGCCGGCCGTCAACGCCTCCGCGAGGCGGGCCGCGTAGTCGGGATAGTCGACCGAGTCGGGGGAGTCGGTCCCCAGGTCCTCGGGCGCCCAGCCGAGGTCGGCCAGATGGGTCACGAGCTCCGACTTGAGCGCGTACCCGGCATGATCGGCGGCCAGCAGGATCGCGCGCCCGGTCGCCATCACCCTCCGATCAGGTCGCGGCCGGGGCGGTCGCCGGCTCGGGCTTTCCGCTGTCGGTCTTCTGGCGCCGCGCCTTCCGCAGTCGATGGCGCGCCAGCCGCTCGGCCGCCCGGTAGGTCGGGATCGCATCCTCCTCTGCGATCCGATACACCTTGAGGAGGGTCTCGTAGATCCCGCGCGCCTTCTCTTTCGCCGTCTCCGCGTCGTAGCCGACGATCTCGCTGTAGACGCTGATCAGGCCGCCCGCGTTGATCACGTAGTCCGGTGCGTAAAGGACGCCGCGCGCGTCGAGGGCATCGCCGTTGCGGTCCTCCGCGAGCTGGTTGTTGGCGGCCCCCGCGACGATCCTGCACCGCAGCCGGCGCAGGGTCTGGTCGTTGATCACTGCGCCCAGCGCGCACGGGGCGAAGACCTCGCAGTCGACGTCGTAGATGTCGTCGGGGGCGACCGGTGTGGCCCCGAACTCCTGCACGACCCGGTTCACGCGCTCCTGGTCGATGTCGGTGATCGAGATGACCGCCCCCTCCGCGGCCAGATCCTCGCACAGATGGTACCCCACGTGCCCGGCTCCCTGGACCGCGATCCGGACGCCCGAGAGCGCGTCCGACCCCAGCTTCTGCCGGCAGCTCGCCTTGATCCCCCAATAGACGCCGTACGCGGTGACCGGCGACGGATCTCCCGATCCGTGCGGGCTCGAACGGATCCCGGTGACGTGCCTGGTCTCCTGGTAGACGTACTCCATGTCGTCGACCGAGATGCCGACATCCTCGGCGGTGATGTAACGGCCCCCGAGCGTATCCACGAACCGGCCGTGCGCGCGCAGCAGGGCCTCGGTCTTCTCGGTCTTAGGGTCGCCGATGATCACCGCCTTGCCGCCGCCCAGCTCGAGACCCGCCACCGCCGCCTTGTAGGTCATCCCCTCGGAGAGCCGGAGCACGTCGGTCAGGGCCTCCTGCGTGCTCCGGTACGGCCACATCCGCGTCCCGCCCAGCGCCGGGCCGAGCGTGGTGTCGTGGATGGCGATGATCGACTTCAGCCCTGACTCCTCGTCGTGGCAGAAGACGACCTGCTCGTGGCCGTAAT
>DASTFF010000003.1:0-5242 GCA_035708865.1 Gemmatimonadota bacterium | reverse complement strand
GATCGGGGTCCATGTCCGCTCGCATCTGCACAATCCGGACCGCGAAGCCCACCGCCAGCAGCAGATCACCGGCGCGGAACGCGGCCCTTTCCCCCGCCGGATCACCGTCGTACGCGAGGTAGGCGGTATGCGTGCTGCGCCGAAGGATCCGCGCCTGGGGCTCGGTGAGCGCCGTTCCGAGCGGCGCCACGACGTTCCGGAAGCCCGCCTGAAACACGGCCACGACGTCGAAGTTCCCCTCCACGATCACCGCCGCGCCGGCGCGGCGGATCGGACCGCGCGCCAGATCGAGGTTGAAGAGCGTCGTCCCCTTCGTGAAGACCGGGGTGTCGGACGAGTTCAGATACTTCGGCTCCTCGTCGTCCAGCCGCCGCCCCGAGAGCGCGATCACCTTGCCGCCGACGGTCCGGATCGGAAAGCAGATCCGGCCCCGGAACCGGTCGTACCAGCCTCCGGTCCGCTCGCTCTTCGCCACGAGACCGGCCTCGGCGAGGGACTCGGCGTCCACGTTCTGACGCTCCGCCTCGACGATCAGGGCGTCCCAGGAGTCGGGCGCCCAGCCGAGCAGGAACGTCTCCCACGTCTCGCGAGCGATCTTTCGCTTCTCCAGATACTCGCGGGCCGCGGCGGCGTCGGCGGAATCGAGGAGGAGCCGGTGATAGAAGTCCGCGGCCAGCCGGTTGGCCAGGTACAGCGGAGCGCGTGGATCGTGACCGGCCACCGCCTCGGGCTCGGGGACCTCGACCCCGGTCCGCTCCCCCAGGACGCGCGCCGCGTCCGGGAACTCCAGCCGCTCGTGCTGCATGAGAAACGTGAAGACGTTGCCGCCCGCCTGGCAGCCGAAGCAGTAGTACATCTGCTTCTCGGGCGTGACCGTGAACGAGGGCGTCTTCTCGGCGTGGAACGGGCACAGGCCGACGAAGTTGCGGCCCCGCTTCTTGAGCTCGACGACCTCGCCGATCACCTCGACGATGTCGGCACGGTCGCGGATCTCGTCGATGATGTGATCCGGGATCGGCATCCTATTCCTTTCCGTCCGGTCCCATCACGGTCGCGATCGTCACCCCGTCGCCGCCTTCGTTCCAGTGCCCGGTGCGGAACTCCGAGACGTACGGATGGCGTTCGAGAAGCTCGGCCACCCGGCGTCTCAGAACCCCGGTCCCCTTTCCATGGATGAACCTCACGATCGGCCTCCCCGTATGGTAGGCGCGCTCGAGGGCGCCGGCGAGCGGAAACCCGACCTCGTCCGCGGTCAGGCCGCGCAGGTCGATCTCGAGAGGCTGGCTTTCGGGTTCGGTCTCGATCTCCTCGGCGGGGATCTCCCGGGCCTCGGGTGCCACGGCCGGCTCGACGATCTCGCACTCGGAGAGCCGGCAGGTGATCCGCACCTGGCCCGCCTGGACGGTCGCCGTGTCCGCCTCGCGGCTCGCCTGGACGACGATCCCGGTCACGTCGTAGCGCGGGATCCGGACCCGGTCGCCGACCCGTACGGCCGAGGTGGGCTGGACCTGGAGCGCGGCGTCCCGCTCGGCCCGCAGCGACTCGGCCAGCCGCTCGGTCTCCCGCGCCAACTGCCGGGCCTGGGCGGTCGCGGCTTCGGCCTCGACCAGGGCCGAGGTCCGCTCGCGAAGCTTACGCTGCTGCTCACGGATCTCCCGTCGCAGCCTGGCGAGCTGCTCCTCCAGGGTCGCCAGCCGCCGCTCGGCCGTCTGGCGCCGCTCGTCGGCCTCGGCCGCGGCGCGACGGGCCCGGGCGCTCTCGGCGGCGCCGATCGCGCGCCGCTCCTCCTCCAGCGCGATCCCCGCCTCGCGGTGCCGCTTCTCCTCCGCCACCAGCCGGTCGATCACCGCCTCGACGTCCTGGACGCCGCGCTCGAGCCGCTGGCGTGCGTTCCGGATGAGGGTCGGCGAAAACCCCCAGCGCTCGGCCAGCTCGATCCCGAACGAGCGCCCGGGAACCCCCTGCACGAACCGGTACAGGGGCCGGTTCTGCTCGAGATCGTAGGCCAGCGAGCCGTTCACCAGTCCGGCCGCGCCGGCGGCCAGCACCTTGAGCGCGTGGTAATGGGTCGTGACCAGGGTCCGGGCTCCGCGGGCCGTCCAGTCCTCCAGAAGCGCGGTCGCCAGCGCCGCCCCTTCGGCAGGGTCGGTCGAGGCGCCGATCTCGTCCACCAGGATCAAGGTCGCCGGCCCGGCCGCCTCCCACGCCTTCCTGAGCCGCGTCAGGTGGGCGGTGAAGGTGGACAGGTCCTGGGCGATCGACTGGGTGTCCCCGATGTCGGCGATGACCGCCTCGTGCCAGGGAATGCGCGTGCCCGGGCCGACCGGCGGAACGATCCCCGACTGGGCCATCAGGACGACCGTACCCACCGTCTTCAACAGCACCGTCTTGCCCCCCGTGTTGGGGCCCGTCACGACGAGCGTCCGGTCGTCCGGCCCGAGCGCTAGCTCGAGCGGTACGACTTCGCCCGTCCCGTCCTCGATCCGGGCCAGCAGCAGCGGGTGACGGCCCGCCAGGATCTCGAGCCGGTCCCCGCCCAGCTCGGGCGGGACGCCGTTGACGGCGAGCGCGTAGCGGGCGCGGGCGAGGACGGTCTCGGCGTGGAGGGCGAGCCGTGCGGCATGCTCGAGCTCGACCCGGTGCTCGGCCAGCGTCGCGGTCAGCTCGCGCAGGATGCGATCCTCCTCGCGCCGGACGGCGAGCTCCGCATGCCGGAGGTCGTTGTTGGCCTCGACCGCGCTGTGGGGCTCCAGGAACACGGTCGCCCCCGAGACGGATTCGTCGTGCACGATCCCCGGCACCTCGGAAAGCGCCTCCCGGCGGAGCGGCACCACGTAGCGTCCCTCGCGGACCGTCGGCCGGCTGTCCGCCGCCACGAGGACGTGGGGCAGACCGGCGATCAGACCGGTCAGCATGTCGACCAGGCGCTTCCGGAGCCCCCGCACCTGACCGCGAAGCCGACGCAGCTCGGGGCTGGCCGTGTCTTGGAGACGACCCTCGGGGTCGAAGGCGTCGAGGATTCGCCGCTCGAGCTCGGGAAGGGCCGGGGCCTGGGAGAAGCGGGCCGCCAGCCGCGGTCGCTCCGCCGCGCCCCGACGCAGGAAGGCGGCCAGCTTCCGCACCCCTTCCAGAGTCCGGGCGGCCGAGACGAGCGTCGGGCCGTCCAAGGTCGCGCCGGAGGCCGAGAGGAGCCTCAGCGTCCGCGTGTGATCGACCACGTAGGGCGCCGGAAACGCGTCCCGCTCGTCCAGCAGCGTCACCGCCTCCTGGACCTCGGCCAGGGCGTCGCGGGCGTCTTCGATCCGCTCGAACGGCCGCCACGCGCGCAGCACCTCGGCCGCGTGTCCGGCATTGGTGTGCCGGGCGACCCGGTCGATGACCGCGCTCCACTCGAGCGCCCGCAGCGTCTGCTCGTCGAGGATCATGGCGCGCCCGGGCCCGGCCCGGTCACGAGAGCCGCTCGCGCACCTTCCGGCTCAGCTCGGCGCCATCGACGCGCCCTTTGAGCCTCGGCATGAGGTCCTTCATCACCTTGCCCATGTCCGCGGGGCCGGTCGCGCCGATCTCGGCGATCGAGGCGTCGATCATCTCGCCCAGCCGCGCCGGATCGACCGGCTCCGGAAGGTACTCCTGGATGATGACCGCTTCGGCTGCCTCGCGATCGGCCAGGTCCTGGCGGCCCCCCGAGCGGTACTGATCCTCGGACTCCCGCCGCTGCTTCCGGGCGCGGGTGAGGACCTCGATGAAGTCGGCCTCTTCGAGCGGGCGCCCGAGCTCGATCTGCCGGTTCTTCAAGTCGTTCGCGATCAGCCGCAGGGTCGCCAGCCGCACCTTGTCGCCGGCCTTCAGGGCCGCGTTCTGGTCCTCGCGGATCCGCCCCAGCACGTCGCTCATCGCTCAGCCCCCTCACCCGGGCGGCCAGCTCAGGTGCCGGCCGCCCAGGAGATGGAGATGGACGTGGAACACGCTCTGACCTGCTCCCGGGTTCGTGTTCAGGACCAGCCGGTACCCCTCCTGGTCGATGTCGTGTGCCGCGGCGATCCGCGCCGCCCCCCGGACCATGGCGCCGAGCAGCTCCTGGTGGCGCTCCTCGAGGTCGTTCGCCGTCGCCACGTGCTCCCGCGGGACGATCAGCACGTGGACGGGGGCTTGCGGGTTCACGTCGCGGAAGGCGATCCACTCCTTCCCCTCTTCGACCAGCTTGGCATCGATCTCGCCGGCCACGATCCGGCAAAAGAGACAGTCGGTCACACCTCGGCCCCCCTGAGCTCGACCGCGTTCAAGTTCTCGACGACGTCCGCGAGCTGGTGGATGTCGTCGATCACGAAGTCGGCGCCCGACTCCACGGTGCCGAACGTGTCCCCGTAGCGGGCGAACACGGTCCGGATTCCGAGCTGGGTCGCCCCGACGACGTCGCGCTCCGGCCAGTCGCCCACCATCAGCGCTTCGCGCGGGGTCACTCCCAGCCGCTCGAGCGCGGCCCGGAACGGGGCCGGCGACGGCTTCCGCTCCCCCGTGTCCTCGAAGGTCACCACAACGTCGAACAGGTGATGCAGGCTGAGATAGCAGAGCCGGAGCCACGCCTCACGCCGGGGCGCGTCCGACACCACGGCCAGCCGGACCCCCGATTTGATCAGCTCCATGAGCGTCACCGTCACGTGGGGATAGAGCACGAGGGCCGCCTCGCGGGCACGGCGATAGGCGACGATCCCCGACGCCAGGATCTTGTGGTCCACGCTTCCCAGATGCGCTTCCAGGAAGTCGTCGAAGACCCGCTGGTACTCGATCCCCTCGCGGTCGTAGATGGCCTGGATTTCACGCTCGGCGTCCCGGGCGTGAAGATTCAGCCCGGCGTCGATCATCGCGTCGACCGCCGCGCGAACCGCCAGCCGCTTCATCTGCATGAAGTCGACCAGCGTGTTGTCCAGGTCGAAGATGACGGCCCGGATCATCAGAGCCGCATCGGGAGGGCTACTTCAGGGATTGGCCCAGCGCGCGGCCGATCGAGACCTCGCCGTTGTCGATCCGCAGGTTGAACCCGCACTGAGGGTTCGTGCAGACCCACGCCTTGTATGTCACCGAAGCGCCATCGCGCCCGTAATCCGATAGCGGGATCAGTGTTCCGTTTCCGCATTTCTGGCAGGCTGGAAACTGCTCGGCCATCATCCTCCTCCCCTCACTCCGACAGCGGCAGCGGTTTTCCTCCCCACGGGTAGTTGCGCTCGAACACTTCGCTGAAGTC
>DASTFF010000002.1:0-62236 GCA_035708865.1 Gemmatimonadota bacterium | reverse complement strand
GGAGCCGGCGGGAAGGGCCATGCTGGAGATCGCCGGGCCAAGGGGGACGCGGCGTCTGCTTCCGTTCGTGAGCGAGTTCGTGCACGAGGTGAAGGAGGACGAGATCGTGGTCGCACCGCCGCCAGGATGGGACGAGATCTGAGGTGCACGTCAACGTCCTGACCCTCTTTCCGGATTACTTCCGCGAGCCCCTCGCGCAGTCGATGACCGGCCGGGCGCGGAAGCGGGGCCTTTTCACGTGGGACGTCGTCGACCTGCGGGAGTACGTGGCGGAGGGCGAACAGGCGGACGACTACCCCTACGGCGGGGGCGGCGGGATGGTCATGAAGCCCGAGCCGGTGTTCCGGGCCTGGGAGGCCCTCGAGGAGCCACGCCCGTTCGTGCTGCTCTCGGCCCGCGGCCGGCCGTTCACCCACGAGGTGGCGGTCGAGCTGTCGGTCGAGCCCGAGCTGACGCTTCTCTGCGGCCACTACAAGGACGTCGACGAGCGAGTGCGGAAGGCGCTGGTCACCGACGAGATCTCGGTCGGGGATTTCGTCCTGTCCGGAGGTGAGATCGCCGCTCTGGCCGTCATCGATGCCGTCGTCCGCCTGCTGCCGGGGGTGCTGAGCGATTTCGACAGCGCCCAGGGCGATTCCTTCCACGATGAGTGGCGGCTGGGGCCGCCCTCCTACACACGTCCCCCCGTCTATCGGGGGATGGCGGTGCCCGAGGTGCTCCTTTCCGGGGACCACGCCGCCATCGCCCGCTGGCGGAGAGAGGAAGCGGACAGGATTACGCGCCAGATGCGGCCCGATCTGCTCGATCGCGCCGCGGCGGAAGACGGAGAGCATGCGTGACGACAGCCCATTGCCGACATATATTCCTCGTCTATCCTGAAACGCAGGGGTTCCCATGATCGCCGAATTCGAAACCCAGCAGCTCCGAGAGGACGCCCCCGACTTCCGCCCGGGCGACACCGTGCGTGTCAACGTGCGGGTCCGCGAGGGGGAGAAGGAACGCCTCCAGGCGTTCGAGGGCGTCGTCATCCGCCGCCGGGGCGGTGGGCTCAACGAGACGTTCACCGTGCGTAAGGTCTCCAATGGCGTCGGCGTCGAGCGGATCTTCCCGCTCCACTCGCCGGTCGTCTCGGACATCCAGCTCGTGCGCGAGGGCCGTGTCCGCCGTGCCAAGCTCTACTATCTGCGCAACCTCTCCGGAAAGGCCGCCCGGATCCGCGAACGCCAGCGGTCGTAGACGGCTTTCGATCCTGCCTTGAGCAGGCTCGAGGGACGCCTCGGGAGCCTCTCCGTCTCCGAGATCGCGGCCATCCTGTCCCGGCGCCGGTCGGTCGGCCGGACGACCGTCCGCGTCCTCCTGCAGGATGAGCGGGCCGGCGTGCGCGAGCTCGGGCACCGCTACCTTGAGCAGGTCCGCGGCCGTGAGCGCGAGAGAGCGCGTCTGACACGCTTGCTGGAGGCCGAGCGGGAGCTGGTGCTGGACGGCGCCCTGGTCGTGGCCGGAGTGGACGAGGCCGGGATGGCGCCCATCGCCGGTCCGGTGGTGGCGGCGGCGGTGGTGCTGCCGCGCGACTGGCTGGCGGCCGGTCTCGACGACTCGAAGCGACTGGACCCTGTTTCCCGCGAACGGCTCGATCGCGAGATACGCGCCGCGGCGACGGCGGTCGGCGTGGGCGTGGTGAGCGAGCGCGTCATCGACCGCGTCAACATCTACCAGGCCAGCCTGCATGCCATGCGGCTCGCTTTGAGGCGTCTGGGGGTGGCCATCGATCTGGCCCTTCTCGACGGCCGCCCGCCGCGCACTTTTCCGATTCCGCACCGGGCCGTCATTGGCGGCGACGGGCGGGTGCGGTCGATCGCCGCCGCCTCGATCGTGGCCAAAGTGTCGCGCGACCGGCTCCTCCGGGAAGCGGATCATCGCTGGCCGCAGTACGGCTTCGCCAGCCACAAGGGATACATGACCCCCGCGCACGTGGAAGCGCTGCGCTCCCACGGCCTGTGCCCCTTTCATCGCCTGTCCTTCCCGCGGGTCTGGGAGGAGGCGGACGCCATGGGCCCGCTCTACCGTGACCTGGCGGATCGCCTCGAGCGCGCCGTATCGGAGGCCGACTTGGAGGCCGTTGCGTTCGAGTTCGATGCGCGGCGGGCGGAGCTGCACGCATCCGAGGAGCGGCTCTTCGCCCGCCTGCTCGAGGCGCGGCGCGAGTTGCTGGGGATGACGGCCCCCGGCCTGGGGTAGCTCACCACTATCCGGAGGTGCGGGCGGCCGCGCATCCGAGCTGCAGGCAGAGGGTGATCGGGAGGGGAAGCCGCGGGCAACTGGAGCGGGCCGGCCTTCACGCCGTTCAGCGGGAGCCTCCGTCATCGCCTGCCGGCGAGGGTGTTGCCGACGTAGCCTCGAACGTCATGTCCACTTCGAGACCCTCGGCGAGCTCGGGAGGATGGCCAGGACTGGGCTCGAGGCCCCAGGCTTTCCCTTCCAGTCGGCCGGAGACCTTGCCGGCGTCCGCCTCGTCGATCTCGACCCGACCGCGCTCGATCAACAAAATCCGTTGCAGAGTCTGACCATCCATCGACACATGGAGGGCGATCGCGGAGTCGGCGCCGGCCTCGACGAGGCCGGGTCCTGAGTGCACAATCGGGAACGTCCCGGGAGCGGGCATGCCGCCAGGGAGCATGATCAGCGTGCACTCCCCCCCACCTTCCCGCATGTCGCCCGTCACGACCACGTACGCGTCTTCGATCCCGTCAGGGGTGAGGAACAAAGCTGCCGAGCCCTCGCTACCGTACTCCCGTGGACCCGAGACCGCGAGCCGATAGGATCCTTGGGTCGACGACTCGAGAGATCGGCAGGGATCGAGCACGAAGAAGGCGATCTGAAGCGCGTCGGCGCGCGAGCGGGCGATCCGCGGTAGTCCGGCGAAGGGCTCCGGGTCCGGCGCCTCCCCGAGCTCGCCCACGTCCGCCACCCGGATGGACCGGGTCAGCTCAATCCCGCCGAGCTGGACGGCGCTGGCCGGGTTCGCTTCCGGACGGGTCTCGTCCTTGACCTGCCCGCGCAGGAGCAGGCCGAGGCCTTCGAGCCGCGGACCGAGCCGGTCCACTGCCGCCCCCGCGGCTTCCGGCCACCAGAAGGAAAGGGGAAGCGTCGCCCCAGGACTGGCGGGGTGCGCCGCGAACGGCAGCCAGGAGAAGGGGAGATCGGGCGCGAACCAGAGGTCGGCCGCGCCGGTGTCGACCACCGGGGTCTCCGTGCCGTCCTCGGCCTGGTGGCGCCACCAGACCTGCGCCGAGAGGACGTGGTGCCGCGTGTCGTGGCCCGCGATCCGCACGTGTGCCGTTCCCTCCTCGAGCTCGAGACGGACGGAATCCACGAGGGCGATGCCCGATCCGTACTGAGACCCCTTCCGATATCCGGCCCCGAAGTCGATTGGCGGATCGAGGAGGACGCTCAGCATCCCGCCGAACTCGTCCAGGGGTTGGGCCGGGAGACCCCCGACCGCCGGACCGGCGACCATGGCGACGTCGCCCCCTTCTTCGGCCGGCCAGCGGGCGATGGCGATGTCCGCGCCTTCCATGACCGTCCATTCTCCTCCGGGGGAGTCCCCGATCTCGACGGTCAGGCGGTAGGTGAAGCCAGGCTCGCTGTCGCCCTCGCTCTGAGCAAAGGATTTCGGGGCGAGCACCAGCGCGGGCACGAAAGTCAGGGCGAAGACGAGCGCGCACCCGGAGCGTGGCTGAGCCCACGTCGCGAATCTCGCGTGCGTGAGCGCTCGACGTTTCATCTGAGGATGACTGGCGCCTGATCCGGACAGACCTCGGTTACGTGATCCCTCAGACGTTCCTTGACGGCTGCGCGCGGATCGCCGACGCCGCCTCCGGCTGCGGCCTCGCCCGCCAAGATGGCGGATCCGGCTCCCACCGCGGCGGCGTCACTCGTGTCTGCCGCGTCACCGCTCTTGGCGAGCTCCCGAAAGCCCTCGGTGGAGATCGTCATGGCTGGAAGCGTGGTCATCATGTGCGTCATGAAATCCATGCATGATTTCTCTCCCGACTCGACGCGACCCAGGTAGGTCAGGAAGTAGCGCACAGGGATGTCGACATTGCACGCGGCCAGGGCGCGGTCTGCGGCGCCGGGCTCGGCCACCACCGCCCGGCCCTTCACCGCCGCGCACGTCGTGGACGGATTCTCACCCGCGACCGCCTCCGCCCACGCCTCATCGATCCTCTCCTGGAAGCGCTCCTCGACCTCGGGCGCTCCGCTCAGGCTCGAGGCGCCAGAGACGACCTCCTCGGTCGTTTGCACCTCGGATCGGACCCCTTCCTGTCCGTCCGCATCCGAGTCAGTGCACGCGAAAAGGGTGGCGGTCAGGAGTGATACGGCGAAGAGCTGACTACGTCGCATCTCGAAATCTCCGGGATAGAGAATCCGTCCTCAGGGTGGTGGCCACCGGCCGGCTCTGGGTTCGTCCGACTGTTCCGTCTCGGTTCCCCCACATGCGAAGGCGCCTGCACCCGTTACATAGGACGAAGGTTTCGACTCCACGCATCTCGCTCCTCCTCAGGACGGCGTTTGGACGTCGGCCGCGCCTCATCGGTACGCGTAGAGGACGGCGTTCGATAACACGAAGAAAAGCCCGCCCGCGCCGGCGGTCGGCGCGACATCGCCATACACGACCCGATCGGCCACCCGGACCTGCCGCACCTCTGCGCCGGTAGCGGCCTCGATCGCCACCAGCTCCCCCTGGTGGCTGATCGCGTAGAGCCGGTCGCCGGCCAGAACGGGCGCCCCGAAGCGGGCCGTCCGCTCGGCGTCGATTCGCCACACCTCTGTCCCCGTCGCGCGGTCGAGCCCGTGCAGATGGCGGTCGTCCGCCACGAAGACGAGGTCGCGCGAGATCACAAGGGGCGTCCCCATCACAACGCCCGGCTCCGCGAATGTCCAGCGCGCCGCGCCGGTCGCAGCATCCAGCGCATGGAGGCCACGGCTCCGGGCGGGCACGTACACGACGCCACCGGCGAAGGTGAGCGTCGCCGATACGCTGCCGCCGGTGTCGCTGCGCCAGCGGACCTCCCCGGTCGACCGGTCGAGCGCGACCGCGTCCCGGCCGTCGGCCACGAACACGGCGTCGCCGCCCACGGCGGGAGTGGTCGGGGAGGGCCAGTTGGCGGGGGCCACGTTTCTGGCGTCCGTCCGCCAGAGGATGTGCCCGGTGGACGCGTCGACCGCGGCGACCCAGCCGGTCTTCCCCTCGTCCACGCTCACGTACAGCTGGCCGTCCGAGTAGGCCGCGGCGGTCGGCCGGCGGATCGGCAGCTGCCAGCACTCGCTCCCGTCGGTCAGATCATACGCCGCCAGCGCGTCGTCCCACGCCGCGAACACGGCCCCACCAGCGGCGACCAGGCCCTGCCCCGCGATCCGGCTCCCCGGTCCGGCCACACTCCACAGCTCGCGGCCGCTCGCCGGGTTCAGCGCGACGAGCGCGCGCTCGCTGACGGCTATCAGGCGGCCGTCCACGACGAGGGGTACGTGCCCGGGCCGGAAGCCGCGGGCCGTCCAGGCCGGCTCTCCGGCCAGCGCTTTCGGCGCTCCGAAGCGGCCGGTACGGCTTGCATCGCCGCGCCAGATGGCGCTCGCACGGGCCGCGGGCTCCAGTCGGCACGCGCCGGAAACAACTGGGTCGGGCATTCGATCGGTCGCCGACAGGTGGGCGAACTCGGAGGGGGCTTGCTGGTCGAGCGCCGAAGCGGCATAGGCCTGGTCGCCCGAGTAGCCCACGTCGATGACACAATCTTCGAAGAGGTCCGGGTCGGTGACACCGGTGTCCCTGCATGCCGCCTCGGCCCGGGCCCGATCGGCCGCCGAGAGTCCGTCCAGGGTCGCGGGCGCTTCGGGCACGGACCGGTCGGTGAACGTCTCCGTGCTCTCGCCGGCGGCATAGTCGAGGAGAGACTCCCCGGGCCGGACCCGCCAGCTCTCGGCAAACGCGCGGTAGAGTGTGTCGAACTCCGGCGGCGACGGGAGGATCTCTCCGTCACGAATCCGGAAGTCGTTGGATCCGTCCCCGTCGCCGTCGCCGAAGAGGCCGACCAGGCGACCGTCCCGTCCTCCCGCGGCCAAGAAGAAGGCGTTCAAGTGACGGCGGTAAGCGTCGACATGGAGGTTACTGCCGTCTGGCCAGATCACCGTGTACCGGTCGCCGATCCGGAGGACCGCGGCGTCGCTCTCATCGCTCAGGGTGAAAGCGTCCCCGTCGGCGAGGTCGAGGGCCTCGCCGTCCAGCCGGAGGCGGTCCGAAGTGCGCGCGACGAACACCAGACGATGTCCGTCGACCTTCGCCGCGACCGCCGTGATGACGCTCACCGCCCGCCCCACCGGCTCCAGTCGATACTGGACCTCCAGGTCGTCATCGATGGACTCGATCCCCACGAACTCGCCAGCCGCCTGGAGGTCGTACCGGACCTTGTCGAACGTGAGGAGATGGGGATCGTCCGCCATCGCCTTGCACTTCTCGTGTCCGCGGGGATAGACGATGCGGAGCAGGGAGAGCCGGGGCTTCCGCTGACCCGTCCAGATCGAGCATCCGGGGCCGGGCAGCAGCGGAGTCGTCAGGTCCCAGCCGCCGCGACCGGGACCGGCTACAGAACAGACCTCGGCTTTGCTGGGCTGGCCTGGGCCAGGCTCGTACGCTTTTCCTTGACAGGAGATGGCGCAAGGAAACCCCGGCTCCGGCCATTTACCCAACCCGTACTCGACGTAGCAACCCGGGAAGTTGTTTGGTTCGTCGTAATACGTCGGCACTCCTCCCACGACCCTCTGCGATGCCGTAGGCGAAGACCCCTGAACCAGTAGTGCGCCGATCACGAATGGGATTCCCGCCGTCCGGAGGAGCCTCTCGCGCCTCATGGGGCTCCTCCTTCCTTCAATCGAAAGGCACCGCTCACCTCGAGTCCCGTGTAGTCGGGGCACGCGAGACGCCCCGCGTACCGCCCGGCCATCCAAGAGGTCTCGCTCGCCACGAGCCGCACGTGGAACGGGGGGTCCGACGCGACCAGGTCGCATCGGTGGCCGCGACCATGGGCGAGCGTAGCGTCCTCGACGGTCCGCTCGTCTCCGCCGTCGTTGGGAATGATGAGCACGAGGTTGACTGCATCCTCGCTCACGAGCTGAACGGCGAGGTGACCTTCATCCCGACCCACGTACCCGATCCGGCCTTCGATACGGTTCTCGCCGGCGTCCAGTCGCCAGAAGGCCTCGTCGCCACGGACCGTGGCCTGGGTCGAGTCTTCGACCGTGGTCCCGGTCTGGTCCGTCGGATTCCCTTTCTCGTCCAGCAGCAGGACATCCCGGCCGCGCAGGCGCGCGTCCTCGATACAGGACTCGTCGCTATAGCGACAGGTGACGGCCGCCGTCTCCTCGCCCGCGCAAGCGGCGACGACAAGCGCGACGAGCCATCCGGCCCTTCGTGACGGGAATCCTCCAAACGGTCTCATCAGCTGACCTCGTCGAATTGGAACTTCACGTGAATCCGGTGATCTCTGAGCGGCGTCGCTTCAGGGTCGAACTCGTCGATCGTCAGATGGACGTGGAGACCCGGCTTCGTGGCCCGGATGAAGGTTCGGGCCAGATTACCCTGGACGATGCCCTCTCCGTCCGTCCAGTCGGCGATCTCGTAGGCGCGGTCCGCCAGCGCGGAGCGATAGAACTCCCGCACCTCCTGGATCGGCGAGTCCGCCGCGACCACGAACACGCAGCGCTGCTCGCTGCTCAGGCCGGCCAGATCCGGCATGTCGAGCGGCTCGGCGCCGGGCGGCGTGAGCGCCTCGTCGTCGTGGATGCGATCGCAGAGAAGGCCACCCGCATCCCTCTCGGTGCGGGACTCGCCGGGCGGCGACGTGCTGCCGGGTGCCATGTCTCCGGTTGCGTTCGAGTCCCCCTCGCCCCCGCAGGCCACGGCCGCGGCGACCAGGGCCCAGATCGCCGTCCGCCTGACGGGTTCCGGCAGAGCGAGGAAGCCCGGGCCGGCAGCGTGAATCGACGGGACACTCGTGTGCATGTGTGTGCTCCTTTCCCGACGCCGATTATCCGAGCGAGTTGCGTCCATGTGCGCCGCCCGCGTCAGTCGCTGAACGCACTCGAGTGGATGACCCGAACGTCGGCTTCGAACGCGGGCTCTCCCCCGTAGGTGCAGTCCAAGTGCATGTCCACGACCAGCCAGGTCGCCGCCGGGATGAACAGCTCGTACCCCGGGCTGAACTGGTGGCCGTTCTCGCTTCCGAGCGGCGTTTCCCCCGTTGCCGTCGTGGCGTTCTTGTTTCGTATCCCCTCGTAGTTCCCCTCGTCCCCGGGAACCGACCGCGTCGTGGTGCAGGTCAATGGGACCGAGGGATCCGCGTTCTCGTAGTCGAACTCGAAGCCCCACCACGTGCACGACCTTCTCTCCCCGGACCAGATGCAGATGTCCTCCCCGCGCACGAGGACGTCCCTGGATTCACAGATGCGGTCGGACGGCGGTTGTCCCTCCTTCGGGCGTTCGGCCACGAGCCTCCGGCCGCGACAGACCGGACCCACCGCCAGGTTCCAGATGCGGAAGCCGCCGCGCTTCCCCGGCCGTGGCTCTACCGCCAGGTCCTCAGGACCGACCACCGGTCGCTCGTCCTGAGGCACGACGCCCGGCTTTAACTGCTCGGGTGGGTCCGGCACCACGCCATCGAGGAGATCCGCCAGCTGCTCTTGGTCGACCTCCGGCACGTCGAAGCGATAGGCGGTCGGCAGCATCCCGTCGTTGACCAGCGCCCACAGCCGGTAGCCCTCGCCGCCGCGCCCTGCGGCGTCGTAGCTCGCCGCCACCTCGCGTCGATCCCCGCTCCAACCGGTTCCGAGCTCGAGATCCAGGATCTGCTCGAGGAGGCCGCTCGGGGGCTCGTACCAGAGGGTGACCCGGATCGACGTCCGGTCCTCCGGGTCGGGCTCGACCACGTCGAAGCGGTAGGAGAGCCGCCGCAGGTGCTCCATCCCCATCCCTTCGAGTTGCGCGGGCCGCTCGTCCACGCCGGGGATCATCAAGTCGCGGTTGAAGGCGATCGTCTTGATCGAATGCAGATCCTGCGAGCCGTAGAGGCGGGCGTAGTTGGCCAGGTACTCGCGGACTCGCTGGGGGATGTGGCCCCCGGGCATCGGCTCGCGCACCGCACGCCGGATCCGCGACAGGTCGGCATCCTCGATCGCATCCCTCCATACCTGCGCGTCCACGACGTCGGTCGGGAGCGAGGCTCCGTCGTTCTCCGTCGTGGTTGCCCGGTGGCGCACGGTCTCGATGCCGGTAGGATCGAAGAGGTCCCACAGAAAACCCGTGAATTCTCCCTCCCACTGGTCGTGGGTGCCGGGTGGGGAGGCAACAGGGATCGGGAGACCACCGGGACTCGGGTCTGTCTCCACCGTGGGTTCGTAGCTCCCCCCCTGGCCGAGCGACACCAGCGGTAGGAATTCCGCGAATCCTTCCGTGTAGGCCACTGCTGGGTAGGGGCTTTCACGGACCGGGCTGTGGACGGTCGGTAGGGTGAGTCCCGTCAGGATCCCACCGCCCGTCATCTCGTCGTGGATTGCATGAGAGTACTCGTGACGGACGGTCGCGAGGAAGAAGGACACCGCAGGATCGAGAAAAGGATGGGGGCCTATCTGCTGGATCGCGGGCCAGTCTGTCGCAGGGCCCTGGGCGCAGGGGGCCCCAAAGGACACGCACGCGCCTCCCGGAATCAGGTTCACGAAGCCCGTGGCGGTGTTGTAATAGGAGGTGACCCCCACCGCCGGGACGATCACCTCGACGCCCCCCACGCGGGGTCCGCCGCGCTCGTCGAAGTCGTCGGCAGTGAAGGCCCGGCTCCTGAGGTCGCGGTAGTGCGCCTGCATCTCGCGGTGGACGACGAACGCTGCCGCGGTGGCCTCCGTGTTTCCATATGGGGTTCGACGAACGTTGTCGCTCGCCCCACCGATCCACAGATCTCTCGTCCGGCCCTGCCCCGCGGTCACGCCGTCGATCGCTCGGGATACGGCACTGTACGGTTTCGGCGCCAGCATATGGGCGAAGACCTGCACGATACCCGGGGTCTGAGCGAACGCCTCCACCCGCACGTTGTTGAACTGCTTCTTCAACCCCTTGGGATCGTCCACCTGGACGGAGTAGTTGCCACTGTCGTCGGTCCGGGTCCGCGGGTCGGCGAACCACCAGTCGCCGTGGACTTTGACGTCTATGTCGCGGGCGGACTCGTATCGTCCCGCGATCGGATCCCAGTACTGGATCCTCCCCGAGATCGTCACCTGGGCCGCGGCGGTCCCGGTCCCGAACAGCGCGGCCGAGGCGAGCCACAGTGCGCAGGTGGGGACCGCCCTTCCGTTCATCTCGAGCGCGGTCCGGAGGGAGCGCGGAGAAGCCCCTCGAGCGCGGCGTCCAATATGGTCGCGCGGCCGACGACCTCGACCGCGGCGCGCAAGTCCTCGACCGACTGGAGGAGGACATCGAGGTCGCCCGCGATCGTCTCGTCGAGCGGCGTCTCGATCGATTTGATCGTCTGCCGGATCCCCGTCGTCTCTGACCTCGTCGCCTGACCGGGCCACCAGACAAGTCACATCTACGAGCCGGCCGGCGGACCGGTGTTGACCTGGAGGTCGGTGACGACGAGCTCCATCTCGAATCCGCCCGGGGCGACCATCTTCCGCAACTGATCGATCTGGGGCCCCATCATCTGCTCCATCATTTTCCGTTGGCTCGCCGGCATATCCGCCATCTGACGGTCGAGCTCCGCGAGCTGCTCCCGGGCCCGCGCGAGATCCTCTTCCGATGCTCCGCCGGCGGCCATCGCGCCTTCGGCGCGGATCGTCGTCAGGAAGGGGTGCGGCATCCCCTGCACGGTTCGGTAATCCTGCAGGGTCGCGGTCATCGCGACCGGCCTCGCCTGCCCGTCGGTGGTAACCGTTCCTTCGAGGTCCATGCGCCGGAGGAGGTATTCTCCCGAGTCGATCCAGAGGGTCAGGGAGCGCGGCCGGAAGTCGCTTCCCATCTGGTCAGACACTCCCAGGTCGATGCCTTCGAAGTCATCGACCTGCAGTCCGTGTGCGGTCACCCCGTCGATCGTCTCCGTGCCCGCGAGCGCGGCCCGCGCGGCGAGCTCCGGAAACGCGCGGTAGGGGTCCATCGGAACCTCGGCCCCGGGGTCGTCGTCAACGGGTACGAAGACGGGGTAGCCGTCCACCATGCGTTTCACGAGATGGCTGGTGACCTCGTGACCCATGAAGGAGTACGTGATCGTGTAGTCGTCGATCCCCTGGACCCGTTGCTCATACCTGTCGAGAGTGGCGTGGAGGATGGATTCCGCGTCCTGGGCCTGTGAGCTTCCCACCGGGATCGCGAGAGCCGCGAGAAGCCCGGCCCCGCCGATTCGTGCTCCACTTCGCATCCTACCTCCCGCAGTGAAGATTCTCGGCTCTCAGCACGGCGCCCGCCGGAACTCGTTTCGGCCGACGACGAACCGGTCCGGTTCAACCTCGGTTGGACCACCGTACAAGTTCCAGAACGTCTCGAGCTCCTCCCTTTCCTCGAGCTGGTGATCCGTTGGAGTCCCGTAGACTCCCACTCTGTACGAGCCGTCCTTGTCGAAGACGTAGACTCCGCGCTCGCCATCGCCGTTCACCGGCGAGTAGCACCACGTGCCGGCCAGATACTCGCCGGTGAGCAAGTCCCTGGAAGGCACGTCGGATCGGCGCCCCGGGGCTTCGCGTGAAGCAGTCTCCGACGGAGCTCTCGAACGCTCGGGTGTCGAATTCTCCAGGCCGACATCTGCGCCTCGATCGTCCTCGTCGCCGGCGCACCCGACAGTGGCCAGGCTGGCCAGCAGTAACAGCAGCAGGCCCGGGTAGCCGGAAACGATGCGCAGCCTCGTCGTCATCTTGCGACCCGGAAGGTCCCGCGTGTCGGAAGCGGGGCGGAACCTTCCTCGCACAGGACGGGGCCTTCGTAGGCGCCGGCCACCCAGTCCTTATCCACTTCGTCCAGCCACAAGGTGAACGGAGCGGAGCCCGCGAACGGATGGCTGCAGCGGCCGGCTTCCTCGAACGCCAGCACGACGGCCTCGGCACGGTGCTCACCTTCGTCGGCTTCCGACAGGAACAGGAAGAAGCTGACCTCGTCGTCGATCAGGTGAAGGGCGAACAGGATCCCGTCGTCGATCACCCGGCCCGCATCGCCCTTCCATGAACGGCCATCGTACGTAAGGTGCCAGGTGGTGGTACCTGGCCCGCCCGCATCCACCGGATTTCCGCGCTCGTCGACGAGGATCACATCCCGCCCCTCCTTCCGGGCCCGATTCTGACACACGTGGTCATGGATCGCGCAGCGGATCGCCGCCCGGACTCCGCGGCGGACCTGGCGATTGGCCTCGGCCTCGGCCTCGTGGCGGGCGGCGTTCCCCAGCCGCTCCATGATCTGGGCCTCCGCTCTATCGGCGAAGAGCAGCAGGACGCAGCCGACGAGACCGGCGAAGAGGGAGGATAAGAATGCGCTGTGAGGTTTCATCGGCGGTCTTGGCCGCCGGGCAGCCCCTCCCGGTACGAGAGCTCCTCGACCTCGAATCGGCCTCCCGTTACGACGAGGCTCCGGTCTGAGCCGAACAGGTCCCGCATCGTGCCGCTGAAGGTTCCCCTCGACGTGCCGGCTCCGGAGCGTGGCGCGTGGAGGGACGTCACGTCGAGCTCGCCCTCGACGAACTGAAAGAGTGCCGAGCCTTCGCCACCGGCCATGACGGGCATGTAGAGGACGTTCGTCTGCTGGTCGACCGGAAAGCGGACCGTCTTCGGTCCCTCTTCCGGCCGGAAATCGATCACCAGCGTGATGCCGCTGCCGTCGTAGTCTCCCAGGGGACGGTCCGCAGCGCCCAGGTCCTGGAAGGTTACGTCCGGCGAGTCATAGCCGGTGATCATCGCGCGGGAAGCGCCCGGCTCCGGCTCGTACCAGAAGGCGCTGGATTCGGGTCCACCCCGGCCGCGAGCCTCCAGCACGAACCACGTTCGCTCGCTGCCGTCGATCGAGGCCCGGATGGTGCCGATTACGCGACCGATCCCGGCTCCGCCTCCGATGGCTGACGTCTCCCCGTCCGAGGCCTTTCCTGTCCGACCCGGCGCCTCGGATGAGCAGGCGACGGCGACTGCGAAGATCGCCAGGGTCAGGCAGGAAAGGTTCATCGGCTCTCTCCTTTTATTCGCGAATGGGGCCGAAACCCCGCCATCGGCGGAACTTGACTCCCAAACCGGATCGGGATAACCATACATTTTGTCTCACGAGAGCAGGTTGGCATTGCCGCTCGACGAGCCCCCATGCGCCCCCTTGAGCGACCCCACCGAGATCACCCGCCTGCTCCGGGCCCACGCCGAAGGGGAGCGTGAGTCCTTCGACCGCCTGGTGACCCTCGTCTACGAAGACCTTCGGATGATCGCCCGACGCGAACTGCGGAGGTCGAGGCCGGACGGCCTGCGGACGACGGCCCTGGTTCATGAGGCCTACGCACGGCTCGCGACGCCAGGGGCTACGGACTGGGACGATCGGCGCCACTTCTTCGGCGCGGCCGCGCGCGCGATGCGCTTCGTCGTGGTGGACCATGCGCGACGGCGGGGAAGAATCAAGCGCGGCGGTAACGGACGCGAGCTGCGGCTCGAGGAGGTCCGGATCGCGGTCGAGGCGCAGAGCGAGTCGATCCTGGCCGTCGACCAGGCGCTGAGATTGCTGGCTGGATTCGACGAACGGCTCGTTCGCGTGGTCGAGTGCCGCTTCTTCGCCGGCTTCACCGTCGACGAGACCGCCGAGACCCTGAACGTGTCCAGGCGAACCGTCGAACGAGACTGGATGAAGGCCCGAGGGTGGTTGCGGCGCGCCCTCGGAGAGGTGGGATAGCAGGAGACGTGACGGCGATGCCGCGATCGGAAGCGTGGTGGCGGCGTGTCTCCGCGATGGTGGACGAGGCGCGGGACGCCGATCCCGCAGGCCGCGAAGATCTTCTTGCCCGGACCTGGCCAGCCGACCCTGAGGCGGGGATCGAGGCGAGAGCCTGGCTCGTGGCCATCGAGTCGGATGGATCGAGCCTTCTCGATGCTCCCGTTTACGAGTGGGCGCCCGATCTGGTGGCGGAGCTGGCCGTCGCTTCGCCGATCGCCGTTTGGCAGCCCGGCCACAGGGTCGGTCCCTGGCGTCTCGTAGAGGAGATCGGCAGCGGCGGAAGCGGAATCGTCTGGCGCGCCGTGCGGGCCGACGGCGCCTACGACCAGACGGTGGCCCTCAAGGCCCTGTGGGGTCGCAGCAGAGCTCCCGAGCTCGAGCGGAGGTTCGAAGCCGAGCGCCGGATCCTAGCCTCGCTCGAGCACTCCAACATCGCCCGGCTGATCGACGGCGGGCTCGCCCATGGAATTCCCTATCTCGTCATGGAGCACGTGGACGGGCAGCCGATCACGAAATGGTGCGATGAGCGGACGGCATCGCTGGAGCAGCGGCTGGCTCTCTTCTTGATCGTGTGCGACGCGGTCGGGTACGCCCATCGGCACCTCGTGGTCCATCGCGACCTCAAACCATCGAACATCCTCGTCACCGCGGATGGCGTTCCCAAGATCGTCGACTTCGGGACGGCGAAGCTTCTGGACGACGAGGCTCGAGCCGCAATGGAGACACGCGTCCCGAAGTGGACCCCCGCCTATGCGGCCCCCGAGCAGATCAGAGGCGGAGCGGTGACGACCGCCACCGACGTCTGGGGGCTCGGTGCGGTCCTGTACCGCCTCCTGACCGGGAAGGAGGCACGGCGGCTCGACTCGCTGACGCCCGTGGCGCTCGAGCGAGCAGCGGGGGCGGAGCCGCGTCGCCCGAGCGGCGAAGCCGACCCGGATTGCACCGGAATCACCGCCCGCCAACTGACGGGGGACCTCGACGCGATCGTTACGACCGCCATGCGCCCCGGGCCGGCCGGGCGCTACGCGAGCGCGATGGAGCTGGCCGCCGACCTCCGGCGCCACGCCACCGGGCTCCCCGTGGAGGCGCGCGAGCCCACCGGGTGGTACCGGCTTCAGAAGCTGGTGGCGCGCAACCGGCTCCGGGTCGCGGCGGCAGTCGTCCTGATCGGTCTCGCCGCCGCCTATGCGATCACCGTCACGGTCCAGTCTGATCGGATCGTCGCCGAGCGTGACCGGGCCCAGCACGAGGCCGCGAAGGCCGAGGAGGCAGTGGATTTCCTGGGGGAGCTCATCTGGGCGGCGGGTCCTTACGTCGGACCTTCCATCGAAGGCCCGCAGGATCTGGCCGATCTGGCAATCCTGCAGGCGGATTCGGCGTTCTCGGATACGCCTGCGATCCACGCGAAGATCCTTGCGAATCTGGGAAAGTCGGTGTACTGGATCGGCGCCCTCGACAAGGCACGGGCGTTGCTTCAGCGCGCGGTTGCCATCCACGAGGTGGAGGGACCCGACAGGGTCGATCCCGAGACCGGATGGGAAGCGCTGCACTACCTCGCGGCGACCCTGCATCAGCAGGGCTCTTACAGCCTGGCCGAAGCGACCTACCGGCGCTCCCTCGATCTCTACGGTCCCGCTCTCGGCTCCCGCAGCGAGCAAGTGGCGCAGACACTGAACGTCCTTGGCTGGCTCCATCACGAGACCGGCGACCTGGATCGGGCCGAAGCGCTATATCTCGATGCACTGGAGATCTGGGATGAAGTACTGGGACCGAACTCCGCCGGATACTCCACGACGCTGGAGAACCTCGGCCTTCTGCACGCCGACCGGGGCGATTACGATGCGGCCGAACTTCTCATACGGGAGGTGATCGAGACCCGACAGCGATATTACGGACCCTGGCATGTCAACACCGCCTACGCGCTTCGGAGCCTGGCGAGGATCCTCGCTCGGAGCGGCAGGGGGGAGGAGGCCGAGGCCCTTCTCCGAACCACCGTCGAGATGCGTCGCCGACTCCTGGGACCCGAACACCACAAGTACGCGGAAGACATCGCGACCCTGGCCGCCGTCCTCGCCGGACGCGGCGAGCTCTCGCAGGCCCTGCCGTTGCTGGAGGAGGCGCTCCGGATCCGGCGGGAGAGTCTTGGTGAGAATAACCCCGTCACCGCGGTGACGAGGCACCACTTGGCGACCGTCCACCACCGGCTCGGCCGGTCCGCCGAGGCGGAGGGTCTCTATCGCTCGGCGCTCGAATCGGTTGCGGGAACGTACGGAGTCGAGCATCCGTGGGCGGTCGCGATTCGGGAGGACCTTGATCGGTTCGCGAGCCGCCTCCCGCCGGCGGAACGCGAGTGGCTCTCCGGAACCCGCTTGCCGCTTCCGCGGAAGGACGCCGTGCGCGCGCCCGTCGTCCTGGAGACCCTCCCGGAGCGGAACCCCTGAGGCCGGCGCTGGCACCGTGGTCGCTGGCGGAGACGGGAGCCGCCCCCTAGCTTGCGTTTGAGCCGCAACCGGTCCTGGTCTTGCATCTGCCACTGCGACACCCATTCATGAAGAAGCCGGTCTACCTCGACTACCACGCCACGACCCCCTGCGATCCGGGGGTCCTCGAGGCCATGCTGCCCCTCTTCTGCGAGGAGTTCGGCAACCCCTCGAGCCGGGGTCACGCGTACGGACGGGCCTCCGAGGAACGCGTCGAGACCGCGCGGCAGGAGGTGGCGCGCGCGATCGGCGCACGCCCGGGCGAGATCGTGTTCACCAGCGGCGCCACCGAGGCGAACAACCTGGCGCTACTCGGGGCCGCCCGGTTCCGCCGCCAGGCGGGTCACGGCGACCACGTGGTCAGCGCCGCCACCGAGCACAAGTCGGTGCTGGAGCCCCTCCACGCGCTGGAGGAGGAAGGCTTCCGCGTGACCTTTCTGCCGGTCGACCGCCACGGGGTGGTCGATCCGGAGGCCGTAGCCGCGGCGGTCGCGGACGGCGGCGCCATCCTGGTCAGCGTCATGCTCGCCAACAACGAGATCGGCACGATCGCGCCCCTCGCCGCGATCGCACGCGTCGCGCACGAGGCCGGCGCCTGGGTCCACACCGACGCCGTTCAGGGGGTGGGGAAGATCCCCGTCGACGTGGAGGCGCTGGATGTGGACCTCCTCTCGCTCTCGGGCCACAAGTTCTACGGCCCGAAGGGGGTGGGAGCGCTCTACGTGAGACAGAAGCCGCGGCGAGTCAAGCTCGCCCCGATCATGACGGGGGGCGGCCAGGAGCGGGGGATCCGCTCGGGCACCCACAACGTTCCGGGGATCGTCGGGCTGGGGGCTGCCTGCCGAATCTGCGCCGAGAGCCGGGAGGCGGAAGGGGCGCGGCTGGGCGTTCTACGCGACCGGCTCGAGTCCGGCCTCCGGCAACGGATCGAGGGGCTGCGGGTCAACGGCCATCCGTCGAACCGGCTCCCTCACAACCTGAGCGTCTCGATCCCCCACGTGGACGGCGAGGCCCTGCTCCTGTCGCTCGACGACATCTGCATCTCGAGCGGCTCGGCGTGCAAGTCCTCGGCGCCCGGCGCGTCCCACGTCATGAAGGCGATCGGCCACGACGACGAGCTCGGCAAGAGCACGATCCGGTTCGGGCTAGGGCGCTGGACCACGGAGGAGGAGGTCGACTACGCGGTCGGCCGCATGGCCGAGGTGGTCGGCCGTCTGCGCGCGATGAGCGCGCTCGCCTGAGCACGCTGGACCCACCGTCCCCGCAACACGATCCTGCTCCCACCGTCACGGTGACTCCCAAAGGCGCGCGCCGTGCGCTCGCCCGGCATCCCTGGATCTACCGTGGCGACGTCGCCGCTCTCCCGCCCGGCCTGCCCAACGGCGAGATCGTCCGGGTGATCGACAACCGGGATCGCCCACTGGGGCGGGCGACCTGGTCCGAGCGCTCCCAGATCGCGCTGCGCTTCGTGCGTTGGGAAGACGAACCGGTGGACGATCCGTTCTGGGCGGACCTGCTGGAGGCCGCGGTCGCGCGCCGCGAGCGGGCCGGGATGACGGGCCCCGCGCGGCGGCTGGTCTTCGGCGAGGGGGATGGATGGCCCGGTCTGGTGGTCGACCAGTACGGAGACGTCCTGTCCGTTCAGACGCTGACCCCTGCCGCCGCGATCCGCGAGCGGCGCTGGACCGGGCTTCTCGTGGACCGCTTCGCGCCGCGGGTGGTCGTGGCGCGGAACGACCTGAAGGTGCGCCGGCTGGAAGGCCTCGAGGCGGGTGTCGCCGTCCTCCACGGCGAGCCGCCGGATCTCTTCCCGGTCACGATCGGGGACCGCCAGTTCGTGGTCGACGTGATGGCCGGGCAGAAGACCGGCGCCTTCCTGGATCAGCAGCTGAACTGGCGTGCCGCGGCGCACCATGCGTCCGGGAAGGAGACCGCCCTGGACACCTTCGCCGGCGACGGCGGCTTTGCGCTCCACCTGGCGCCGGTCGTGGAGCGGGTCGAGGCGGTCGAGATCTCGGAGGCCGCGGCCGCACGCGGCCGGCTCAACGCCGAGACGAACGGGATCGCCAACGTCGAGTGGAGGGTCGCCAACGCCTTCGACCGGCTCCACGAGCTGGCCGCGGGGGGGGCGCGCTACGGGGCGATCATCCTGGATCCGCCGGCGTTCGCCAAGAACCGCAAGTCGGTGCCGGCCGCGCAGCGGGGCTACAAGGCAATCAACCTGCGCGCGATCCAGTGCCTCGAGCCGGGCGGGATCCTCGTCACCTGCTCGTGCTCCTATCACATCGACCGCGAGGCGTTCCGCCGGATCGTGGCCGACGCCGCCGCCGACGCGGGACGCACTCTGGAGGTTCTCGAGGTCCGGACGCAGGCGCCCGACCACCCGATCCTGCTGAACGTGCCGGAGACGGAATACCTGAAATGCCTGATCCTGCGCGCGAACTGAGGGTCTAGATGCGGCGGACGCTTGCCGAGCCGCTCGTCGACGACCGGACGGCCGGGCTGCCGGCGTAGCGGACGTCGCCCGAGCCGCTGAGCGAGACATCGAGCCGCTCGGTGACGTGGACCGCGACATCCCCGCTGCCCGATCCGTCCACCTCCGCGGAGCGCGCCCGGACGGCCAGCAGGTCGACGTCGCCCGAGCCGCTGACGCGGACGGTGATGGTCTCGGCCTCCCCTCGGCCGAGGACGTTCCCGGACCCGGACACCGAGGTCGTGAGGTGCCCGAACGATCCCTCCGCATGGACGCTGCCCGAGCCGCTCACCGAGGCATCGAAGGCGGTGGACCGGATCCCGGTCACGCGCACGTTCGAGCTGCCTGAGGCCTCGACCCCCGCCAGGCGGGGGGTCTCGATCTCGATGAGGACCCGCTCCACGGGTCGGAGAGACCGCTGCGGAAGGATCCGCAGCGTACCGCCGTCGACCTCGGTCTCGAGAAGGGGCAGCAGGTTGTCGTCCCCCTCCAGCCGGACCCCCGGCGCCGCGCCGGCGACGATCCGGACCTCGAAGTCCCCGGACACGGACACCCGATCGAACTCGGGGACGTCGCGGGTCTGAGCGATCCTGTGGCCGGTGCCACGGACCCCCCGCTCCAGAACCACGATGTCGCAGGCGGCGGCGAGAACGGGCAGCAGGATCAGCAGGATGACGAGAGATACGGAACGCAAGGGGGATCGATCCAGGGGCACGCTGTCCTCCGGTCGAGAGGTGGAGTCGGTGAGGGGCACGACTTCCTACGCCAACCCGTGAGCAGGGGTTTCAGGGATGCGCAACGGGGCGTGCCGACGCTACGTTCGGCGCATGCTGCGCTTCAGACGTCCTAGGGTGGCGCTGGCCGCGCTTGCCCTCCTGGCGGGCTGCGGGCCGGCCCGCGAGGTAAGTCGCGAGCCCCCCCGCGACTGGCTCGAGGCGGCCCCGCTACCGACGCCTCGGAGCGAGGTTGGAGTGACCGAGCTGGGGGGGCGGATCTGGGTCGTGGGGGGCCTGGCCGAGAACCGGTCGGTCTCGGCGGCGGTCGAGGTCTACGATCCTGTCTCCGACAGCTGGTCGGCGGGCCCCAACCTGCCCCAGCCCGTCCATCACGCCGCGGCGGTGGGGAGCGGCGGGCGCCTCTATGTGATCGGCGGTCACCGCGGGATCCCGTTCGAGCCGGTGGCGTCGGTCTACGCCCTGGACCCCGCGCTCGGACGCTGGGAGATCCTCGAGCCCCTGCCGCGCGCACGGGGGGCTCTGGCAGCGGTGGCGCTCGACGGGCGGATCTATGCGATCGGCGGCCAGGCGCCGGACGAGATCGCGGTCAGGAACGTCGAGCGCTACGATCCCGAGGCGGACCGCTGGGAGCCGATGCCGCCCCTGCCGACCGCGCGCGAGCACCTCGCCGCGACGGCGCTCGGAGACGTCATCTACGTCGCCGGCGGGCGGGTGGGGAGCCTGGACAGCAACCTGCCGTCCTTCGAGGCGTTCGACACCCGCTCGCTGACATGGGAGGAGCTCCCGGACATGCCGACCGCGCGCGGCGGCATCGCGGCCGCCGCGTTCGAAGGGCGGATCCACGTGCTCGGCGGGGAGTCCCCCACCGGCACGTTCGACGAGAACGAGGCGTACGACCCCGATCTCCGGCGGTGGCTTCCGATGGCGCCGCTGACCACGGCCCGCCACGGCCTCGGCGCGGCGGTGGTCGCCGACCGGCTCTACGCAGTCGCCGGCGGGACGGAGCCGGGGTTCTCGGTGTCGTCCGCTGTCGAAGCCCTCCTGCCGCGGGAGCGCGAGGACGTCCAGCCGGTCGGCGCAACGTCGCCCGGCGATTGACAGGTCCTGAGGCCCGGTCTAACGTAGGCGGCGGTCCCCCCACCCCCCTGAACCGGGCGCATTCCGCCATTTCGAAAGGAGCTCCTCGGATGCCGCGCAACCCGACGCCCCGGCGCTTCGGACTCGTGTCGCTCGTCGCCGCGCTCCTGCTCTCGGCCGGCCTCGCCTTCGCATGCAATCGCGACTCCACCTCGACCGCTGATCTGCCGGGCGACGTCGAGACGCAAGCGGTCGCGACGCAGCTCCCGGCCGGCGCGACGGTGGTCGTCTCGGGGTACGACCTGCAGGCGTTCTGGACGCGGCTCGAGGGCACGCGGCTCTATCAGGAGCTGGCGGCCATCCCGGAGGTGCGCGATGCCTTCTCGCCGATCACCGACGCAGGGGAGACCGGTCTGACGCTCGACGAGGCGACGGTCATGAACCTGCTCGGAAACAAGTTCGACCTGGGCTTCTACGGACCCCTGCCCGAGGACCGGGCCGACGTAATCCTCCTCGCCGAAGTCGAGGACGAGGAAGCCGCGCGTCCGCTCCTACAGGGGCTCGAGGGCCGGGTGGCGGCCGAGAGGGGAGCGACGTTCAGCGACGTCGAGGTAGCTGGCCGGACGGTCCGCCTGGCGACCGACGCGGAGGGCGAAGAGGTCCTCCTCTACACGCTGGCAGACGGCCGGCTCGTCCTGAGCTCGACCCGGGCCCGGCTCGAGCAGGCCCTCGCCGCGGAGGACGGGGAGCAGACGATGGCCGACGTCGAGGAGTACGTGAGTGTCCTGGAGAAGCTCCCCGACGCCACGATCACGATGTGGGTCGACCAGCGCGCCATCGCCGCGGCGAGCCGGGCGGCGATGGAGGCCGACACGGCCGCCGGCGATCCCGGCGCAGGGGAGGAGGAGCAGCGAATGGCGGCAGCGGCGTCCGCGTTCGAGGAGTACAACCTGGTCCGCGACTTCGGCCTGGGGGTCTTCTGGAGCGACGCCGGCATCCGCACGGACGTCTATACCCGCGTTCTCGCCGACCGGCGTCCGGAGCTCGCCGAGATGATGACCCGCCCGCCGGCCGAGGTCCGCTCGATCGCCTTCCAGCCGATCGGCACGATCCTCTACACCGCGTACAATACCCTCGACCCCGGGCTCGTGTACGGTCAGCTCACGGAGTACGCGGTCGAGGCGACGCGCGTCCAGATGAATGTCCAGGGGACGCCGGACTCGATGCGCGCCGACAGCCTCGTACAGAGCAACATTGCGGCCTTCGAGCTCGAGACCGGGCTCGATATCGAGAACGACATCCTGTCGTGGATGGGGGAGGAGGTGTCGTTCTCGATCATTGGTGTCGATCGGACCGGGTTCTTCCCGGTGCCGGAGTTCACCCTGGCGATCGCCAGCAAGGACGGTGGTAGCGCGCGCGCGTTCTTCCAGAAGTTCGAGACGCTGCTGGCCGATGCCGCCCGCGAGCGCGCCTCGATGCCGGTGAGCTGGCAGGGCGAGGAGTACGAGGGCCAGGCGATCCGTTTCGCCCCGACCCCCGTCGGGGAGGGGCTCTCGGTCAGCTACGCGGTGACCAATGACTTCGCCCTGGTGGCCTCCAAGCCGGCGCTCATCCGACAGATGCTGGACGCCCGGACGGGCCGCGCGGATGCGCTGCCCTCCAACCCGGGTTTCGGAGCCCTGACCAACTTCTATCCCCAGCAGGTCAACGCCATCGGGTACGTCAACCTCGAGGAGCTGATGACCCAGATCCAGGGCCTGATGGGGACGTTCGCCCCGATGACGGGCGCCAGCCCCGACTCGGCCTCGACGGCCAACCAGGTGCTCGAGGCCCTCAAGAACGCTCCCCGTATCGGCGCGTATGCGCAGGCCGAGGGGGATGAGGGTGTGAAGACCCACATCCTGCTGGAAGTCCGCTAGCCGGATTGAAAATGGACGCCCGGAGGTTTTGCCGATCGTCGGCCCGCCCATGAGCGCCGACCCGTTGCTCCAGGAGGTCCTCGCGGGCTGGGACGGCGAGGCGGTGATGACCCGCTACGACCGCCAGACCGGCAGCTGGTTCTTCGTCGCCGTTCACGACACGACGCTCGGAACGCCCAACGGCGGTACCCGCATGCGGGTCTACGACCACGCGGCGGCGGGGCTCGAGGACGCGATACGGCTGGCCGAGGGGATGACCCGCAAGTGGGCGGTCCTGGGCCTTCCGTTCGGGGGTGGCAAGGCGGTCCTGGCGGTCCCCCAATGGCCTGAGGGGGACAACCGGGAGGGGCTCCTCCTCCGCTACGGGGGCTTCCTCGAGACGCTCGCCGGCTCGTTCCAGACCGGCGTCGACCTGGGCACCACTCCCGAGGACATGCTGTTGATCGGCCGCGTCACCCGCAACGTCCACGGGGTCGATTTCGAGACCGGCCGGATGATCGATCCCGGCCCCTTCACGGCGCGAGGGGTCCTGCGTGGCATCGAGGCGGCCCTCGAGGCCGTCGATGGCGATCCGACCCTCGAAGGGCGGAGCGTCCTGGTCCAGGGGGTGGGCGACGTCGGCGAGCCGCTGGCGGGCCTCCTGGCCGAGCGCGGGGCGCGGGTCCTGCTGAGCGACCTCGATGTCGAGCGCGCCGTCCGTGTGGCCGGCGAGCTGGGCGCAGAGGTGGTCCCCCCGTCCGAGGTCGTCGGACGCGCCTGCGACGTCTACGCGCCCTGCGCGGTCGGGGGCGTCCTCACTCGGGAGACGATTCCACGCCTGGCGTGCCGGATCGTCGCCGGGTCGGCCAACGCCCAGCTCGGCGAGCCCGGGGACGCTGACCGCCTCCACGCGCGGGGCGTCCTGTACGCGCCCGACTACGTGGTCAACGGGGGCGGCGCGGCCGCCTTCGGCCTGCTCTCCCTGGGCGAGCGCGACGAGGAGCGGATCCGCGAGCAGGTGGATGGGATCGGCGAGACCCTGCGCTCGATCTTCGGCGCCGCCGCCGAGGGTGGCGGGACGCCGGTGGCGGCCGCCGACCGGCGGGTCGCGGAGGCTCTCGCCCGCGGGCGGGAGCCGTCCGCAGCCGCGCGCGTCCGGGCGCGATAGGATCCCTTCATGTTCAGTGGAAGGGGCCGACCAGCTCCGCCGGCCCGGCCTTGAGGATCCGCCTGCGGGGATCAGGGATCACGGCCGCCTCCTCCGGGACCTGGAGCACCGCGATCCCATCCTTCATGTCGACCGTCACCAGCTCGTCTCCGACCGCCACCTCCAGCGGCATCGGAAACGGCAAGCCGTTCGGAGTGACCCACGCGATGGCCAGCGTGGTGCCCTCGCGCACGACCCGCAGCTCCGGCAGCAGGGGCTGCCTGAGGTAGGTCTCGAAGAACCACGACAGATCCTTCCCCGCCACCCCCTCCACGATCCCGATGAACTCCTCCGTGGATGCGAAGCGGAACTGGCCGCCGTCCTCGCTCCGTTCGAGGGCCGGGCTCGGGTAGGCCATCCGGCGCAGCGATTGGTCGAGCGCCTCGGGGCCGATCAGGTACCGCAGCGTGTGCAGGATCCAGGCGCCCTTGAAGTAGATGTCCCGGTCTTCCATCTGGGCCACCGTCATCGGCTCGCGGGGCGCGACCGCAAGGCGGTTGCCGATCAGCGGCCGGATGGCGTCCAGATACCGCATGTATCCTTCCGGGCCGCTGAGCTCCTCGGCGTACAGCACCTGCATGTACGTCCCGAACCCCTCGTGGATCCACCAGTCCTTCCAGTCCGCGTTCGTGACCAGGTTCCCCCACCACTCGTGGGCGAGCTCGTGATGGTGGAGCTTGTCGAACCCGAAATCATCCTGCGGCGTCATCGACAGATTGCTGAAGCCGGCACCGTAGGCGATGATCGACTGGTGCTCCATGCCGAGATGCGGGGTCTGGGCGACCCCATACTTGTCGGTGCGGGCGGGATACGGCCCGAGCCGGCTCTCGTAGAACCGCAGATGGCGCTCAATCTCGGGAAGGAACGCGACGCCTCTCTCGTAATCCTCGGGCAGGACATAGAAGCGGACCGGAAAGACATCCCCGGAAACGCTCGTGAACTCGTCCTCGATGACGCGATACGGGGCGATGTTGAGGGCCACGTTGTAGGTGTTGATGGGAACCGACACGAACCAGCGAAAGGCGGTCCGCCCCGCGCTCACCGATTCGGTCGCCACGAGTCGACCGTTGGAGGCGACGACCAGGCCGTCCGGCACGGTGACCCGAATCGCCATCGAGTCCGGCTCGTCCGAGACGTGATCCTTGACCGGCCACCAGAGATCCGCCCCCTCGGTCTGGCAGGTGGTGGCGATCCAGGGCTCGTTGGAGGCCGTCCGTTCCCACGTGAAGCCTCCGTTCCAGGGGGGCCGGACCGCGATCCTGGGCCGGCCGCCGTAGGCGATCGTCGCGACGACCGTCTCGCCGGGCTGATAGGTGCGGGGGAGCCGGAGCCAGAGCCGGCCCCCTTTCCGCTCGAGCGCCAGCTCGCGAGCCGAGCCCGCCTCGATGAGCCGGGTCGACCGGACCTCGAGCTCGGGGACCAGGTCCAGCACCAGCCACTCCAGCGGTGAGCCCACCCGCGCGTGAACGGTCACCTGCCCGGAGATCGTGCTGTCGGCCGGCTCCACCTCGAGGTCCAGCTCGTAGTAGCTCACGTCATAGGCGGCCTGCTCGGGCAGCAGCGGCCCGCCGGAGTCGTCGGGAGCGACCTGGCTCCATCCCGGTGAGCCCGTCGAGGCCACGAGGGATAGCGCCAGGGCCGCCCGGGTGATCACGGCGGCTACCGTCCCCCCGCGTCCAGCCGGGCGCGGGCCTCGCGACGCTTGCGCTCGTGCTCCGCCAGCGTCTCGCTGAAGGTGTGCCGGCCGCCTTCGCCGGTGGCGACGAAGAAGAGGTACGGCACGGAGTCGGGGTAGAGGGTCGCCTCGAGAGCGGCGCGCCCCGGGCTGGCGATCGGGCCCGGTGGAAGGCCCGTGTTGCGATAGGTATTGTACGGGGAGTCGACCTCGAGGTCGCGGTAGAGGACCCGCTGACGATGCCCCCCGAGCGCGTACTGGACGGTCGGGTCGGCCTCGAGCCGCATCCCCTTCGAGAGGCGGTTCCAGAACACGCCGGCGATCGTCTTCCGCTCCTCGGGGACGCGCGCCTCCTCCTCCACGATCGACGCCAGCGTCACGATCCGGTCTACGGGGACGCCGAGCGAGTCCGCGCGCGCCCGCCACCGGTCGTCGAAGACGGCATGGAACTGGTTGGCCATGATCCGCGCCATCTCGCGCGCGGTCGTCGAGGGATCGACCCGGTAGGTCTCGGGGAAGAGGTAGCCTTCGAGAGTCGGGGCCGGGATGTCCAGCGAATCGGCGAGGAGCGGGTCGGTGGCGGCGGCGACGAAGTCGGCCGAGTCGACCCCCAGCGAATGGGCCACGACCCGGGCCACCTGCTCGAGCCGCAGGCCCTCGGCAACCGTCACCTCGACGAGGACGGTCTCGCCCTCGACCAGCATGTCGACCACCGCCGGGAGTCCGCGATCCCGGGGCAGACGGTAGGTGCCCGCCTGGATCGCCGCCGCGTCCCCGCGCGCCCGCAGCCAGAGCTCGAACAGGAGCGCGCTCCGGATCACCCCCTCCTGGTCGAGCCTCCGGCCGATCGTACGGACCGCGCTCCCCGGCTCGACCGTGACGTCCGCCGGGGCTGTCCCCTCGGGCGCCGCGGGGCGGCTCGCCCACCACAACCAGCCGGTCGCCGCGACCGCCGGCAGCAGGATCAGCACCGCCAGCGGGAGGACGACGCGCCGGCTCACTCTCCGGCCTCCCGTTCCTCCGACAGAGTCCGGGCCCGGAGCCATCCCTCCAGCATGAGGACGGCCGACAGCTGATCCAGTCGCGAGCGCATTTCCCGCTCCGAATACCCGATCTGGCGAAGGCGGGTCCGCGCGGCTTCGGTGGACAGCCGCTCGTCCCACTCCTCGACCGGCACGTCCAGCGCGGTCGCGAGCTCATCCTCGAACTGGCGGGCCAGCCGGGCGGCGGGGCCTTCGGTTCCGTCCATGGAGAGCGGGATTCCGAGGACGACGCGGTCGACCCCGCGCTGGACGGCGATCCGCCGGACCTCGTCGATCAGCGATCCCTCGAGCGTCTTCCGGTCGATGGTCGGGAGCCCCTCGACGAGGGCCCGGCCGGGTTCGGAAAGGGCCAGACCAACCCGTCGCTCGCCGAGGTCGATGGCGAGCACCCGCTCGCCGGGCCGGCGGTCAGGCTCGGACGATGAATCATGGCTGGAAGACACGGCTCCGGGGGGCCTGGAGCGACTGGCTCAATCGCCGCTCATCGAAGCCAGGAACTCTTCGTTGGTGTCCGTGCGCTTCATCTTCTCGATCAGAAACTCCATCGCCTCCGACGGCCCCATGTCGTTCAGGAACTTCCGGAGAAGCCAGATCCGCTGGAGCTGGTTCTCCGGGATCAGCAGCTCCTCGTGGCGGGTACCGGACCGGTTGATGTCGATGGCCGGGTAGATGCGGCGATCGGAGAGCGAGCGGTCGAGCACGAGCTCCATGTTGCCGGTTCCCTTGAACTCTTCGAAGATGACCTCGTCCATGCGGCTGCCGGTGTCGATGAGCGCGGTCGCGACGATGGTGAGCGATCCCCCTTCCTCGATATTCCGCGCGGCGCCGAAGAAACGCTTCGGCTTGTGGAGCGCGTGCGCGTCCACGCCGCCGGACAGGATCTTGCCCGAGTGCGGGACGACCACGTTCTGGGCCCGCGCCAGCCGGGTGATCGAGTCGAGCAGGATCACCACGTCGTACTGATTCTCGACCAGGCGCTTGGCCTTCTCGATCACCATGTCGGCGACCTGGACGTGTCGGTCGGCCGGCTCGTCGAACGTCGAGGAGATGACCTCGCCGTCCACCGAGCGCTCCATGTCGGTGACCTCTTCGGGCCGCTCGTCGATCAGCAGGACGATCAGCTTGACGTCCGGGTGATTCTCGCTGACTGAGTTGGCGATCTTCTGAAGCAGGATCGTCTTGCCGGCCTTCGGCGGGCTGACGATCAGACCCCGCTGTCCCTTACCGATCGGCGAGAAGAGATCCATGATCCGCATCGAGAGGTCGCGGTCCGAGCGCTCCAGACGGAATGGCTCCTCGGGGTACAGCGGCTTGAGGTTGTCGAAGAAGACGGTGTGCTTGGCCTGATCGGGGTCCTTGAAGTTGACGGTCTCGACCTTGAGCAGCGCGAGATACCGCTCGCCTTCCTTGGGCGGGCGCACCTGGCCCTGGATCGTGTCGCCGGTGCGCAGGTCGAAGCGTTTGATCTGGGAGGGGCTGACGTAGATGTCGTCGGGCCCGTACAGATAGTTCCAGTCGGGGCTCCTGAGGAACCCGTACCCTTCGGGCAGGATCTCGAGCACGCCCTCGCCGCGCAACACGGTCTCGTGGTCGAGGAGCTCCTGCTCGATCTTGAAGATCAGGTCCTGCTTGCGCAGGCCCGCGTAGTTCTGGATGGCGAGCTCCTCGGCCATCCCGTGGAGTTCGGGGATCGACTTGGATTTGATGTCGGAGATGTCCATGACGGTGGCGTTCTCGGATGGCATCGGCGGGCGACGGGAGCGCGTGCGGCTACGGGGACGGTTCAAGGGTCCTACCTCGATGGGTGCGGTCTCGTGGGTGGTCTGATGATCCTGGCGACGGCGCCGGGCCGGTCAGGGCGAGGTCGTGTGGCGACGGTTTACGGGGATGGACGCAGGGCTTGCGTGTCGAAGCCATTCTACAACGCGCCGTGCGGCATGTCAACCTGAGCCGGGGTAGATTGTAAGCCATGAGTGAGCCGATCCGAGCCGTTCGTTCACGGGCTGCCGGCGCCCGGCTGGTGCCGTCGGCCGGGCTTTCCGTGGTCGTGCGCCGCCTGCGCGAGGAGGGCCGGGCCGCGTTCGCGGTCGGCGGGGGCGTCCGGGACGGGCTCCTGGGCCTGGCGGTCGACCGGTGGGATGTCGCCTCCGACGCCCGGCCCGAGCGGGTGCTCGAGCTCTTCGAGCATTCCTACCCGATCGGGCTCGAGCACGGCACCGTGGGGGTCCGGATCGGAGACGAGATCGTCGAGGTGACCACCTTCCGCACCGATGTCGAGACCGACGGGCGGCACGCGGTCGTCCGGTTCGGGGCTACGCTGGAGGAAGATCTGGCGCGCCGTGACTTTACGATCAACGCGATCGCCTGGGATCCCGCCACCGACGAGATCCACGACCCCTTCGGTGGCCTGGAAGACCTCGCCGCGAGGCGGCTCATCACGGTCGGCGACCCGGATCGGCGACTCGTCGAGGACTACCTGCGCATCCTGCGCGCGTTCCGCTTCGTCGCCCGCTTCGACCTGGAGATCGAGCCCGCCACCCGGGCCGCGCTCGGGCGCCACGCGGGTGGGGTGACGGGGCTTTCCGGGGAGCGGGTCAGGGACGAGCTGCTCAAGACCTTCTGCCAGTGCCGGACCCCGTCGAGGGCGCTCGAGGGATGGCGCGAGGCGGGAGTGCTGGCTCGGCTCCTCCCGGAAGTTGCGGCCAGCTTCGGGGTCGAGCAGAACCGGTTCCACGCCGACGACGTCGGCACCCACACGCTCATGGTGGTGGACCGGGTGCACCGTTCACGGCCTTTCCTGCGCCTGGTCGCGCTCCTGCACGACATCGGCAAGCCGCCCGCGCGCGAGGTCCACCCCGAGACCGGCGACTGGACGTTCCCCGAGCACGCCGCGATCGGCGCCCGGCTGGGCCGGCAGGTGCTCGAGCGGCTCCGCTTCTCGGCCCGCGAGGCCGAACGCGCCGTCCACCTGGTGGCCGTCCACATGGACCTGCCGCCCCCCGAGGCGTCGGACGCGGCCATCCGACGCTGGATCCGCCGTATCGGGGAGGAGAACGTGTGGGACCTCTACCGGCTCCACCTCGCCGACTGGTGGGGCAACCGGGCGCGGGACGGCGAGCCGCCGGTCCGGCTGGTCGCCATCTACCGGCGCGCGCGTGCGATCCTGAAGGAGGACGTGGCGCTGTCGGTCGAGGACCTGGCGGTGGACGGCCGCGACCTGATCGCCCTCGGTCTGGAGCCGGGACCCGCCTTCGGCCGGATCCTGGAGTCGCTCCTCGAGCGGGTCGTCGAGGACCCGGCCCTCAACCGGCGCGAGACCCTGCTCGAGATCGTCCGCGAGGAGGAGCTCGTCCCGCGGGCATGACCGGACGGCTCTCCCGCGACTTCTACGCCCGGGACACGCTGTCGGTCGCCCGCGACCTGCTGGGGTGCCGCCTGGTGCACGAGAGCCCGGAGGGCCGGGTGCGCGGAAGGATCGTGGAGGTCGAGGCGTACGAGGGGGAGGACGACCCGGCATGCCATGCCGCCGCCGGCCTGACCCCCCGCACCGAGCCCCTGTACGGACCGCCGGGCCACGCCTATGTGTATCTGATCTACGGGATGTACCATTGTCTCAACGCGGTGACGCGCGCCCGCGGGCGGCCGAGCGCGGTCCTGATCCGCGCGCTCGAGCCCGAGGTGGGGCTCGAGCTCATGCGCCGCCGCCGGGGCCGCGCCGGGAATGGGCGGGCGGACCGCGACCTGACCAACGGTCCGGGGAAGGTGTGCCGATCCTTCGGGCTGTCGCTCGAGCACAACCGGCTCGATCTGACGGGCACCCGGCTCTGGATCGAGGCGGGCCCGCGCGTCGAGCGTGTCGTGTGGACCCCGCGGGTCGGGATCCGGGTCGGGACGGACCGGCTGTGGCGGGTCTTCGATCCGGCTTCGCAGTGTGTCTCTCGCACCGCGCTCAACCGGCTCGGAAGACCATCTCCGAAACCCGTTCCGCTAGCCGTGAGGAACCGATGACGCACGCTCCTTTCGTCGACCATCTCCAGCTCCTCCCCCTGCCTTCGCGCGACGGCGCGCGGCAGCCTGACGGCGACCACCGTCCGGGCGGCCTCGGCCTGCGGACGCTGGCCGACCGCCTCGGCGCGCGCGGCTGGACGGCGCGCAACGAGGACTTCGCGATCGAGCGGAAGCTGCCGGACGGGCGACTGGCGGAGGCGTACGCACGGGCGATCGGCGACGCCGTCGCATCGGCCCGCGACCGGAGCCGGTTTCCGGTCGTGCTGAGCCTGGTGAACGGCTGCGCGCTCGGGGTGGTGGACGGGATCGGAGCCGGAGCCGGCGTGGTATGGGTGTCGCCGGTGGCGGCCTACCGGACGGGAGGCCTTCTGCGCCGGCCGCCGGTCGAGGAGAGCGTGCTGTCGCGGGTCACCGGCCGCCAGGAACGGGACGCGTTCGCGATCGCGCCGGTGGCGCTTACCGGCGTCCGCATCGTGATCGTGGGCGGACAGGAGATCGGCGATCGCGACCGGAAGGTCCTCGAGGCCGACGGCATCCGCCGACTGGGGACGCCCCGGCTGTCCGACCTGCCGGCGGTGTTGGCAGAGAGCGATGCCGAGGAATGGGTCCTCCACGTGGACGCGAGCGCGTTCACGCCGGGCGTCCTTCCGGCGGCCGACCGGTCGAAAGCCGGCGACCTGGAGCCGGATCGGCTGGCCGACGCGGTGACCGCCGCCTTCGACGGCCGGCGGCTCGGCTGCGTGGCGATCGCGCGCTACGACCTGAACCGGGAGGCGGAGGTCTCGGTGCCGGTCCTGACCGATTTCCTGGACCGGATCCTGCTGGCGGCGGGCGGCCAGCCAGATCCGGCCGCCCGCGGGCAGGCGACCGCCCGGTGAGCGACCTGTTCCGCCAGCAGGCCGACGAACGGCTCGCCAGGGGAGCGCCACTCGCCGACCGGATGCGACCCCGCACGCTGGACGAGTTCGTCGGCCAGGAGCATCTGGTCGGACCGGACGGGGTCCTGCGCCGGATGATCGAGGCCGACGAGGTCCACTCGCTCCTCCTCTGGGGCCCGCCTGGAACCGGCAAGACGACGCTGGCCCGGATCGTGGCCGAGGCGACCGGGGCGCGCTTCGCGTGGTTCAGCGCGGTCACGATGGGGGTCGCGGACGTGAAGCGGATCGTGGCCGAGGCGCGCGACGCCCTCGGGCAGCACGGCCGCCGCACGATCCTCTTTTGCGACGAGATCCACCGCTTCAACAAGGCGCAGCAGGATGCCTTTCTGCCCCACGTCGAGCAGGGGCTGGTGACGCTGATCGGGGCGACGACCGAGAACCCCTCGTTCGAGGTCAACGCGGCGCTCCTGAGCCGGATGCGCGTGTACACGCTGAACCCGCTCGAGCCCGGACAGATCGGGGTCCTGCTCCAGCGGGCGCTGGTCGACGCCGTGCGCGGCTTGGGCGGGCGCGGGCTCGAGCTCGACCCGGAGGCCCGATCGTTCCTCGCTGAGGCCGCCCAGGGGGATGCGCGGATCGCGCTCTCCACGCTCGAGCTGGCGGCCGCGCTCGTACCCGACGGGGCCCGCCTCGAGCGCGCGCACCTGGAAGCCGCGCTCCAGCGGAAGGCGATGCGGTACGACAAGGGCGGGGAGGAGCACTACAACATCATCTCGGCGCTTCACAAGTCGCTCCGCGATTCCGACCCGCAGGGCGGGCTGTACTGGCTGGCGCGGATGCTGGAGGCGGGCGAGGATCCGCTCTACGTGGTCCGGCGGCTGATCCGCTTCGCATCCGAGGACATCGGCCTGGCCGACCCGCGCGCGCTCGAGCAGGCGGTGGCGGCTCAGCAGGCCGTCCACTTCATCGGCATGCCCGAGGGCGCTCTGGCGCTCGCGCAGGCGGTCGTGTATCTGGCCATTGCCCCAAAGTCGAACGCGCTCTACGCCGGCTACGGCCGGGCCGCCCGGGACGCCCGCGAGACCGAGCGCGAGGCGGTTCCTCTGCATCTAAGGAACGCGCCGACCGGGCTCATGCGCGAGCTCGGCTACGGCGCGGGGTACCGGTACGCCCACGACGAGCGGGAAGCGGTCGTCGATCAGGAGCACCTGCCGGCTTCGCTAGCCGGTCGGGTCTACTACGAGCCCACGCCGCGCGGCTTCGAGGCCCGCGTCGCGGACCGGATGGCGGAGCTGGCCGGGCGCATCCGCGAGGTCCGCGAGGCGGCCGCGCACGCCGCGCCGGGCGCGCTGGACGAATGACCCACGCGGTCGTGCCTCTCGATCATCCGGAGCCGGCGATCCTCGTCGCCGTCGGCGGGCCCGTGGCCTCCACCAACGGCGTCGCGTGGACGGCCGAGGAGCTGCTCGAGGAGCTGCGCGCGCTCACGATCTCGGCGGGCGCCGAGGTCGTCGGCGAGGTGGTGCAGTCGCGTGACAAGGTGGACGCCAGTCTCTACATCGGGCGCGGCAAGGCCGACGAGCTCAAGCGCGAGGTCGCCACGCGGGGAGCCCAGCTCGTCGTCTTCGACAACGATCTCTCGCCGGCCCAGGGCAAGAATCTCGAGGACCTGGTCGGGGTCCGCGTGGTGGACCGCTCGGAGCTGATCCTCGACATCTTCGCGCGGCGGGCGCGGACCCGCGAGGCCAAGCTGCAGGTCGAGCTGGCCCAGCTCCAGTACCTGCTGCCGCGGCTCCGCCGCATGTGGACCCACCTGTCGCGGATCCGGGGCGGGATCGGGCTGCGAGGCCCCGGCGAGACCCAGCTCGAGGTGGACCGTCGCGTGATCCGAGACCGGATCCGGACGCTCAAGGAGAAGCTCGAGGGGATCGAGACGCGCAGGAGCCTCCAGCGGAAGGGGCGCGGCGAGGTCTGGAACATCGCGCTGGTCGGGTACACGAACGTCGGGAAGTCGACGATCATGAACCGGCTGACGGGCGAGCGGCTGCGCGCCGTGGACAGCCTGTTCGCGACGCTCGACGCAACGACCCGCCGGATGGAGCTGCAGAGCGGTGAGGCGGTCGTGCTGACCGACACCGTAGGGTTCATCCGCGACCTGCCCCACGACCTGGTCGCTTCGTTCCGGGCGACGCTCGAGGAGGTCGTGCACGCGGACCTGCTCCTGCACGTCGTCGATGCCGCCGATGCGCGACGGGAGAGCCGCATGGCGGTCGTACGCGAGGTCCTCGGCTCGCTCGGCGCCGGCGACACCCCCACGCTCACCGTGTTCAACAAGTTCGACCGGGTTCCGGCCGCCGAGCGAGCCGGCGTGCGGGCCCGGCTGCTCCAGGAGCACGAGCCCGCGGTCGTCGCCTCGGCGATCGAGCCGCGCGGGCTGGTGGCCCTCGAGGAGGCGCTGGCCCGATACGTGGAGTCCCACGAGGTCCGCGTACGGGCGATCGTCCCCAGCGACGACGGCCGGCGGCAGGCCCTCATCCACCGCTTGGCCGAGGTGTTGGAGCGGCGCTACGGAAACGGCCAGGTCGAGTTCGATCTGCGGGCGCGGCCGGAGGCGCTGGAGCGCCTCCGGCGCGAGGGCATTCCGGTGGAGCCCCGGTGAGCGCGAGGGGCGGACGGGACGCGTGAACGCGTCGGGTCCGTCCATCCAGATCTACGGCGCCGGACGCATCGGGCTCGCGGTCGGGGGGCTGGCCCGGCGGCGGGGCGTCCCGGTGACCGGGATATGGAACCCGCGGCCCTTGCGGCCGGCGCGGGCGCGTCTGGCCGAAGGTCTCCCGCTGACGGTGGCCGCGGATCCGGAGCCGGTGCCGGCCGACGTCTGGCTGGTGGCGGTGCCTGACGACGCGATCGCCGCGACGGGGGAAAGGCTCGCCCTCGCGGCCCGGGGAAGCGGCGATCGCCCCGGCTGCGCCGCCCATTGCGCGGGCGCCCATCCGGCGCAACTCCTGGCCGCCCTGGCCGGCGGCGGAATTCCGTGCGGCTCGTGGCATCCCGCCATGACTTTCCGCGGCGCCCCCGACGACCCTGACGCGCTCGCGCGGGCTGTCGTCGCCGTGGAAGGCGATCCCGCAGCCGTGGCGCTCCTGGAGCGGCTTTCCGACGCCCTGGGGGTCGCGCGGATCGCGGTGGCGACCGGGCGGAAGGCGGATTACCATGCCGCCCTCGTCCTCGCCGCCAACGGCCGGGTCGCGCTGGACGCCGCCGCGGCCCGGCTCCTGCGGGAAGCGGGGCTCGACGAGGCGACCGCCCGGCGGGTGCTGGGCCCCCTGGTCGAGCGGGTGGAGGAGAACCTCCGCGCGGCGTTCCCCGAAGAGGCGTTGACCGGTCCGGTCGCCCGCGGCGACGCGGGGACGGTGCGCCGCCAGCTGGCGGCGCTCGCCGACCGTCCGGATCTGCTCAGGCTCTATCGCGCGATGGGAGCGGTGATCCTGGCGGCGGTTCCGGAGCCGGTCCGGCAGGCTGGGCACCGGGAGGTCATGCGATTGATGAGAGAGGATGAGATAAATTGTTGACGTTTAATGATATACGGTCTAACGTAGAAGTCAGGCATTATCTCGACCGGGCCGATGGCGTAATGGAGTCGATGGGGTACACCGAGCACGGACGGCGCCACGCCGGGGTGGTGTCGCGCCGGGCGCGGTCGATCATGGAGGCGCTCGGCCATCCCGCCCGGACCTGCGAACTCGCCGCCATCGCCGCCTACCTGCACGACATCGGCAACATCGCCAACCGGGACCACCACGCACAGAGCGGGGCGATCCTCGCCCACACGCTGCTGCGCGAGGCCGGAATGGACATCGAGGAGACGATCGAGATCGTCACTGCGATCGGCCACCATCACGAGACCGACGGTGCGCCCGTCAGCAACATCGCCGCGGCCGTGATCCTGGCCGACAAGTCGGACGTCCACCGTTCCCGCGTGCGCAACAAGGCGATGATCGATCTCGACATCCACGATCGAGTGAACTACTCGGTCACGCGGTCGGTGCTGCGCATCGTCGGCCCCCACGCCGCCCGCGAGATGACCGGCGAGCGCGGTGGTAACGGCGAGTCGCCCGGCAACCCGGGTCCGGCGAACGAGGGGAGCCCCGTGGGTGGCGACACGGTCCAGGTCACGGTCTCGGACGTCGATCCCGGCGCGGAGAAGGACACCCCTACCGAGATCATGCTGTCCCTCAAAATCGACACCTCGATCTCCCCGGTCATGGAGTACTTCGAGATCTTCCTGCCGCGGATGATCCTCTCGAACCGCTCCGCCGACCGGCTGGGGGCGACGTATCAGCTGGTGATCAACGAGACCCACATCCTGTAGCCGTTCGATGACGAGCCCCCCGCGGCCATGATGGGGAAGTGGAAGACCTGGCTCGGGATCGCGATCTCGGTGGCGGCGATCGCGTGGGCGGCGCGCGGGGTCGAGTGGAGCGAGGTCCTGCCCGCGCTCGCCGACGCCGACCCCTGGCTCCTTGCGCTCGTCTTCGTGATCAGCCCGTTCGTCAACGTCCTGATACGCGCCCTTCGCTGGCAGGTGTTCCTGCGACCGGTCGCTCGGGTGTCGTTCGCCGGCGCCACGAGCGCGACCGCGATCGGGCTCATGGCTAACAACGTGCTGCCGGCCAGGGTCGGCGAGTTCGTGCGGGCGTACGCGCTCGGTCGCAGGGAGAGGGTGCCGGTCGCGACCTCGTTCGGCGGGCTCTTCCTGGAACGACTCTTTGACGGGTTCGCGGTCGTGGGGCTCCTGTACGCGCTGACCTGGGTCCACGAGTTCCCCGACTGGGTTTCCACGACCGTCCAGGTCGCCTTCTACATCTTCATCGGCGCACTGGTCTTCCTGGTCGGTCTCATCGTCCGCCCGGGGTCGAGCGTGCGTTTCGCCCGCACCGTCGCCGGGCGCCTCTCCGGCGGGCGCCTGGAGGATCCGGTCGAACGTATCCTGGCGACGCTCCTGGACGGCTTCCGGCTCCTCCGAAATCCCGCGCTCGTCCTGGTCAGCGTGATCCTGGCCCTGGTTCAGTGGATCGCCCTGACCGGCCTCTACTGGCTCGGCCTGATCGCGTTCGGCGTGATCGACGGGGTGGGCTGGGTCGGCGCTTTCTTCGTCAACTGTGTCGCCACCCTCGGCGTCGCCGTACCCTCCTCGCCCGGCTTCGTGGGAACGTTCGAGGCGTTCATCGTGAAGGCGCTCGAGGTGTTCGACGTGAACCGGACCATGGCGTTCACGTACGCGATCGGTTTCCACGCCGTGAGCTTCATCCCGATCACGCTGGTCGGGTTTGCGGTGTTCCTGAAGGAAGGCTTCTCGTGGGGCGAGCTCGAGCGGTCCGAGGAAGAGGTCGAGGAGGAGCTGGAGGAGGAGTTCGGGGAGGAGATCGGGCGCGACGGTCCTCCGGATCACCCGGGCGGCGATACGCGGTGAGCCCTTCCGCCCCGGCGCCCGTCCGCGAGGCGTGGCGGGCGCCTGCCAAGATCAACCTGTGGCTCGAGATCCTCGGTCGCCGATCGGACGGCTACCACGAGATCGACACCTGCTTCCAGGCGATCGACCTAGCCGACACGGTGGTCCTGGAGCCGTCGCAGCGGCCGGGGGTTTCGTGTCGTGCCGAGGGTCCCTTCGCCGAGGGGGTTCCATCGGGGCCGGACAACCTGGTCGTCCGTGCGGCCGTCCTCCTCGCCGAGCGGACCGGCCACGAGCCCCGGGTGGCGATCACGATCCTCAAGGCGATCCCCGCCGGCGCCGGGCTGGGCGGCGGCTCGAGCGACGCGGCCGCCGTCCTGATCGCCCTGGCCCATCGCTTCGCCGTCCCCGACCCCGACGACACGCTGGTCGAGCTGGCCGCCGAGCTGGGGGCCGACGTCCCCTTCTTCCTGAAGGGCGGAACTCAGCGCGCAACCGGCATCGGCGACCGGCTGCGTCCTGTCGCGCCGCCGGCCGAGCGCTGGGGGATTTTGGTCTGGCCGGGCGTGGCGGTGTCGACGACGATGGCGTACGCAATGCTCGCAGAGGGGACTTCGGACCGTCGCCCGGCGCTGGGGGACACGGACGCCCCAGATTCCGACTGGCGGAAGCGAAGGAACGTGTTCGAGCCACTGGTCTTTGACCGTTATCCCCGGATCGCGGAGGCGGCGGAGGTCCTCCGGGACGGCGCAGGGTTTGTGCGCCTCGCGGGAAGCGGCGGCGCCGTGTTCGCGCTCTACCCGAGCGGGACCGATCGTGACGCGCGGCTCCAGGACGTGCGTGAGGCGGTGCGGTCGTGGAGCGGGGCCCGGTGTTGGCCGTTCGGTCTCTGCCGGCAGGGGGCCGCACCCGAGGAGGAGCAGTGAGGCAACCTCCGCCGACTCGGGCTACGGCAGTCGCGGACTCGCGATCTCGCCTCGCGGATCCAGCTCGCTCTGGTACCCGACTTCTACGGATGCAAGGCCAGGCCCTCTGTAGGAGGCTTCCAGGACACGCAATCTATCGGGCAGATGCTCCAGCAGGACGACGGTGGGTGGGCTTTCCTCACCACGGCTCACGCGCATCGTCAGCGTCCCGAGTTGGAGGCGTTGCGCATACATATAGGTGCGCCTTCCATCCTGGTTTTCCACGTACACCTGCCAGGGCTGACCATCATCCCAGGCGGGCCGGCCACGGATCAACTCCACCCGCGCGGTGAGAACCACGCGCTCCGGCCTACCGTCCCCCGTCAGATCGACCTCGGCGCTCTGCTGGTAGTTCCATCCATCCTGTCCAGCGACGGCCGGAGCGATGGTCGAGTCGATCGGTTGGGAGAAGGGGCGCGGCAGGGAGGGAGTTTCCGTAACGGGTTCGTCCTCGGTCGGCTTCGAGGCGGGGCCGTCCAGATTGCATGCGTGGAAGACGAAGAGTCCTCCGACCACGAAGCAGAAGAAGGCCTTCCCCACCAAGGCGGACGCGTTTCCGGGGGGCTTCTTCATCAACTTGGACCTGATGTCATGAGGGTTTGCCCGCACTTTGTCCCGAAACGGAGTGGGGTGGCTGGGGGCCAGGGATCGAACCTGGAACTCCTGCTCCAAAGGCTGTATCTAGCCCCGAATCGGCAACCCGCACCTGTTCGCCCAACTTAACAGCGGGGCTGACAGCGGACAGGAGGAACGACATGCACGAGCATGAGGACGGAGCCGAGGTGCTGACCATCGACGAGATGTTAGACGGTCTCGAGGCTGTGACCGAGGAGTGGCTAACACAAGGGACCGACGCCGGCGTGGCTTATTGGATGGGCCACGTCCAAGGAATCTTCGGCTTCGCGGGGCGCTACCTCACCGACGAGCAGCGGGAGCGAGTTGGCCTGCTCGTTGAGCGTGTACAGGAAAACTTCCGCGCCCGCAGGATCAAGCTCAAGCCTGACACGATAGACTAGCTTCGACCCCCCGGGTGAAGTCTTGAAGTCTCATCCTCCCGGAAACTCGACCGCTCGAGCCGGTTATAAAGATCGCGACCAAATGTTGAGAAGATTCTGGAAAGAGTGTATGATTTTCACGTTGATGTCGTTCAATCCAACCCGGTGAGGAGGACGGTGCGAGATGCTGTGGACGATCGTGGTGGTCCTGCTGATTCTGTGGCTTCTGGGCTTTTTCGCGTTCCCGGTCGCGGGAGGTCTCGTCCACCTCCTCCTCGTCATTGCCGTGATCGTCATCATTTGGCAGCTCGTGTCCGGCCGGCGCTCCATGTAAACCCGACTTCCGTTTTGATCGCCGAATTCTCATTCCACCTTAGCGATGGCTATCCGCGGCGGTAGCAGAGAATAAGGAATCCAGCCCGAGGCGTTCGATGATCTGCGTCCGGCGCGGGACAATCACTGCCGTGTGGAAGTCTCACCGATGTGGTGCATCTCGCCGAGGTCCGGCTCCTCGCCGGTCATCCAACCCTTCACCAGCTCGAACAGCACCATCGGCTGCGGCTTGTCCAGCTCAAGGAATACCGCCGCATGGACGTCGACGCCGATGAGGACCATCCGCGGATCATCCTTCGTCCCGTGCCGAGGGTCGCCTTCCTCCGGAAACCACATCTTCCAGTCCGGGGCGTACAGCTCCTGGATCTTCTGTCGATCACGGCTGATTTTCGCGACGCCCGAAACCGACACCCACTCGCGCGTCCGGTCCTTGTAGTACGAGAGGTTGACGTGCGGGTCGGCGCGCAGGTCCCGCAACTTGGCGGTGTGATCGGTCGTGACGAACCAGAGGTCCGCCCCGCCGGAACGCTTCTGGGTTGCCATCGCGCGCGACTGGAGGTGTCCGTCGACGCGCCGTGTCGTCATCATCGCGATCTCGATGTCCGCGATCTGGTCGTACATCTTCTCAAGTTCCTGTTTCATTATCACCTCCCGGTTAAGTATCGACGAAATTTATATGCTTCCTGTTGGCGGGACCCGGCCTGCTCCGTGATGCTGACTGATCGAACTCGTTGGCTGGGGAGAAAGCGATTACCTGGACAGCGTGGTCATCTCGAACCTTTTGCACAACTGTCCACATGCCTGAGGGCTAGATCGAAGCTGTTCATCATGCGGGTTACGGGCCTGGGTGAAACCGCACTGGCCGTGGTTGGCTTTCTCAAGTCTCGACCCTACATGTGGCTGGGGGGCCAGGGATCGAACCTGGAATTCCTGCTCCAAAGGCAGGCGTGTTGCCGGTTACACCACCCCCCACACCGAACGAGAATCTAGAGCCGGCCCGGGGTCGGGGCGAATCGCCGCCGCCCCCCGGCCGCCACGCCCGTGCTAGCTTGCGCGCCGTGGATCCACGACCGGAAAGCTCTGTCACCGATGACCGGCGCGAAACGATCTCCCGACGTTGGCCCCTCTGGGCCGCCCGGGTCCTCGCGCTGGTCGGTTTCCTCGACGCCGCCTACCTGACCGCGAGCCACTTCGCGGGGCTGGGGCTGGCGTGCGGTCCGGGCGGCGGCTGCGAGGTCGTCACCACGAGCCGCTGGGCGACGATCGGGTCGGTGCCGATCGCGGCCATCGGGCTCGGCTACTACACGATGGTCAACCTGATCGCGTGGACGCCGGCGACCTCGCTCTCCCGCGACCTCACACGCGCTCTCCTCGTCTTGACCGGTGCCGCGCTTCTCGTGTCGGCATTCCTCTTCTACCTGCAGGCGGCGGTGATCGAGGCCTGGTGCCGTTACTGCCTGATCTCGGCGGGGGTGACGCTGCTCCTCTTCCTGTCGGCCGCAGCCCTTCACCGGACCACGCGGCCCTTTTGAAAGGGAGGCTCAGCCGGCGCCGGCCACCGGGATGAGCCTGTAGACGGCGAGCGGTCGGTCCGGCCCGCCGCGGAGGTCGGTCCGCTCGATGCAGGTGGCTTCGCCCAGCGCCTTGAAGTGACCTCGGTCGGGAGGATCCCCTCGCCGAGGGTGCGGGTCAGCTTTTCGAGGAGCGGCCAGTCATCCCTCCGGGAAGAGGATCGCCCGGTCCTCCAGCCGGCCGGGCCCGCCCGCTCCGGCGACCGCGAAGCGGCCCGGTCCATAGATCGACGCCGAGCCATACTCACCGGCCTTGTTGACCGCGTAGAACGAGACGTTGAACGACGGCCGGCCGTCCTCCCGCTGGAGCCGCCCCTCGACGTTGTTCTCGACGATCCGCCGGCAGCCGTCCAGGCACGACTCGGTCGGTGATCTCCCTTCGCGCATCCGCTCGACGATCAGGAACGAGGTCAGGTTGAGGAGGTTGGCCTCGCCACGACCGGTCGAGCCGGCGGCACCCACGTCGTTGTCCACGTAGAGCCCGGCCCCGATGACCGGCGAGTCGCCGACCCGGCCCGGGATCTTGAAGAAGAGCCCGCTCGTCGTCGTGACGCCCGCCAGATTGCCGTTGGCGTCGACCGCGCAGCAGTTGATCGTCCCGGCCGGGCGCCGCTCCTCGGGGCCGAAGAGATCGGGGTTGCGCTCGATGATCTGCTTCGCGAGCGGGGAGAAGTCGCTCGTGTCGGGAGGCAGGTAGTCGTCATTGTCGCCTAAGGTCCCCCGCCAGTAGAGCCACACCTGGCGCGAGGCCTCGGTCAGAAGCTCCTCCTCCTCGAACCCGTGCTCGAGGGCGAAGGAGAGGGCGCCCGCGCCGACCAGCAGCACGTGATCGGTCTCCTCCATCACGAGCCGCGCCACCTTCGAGGGATGCTTGATCCCCTCGAGCGCCGCCACGCCGCCCGCCCGGTGGGTCGGCCCATGCATGCAGCAGGAGTCGAGCTGGACGACGCCCAGCGCGTTCGGGAGCCCGCCGTACCCGACCGTGTAGTCGTCGGGATCGGCCTCGACCAGGTTCACCCCTTCGATCACCGCGGCCAGCGGATCGGCGCCTCGGCCCAGGACTTCGAGCGCCCTGGTGACGGCCGTTTCGCCGTTGCCGCTGGCGACCACGACCGGGCCCGCCGCGGTCCGCCCCCGGCGGACCGTCCGGCTCCAGGTCCCCGCGGCCTCGCGCGGTCCGGCGGCCAGCGCGCACGCGCCCGCGGCCAGGCTGGTGCCCAGGAAGCCACGGCGGGTGAAGCCGGTCACGGACTCGTGCCGGGCGTCGTATCCGACGCGCCCATGCTCTCGGTGGCGCTGGCCGCGCCACGCTGCTCGGACTCGACCACCAGCGAATCGACCAGGACGCGCCTGACGCCGAAGACGGAGCGCGCGTTGTCACGGGCGATTGACATCTCGAGCCGCGACGGGACGGTTCCTACCAGCGTCACTTCCTGCCCGACGCTGTGGGCCTCGACTTGGATGTCCTCGCGGTCCAGCCGGGGGTCGGCGTCGAGGCTGGCCTGGACCTGGCTCTCGATCACCGAGTCTGCGACGACCGGCACCGGATCGCCGGCGGCCTCCGGGGCCTCCTCCTCGCCCTCCCGCGCGCAGGCGGCGAGCACGATCAGGGCGCCCAGGGCCAGGGCGGGGATACGACCACGAGCGTTCACCATGAGGTTCCTCCTGTCAGAGTCAGGCCTAGGTGTGACCCGGGATGTCGGGCGACGGTGTGCCCGGAGCCGCAGTCCGCAGCCCGGGCTCGCGCCCCAGAAAGTAATGAACGACGCTCGCGAAGGCGTCCGGCTCCTCGAGGAACGGGAAATGGCCGCTGTCCCGGAACGCCACGAACCGGGCCGTCCGGAGGTGGCCCCGCACCTGGAGCTGGTAGGCCGGCTGGACGACCCGGTCGCTCTCGCCGTAGATGCAGAGCGCGGGCACCCGGATGTTGGGCAGGGCAAAGGTCATGTCGTACGCCTCCAGGCCCACCGCGATGGCGCGGTTCACCCGCGCGCTGAACCGGATCCCGGCGACGAAGGCGTCCCGGTCCGCGGGCTCGAGGGGGCGGTGGAAATAGAGCGGCAGGGCGTGGCGGAACCGCTCGCGGTACACCTCGTCGGTCAGCTCCTCCCCCTGGAGATCCGCCAGCGCGCGCCGGTCCTCCTCGGGGAGCTCCTCCTGGACCGCCCGCCGGTAGCCGTCCATGAACTCCCGGGTCGGGGCGCCGCCGGTCAGAACCAGCCGCGAGACGCCGTCGGGGTGATAGAGGGTGTGAAGCAGGGCGAGCACCGTGCCGAACGAGTGCGCCAAGATCGCGGGCGCCTCCAGGCCGAGCGCCTGGCTGACGGCCCCGATGTCGTCCACGTGCCGGGACAGGGCGAGCGGCTCCTCGACGTCGGGGATCCCCGAGCCTCCGCATCCCCGCTGGTCGTAGGCGATCACGCGGTGCTCCCGGGCCAGCTCGCGCAGGCCGGGGCCGAAACCGGCGGCCTCGGGAAAGAAGTAGGAGCCGTCCAGGCCCGGGCCGCCGTGTACGCAGAGGAGGGGAGGGTCTTCCTTCCGGCCGGCCTCGCGGACCAGGACGGCGAAGCCGTCCAGCTCAAGCATCCTGGTCGAGGGTTCGGGGAGCGCCACGACGGCCGAAGATAGGCGCACGGCCCGAGCGCCGAAAACCGGCCCGGCGGCGGCACGGTGGACAGCGGCGCAGCGGAGTGCCAATCTCCGGGGATGACGCGGCCTCCGGGACAGGGGATCGAGCTCGTATGGCGGGGTGACGAGAAGTTCGACGTGTTCACGCCGTCCGGCCTTCAGGTCGCCGTCGACGGCACGCGGGAGACCGGGATCTCGCCTATCGAGATGCTCGCCGCGTCCGTCGCCGCCTGCATGGGGGGCGACGTCGTCGACATCCTGAGGAAGGGGCGCGAGGAGCTGACCGCCTGCCGCATCCAGGTCGAGGGGGAGCGCCGCGACATGCCGCCTCGCCGTTACACCGCCTTGCGCCTGACGATCGAGCTCACCGGCTGGAGCCTCAGCCGCGCCAAGGCGGAGCGGGCCGTCCAGCTCAGCCGGGACACCTACTGCTCGGTCTGGCACTCGATGGCGCCGGACATCGAGCTGCGCGTCGAGCTGGAGATCCGGGAGCCTCTGCTGGCCGACGGCGAGGCCCGGTGAGCCTTGCCGGTGGTTGACGCCTTTTCGGCTACCTGGCTACATTCCTCGGCTCTTTCTCGGCGGTAGCAGCGGGTTCCCCTCATCACGGAACGAAAGGCCGGCCGGTGGGCGTCAGCCACGAGCTCCGGCTGCTGAGCGGCGGGGCCAATCCCGCTCTGGCGGCCGAGATCGCGGAGCACATGCAGACCCGTCTCGCGGACGTCGAGCTGCGACGGTTCGCGGACGGCGAGATCTTCGTAAAGATCAACGAGAACATCCGCGGCCGGGACGTCTTCATCGTCCAGTCGACGAACCCCCCGGCCGAGAACCTGATGGAGCTGCTGCTCCTGATCGACGCGGCGCGGCGGGCTTCGGCGCACCGGATCGCGGCGGTGGTGCCGTACTTCGGATACGCGCGGGCCGACCGCAAGGATCAGCCGCGCGTGGCGATCAGCGCGAAGCTGGTCGCCAACATGCTGACGCAGGCGGGGACCGATCGGCTGATCACGATCGATCTCCACTCGCACCAGGTGCAGGGGTTCTTCGACATTCCGCTCGACCACCTCTACGCCTCGCCCGTGTTCCTGGATTACTTCCGGGCCAAGGGGCTGAAGGACGTGGCGGTGGTCGCACCGGACGTCGGGGCGGCGAAGATGGCGCGTGGCTTTGCCCGGCGGCTGGACGCGACGATGGCGCTCATCGACAAGCGTCGGCCCGAGGCGAACGAGGCCGAGGTCGTGCATCTGGTCGGCGAGGTAGGCGGCAAGACGGCGATCCTGATCGACGACATGATCGACACGGCCGGCACGTTCGCCCAGGCGGCGCACGCGCTGAAGAAGAACGGTGCGGCGCGGATCTTCGGGTGCGCCACCCACGCGCTGCTCAGCCGGAACGCGAGCGAGCGGCTGCAGTCGGCCCCGTTCGAGGAGATCTGCGTGACGGATACGTTGCACATTCCCGAGGAGCGGAGGTTCCCTCAGCTCAAGGTGCTGTCGATTGGCGAGCTGCTTGCCAAGGCGATCACCTACAATCACGAATGCCAGTCGGTCTCGTCGCTCTTCCCTGACTGAGCCGGCGGGACACGCAAGCCCGAGGAGTGAGAGCATGGCCAAGAGCGCGAGCATAACCGCCCAGAGGCGAGAGGAGATCGGCAAGGGGGCGGCCCGAACGAGTCGCCGTATGGGACGCGTTCCGGGCGTCCTCTACGGTCACGGTGAGGAATCCGTACCGGTGAGCGTCGATGCGCGCGAGCTGTCGAGGCTCGTTCAGTCGATCTCGGTGGAGAACACGATCGTGGACCTGGATCTGTCGGAGGGGGGCTCGTTCAAGGTCCTGATTCGTGAGCTCCAGCGGCACCCCTTCCGGGACGAGACGCTGCACGTGGACTTCTTCCATGTGGCGATGGATGAGAAGATCTACGTCGAAGTCCCGATCGCGTTGCTGGGGACCCCGATCGGGGTGAAGAACAAGGGTGGCATCGTGGACCACCAGCTTCGCGAGCTGGAGGTGTACTGCCTGCCGGGGAACATCCCGGAAAAGATCGAGGTGGACGTCTCGAACTTGGACATCGGCGACGCCATCCACGTGTCGGACCTGACGCTCGAGGGCGTGGAGGTCGAGACCGATCTGGAGCGTTCGGTCGTGACGGTTCTGGCACCGACCGTCATCGAGGAGCCGGAGGCCGAGGCGGCCGAGGAGGAGCTCCTGGAGCCCGAGGTGATCGGACGCGCCCGCGAGGAAGAGGGGGAGGAAGAGGCGCCGCGCCGCGAGGGCAAGAAGGAAAAGTCCGAAGAGAAAGAGTAGCGGACGCTGGCGGTTCGCATCGTCGTGGGATTGGGGAATCCGAGGCCCGAATACGAGGCGACACGTCACAACGTCGGCTTCCGGGTGGTCGACCGCCTGGCGCGCGGGAGCGGCCTGCCGGGCTGGACGCGCAAGGGTGAGTGGCTCCAGACCGGGGGGGTGATCGATGGCGCCTCGGCGACGCTCGTGAAACCGCTCACCTGGATGAACGCCTCCGGCCGGGCGCTCGTCGCGCTCGGCCGTGAAGTCCCGTTCGAGCCGGAGGAACTGCTGGTCTGCTACGACGAGCTGGCGTTGCCGCTCGGAAGGATCCGGCTGCGCGCCTCCGGATCGCACGGCGGCCACAACGGGATGCGCTCGATCATCGAGCATCTCGGCACCGAGAAGGTTCCGCGGCTCAGGGTGGGCATCTTCCCCGAGAGCGGTGGCACGGGGGATCCGACCGAGTTCGTCCTGCGTCCCTTCCGCCGCCGCGAGGAGCCGGTGATCGAAGAGGCGATTGCGCGCGCCGTCGACGCCGTGGCGTGCGCCGTCGCCGAAGGCCTGACGACGGCGATGAACCGATTCAATCCGGAACCCGCGTAAGGGTCGCTCGGACGGCCCGATTCCCTTGAACCTCTCGTAAGGAGCATCTATGGAGGCGTTCGCATCGTCGGCACCCGTCTGGGGGCTGCTGGGGCTTCTCGTCGCCTGGGGCATCTACGTCTACCTGAAGCGGCAGCCGGATGGCAGCGAAGGCATGCGCCAGCTCGCCATGCAGATCCACGACGGCGCGATGGCCTTCCTGAAGCGGGAATACTCGGTCCTGATCCCCTTCATCGTTCTCGTCGCGGTGCTGCTCGCATGGGCCGTTGGCTGGCGGACCGGCGTGGCCTACGTCGCGGGGGCCGCGTGCTCTATCATGGCCGGCTTCTTCGGCATGACCGCGGCGACCCGCGCCAACGTACGCACCTCGGAGGCGGCCCGTTCCAGGGGCCAGGGTCCCGCGCTCCGGATCGCGTTCTTCGGCGGGGGCGTGATGGGGTTGTCAGTCGCCTCGCTCGGACTCCTGGGGATCGGCCTCGTATTCCTATGGGTCGGGCGCATGGCCACGACGGGTGAAGAGATCCGTACGTTCGCGGAGATCATCTCGGGCTTCGCCATGGGGGCGTCCTCCATCGCCCTCTTCGCGCGCGTGGGCGGCGGGATCTACACGAAGGCGGCCGACGTGGGTGCGGATCTGGTCGGCAAGGTCGAGGCGGGGATCCCCGAGGACGACCCCCGGAACCCGGCTACCATCGCTGATAACGTCGGCGACAACGTCGGGGACGTGGCAGGAATGGGTGCCGACATCTTCGAGTCCTACGTAGGGGCCGTCATCGCCACGATCGCCATCGCGGCCACCAGCCCCCTGTTCGTGGACGAGTCTCGCGTGGCGGCCGTCGCCCTTCCGATCGTTCTCATCGTATTGGGTCTGCTGGCGTCGCTGGTCGGGATCGCGATGATGAAGGTCCTGGAGCGGACCAACCCCGCCAGCGCGCTCAGGAACACCACTTTCATCGCCGCCGGCCTGTTCCTCATCGCTTCGTACTTCGTCGTGACCCGGATGAACGTCTTCGCGGATGCCCCCGAGTACGGCGCCGCGGGTCCGTTCTGGGCGCTGCTGTCGGGGACGCTGGTCGGAATACTGATCGGGATCGTGACCGAGTACTACACCGCGGCGCGCCCGATACGGCGGATCGCGCAGGCGTCGGAGACCGGCTCGGCGACCAACATCATTGCCGGGCTAGCGGTCGGGATGCAGTCGGTGGTCCTCCCCGTGGTCCTGATCTGCGCCGCGATCTGGATCTCGTTCGAGTTCTCGAGCCTGTACGGGATCGGGATCGCCGCGGTCGGGATGCTGGCGACCGTCGGGGTCACCATGTCGGTCGACGCGTATGGGCCGATCGCCGACAACGCCGGCGGGATCACCGAGATGAGCGGCCTGGGCAAGGAGGTGCGGGCCATCACCGACAGCCTCGACGCCCTGGGCAACACCACGGCCGCGATCGGCAAGGGGTTCGCCATCGGGTCAGCCGCGCTGACCGCGCTGGCGCTCTTCTCGGCCTATGCCTCCGCCGTCGGCCTTCGGGAGACGGGCATCAACGTCATCGACCCAGAGGTGGTGATCGGCTTGTTCATCGGCGGGTTCCTGCCGTTCCTGATCGCCGCGCTCACGATGACCGCGGTGGGGCGCGCGGCTCAGGGGATGGTGGCCGAGGTTCGACGCCAGTTTCGCGAGATCAAGGGGCTCATGGAGGGAACCGCGAAGCCGGACAGCGCGCGCTGCGTCGATATCTCGACCCGGGCGGCGCTCCGCGAGATGGTCGCGCCGGGGGTGGTGGCCGTCCTGGCACCGGTCCTGGTCGGCAAGCTGATCGGGGTCGAGGCGCTGGGCGGCATGCTGGCGGGCGCCACCCTCACCGGCGTTCTGCTGGCGCTCTTCATGGCCAACGCGGGTGGCGCGTGGGACAACGCCAAGAAGTACATCGAGGGCGGCGCCCATGGCGGGAAGGGCTCCGACGCGCATAAGGCGGCGGTCGTCGGCGACACGGTCGGCGATCCGTTCAAGGACACCTCGGGGCCGTCGATGAACATCCTGATCAAGCTGATGAGCGTCGTCGCGCTGGTCCTGGCCCCCTGGTTCGTGGGGTGACGGTCCCGCCCCGGGGCCGGGCGGCCACGCGGCCCCGGCCCTCACGTGCCTCCCCGGCGGGAGCGTGAGCGCGCTCCTGGAGGCGAGGGACATCGGCCGTCGGGTGGCCGCCGATGGGGATAAGAGCCGGTGGCTCCTGCGCGGCGTCTCGATCTCCCTCACGCCCGGCGAGCGACTGGCGATCGTGGGCCCCACCGGCGCCGGCAAGTCGATCCTCCTCAGGGCGATGGCGCTCCTCGATCCTGTCGATTCGGGAGAGATCCTGTGGCGGGGGCGGCCGGTCGACGACGCCGCGGTGCCCGCGTTTCGCCGCCAGGTCATCTACCTGCACCAGCGCCCGGCGCTCGGCGAGGGAACGGTCGAGGCGAACCTCCGGCGCCCGTTCGAGTTCGCGGCGGCCGAACGGGACTACGACCCGGGGCGCGTCAGAGAGATCCTGGAAGCGCTGGGTCGCGACGAGTCGTTCCTGGCGAAGCTCTCGGCGGACCTCTCGGGCGGGGAGGCCCAGATCGCGGCCTTCCTGCGGGCCCTCCAGCTGGACCCCGGCGTTCTCCTGCTCGACGAGCCCACGGCGGCCCTGGACCGCGAGGCTGCCGCGGCCATCGAGCGTGTGGTCGACGGCTGGTTCTCGGAACGGGCGGGCGAGAGGGGCGTAGTGTGGGTCAGCCATGACCACGATCAGGCGCGCCGGGTGGCGGCGCGGGTCCTCGGACTCGCGGCGGGACGGGTGGCGACTTGACCGGCCAGTACATCGACCTGACGGCAGGGCAGGTCGCGCTCGCGGCCCTCCTGATCCTCGTGAACGCGGGGATCTCGCTGGCGCTCAGGCTGGGGATGGAGCGGAGGCTGCTGGTCGCCGCGGTCCGCACGATCGCGCAGCTCTTCCTGATCGGCCTCGTCCTCGACTGGGTGTTCTCGGTCGGACGGGTGGAGATCGTGCTCGTTCTCATGACGGTGATGGTGCTGATCGCCGGGCTGGCCGCCGTCCGGCGGACTGAGCGCCGCTACCCCGGGATCTGGCTCAACGCCGTCGTCTCCATGTGGGCCAGCTCGTGGCTGATCGCCGCCATCGCGCTGTTCGGGATCGTCCGGGTGCGGCCCTGGTACGATCCCCAGTACGCGATTCCGCTGCTCGGAATGATCCTCGGCAACACGCTCAACGGGATCTCGCTGGGTCTCGATCGGCTCACGCAGGAGCTCGAGATCCGGCGTGACCTGGTCGAAGCCTTCCTGGCGCTGGGGGCGACCCGATGGGAGGCGGCCCAGGATCCCGTGCGTCGGTCCGTGCGGACCGGCATGATCCCCATCATCAATTCGATGATGGTCGTCGGGATCGTGTCGATCCCGGGCATGATGACCGGTCAGCTGCTGGCGGGGGTCGATCCGCTCGACGCGGTCGAGTACCAGATCGTGATCATGTTCCTGATCGCCTCGGGAACGGCGATCGGAACGGTGGGGGTCGTCCTACTCGGGTACCGGCGGCTCTTCAACGAGCGGCATCAGTTTCTGTTCCATCGGATCTCCGGAAGGGAGTGACAGCGTGCAGGTCGGAATCGTGGGGCTCCCGAACGTGGGGAAGTCGACGCTCTTCAACGCGCTGACGGCGGCCGGCGCAGCGGCCGCCAACTACCCCTTCTGCACGATCGACCCGAACGTCGGCGTGGTCCCCGTGCCCGACGACCGGCTGGAGGTCCTGGCCCAGTCGTTCCGGCCCGATACCGTGACTCCGGCCACCATCGAGTTCGTCGACATCGCGGGTCTCGTCGAGGGGGCGAGCCAGGGGGAAGGGCTGGGCAACCAGTTCCTCTCGCACATACGCACGGTGGACGCGATCGTCCACATCGTGCGGTGCTTTCCTTCGGGGGACGTGGTCCACGTATACGGCTCGGTGGATCCGCTCCGCGACAAGGTCGTGATCGACACCGAGCTCGCGCTGGCGGACCTGGCCGTGGTCGAGAAGCGGCACGAGCGGGTGGCCAAGCAGGTCCAGGCCGGCCGCAAGGAGCTGGCGCTGGAGCTGTCGGCGCTCGAGAAGCTCCTGCCGGCCCTGCGCGAAGGCCGTCCGGCGCGGACGGTGGACCTCGAGCCGGCGGAGGAAGCACCGGTGAAAACATACGGCCTCCTGACCCGCAAGCCCGTCATCTACTGCGCCAACGTGGGTGAGGAGGTGATCGCCCGGGCCGTCCGCGACCCGGGCTCGGTCCCCGAGGTCGCGGCGCTCGCCCGGGAGGCTACCGCCGAGGGCGCGGGCCTGGTCGAGGTGTGTGGCGATCTGGAGGCCGAGCTGGCCCGGCTCTCGCGCGACGACCGGCACGCGTTCCTGGAGGAGCTCGGGCTGCCCGAGTCAGGGCTCAGGCGGATGATCCACGCGGCCTACGACCTGCTCGGGCTCCTCACCTTCTTCACCGCCGGCCCCAAGGAGGTCCGTGCCTGGACGATCCACAAAGGCGACACGGCGGTCGACGCCGCGGGGGCGATCCATACGGACATGGCCCGCGGCTTCATCCGCGCCGAGATCGTCGGCTGGGACGACTTCATGAATGCCGGCGGATCGCTGCAGCGGGCCCGCGAGCGGGGGCTCGTTCGGAGCGAAGGACGTGATTACGTAATGGCCGATGGCGACGTCACGTTGATCCGCTTCAACGTCTAGTCCCCTACACACGGTCGGGCTCGAGAAAAAGTCGTTCAAGAGGGTGGATCACGTTCTAGACGGAGAGTGCCGGCCCGGAGAGCCTGGACACTTCGTCGCGTCCCTTCCAGGAGGTACCGTTATGAAGACGTTCCGGCCGGCTCTCCTTTCCGTATGGGTTCTGGCGGCTTGCTCTGGCCAGGCCCCTCCGACCGATCCTGTGTCGGCAAGTCCTCTCCGGCCCGCATCCGCAGACTTCACGATCACGATGCTCGACCGCTGCGAGCCCGAGTCGTTCAACGCGGCGGTGGGACCAGGGACCTGCGTCGGAGACGGCAAGGTGACGTTCGACGCGTTCATCGCCGAGCTCGTGAAGAAGCAGACCCATCACCAGTGGAGGAACCAGCCCACGCAGGTCGCCCTCAAGTCCGAGCGTCCAATCAACGTGGTCAACATGGGTGGGGAGACCCACACCTTCACCGCTGTCGCCGAGTTCGGGGGTGGCTTCCTCCCGGACCTCAATAACCTCTCGGGAAATCCGGTTCCGGCGCCCGAGTGCCTGGACTTCGGCACGATCCAGTTCCTTCCCGCGAAAAGCGTGACCCCGCTGACGGGCCTTACGGAGGGAACCCACCTCTTCATGTGCTGCATCCACCCGTGGATGCGGACGACCGCGGAGGTGCACCGCTAGCCGAAGACGGGCTGGCCTCCCCTGCGCCGACGACGGAGCTTCAAACTTCACTCGCGTGGGTCCCTCAGGGTTCGAGATCCCCAGCAGGGAGGTCGGTTTTGCACCGTCGCCGCGTCCTGATCCCGAGTCTCGTCCTCGTGGCCGCCCTTTTCGGCGCCCGAAGTCCATCCCAGGCGCAGGAGCCGCTCGTCGTGGTCCGCGCCGCCCGCCTGCTCGATGTCGAGCGCGAGGAGATCGTGACGGACGTCGTCGTCGTCGTCCAGGGGGACCGGATCGCCGCGGTCAACCCGGATGTGACCCCCGCGGGCGCGGAGACCATCGATCTCGGGGACGTCACCCTGCTCCCCGGGCTGATCGACGCCCACACGCACCTGACCAGCGATCTCGAAGGGGACTGGGTCCATCGGGACGTCACCGCGACCCCCGTCGAGGCCGCGCTCAAGGGCGCCCATCACGCCCGCATCACGCTCGAGGCGGGCTTCACCACCGTGCGGGACGTCGGGTCCAGCGGGTTCGCGGACGTGGCGCTAGCCCGCGCGGTCGAGCAGGGCTGGGTCGTCGGGCCCCGTATCGTCCCGGCCGGTCATTCGCTCGGCATCACCGGTGGCCATTGTGACGCGACCGGATACGCACCGGGGATCCTCGAACGTGACTGGCGCTCGGGAGTCGCCGACGGGGTCGACGAGGTCGTCAAGGCGGTCCGGTACCAGATCAAGCACGGAGCGAAGGTCATCAAGGTGTGCGCGACCGCGGGAGTGCTCTCGCACGAGGCCTCGGTCGGGGCACAGCAGTACACCGAAGAGGAGCTCCGGGCGATCGTCGAGGAAGCGGCGCGGCACGACCTCAAGGTCGCGGCGCACGCCCACGGCACCGACGGCATCAAGGCGGCGATCCGCGCGGGGGTGGCCTCGATCGAGCACGGCTCGCTGCTGGACGACGAGGCGATCGCGATGATGAAGGAGCGCGGAACCTGGCTGGTTCCGACGACCTACCTGGTCGGCCGGCTCGACTTCGAGGCGCTCCCGCCCGGAATCCGCCAGAAGGCGGAGACGGTGATCCCGCTGGCCGTCGAGAGCGTGCGCCGGGCGGTCGCGGCGGGCGTGCCGATCGCGTTCGGGACCGACGCCGCGGTCTACCCCCACGGGGAGAACGCCGGAGAGTTCGCGGCGCTCGTCGACCGCGGCATGGATCCGCTGGCGGCGATCCGCACCGCCACGCTGAACGGGGCGGAGCTCCTCGGCGTCGACGATCGCGGGGTCATCGCGCCGGGTCGTCTGGCCGACCTCATCGCCGTGCCCGGGAACCCGCTCGAGGACGTGCACGTCCTCGAAGACGTGCGGTTCGTGATGCAGGGCGGAAAGGTGGTCAGTCGCCGGTAGGCGCGCTCTCGCGGGAGGGGGCCAGCGCCTCGGCCGCCACGGGCGGACCGAGATGGTTTCCCTGAGCGAGCCCGCAGCCCCTCGACTCGAGCCACGCCAGCGAGTCCGGCTGATCGACCCCCTCGGCGATCAACGGGATCTCCAGCCCGCGGCACAGGCCGATCAGCCCTTCCACCAGCCGCTGCTGCGATTCGTCCCGGCCGAGCCGCGACACGAAGCACTTGTCCACCTTCAGGTAGTCGGTGGGGAAGTCGACCAGGTACGCGAGCGCGGAGTGGCCGCGGCCGAAGTCGTCGATCAGGATCTTGATCCCCATGTCCCGCAGCCGGCGCAGCGTGCGGGTTGCGCCCTCGGGGTCGCGCGTGGTGGCGCGCTCGGTGACCTCGATCGCCAGGCCCTCGCCGGGGATCCCCTCCTCCGCCAGCACGCTCTCGACGAACGAGCCCAGCTGAGAGTCCTCGAGGGTCGCCGGGGAGAGGTTGACCGACACCCACTGCATGTCCGCGCGGCCCTGCCAGGCGCGCGCCTGGCGCGCCGCGGTGCGGATCACCCAGCGATCCAGGCGGCGCAGCATGCCGGATTGCTCGGCGATGGCGATGAACTCGCACGCCTCGAGCAGGCCGCGCTCCGGATGACGCCAGCGCAGGAGCGCCTCGCACGCCATGGGGGCGCGGGCGGGAAGGCGGAAGATCGGCTGGTAGTGGAGCTCCAGCTCCTGGCGCTGGAGCGATCCCCGCAGCTGCTCCTCCAGCCACAGGGCCTCCTTGAGCGTGGTCCGCGAGACCGGCTTGTAAAGGGCGATTCCGCTTTCCTCGCTGACCGACTGGTACATCGCCAGATCGGCCAGCGAGAGGAGCTCGTCGAACCGTTCGCCGTGCTCCGGGCACAGCGCGATCCCGATCCGGCCGTCCAGGTGGAAGGCCTCGCCGGCCACCAGGAAGGGAGTGGTCAGGCATTCCTTGATCCCGCGCGCGGCGGCCACGGCGTCCTCGACCTTGGGAACGTTGACGAGCAGGACGGCGAACTCGTCGCCGCCCACCCGGGCCACCGTGTCCGACGCGCGGACGCGGGAGCGGAGGCGCTCGGCCAGCTCGCTCAGGACGCGGTCGCCCGCGGAGTGGCCGAAAGCGTCGTTGATGCGCTTGAACCGTACCAGGTCCAGGCACACCATCGCGATCCGGCCGCTCTCGCGGACCGAGCGCAGGATCGCCTTGGTCGTCATCTCCTGCAGGAGCCGCCGGTTGGCGAGACCGGTCAGCGGGTCGCGGAAGGCCATCCGGACGAGGTCCTCCTCGAGCCGCTTGCGCTCGGTGATGTCGATCGCCGTTCCGACGATGGAGGGCTCGCCGGTTTCCGGGTCCTCGACCACGGAGGCGTTCTCCAGCGTCCAGATGGTCCGGCCGTCGCTGTGCCGAAGCCGGAGGACGGTGTTGGTGAGGCTCCCCTTCTCCACCACCTGCCGGACCCAGTCCTCCCGGTCCCGCGGGTCGGGGTAGACGTCGCCGGCGGAGAGATGGAGGAGCTGCTCGCGGTCGTAGCCCAGCATCTGCGCCATCGCGGCGTTGACGTCGCGGATCGCGCCGTCCAGCCCGACCCGGTAGACCCCGGCCACGTTGTGCTCGAACAGCTGGCGGTAGGCGCGCGCCGATATCTCGAGCGACTCGGTCCGGCGCTTACGCCGGCTGATGTCGCGGATGACACCGGTGAAGTAGCGGCGTCCGGCGGCTGCGTACTGGCCGAACGAGATCTCGGCCGGGGTGACGGAGCCATCACGACGCCGGACCGAGAACTCGATCGCCGACCAGTCCAGATTCCGACGTCCGGTCGCCATATAGCGGGCGAGACCTGCGGTGTGACGCTGGCGAAGATCTTCGGGGATGATGGCGGTCAGCGGTCCGCCGATCAGCTCCTCCGGCTCGTAGCCGAGGAGCTCCCGCACGGCCGGGCTGGCATAGACGACGCACCCCTCCTCGTCGATCGTGAGGATCGCGTCGGACATGGAGCGGGCGGCCGCCTCCAGGTCGCGCAGCAGGTTGGTTCCCGAATCGCCCATCGGTCCCGGTCGCAGGGTGAAGAACGTCCCTCGAAACAGCAATTCTTGTGCCCGACTTTATAATCGAGCAGGTTTAGAGACCTGTGAACAGAGTGGATGGTCGGTCCAGCACGCCAGCGGGACCACCCCGTCACCCATCAATGGCGGTACGCGGGGGACCCTCCCTGCTCCAGGCTCCGGTACCGTTCCAGCAGCTCGGTCTGCCGCGACCGCTCAGGGACGGCCCGGCCCCGGACGAACACGGCCTCGGGAAGCGTCGAGGTTTCGAACGGGTCCCCCGGCCACACGACCAGGTTCGCCACCTTGCCCGGCTCCAGCGACCCGTACCGGTCGGCCACCCCGTAGATCTCGGCGGGGGTCAGCGTGACCGCGCGCAGGGCGGTCGCGGGATCGAGGCCGAACCGGACCGCGTTCCCGGCCTCCTGGGCGATCGCCGGAGCCCGGTGGTTCTCGAACGTGGAGAACGCGACCGGGACCCCGGCGCGCGCGAGGAGAGCCGCGTTCTCGAAGCGGCCTCCCAGCCGCTCGAACCGGGAGGGGAGGCTGGTGATCGGCTTCATGATGACCGGCGTTCCGGCGGCCGCCAGACGGTCGGCGACCATCCACGCCTCGGCGCCGCCGACGATCACCGGACGGAAGCCGAATTCCTCGGCCAGCCCCAGCACGGCTTCGATGTCGCTCGCCCGGTGCACCTGGACCAGGAGCGGCATCGCCCCCGACAGGACGGGCTGGAGCGCGGCCAGGTCGAGCCGGGACTCGGCGAGCTCCCGTGAATCCCCGGTGTCGTAGGCCGCCCGCCGTGCGGCCCAGAAGCGGGCGTCCTCCAGGACCTCCCGCAGACGCAGGACCGCTCCGCCCCGGGCCCCGCCGGCGCTCTCCACCCCGTTCTCACCCAGGGCGGCGATCATCGCGACCCGCGGCTCGGCTAGCATCTCCCCGCCGCTGTCACCCAGCAGGTCGATCACCGCCGCCTGCCCGGCGATGAGACCGCCGCGCGGTCCGGTGGCCACGGTCGTGACGCCGCCGGTCCGTGCCCACGGGATCAACGTCGAGCGCGGGTTCAGCCCGTAGAGGGGATCGAAGGCGGCGGTGATCGGGTCCTCCTCGTCGGCCAGCCGCTCGTCGCGGGTCGCGCCGACTTGATCGACCTCGACCAGACCGATCGACGACCACGGGTCGAACAGACCCGGCGTCACGACCTTGCCGGTGGCGTCGATCACCCGCGCCGACGGCGGCGCCTGGACGTCCGTTCCGACCGCGACGATCCGCCCGTCCCGGACGAGCACGGTCGCGCCGGCGATCGGCGGCCCAGAGACAGGGTGGACGGTGCCCCCCACGATCGCGATCTCCTGGGCCGCCGCGGGGGAAGCCGCCGGCAGGAGCAGGGCCGCGAGCGCGAACGCCGCGGAGCGCGCCCTCATCGCCCGCCTCCCGGGAGGTTCCCGAGCTCGAAGTCGGTGGTCGGCTGGAGCTCGGGCCGGGCGCGGTCGTAGACCAGCGCCCCGTCGATGTAAACCAGGTCGGCGTGCGAGTAGACGCTGAACGGATCTCCCGACCAGACCACCACGTCGCCGTTCTTGCCGGCCTCGAGGGTCCCGATCTCATCCTCCAACCCGAGCGCCCACGCCGGGTTGGCGGTGATCCACCGGAGCGCCTCGTCGCGGGTGACGTCGAGCCCGGCGGCCCTGCCGTAGGCCATGGCGCGCGCCGCGTCCTGGTTCATGATCTGGATCCCGATCGGATCGTCGGTGTGGAGGATCGCCCGCGCCCCGGCGTCCGAGACCAGCGCCAGGTTCTGGGGCACCATGTCGAAGGCCTCCATCTTGAAGCCCCACCAGTCTGTCCACATCGACGCCGCCACCGAGTCGCGGGCGAGATGGTCGCGGATCTTGTACGCCTCGACGGCGTGATGGAAGGACCGCACCCGGAAGCCGAACTCGCGGGCCAAGTTCAGCATGTTCACCATGTCGTCGGAGCGGTAGCAGTGGTTCTGGACGAGGATGTTCCCACGCAGGACCTCCGCCAGCGTCTCCTTGGCCAGGTCGCGCTCGGGTTCCTCTCCGCCGTGCCGCGCCCAGCGGTCCCACTTCTCGCGGTAGACGGTGGCCTCGATGAACGCCTGCCGCATCCCGGCCCAGTTGCCCATCCTGGTCGACGGCCCGCTCTCCTCGTAGACCCGCTTGGGGTTCTCGCCGCACGCCATCTTGAGGGCCATGGGGGCGTCGGGGAACATCATCGCCTGGGCCGAGCGGTTGGGGATGTTCTTGACCGTCACCCCGCGGCCGCCGATCAGGTTGGCGCTCCCGGGGAGGATCTCGATCGTCGTCACCCCGCCGGCCAGCGCGCGGGTGAAGCCGGGGTCCTGGGGCCAGACCGAATGGATCGCCCACACCTGGCCGGTCGTCGGATCGGTGGCCTCGTTGCCTTCCGAGTGGGCGTCGACGCCAGGCGACGGATAGACGCCGAGGTGCGAGTGTGTGTCGATGATGCCCGGGGTCACGAAGCGCCCGGTGGCGTCCACGACGACGGCGTCGGCGGGCGCCTCGAGCCCCCGGCCCACAGCGGCGACCCGGCGATCCGCCAGCAGCACGTCGCCGCCGGCGATCTCCTCGCCCGCCGCGGTCATGACCGTCCCGTTCCGGATGAGCGTGGTCCGGGCGGGGAGCGGCCGGTAGGTAGACTCCCAGGCCCCGTGGCCCGTGCCCGCCAGGGCGCGGCGCACCTCGAGCGAGTCCCTGGCGACGGCCTCGTCGGCGGCGCCGTCCAGCCTCGGGGACGTGGCGCATCCCGCACCGAGGACGATCGACAGCAGCAGAGCCAGCCTGGTCGGACGTGGCATCGAACCTCCCTGGAATCGAAGGTTGGCGAGTGGGGGAGGACGTACGGTAACGGTGGATCGGGGACCCGCCCACTGTTCCGGAGGGCGCTTGTCAGAGGTCCCGGCGGGGGACAGGTTCGCCCGCGGAATGAGGGGCCCGATTCGATCGTCGTCAGGAGCCGTGAGCCGCCGCCTCCGTGTCGGGACGCTCGTCATGGCCGCGCTCGTACTGGCGGCGGCGGCCGTCCTCCTTCCGGTGGGGGAGTGGACGGTGGCGCTCCTGGCCCGGGTCGAGCGCCTCGGAGCGTGGGCCGGCGTGGTCCTGGCCATGCTCTGGATTCCGGCCGCGCTGCTCCTGGTTCCCGGGTCCCTGATCACGCTGGGGACCGGCTTCCTGCTCGGGGTCGGCTGGGGGATCGTGGCGGTGTCGATCGGCAGCACGCTGGGCGCCGTGGCGGCGTTCCTGGCGGGAAGGACGCTCGCGCGGGAGCGCGTCCGAGCGTGGATCGCCGGCCGGCCGCGGTTCCAGGCCGTCGATCGCGTGGTGGAAACGGGCGGGCTCGGGATCGTTCTCCTGACCCGTCTGTCGCCGCTGTTTCCGTACAACTTCCTGAACTACGCCTATGGGCTGACCGCGGTTCGGTTCCGCGACTACCTGCTGGGGTCGTGGGCCGGGATGCTGCCGGGGACGCTCCTCTACGTCGTCCTCGGGTCGACGGCCCAGGCGCTGGCGTCGCTCGGGGCGGCGGACCGGCGGCGGAGCGCGCTCGAGTGGCTGGCGTTCGGGGTCGGGCTCCTGGCGACGGCGGCCGTGACCTGGGTCGTGGCGCGCCGGGCGACCACGATCCTGGAGGAGCGGACCGGAATGGAGGCCGACCATGCGTGAGTCGCAGCCGGGCGAACAGCCCAGGGAGAAGCCGGGCGCCGCGCACGACCACATCCGGGAGTCGCTGGTCCGGCCCGCCGGATGGGGGAATCCGCCACCTGCCGGCCGCTACGACCTGGTCGTCCTGGGGGCCGGCACGGCGGGTCTCGTGGCCGCCGCCGGCGCGGCCGGCCTGGGGGCGCGGGTAGCCGTGGTCGAACGCGGCCTCATGGGGGGCGATTGCCTGAACCACGGCTGCGTTCCCTCGAAGGCGCTGCTGGCGTCGGCGCGCCGGGCCGCCGAGGCGAGACGGGCCGCGAGCTACGGGGTCCTTGTGGAGCGAGTCGGAATCGACTTCGCGGCGATCATGGAGCGGATGCGTCGGATCCGCGCCGGGCTCGCGGAGCACGACTCGGCCGCCCGGTTCCGCGATCTCGGGGTCGACGTTTTCCTGGGCGAAGGGCAGTTCGACGGCCGCGACGCCGTCGAGGTCGAGGGCGCACGGCTCCCCTTTCGCCACGGGCTGGTGGCCACCGGCGGAGCGCCCCTCGTCCCGTCCGTTCCCGGTCTCCTGGAGGGCGGCTTCCTCACCAACGAGACGATCTTCGATCTCCAGGCTCTGCCGCGCCGGCTGGCGGTCGTCGGGGCCGGTCCGGTCGGCTGCGAGCTGGCGCAGGCGTTCGCCCGCTTCGGCGCGGCGGTCACCCTCGTCGAGGCGCAGGGCCGGATCCTGCCAAGCGACGAGCCGGACGCGGCCGCCGTCCTGGCCGACGCCCTGACCGGTGAGGGGATCCGGATCCTCACCGGTCATCAGCTCGAGCGGGTCGAGGGCGGCGTTCCGCCGGGCTCCCTCTTCGTGCGTGGCCCGGAAGGCCTGGTCCGTGTCGAGGCCGACGCGATTCTGGTCGCCACCGGCCGGCGGCCTACGGTGGACGGGATCGGGCTCGACCGGGCCGGCATCGAGCATGACCTCGAGCGGGGCATCCGCGTCGACGACCGGCTCCGGACCACGAACCGCTCGGTCTACGCGGCGGGCGACGTGGCCGGCCGTCACCGCTTCACCCACATGGCCGACGCCGAGGCGCGGATCGTCCTCCGGAACGCCTTCTTTCCGGGGCGACGGAAGGCGAGCGCCCTGCACGTTCCCTGGTGCACGTTCACCGACCCCGAGGTGGGCCGGGTCGGGCACTCCGCCGCCTCGGCTGCCGAGGCGGGGATCGCGGTCGATTCGTTCACCCTTCCGCTGTCCCGGGTGGACCGTTTCGTCCTCGAGGGGGAGGAGATGGGGTTCGCGCGAGTTCACGTGCGGCGAGGAAGCGACGAGGTCGTCGGCGCGACCGTCGTCGGCGCCCACGCCGGCGAGCTGATCGGGGTGGTCGCCCTCACCATGCGGGCCGGGGCCGGACTGGCGGCCCTCGCGGACACGGTCTTCCCCTATCCGACGCGCTCCGAGGCCCTGCGCAAGGTCGCCGGCGAGTGGCAGCGTTCGCGGCTCACGCCGCGGATCCGCCGGCTTCTCGAAGGGTGGTTCCGGTGGCGGAGATGAGCGGGCCGATCCCGGACCGCCGGCTGGTGCCGGCGATCCGGGGACCGGACGAAGGGCTACAGGTTCGGGTTCGTGTCGATTTCACTCTGCGGGATCGGGAAGCACGAGTCCCCGCCCTGCAGGAAGGGGTCGTTGCGCCGCCGCATGTCGGCCAGCCGGTGCCCCTCGAGCCACAGCTCGAGCGCGCGCTCCTGGGCCACGTCCTGGCCGGCCGCCTCGGCGGCGATCAAAGCAGCCTCCGCCCCGCTGGCCAGTCGGATATCAGTAGACCGCAGGGGGTACTTCAGCTGCACGAAGAGCGGCGTCGCGTTGTCCGGACCGAACTCGCCCTCCGTCGCGAACGGGCACTCGTTGGGGGAACCTGGCGCGCCCGCGCATACCGGGACCCGAGGGTCCCCGGTGTTCCGGAAGGGCTCACCGACGCTCATCTCCCGCCGGTCGCGCGTGAAGATGACGAGCTCGTTCTCCTCGCGCGCCGAGTTGTCGGAGAAGTCGATCACGAAGACGAAGTCGGCGGGCACCTGGGCGGCGTCCGCCGCGGCCCCGCCTAGCTCGCCGGTGTTGAGCCGCGCCCGCGCGCGCCCGACCAGCGCCAGGTTGAGCGTGCTGTCCGCGCCTGCCGCCTGGGCGACCTGGATGGCCTGCGTGAACATGTCGATCGCCTGACCGTAGACCTCCGCCGGCGAGAGCGGAGCGCCGACGTCGAGCGTGACCTGGCAGAAGTTGTCGGCCAGCAGGATGCGCGTGTAGCCGGCGAAGGCCAGCGCCATCGCCAGCAACGGGCTCGACTCGGCGTCGGCCCCCAGCACTTCTCTGATGTTGGCGACCGCGCGGTCGGCGGTGAAGCGGGCCGTGCCGACCTCAGTGTAGATGTCCTCCATCTCGACGTTGGGCGGCGTGATCGCCCGGTCGTCGACCTGGGCGAACGAGGGGAACGAGCCGCTGTGCACCAGCTCGTCCGTGAAGAGGGCCACGAACTGGACGAATTCGTCGTAGGCGTCCTGGAAGTCGCCGTAGACGCCGTTGACGACGACCGGAAGCGCTTCCTCGCCCGCAAGCCCCTCCTCGGTCACGTCGCCGGGGTTGGTCACCTCGAGGACCTGGTTGCAGGCCGTCGAGACCAAGATCAGCGACGCCATCAGCAGGAGGTGCCGCAGGCCGAGTACGTTTCTGCGCTCGCTCATGGCTCCTCCTAGAAGGTGAGGTTGAGGGTGGCGATGAAGCGGCGCGACTGGGGCACCGACAGGAAGTCGGTTCGCTCGATGTCTCCCTGACCGAACCCGTTGACCTCCGGATCGATGCCGTCGTAGTCGGTCCACGTGTAGAGGTTCCGGGCGCTGAACGTGAAGCTCGCGCGCTCGGCCCGCATGGCCGCCGCCCACATCTGAGGCAGCGTGTAGTTGGCCGAGATCTCGCGCAGCTTCACGAAGTCTCCGCCATCGATGAAGAGTGTCGGCTCCTCGGCGTTGAAGAAGAAGATCTGGTCCAGGAACTCGCGCTCGAGAGCCGGATCGTTGGCGGGCCGGTTGCTTCCGAAGGCGGCCTCGAAGCCGGTGTTGTTGTTGTCGATCACGAAGCCCTGCCGGATGTCGAAGAGCGCGTAGACCTGCAGGTTGTCCTGCACCGTGAACGTGTTCCCCAGCGACACCGTGAAATCGGGCGTCGTCCGGCCCAGGAACTGCTGCTCCTCGGAGAGGATCGGATCGCCGGCCTCGTCCCGCCCGATGATCGTGCGTCCCCAGACGCCGTCCAGCGGGAAGCCTTCCTCGACCCGCTGGTTGAAGCTGTTGGGGGTCGGGAACGGCGCCTCCCCGCCCAGGCTCGTCACCTCGTTGTCGTTGGTCGCCAGGTTCATCAGGACGTTGTAGTCGATGAA
>DASTFF010000001.1:0-138621 GCA_035708865.1 Gemmatimonadota bacterium | reverse complement strand
AAGAAATTGGTGATGGCACGCTGCATCTCCGGGAGGCGTCCCTCGAAGAAGTGATCGGCGTCCTCGACGACGACCAGCTCCCACGGCTTCGCGACACCGGCCAGCCCGGCCTTGAGCTCGGGCAGCGGCCCGTGCTCGTCGTAGTCGCCCTGGATGAAGAGCTTCGGCTTGCCGACGTCGGCGAGCAGCTCGAAGCGGAAGCGACTGGTGGGCGTCCCGATCCCGACAAGGTGGGTCACCCGGTCGTCGGCGGCTCCCACCGGCAGGCCGACGATGCAGCCGAACGAGAAGCCGGCCACGACCAGCGGGATCCCCGGCTCGTTGGAGGCCAGCCAATCGAGGGCCGCGGCCACGTCCTCCGCCTCGCCGACACCGCCGTCGTGCCGCCCTTCCGACGCCCCCGCCCCCCGGAAATTGAACCTCAGGACCGACCAGTCGAGGCTCTCGAACGCCTTCGCGGCACGGTAGACGACTTTGTTGTGCATCGTCCCGCCATGAAGTGGATGTGGATGGCACACAAGGGCCGACCTGGGCGGCGCCGCGGCCCTTTTGTAGATCGCTTCTAGCCGTCCGCTCGGACCAGGGAGGAAAATCGTTCCGCCGGAGTTCACCCCTGGAGTCCCTCCTTACCGTGTGGCGTTGCCGACCGAGCTTCACGTTGCGTCCCGAAGTTGACACCGCGACAGGGTGGCGGATAAAGTGCGTTCTCTTCCGTTCCGGAAACAGGCGCCGGCGCAGGCCACCCGGTGCCTCGACTCAACCCAGGAGGCTGGATGCACTGGAGAAAACGGGTCCGACCGTTCGCGGTCGCTCTCACCCTGCCCTTCTACATGCTGGCCTGCTCCGACGATGCGCCCATGGCTCTGGACCCGGTCCCGACCGGGGGTCCGACGCTAGCCGCGGCGACGGAGGCCCAGCTCAGTGACCTGCTCGACACCGTGAACGGCAACCTCGAGGCCGCCGGCTCCAACCTGCGCGTGGGAATGGTCGAAACCTTGACCATCCTCGAAGGCGAAGAGCAGGGCATCACCGTGCTGTGGAACGACGTCGGCAACAAGCAGCTCGGTTTCGACTTCGTGCCCGGCGATCCCCGCCGGCTGCTGGGTTCGCCGGAAGGCGGCTGGTCCGCCGATCCCAACTCGATCACGTACGCGATCGACGAGGGTGACGGGGCGACCGCCAACGGGCTGACGGCGGCCGAGACCAGCCCCGAGATCCGCGACGCCATGCAGACCTGGGACGACGTGAGTTGCTCGAACCTGAACATCACCGAGGTTCCGGCGCCCTTTGATCTGGGGTTCGTCGCGGCGTCGATCGGCGCCGGTGGCAGCTTTGACATCGCAGCCGACATCCAGCATGCCGGCTGGCTCGAGGTCGAGTTCGGAGCGACCACGATCGCGGCCACGTTCACGATCATCTGGATCGATGATGACGGCAATCTGACCGATCTCGACGGGAACGGCGTCCCCGACGCGGCGATGCGCGAGATCTACTACGATGCGTTCTGCCAGGGCTGCCCGGTTCCCGGTATCTGGATCTGGACAGTCGATGACGACGTGAACGGCCCGGGGCTCGACATCGACATCGAGTCGGTGGCGCTCCACGAGGCGGGGCACGGGCTCAGCCAGGGGCACTTCGGGATGGGGTTCATCACCAACACCGACGGTAAGCTCCACCTGGCCCCGGAGGCCGTCATGCAGGCGGCGTACGTAGACCCGCAGCGCGACCTCAAGGGATCGGACGACGGCGGCCACTGCAGCAACTGGGGGAGCTGGCCGACCAGCTAGGAAACGACGCTCTCTCCTCATGGACCGGCGGCGCATCCTCTCGCCGCCGGTCCCTTTTCTTGTGGGGGCGCGGGGGGTCAACCCGGTGGCGTGGTGGGTCCCGCCGCCGGTCTCCTCGTAGGTTCCAGCCCATGACAACGACCGACGGCCTGCTCTCCGCCGCGCGCCGGATCCTCGGCGACGCGGCCGGCGACCTGGAGCGCGGGTACTGGCTGAGCGCCTGCGTCAGCGCTCACCGGGCCGCCGTCCTGGCGACCGAGGCCTGGCTCCGCGCACGCGGTCAGCCCGCCGTCTCGGGCAGCGTCTACGAGAACGTCTGCCTGGCCCCCGACGCCGGAGCCGGCCCGCGCGACGCCGCGCGGCTCCTGGACCGCCACCGGATGGAGGAGGGGTCCCCGCATCGCTCCGCCCCCGAGCCCGGCGATCCGGAGCTCGAGGCGCATGCGGTTGTGGCGGCGGGCCGGACGGTCCTCGCTTTCGTCGAAGCCCGGCTGGCGGCCCGGCGGTGAAAGGAAAGGGCGTCCGGCCGTCCGCCGAAGGCGATCGGGTGTTCGGGGCCCTCGCCGCCGATTACTCGGCCGGCCGCCCGGCCTATCCGGCCGCCGTCTTCGAGCTGCTCAGGTCACGGATCGTGGGCGCCGCGGGATGGGCCCATGACGAAGCCCCGCTCGTCGTCGACGTCGCCGCGGGGACGGGGATCGCCAGCGACGGTCTCCTGCGGTCGGGCTTCCGGGTCGCCGGGATCGAGCCGGCCGTCCGGATGCTGGCCCAGGGGCTGGAAGACCTGGCCGGACGCTCCGGCTGGCGGGGGGCGGCGGTGGCCCGCGCCGAAGCTCTGCCGCTTCGCGAGTCGGCGGTGGCCGGGGTGGTGGTCGCCCAGGCCTTCCACTGGCTCGAGGCCCGCCCGGCGCTGGACGAATTCGCGCGCGTGCTCGAGCCGGGCGGGGTCCTGCTGGTGATGTGGAACGTCACCGAGCCGACCCCGCTCACACGCGAGGTCCGGAAGCTGGTCCGTCGGCACAACCATGGCCGGAAGCGGGCCGTCACGCCGCGGATGCGGGAGTCGCCGCCGTCGCTTCGGCGGCATCCTGCGTTCGCGGTCGAGCCCATGGTGGCGATCGACCATCAGCGCTCGCTCGCGCCCGACGACTTCGTCAGGTATGCGCGGTCCTGGTCCTACGTCGGGGGAGCCCTCGGCCCATCCGCTCTGACCGGGTTCGAGCGGGAGCTGCGCGACGTCCTGGAACGCCACGTGCGGAACGGAAACGTCGTGGAGCGGTTCGTGACCAGCGCCCATTTCGCCCGCCGTCTCTGACCCGCCTATCTTCGTCACGTGCCCGACACCTGGACGGAAAACGGCGCCGGTGACGTGATCGCCCCGGCCGTTCGGCGCGCGCCGTCGGCGGGCCCGCTGGTCGTGGCGCGGGGGCTCTCCAAGACGTACGCCACCGAGCTCGTCGTCGACGGCATCGACTTCGAGGTGGAGCAGGGGGAGTGCCTGGGCTTCCTCGGTCCCAACGGAGCGGGGAAGACCACCACCATCAACATGATCTCGTGCTTCGTCCGTCTGGGCGGAGGGTCCCTCGAGGTGTTCGGCCACCCGGTCGAGCGGGCGCAGCGCGAGATCAAGCGCCGGCTCGGGGTGGTGACCCAGGAGAACAACCTGGATCCCGACCTCTCGGTGTTCGGCAACCTGGTGGTCTTCGGTCGCTACTTCGGGCTGTCGTCCGCGGAGCGACGGCGCCGCGCGGCCGACCTGCTCGAGTTCCTGCAGCTCTCGGAAAAACGGGACGCCCACATCCGGCATCTCTCCGGCGGCATGCGGAGGCGCCTCACGCTGGCCCGGGCGCTCATGTCCAATCCCGAGCTCCTCATTCTGGACGAGCCCACCACCGGGCTCGACCCCCAGGCCCGGCATGTCGTGTGGCAGAAGCTCCGCGCGCTCAAGCGGGCGGGGGTGACCATGCTCCTCACCACCCATTACATGGAGGAGGCGGAGCGGCTCTGTGACCGGCTGCTGATCCTGGACCAGGGACGTGTGCTGGCGCGTGGAACCCCGGAAGGGCTCATCGAGGAGCACATCGGGCGCGAGGTGATCGAGTGCTTCCCCGGGCGCGGGGCCGAGGGACCGGCTTTGCGGTCGCTCCTCGAGGCCGCCGACCACGTGGAGCGGGCGGGCGACGAGGTGTACGCGTTCTTCCGCGATCCGACGGCAGCCCACGCCGTCCTCCCGCACCTGGGGGAGATGGATTTCGTTCACCGCCGGGCGACCCTCGAGGACGTCTTCCTCCGGCTGACGGGCAGGGAGCTGCGCGAATGAGGCCGCTCTCGGCGGTTGCGACCTGGATTCGCGGGTCGAGCCGGGTCTGGTCCAGAAACTTCGAGTCGTGGAAGGACTTCGCGGCGGCCTCGCTGGTGGGGACGCTGGCCGAGCCGCTCCTGACTCTGTTCGCGATCGGCTTCGGTCTCGGGCGCCTGGTCGAGCCGATCGGCGGCCAGTCGTATGTGGCGTTCCTGGCGCCCGGTCTCCTGGCCTCGACGGCGATGACCGCGTCGGCCTTCGAGACGACCTTCGGCTCGTTCACCAGGCTCACGGAGCAGGGGACCTACGAGGCCATCGTGCGGACACCCATCTCGGTGGGCGAGGTGGTGGCCGGCGACATTCTCTGGGGGGCGTCCAAGAGCGTCCTGGGGGCGGGCTTCGTGCTGGCCCTCATGTGGATCCTGGGGCTCACCGCCACCCCGCTTTCGCTGGGGACGCTGCCGATGGCGTTCCTGGTCGGCCTCATGTTCGGCGCGCTCGGGATGAGCTATACGGCGCTGGCCCCCTCGTACGCGTTCTTCAACTACTTCTTCACGCTGGTGATCACCGTCATGTACCTCTTCAGCGGGGTGTTCTTTCCGCTGGAAGGTTTGCCGTCCTGGGCCGTCGGTGCGGCATGGTGCCTCCCCCTGACCCATGCGGTCGTCGTGATCCGGGCCCTGGCGGCCGGCGAGCTCGATCCCTTCCTGCTCGTCCACGTGGGTATCGTGCTGGCGTTCACCGCGCTCGCCTTCCCGCTCGCGACGCGCCTCATCCGGAGGCGCCTGATCAAGTGAGCCGGGCCGCGAGAGCGCCCGTTCTGGAGACGCTCGCCGACGACCGCCGGCGGGGGGCGGCCGAGATCGCGGCCCGGCTCCTCGAGTGGGCCGCGCGGTGGTCGGAGGGGGCCGCCGGCTCGGCCGCCGACGCGGGGGCGGGCCTGGCGGAGGTCGCCCGTGCCCAGGCCGCGCTGGCACCGGTCCTCCGGATCGCGAACGACCTGCTGGTGGAGATCGAACGTCACGAGGGCGGCGAGGAGCGGGCCGCCCGTCGCGGGGTCGGGGCGGTCGCCGCGGCGTGGGAGGAACGCCTTTCCCAGGCGGCCGAGATGCTCGAGGTCCATGCGCGGCGCTCCCTTCAGGCGGCCTCCATCGTCTACACGTACTCTGCCTCGAGCTCGGTCCGCTCGGCGCTCCTCGCACATGCCGAGGCGGGCGCCTGGTTCCAGGTCGTGCTCTCCGAGTCCCGGCCCGGAGGCGAAGGAGCGCGGATGGCGGTCGCGCTGGCCGAACGGGGCGTCCCCGTCCGGCTCGGCGTCGACGCCTGGCTGTGGGGGGCGATCGAGGAGGAGGGTCTCCTGCTGTTCGGCGCGGACGCACTCCTGCCGACGGCCTGGGTCAACAAGGTCGGGACCGGCGCGCTCGCCGATCGGGGCCGCGCAGCGGGCATTCCGGTGATCGTCTGTGCGGACACCAGCAAGTGGCTACCGCCCGCGCTCGCCGCGCTGCCGCGCGTCTACGACCGCGACCCCGAGGAGATCGTCTTCCGCGCTCCCGCCGCTCTCGAGGCGATCAACGTCTACTTCGAGGACGTACCCTACACGGCGCTCGACAAGCTGGTGACCGAGCGCGGGGTGACGCGCCCTCAGGACCTGCGGATGGGCGACGTCCCTGTCGCCCGCGCGCTCGTGGGCGAGGGGGGGAAGGTCCCTCCTAGGTCATGAGCCGCGACGTCCTCCTATCCGCGGTGCTGCCCGTGCGCGACGAGGCGGAAAACCTGGCCGCGCTCCACGCCGAGCTGGTCCAGGCGCTGGACGGTCTGGGAGTCGGCTGGGAGATCGTGTACGTGGACGACGGCTCGGCCGACGCCGGGCCCGGCATCCTCGCCGGGCTGGCGTCGGACCCGCGCGTCCGGGCCGTCCGACTCGATCGCGGCTACGGCCAGTCGACGGCGCTCGTGGCGGGGGCCCAGCACGCGCGTGGTCGGTGGCTGATCACCCTGGACGCCGACGGCCAGAACGATCCGGCCGACATCCCCGGCCTCTGGCGGGCGCTCTCCGAGAGCGGAGCCGACGCGGTCCAGGGGTTCCGGGTCCGACGCGCGGACGGCTGGCTCCGGCGGGCCAGCTCGCGGATCGCCAACGCCGTCCGGGACCGCCTCTCGGGAGACCGGGTGACCGATGTCGGATGCTCCCTTCGGATCATCCCCCGAAACCTCTTCCTGGCCGCCCCGCGGTTCGAGGGCATGCACCGGTTCCTCCCGACCCTGCTGAGGATGGTCGGAGGGACGGTGGTCGAGCGGCCGGTGGGACATCGTCCGCGCCGCGCGGGAAAGACCAAGTACACGATCCGCAACCGGATCTGGAAGGGGCTGGCCGACCTCCTGATGGTGCGCCGGCTGCGGCGGCGCTGGGTCCGCTACGGGGTCATGCAGGGAGAGGGCGGGCAGGCGGCCGACGGCAGCGGCCCTGGGCGCGCCGGTCGGAGAGCCCCACGCCGGGATCCCCGTTCACAAAAGTAGACTCGGCCTAAAGGGCTGCGTGCTCGGCGGTGACCGAGCGCAGGATCGCCTTCTGGGCGGCCGGAAGCGCCCGCCGGCCGGCGGCGGCCGGCTCGACCCACTCGGCCGCGGTCCAGGCCGGTAGTCCGTCCCGCTCGACGACCCCCGTGGGGTGTTTCATCCCCCGGAATTCAACGCTCCCCTCCGCCACCGTACCGAATCGAAAGGCGTGGTAGACGTGGCGGCGGTGGGAGAAGGCTTGGGGAATGATGGCCCACGCGGCGCGCGGGGAGGCCGAGGGCGCCTGCCCTCCGAGCCAGCGTTCGGCGGCTCTTCGCGCGGCCCTGGCCGCGCTCTCCCGCGGCTGGGCGATGGCGCTGGGGAACTCCCACGTTCCAGCCAGGAGCCCGTCCTCCGGCCGGCGCGCCAGGAGGAAGCGCCCCTCCGTGGACGCGAGCACCGCCGTGCCCACGACGAACCGCGGGGCATCCGGCCTGCGCCGGGACGCCGGGCGGCGCGCCACCGTGCCTCGCTCCCGGGCGAGGCAGAGCGAGCCGAGCGGGCACCCCCCGCACTCCGGCAGCCGCGGCCGGCAGACCGTAGCGCCGAGCTCCATGAGCGCCTGATTGAAGTCCCCCGGGCGGTCGTCGGGGACCAGCGCGCGGGCCAGCGCCTCCAACCCGCCCGCGGTCGGCCGGTCGAGGTCGAACAGCCGGGAAAGAACCCGGCGGGCGTTGCCGTCCACCGCCGGTTCGGGCCGGCCGAAGGCGATCGAAGCCACCGCCCCGGCCGTGTACGGGCCGACCCCTGGCAGTGCCCTCAGCTCGCGAGCCTCGGACGGCAGGCCGCCTCCCCGGTCGCGGACGAGCCGCGCTGCGGCATGGAGATGCCGCGCGCGCCGGTAGTAGCCTAGGCCGCTCCAGACGGCCAGCACCTCATCGCCGTCGGCTTCCGCCAGCGCCTCGAGGGTCGGGAACCGCTCCACCCAGCGGCGATAGAACGGAACCACGGTCTCGACCCGGGTCTGCTGGAGGAGCACCTCCGAGACCCAGATCCGATACGGGTCCTTTTCCGACCGCCACGGCAGGTCGCGACGATGGCGGTCGTAGTGATCCAGGAGCCGCCGTCGAAGGGCGCGGACGCGCGAGGGGGGCATGGTGCCCATCGCAGGAAGGTCCATCGGGGCGGACAAAACCTCAAGTGGCGCTGGAAGCATCCCTCTGAACCGTGGTACAATGATGCGGGTTCCTCCCTACAGGCCAATCCACTTGCGGAGGGGATCATGGACCAGGTCGTTCGTCGTCCACACCTCGCCTCGCTTCTTCTCTTGGTCGTCTTTCTTCTCGCTCCCGGGCTCGCTCGCGCCCAGGAGCGGACCCTCACCGGGACCGTCCTCGACGGCGCGACCGGAGACCGGGTCCCGTTCGCGGAGGTCGGGATTCCCGGCACGGCGACCGGGACGATCACCGACCAGGACGGATCGTTTCGTCTCGACGGTGTGCCCGCCGGTCAGTCGTTCACGCTGCGCGTGCAGAGCACCGGTTACCGAACCAGGGAGATCACCGTCCCTCCGACCGAGGACAACGTCGAGATCACGCTCGTCTACGACTTTCTCCAGGTGGACGAGATTGTGGTTACCGGCCGTGCGACCGCGGTCGGTCGCCGGAACTCCGCAGTGTCGATCGCCACGGTGAGCGCCCAGGAGATCGAGCGCGTCCCCGCCGCATCCGTCGAGAAGCAACTCCAGGGCAAGGTGGCTGGCGCCGACATCCAGAAGAACTCGGGCGCGCCCGGCGGTGGGATCTCGGTCGACCTGCGGGGAGTGTCCTCGATCATCGGGGCCAGCGAGCCCCTCTATGTCGTGGATGGTGTCATCGTCTCAAACGTGGCCATCCCCAACAACCAGGTCGTGATCTCCGCCGCCAACGTGGGGTCCAATACCTCGGTGTTCCAGACCGACGAGGTGAACAGAATCGCCGACCTCAATCCCAATGACATCGAGCGGATCGAAATCCTGAAGGGATCCGCGGCCTCGTCCATCTACGGCTCGAAGGCCTCGAACGGGGTCGTTTTGATCACGACCAAGAAAGGCCACTTCGGCCCTGCTCAGATTAACCTCACACAGCGCTTCGGAGTGTTCGACCTCTCCAACAAGCTCGACTACCGGACCTTCGAGGGCGCCTCCGAGGCGACGGTCGATTCCGTCTTCGGTCCGGCTGGCGTGGAGGCGTTTCGTCAGGGCCAGTTCTTCGACCACGAGGAGGAGCTGGCCGGCAGACACGATCTCTCCAGCGAGACCCTCGTAAGCATGAGCGGCGGGGACGAAAACACGTCGTACTACGCCTCAGGGCTTGTCAAGAACGACGAGGGAGTTGTCCTGAACACGGGCTACGAGAAACAGTCGCTCAGGGTCAACCTTCAGCAGACGCTGGCCGACCGGTGGGAGATCGGGGTCAACACAAACCTCATCCACACGGAGGCCCAGCGCGGACTCTTCAACAACGACAACTTCCTAATCACGCCGTATTTCGCACTTCCGTTCATTCCACGCTTCTTTGATCTGAACCAGCGCGCGGACGGAACGTTCCCCCTCTTCCCGGGGGCCAGCCCGAGCAACCCGCTGCAGACATTCGATCTGATGCAGAATGAAGAGGAGGTGTGGCGCTTCCTCGGATCGGCAGATCTGACGGTCGACGTCTGGCGCGGCGATCGGAGCACGCTTCAGCTCGTCTCGAACGGCGGGCTGGACTGGTTCCGTCAGCGCAACGACCTGTTTTTCCCACCCTCCCTGTTCTTCGAGGACGACGATGGCCTGCCGGGCACATCGCTCCTCACGGATGGCGACAACCTGAACCTCAACGGCAGCGTCAACCTCGTCCATGAGTACGCCCCTGACGCCTACACTGTTCGCAGCTCAGCCGGGATGCAGTACGAGGAGCGGGATCTCGAGATCGGCCGGGTCGTCGCGCGCAACCTGAACGCCGGGCAGCCGAACGTCGGGTCGGGTGTCAACATCCAGGTCGCGGAGCGCCGAGAGCGTGTCGAGGATTTCGGCTTCTATGTCCAGGAAGAGGCTCTGCTCATGGACGAGAGGCTCAACCTCACGGCGGGGATCCGCGGTGAGCAGTCGAGCTCGAACGGGGACACCGAAGAGATCTTCTGGTACCCGAAGGCGAACGCGTCGCTGCGCTTCCCAGAGCCGGCGGACGGGGTCGATGAGCTCAAGGCGCGGGTCGCGTACGGCGAGTCGGGAAACCAGCCCCTATTCGGCCAGAAGTTCATCAGCCTGGATGCCACCAAGAACATCGCCGGAAATCCCGGACTGACGTTCATTCCTGTGATCGGCGATCCGAGCATCCAACCCGAGCGGACGAGGGAGATCGAGGGCGGCGTGGACGCCATGCTTTTCGACGGCCGGGCGCGGCTGGACCTCACGGTGTACCAGCAGACCATCACCGACCTCCTCCTCGAGCGGACGTTGGCACCGTCGAGCGGTGGCGACACGCAGTTCTTCAACGGCGGGGAACTCCGTGTCAGAGGTTTCGAGGCGGTATTTGCTGTCACACCTGTTCAGACCGAGGACTTCATCTGGCTATCCCGCACCACTTTCTACATGGACCGAGGCGAGATCACCGAGCTGCCGGTGCCGGCCTTCGCGTTCGGCGGGTTCGGGACGAGCCTGGGCGCCTTCGGGATCGCCGAGGGCGAGTCTCCCACGCGGCTGATCGGGAACGTCCGAGGTGAGATCGTGGAGGTCGGGGACATCAACCCCGACTTCAAGATGGGGTTCGTCAACGAGATCATCTGGAAGGGCGTGAACGTCTACTCGCTTTGGGACTGGCAGCAGGGGGGCGACATCATCAACCTGACGACGTTCATCTCCGACCTGGCCCAGACGACCGGGGACTTCGTGCCGGATGGCCAGGCAAGGCTGGCGCGGTTCGGAACGCCGGACGCGGGTACCTACATCGAGGACGGTTCCTTCGTCAAGCTGCGCGAGCTCACAGTCGCGTACGAGCTGCCGGCCGCCTGGGTCGAGACGTGGTGGCCTTGGGCGCGCAGCGTGCGTCTCAGCGTCAGCGGCCGCGACCTCCTGACGTTCTCGGATTACTCGGGCCTCGACCCCGAGGTGTCGAACTTCGGCAACCAGCAGATCGGGCGTAACGTGGACACGTCTCCCTATCCGCCGAACCGGAGCTTCTGGTTCTCGGTGGATCTGGGATTCTGAGAGGAGTGCCGGAGATGATTAACATGCGGAAGATCCTGCCCCTGCTGGCGACTATTCTGGTCGCCGTTGGTGCGGCCTGCACCAGCCTCGAGGCGCCCGACTTCAACAATCCGAGCATCGATGAGCTGCAGGAGAACCCGACACGAGCGTCCGCTGCTGCAGCGGCGACCGGGCTCCTGATCGGCGCGCGGGAGAACATCGGCGAGTTCAACGGCTACGTTTCGTTGACCGGCATTCTCGGCCGCGAGTCGTACAACCTGGACGGTGCCGACACTCGCTATGCTACCGAGATGTATCAGGGCGCGGTCCTGAACCCCGGTTCACCCGCGCTAGGCGGGAACCTCTGGGCGCTACGATATCAGAACATCCGGAACGCCAACATCCTGCTGACCGCTCTCGACCGGCTGCTGGATGACCCCCTGACCGGAATGACTCCTGCCGAGAAGGAAGCCACGCGGGGCTTTGCCAAGACGATTCAGGCGCTCGATTTCCTTCTCGTGATCAATACGCGTGACGAGAACGGCGCTGTGATCGACGTTGACCGGCCGGTCTTGGACCCGCCGGCGCCGATCGAGAGTAAGGAGGCGGTTTTCGCCCACATCGTGCAGCTCCTGGAGGAGGCGGCTGGGCATCTCCAGAATGGCGGCGGGGAGTTCCCGTTCCCACTGAGCCCCGGGTTCCAGGGGTTTGACACTCCGGCGACTTTCCTCCAGTTCAACCGTGCCCTGCTGGGCCGGGTCGAGGTGTATCGCGGGAACTTCGCCGGGGCGCTGACCGCGCTGGGAGAGTCGTTCCTGAGCACCGCCGCGCCGCTCGACCTGGGCGTCTACCATTCGTACGGCGGGGGCTCGGGGGACAAGGCACTGACGCTCGTCAACCCAACGATCTTTGCGCACCCGTCGATTGACGACGATGCCGAGGAGCAGACGAACGGCGAGCCGGACGCGCGTGTGCTGCGAAAGGTGACCCAGGTCGAGCCCCGCGCCCCGATCATGGGCCTCACGAGCGACCTGCGCTTCGATCCGCTCTACCCGTCTCCGTTCAGTTCGGTCGCTATCATCCGCAACGAGGAGCTGATCCTGCTCCGCGCGGAGGCCAATATCGGGCTCGGCACCGTCGCGGCGGCGATCGAGGACATCAACTTCATCCGTGTTAACTCGGGCGGCCTGCCGCAACGCGGCGACCTGAACGCGGGAAACATCCTCGACGAGCTCCTGGACCAGAAGCGGTACTCGCTCCTCTTCGAGGGGGGTCACCGCTGGATCGATATGCGGCGCTACGGGAAGCTGGGCGAGCTTCCGATCGATCGCCCGGGAGACGTCGTTCATGCCGCCTTCGAGATCCCGATCGACGAGCAGTTGGCGCGGGAGTAGCGCCGTAGCGGGCATGAGCGGGGAAAAGGCGGCCCGGCACACCGCACGCCGGGCCGCTGCCGCTTGTAGTCGCCCCCGGGTGGCGGGTACCTTACGCGGCGCTGAACCCACCTGACCCCGCTCCACGGAGACAATCGATGCAAGTACCCGCCCACATCTTCCGCGAGTACGACATCCGTGGCCTGGTCGACGATGAGGTGACGCCGGAGCTGGTCCGCGCCATCGGGCGCGGCTTCGCCACCCTCGTCGCTCGGCGGCTGGGCAAGGAGGGGCCCCGGCTGGCCGTCGGCCGGGACGTCCGACCGTCCTCGGATGCCTACCGCGACGCGATGGTCGAGGGCCTGCGGGAGTCCGGGGCGCGGGTGCTGGACATCGGGGTCGTTCCGACGCCGGTCCTCTACTACGCCTGCCACCGCCTGGACACGGACGGCGGTGTCATGATCACCGCGAGCCACAACCCCTCGGAGTACAACGGCTTCAAGCTCAACTGGCGCCAGCTGCCGCTGTCGGGGGACGAGATCCAGGCGGTACGGGGGCTCATCGAGGCGGGCGATTTCGTGGATGGCGCGGGCACGCTCGAGGATGCGCCCGTCACCGACGATTACCTGGAGATGGTCACCGGCAAGATCGAGCTCGAGCGGGCGGTGAGCGTGGTCCTGGATTGCGGGAACGCGACCGGGGCCCTCTTCACCCCGGAGCTTCTCGAGCGGGTGGGGGCCTCGGTCGACCCTCTGTTCTGCACGGTGGACGGAACGTTCCCCAACCATCACCCCGACCCGACGGTGGACGAGAACATCGTCGCGCTCAAGGAACGTCTTCGCGGCGGGAGCGGCGAACTGGGGATCGGGCTGGACGGGGACTGCGATCGGATCGGGGCGGTCGACGAGAACGGACGCACGGTGCGGGGCGATCAGCTGACCGCGATCTTCGCCCGCTATCAGCTAGACCGCACTCCCGGCGAGCGGATCGTGTTCGACGTCAAGTCGTCGCGCGCCCTGGAGGAGGACATCCGGAAGCACGGCGGCGTGCCGCTCATGTGGAAGACCGGGCACAGCCTCATCAAGAAGAAGATGGTCGAGGACGGCCTCGTGTTCGGGGGCGAGATGAGTGGCCACCTGTTCTTCTTCCACGACTACTGGGGTTTCGACGACGCCATTTTCGCCGCCTGCCGGTTGTGCGAGATCGTGTCGCGCAGCGATCGGACACTCGGGGAGATGGTGGACAGCCTGAACCATTACCCGTCGACTCCCGAGGTCCGGGTAGAGACCACCGAGGAGGCCAAGTGGGCCCTCGTCGAGGCGGCACGCCGCCATTTCGGCGAGCGCTACGACACTCTGGACATCGACGGCGTCCGCGTCACGTTTCCTCACGGATGGGCGCTGCTGCGGGCCTCCAACACGCAGCCCGTCGTCGTCCTGAGAGCCGAGGGCGAAAGCGAGAGCGCGCTGGACTCGATCAAGGCCGAGCTGGAGGGGCTACTGACCGCGCAGGGCATCGACGGAATCCCGTGGGAGGGCTGAGCGGGTGAACCGCCGCTGGGTCGTAGCCGGCGGGGGCCTGCTGGTCTTCTTCCTGCTGCTCGGCAGCGCCGTCGGGCTGGCGGTCGACGCCCTGTGGTTCGACGAGCTCGGCTACGGTGAGGTCTTCAGCACCGCACTGACCGCGCGTCTCGCGGTACGGGCGGTCGCCGGGCTGTTCATGCTGGCGTTCTTCTTCGTCAACCTGCGGCTCGCCGCCGGCTCGTTCGGATCCATCCGCAGGCGCATCTCCAACATCGAGATCCACGAGGAGATCCCCGGACGGTACCTGAACCTGATGGCGCTCGCGGGCGCCGCCTTTCTGTCGCTCCTGTTCAGCGCCGCCATCGGCGGGAGCTGGCTCGACATCCTGATGTGGTGGCATCGCGAGTCGTTCGGGCTCGTCGATCCCCTCAACGGCCGGGATGTCGGCTTCTACGTCTTCGAGCTGCCCGTCCATCGGCTCATCCAGAGCGTGCTGTTTCTGCTGGTGATCTCGGTCCTCGTCGTTCTGGCGGTCATTTACGTCACCAGCGGTGGGCTCGAGATCACCGAGAACCGCCTCCGGTTCCGGGACGCGCCCTTGCGTCACATGGTGGCGAACGTGGCGCTGCTGATGCTGCTCCTGGCATGGGGCTACCGGCTGGACCTGCTCGAGCTGGTATTCTCCGATCGCAGCGTCGTCTATGGTGCGTCCTTCGCGGACGTTCACGCCCAGGTCCTCGGGTACCGCGTGCTGACGGCCCTCGCGCTGGCGGGCTTCGGCGTGACCGTGTACGACCTCTTCCGACGCCGCTACACCCTGACGCTGACCGCGATCGGGGCGCTGATCTTGGGAGCGATCGTCCTCAAGGGCCTCTATCCCGGCGCCGTCCAGCAGTTCGAGGTCGAGCCCAACGAGATCGTCAAGGAGGCCCCCTACATCGCCCGCAACATCGCCTATACCCGGCGCGCCTTCGATCTGGACGCGATCGTCGAGCGCCCGTTCGACGTGAACGTGCTGCCCGCCGCCGAGGCGCTGGCCGGTGCCGGGGAGACGATCCGCAACATCCGGCTGTGGGACTGGCGTCCTCTGCTGGACACCTACAGCCAGCTCCAGAAGCTGCGGCTCTACTACGAGTTCGAGGACGTCGACGTGGATCGCTACCAGCTCGGCGGGCGGCCCCGACAGGTGATGCTGGCCGCGCGCGAGATGGATGTCGGGGAGCTCGCCCCCAACGTCCAGACCTGGCAGAACCAGCACCTCATCTTCACGCACGGGTACGGCCTCGTCATGAGCCCTGTCAACGAGGTCACGCAGGAAGGCCTGCCGGTCTTCTACCTGAGCGACATCCCGCCGGTCTCGCCCGACAGCCTGGGCGAGGTGCTGGCGGTGGAACAGCCCGAGATCTACTTCGGCGAGCGCACGACCAACTACGTGCTGGTAGCCACGCGCGGCCAGGAATTCGACTACCCGCAGGGCGACCAGAACATCTACACGTCGTACACGGGAAGCGGCGGCCTGGAGGTGGACGCTACCTGGCGCCGTGCCCTGTTCGGATGGTACCTGGGCTCGCTCAAGCTGCTGCTCACCGACGGCATCACCCCGGACAGCCGGCTGATGCTCTTCCGGCACATCCGCCAGCGCGTCGAGCGGATAGCCCCGTTCCTCGAGTACGACGCCGACCCGTACCTGGTCCTGCTGGACGGGCGCCTGCTGTGGGTCATCGACGCCTACACGGCGAGCGACCGCTATCCCTATTCGGAGCCCGTCCGTCTGACCGGCTGGCCGGCCATCAACTACATCCGGAACAGCGTCAAGGTGGCCGTCGATGCGTATCACGGGAGCGTGACGTTCTACGCCTGGGACGAGGCGGATCCCATCCTGCGCGTGTACCGCTCGATATTCCCGGACCTCTTCCAGCCGGCATCGTCGATGCCGGATGGGTTGATGGCGCATCTCCGCTATCCGGAGGACCTGTTCACCATCCAAGCCGAGGTGCTGCGCGCCTATCACATGCAGGACCCGCGGGTGTTCTACAACCGCGAGGACATGTGGAACACACCCAACGAGATCTCTCAGGGCCAGACGGCGCAGATGGAGCCGTACTACGTGCTGCTCCAGCTCCCGGACGACGCCCGGCCGAGCTTCCAGCTGGTCCTGCCGTTCACCCCCGCCCGGCGCGACAACATGATCGCGCTGCTGGTCGCCAAGGGGGATCCGGAGAATTACGGCCAGCGGGTGATCTACGAGTTCCCCAAGGACCGTCTCGTCTTCGGGCCCATGCAGGTCGAGGCACGAATCGATCAGGACCCGACGATCAGCGAGCAGATCACGCTGTGGAGCCAGAAAGGTTCGAGCGTCATACGCGGCAACCTGCTGGCGATCCCGATCGGGACCTCGGTGCTGTACATCGAGCCGCTCTACCTGCAGGCTCAGCAGAGCCAGCTCCCCGAGCTCCGGCGGGTGATCGCCGCCTACGGCACGCGGATCGTGATGGAGCCGACCCTCGAGGACGCGATGCTGGCCCTCGTTGGCTCCAGCCCGCGGAGGGAGGCGGGCGCGGAGGCGGGGCCCGAGGCGGCCGGCAGCGAGGGTTCGGAAGGAGACGTGGCGCTCTCCCGGCAGGCTCGCGCCGCCTACGAGCGGGCGGTCGCCGCCCAGCGGCGCGGCGACTGGGCCGGCTACGGGGAGGCGCTGGAGGAGCTGGGAGGCCTGCTGGAGACGATGGCCCGGGAGGATGGGGACCGTTGAAGCGCGAAGGGTTCCGCTCTAGCTTCCCAGGTCGTCTCGAACCCGCACGGGCGACCGGGCTCCCGCCCGGCCACCCTCTCTGCGAAAGGGCGCGATGAAGGTCCACGAGTATCAGGCGCGGGAGATTTTTCGCGATCACGGGCTCCCCGTCCCGCTCGACCGCGTGGCCGCCACGCCCGAAGAGGCGGAGGCGGCCGCCCGCGAGCTCGGCGGGGCGGTCGTGGTCAAGGCGCAGGTCCTGGTCGGCGGGCGCGGCAAGGCGGGCGGCGTCAAGCTCGCCGCCGATCCCGAGGAGGCGCGCCGGAAGGCCACCGACATTCTGGGGATGGACATCAAGGGGATCACCGTGGAGCGTGTCCTGGTCGCCCCGGCGGTGGACATCGCCAGCGAGGCTTATGCCGGCATCGTCATCGACCGGGCGAGCCGGCGGCCGGTCATGATGGTGAGCGCGGCCGGCGGGGTGGACATCGAGGAGGTGGCGCGCTCGACCCCGGAGAAGATCCAACGGGTCGGCATCGATCCCCGCTACGGGCTGCTCAACCATCAGGCGACCGCGCTCGGCTTCGCACTCTTCGACGACCTGAAGCTGGTGCGCCAGGCGGCGGACCTGTTCCGCCGGCTCCATGCCGCCTTCCTCGACGTCGACGCATCGCTGGCGGAGATCAATCCGCTGGTCGTGTCGGAGGACGGAGAGCTCCTCGCTATCGACGCCAAGCTCAACCTTGACGACAACGCCCTCTTCCGGCATCCCGACCTGGAGAAGCTCCGCGATCCGTCCGACGAGGATCCGGCGGAGACCGAGGCCCGCGAGAAGGGCCTTTCGTACGTGAAGCTGGACGGCAACATCGGCTGCATCGTGAACGGCGCCGGGCTGGCCATGGCGACGATGGACCTGATCAAGTACTACGGCGCCGAGCCCGCAAACTTCCTGGACATCGGAGGCAGCTCCAATCCGGAAAAGGTCGTCAACGCGATGCGGATCGTCCTCTCGGACCCCAATGTCGAGGCCATCCTGTTCAACATCTTCGGGGGGATCACCCGGTGCGATGACGTGGCCAACGGGATCGTCGAGGCCCTCGGCCGCCTGGAGGTGGACGTGCCGATCGTGATCCGTCTGACCGGCACCAACGAGGAGGAGGCGCTGCGGATCCTGGAAGGGGTCGGCCTGCCCGCCACGAAATCGATGGACGACGTGGTCCAGCGCGCGATCGAGATGGCCGACCGGAAAGCGGCGCCGGAGACGGCGCGATGAGCGTCTTCATCGACGAATCGACGCGCCTCGTCGTCCAGGGGATCACCGGACGTGACGGCTCGTTTCACGCCCGGCAGATGCTGGAGTACGGAACCCGCGTCGTGGCGGGTGTGGTCCCCGGCAAGGGGGGGCAGACCTTCGACGACGCGGTCCCGATCTTCCATACCGTGGCCGAGGCGGTGGCCGAGACAGGCGCCACGGCCTCGGTGATCTACGTGCCGCCGGCGTTCGCCGTCGATGCCGTCTACGAGGCGGCCGACGCGGGAATCGAGCTCATCGTGACGATCACCGAGGGGATTCCAGTCCTCGACATGACGCGCGTCATGCCCTACGTCCAAGAGCGCGGCGCGCGTGTTCTCGGACCCAACTGCCCCGGCCTGATCAGCCCCGGGAAGTCCAAGATCGGGATCCTCCCCGGGCAGATCTGTACGCCAGGCCCGGTGGGGGTGGTCTCGCGGAGCGGGACCCTGACCTACGAGGTGATCCATCACCTGACCGGCGACGGCGTCGGACAGTCCACCTGTGTGGGGATCGGGGGCGATCCGATCATCGGGACCTCGTTCATCGATTGCCTGGAGGCGTTCGAGGCGGATCCCGAGACAGAAGCCGTCGTGATGATCGGCGAGATCGGCGGCACCGACGAACAGGAGGCCGCGCGCCATGTCGAGAGCGCGATGACCAAGCCGGTCGTCGGGTTCATCGCCGGTCAGACCGCTCCGCCCGGCCGGCGGATGGGACACGCGGGCGCCATCATATCGGGCAGCGAGGGGACGGCGGCGGAGAAGATCGAAGCATTCCGTGAGAGCGGGATCGCGGTCGCCCGCCGCCCGGCCGACCTGGTGGGGCTCGTGAGGGAAGCGCTTGGCTGAGACGACGACCACCGAGCCCTTGCTCGTCGTGTCGCAGATCGCCCCGCCGCTCCAGGCGACGTCGTACTCCGAGGTGCTCGACGAGCTGGCCGCGTTCGCGGCCCGTCAGCCGGGGGTCAGGGACGGCGAGCGCCTCCTCCGTCAGGTGAGCTCGCTGGGAGCGGAGGACACGATCGCGGTGGGCGGCGGCGCCTTTCTGCCGCATCTTCGCTCGGACGCCGTCGACCAGGCGGTGGTGGCCCTCGGCATGACCGAACGCCCGCTGCGGGTTCCCAACGAGACGGGCCAGGAGTCCCGCGGCCGGCTCTTCGCCCTGGTGACGGCGCCCCCGGACGCGGTCGCGGCCTACCTCGAGACCGTGGCCAGCCTGGCCGCCCTCTTCCGCCAGGAAGGCGTCGTCGACGGGATCCTTGAGGCCCGTGATCCGGCTGCGATCGTTCGGCTCGCAGCGGTCCGGGAGGCCCCACGGGTCCAGAATCTCTCGGTGATCGACGTGATGGAGCCGGCCTCGCAGCGTGTGTATCCGGACATGGATCTCGCCGAGGCGGCGGGGATCATGACCCGCGGCGGCTACACCGCGCTTCCGGTGGTGAACAAGAACGACGAGATCATGGGGATGATCTCCGAGAAGGACTTGATCCGCGACTTTCTGCCCGGCTACATCCGCCTGTTCGAAGGCGCGGGCGAGTCCGCCCGGCCGGACCCGAGCACGCGCCGCGTCCGGGACGTCATGTCGCGGGCCGTGCTGTGCCTGCCGATCGAGGCCGGGCTGAGCGACGCGGCCTCGATCATCGTGAACAAGAACGTGGATCCGCTGCCGCTGACGAGCGAGGGGAAGTGGGTGGGGTTGATCAGCAGGCGATCGCTCATTCGGAAGCTCCTGCAGTTCTAGCACGACCTGCTAGACGACCGCGCTCTCATCCCTTTTCGATCTACCCCAACAGCTCGAGGTGGCGTAATGGCAGAGCGGACGCTGGCGATCATCAAGCCGGATGCGGTGGGAAGGAACCGGGTCGGGACGCTCCTCGCCCACCTAGAGGCGGCGGGATTCGTGATCTGCGAGATGCGGATGGAGCGGCTGACCCCGGAGCGGGCGCGGGACTTCTACGCCGTCCACGCCGAGCGCCCCTTCTACGACAGCCTGGTGAGCTTCATGACGAGCGGGCCCTGCGTGCCGCTGGTCCTGGAGCGTGAGAACGCGGTGGCCGCGCTGCGCGAGACGATCGGGGCGACGGATCCGGCCAAGGCCGCCGAGGGCACGATCCGCCGGCTCTACGCCGAGTCCGTCGAGCGCAACGCCATCCATGCCTCCGATTCCCCGGAGAACGCGCGACGGGAGATCGAGTTCTTCTTTCCGGCCGCCACGGGGGCCTGAGCCGCCACCCCCGGGCGATTGTCGCAAATCCCGCCCGCGCTTAACTTTAATTGCTTATGATCCTGGATCTCGCGCAACTCGAGAACGGATTCGAGGCCACGTTCCGGATTCCGCCGGATTCGCCGGTCCTCGATGGCTTCGACGGCGAGGTCGACGAGCCGCTCGACCTAGACGTCCTGGTGCGGGCCGCGAACGGGCACACGTTCGTGGTCGACGCCGTTCTGGCAGGCGCCGTGGCCCGGCCCTGCCGGCGCTGTCTCGCACCCGTCGAGTCGGAGTTCCGGGAACGCTTCACGATCGTCTTTCAGATGAGCGGTCGTGAGGAGGACACGGGCGATGACGACGTGATCCTCCTGGAGGCGGGAGCTACGCGCATCGACCTTACACAGGCGGTGCGGGACCATCTGTTTCTCGAGACGGACCTGTATCCGATCTGCCGTCCGGAGTGCCCCGGCATCTGCCCCGAGTGCGGGCGGAACCTGAACGAAGGATCCTGCGACTGCCGGCCCGGGCCCGGCGCATCGAGATGGGCCGCCCTCGAGGCCCTGCGCGACCGCGTCGGGCAAGGGATCTGAATCTGCCCATTCATCCAGAACGGAGACCGACATGGCCGTACCGAAGCGAAAAATCAGCAAGACGCGCCAGCGCAAGCGCCGCACGCACAAGAAGGCGACCGCGCCGATGGTCGTGAAGTGCGAGAAGTGCCTCCAGCCGAAGATGCCGCACCGCGTATGTCCGCATTGCGGACACTATGCGGGACGCCAGGTGATCGAGGTCGAGGAGTACTAGGCCGCTCCCGGAGATCCCGGGCGGCGCTCGCCACGGGCCCCACCACCTAGGAGGGGGAATGAGCGCGCAGACGACGCATCCGGCGGCGCAAGGCGCCGTCGCGGCCGCGCTGGAGTCGAGCTTCATTCGGGGGACGGGGATGGCCGTTCCCGACCGGGTGGTCACCAACGCCGATCTGGCGAAGATCGTCGACACGTCGGACGAGTGGATCCGGACCCGATCCGGGATCCGCGAGCGCCGGGCCTGCGAGGAGGGCCAGAACACCGCGGACATGGCGGCCCTGGCCGCCCGCCGGGCGCTCGAGAACGCCGGCGTGGATCCCCTGGACGTCGACGTGCTCATCCTCTCGACCGCCACGCCCGATCACCTGCTGCCCTCGACCGCCTGCGAGACCCAGGCCCGGATCGGGGCCCATCGCGCGGCGGCCTTCGACATCAGCGCGGCCTGTGCGGGGTGGCTGTACGGGCTCACGATCGCCCACGGCCTGATCCGCGCCGGCACCCACCGCCACGTGCTGGTGGTGGGCGCCGAGAAGATGTCGGCCATCATCGACTACTCGGACCGGACGACCTGCGTCCTGTTCGGGGACGGGGCCGGGGCGGCGCTGGTCGGCGGGGACGGCTCGGGACTGCTCGGCTCGCACATCCAGACCGACGGCCGCTTCGCCCAGCTTCTCTGGCGGCCGGCGGGAGGCGCCGCGCTCCCGTCCACGGCGGAGACCCAGGCCCAGCGGCTCGAGTTCGTGAAGCAGGAGGGACGCGAGGTCTTCAAGCGCGCGGTTCTGGCGATGGAGGAGTCGAGCCGCGCGGTCTTGTCACGGACCGGGATGGGAATCGCCGACGTGGACCTCGTCATCCCCCACCAGGCGAACATCCGCATCATCGAGTCGCTGGCGAAACGGCTCGCTGTTCCATCCGACCGGGTCTTCATCAACATCGACCGCTACGGCAACACGAGCTCGGCCTCGATCCCGATCGCCCTCGACGAGGCCATCCGCCAGGGACGCGTGGGACGCGGCGAGACGATCCTCATGACGGCCTTCGGCGGCGGGCTGGCATGGGGGTCCATCCTGCTGCGCCTGTAGCAGACCGCCTGGATGCCCCGTCTCCACACCGAGCCGCTTCGGGCTGCCCGTGGCCGCTGACCGTCCGGGCATCGCGTTCCAGTTTCCCGGTCAGGGGAGCCAGGTCGTCGGCATGGGGGCCGCCCTGGCCGACGCATACCCGGAGGCCCGGTCCGCCTTCCGCGAGGCCGACGACGTGCTCGGCTTCGAGCTGTCGACGATCTGCTGGGAGGGGCCCGAAGAGCGGCTCCGCGCGACCGAGAACGCCCAGCCGGCGCTGCTCGCCCACTCGATCGCGGTGGTCCGGGTGCTGGCCGGGCGCGGCGTCCGGCCGGCGTGGGCGGCCGGCCACAGCCTGGGCGAGTTCTCGGCCCATGTCACCGCCGGCAGCCTGGCCTTCGAGGACGGGTTGCGGCTGGTGCGCGCACGCGGGGAGGCGATGGCCGAGGCAGGGCGGTCGATCCCGGGATCGATGGCGGCTGTACTGGGGCTTGAAGTGGCGGCCGTGGAGGCACTCTGCCGCGCCGCCCGGCGCCCGGGAGAAGTACTCGAGCCGGCCAACTTCAACGCGCCCGGGCAGATCGTGATCTCGGGCTCGCGCGACGCCGTCCTAAGAGCGGTAGAGCAGGCCCGCGACCACGGCGCGCGGAAAGCGGTCGAGCTGCCGGTGTCGGGAGCCTTCCACTCGCCGCTCATGGCGCCCGCCGCGGCGCGCCTGGCCGAGGCCCTGGCCGCCGTCGAGCTCCGCGAGGCGGGGATCCAGGTCGTGGCCAACGTCGATGCGGCCCCGATCACCGCGGCCGACGCCATCCGGTCGCGACTCCTCGCCCAGCTCACCGCGCCGGTCCGCTGGACCGCCTGCGTCGAGCGTCTGCGGGAGCTCGGAGCCGGCCGCTTCGTCGAGCCCGGCCCCGGGGCCGTCCTCACCGGGCTCCTCAAGCGGATCGACCGCGATCTCCACGGGCAGGCGATCGGCGGCCCCGACGAGGTCGAGTCGCTGGCGGCGGCGTGAGCGCCCCAGGGCTCGATCTCTCCGGCCGCACCGCGCTCGTCACGGGAGGGACGCGCGGCATCGGCCGTGCCGTGTCCGAGACCCTGGCCCGGGCGGGGGCCTCGGTGATCGTGTTCGCGCGCAGCGCCGAGGCGGTCGGGCGAACCGCCGAGGAGCTCGCCGGCCATGGCGTCCGAACGCTCGGCCTGGTTGGCGATGTGGGCGATCCGTCGGACGTCGAGCGCGCCTGGGGCGAGGCCCAGGCGGCGTTCGAGGCGGTCGACATCCTGGTGAACAACGCCGGTCTCACGCGCGACAACCTGATGATCCGAATGAAGCAGGAGGAATGGGACGAGGTGCTGCGTGTCAACCTCGGCGGGGCATTCCTGTGGAGCCGCCACGCCCTCAGGCCCATGATCCGGCGGCGCTGGGGAAGGATCATCAACATGGCGTCGGTGGTCGGGGTGACCGGTAATGCGGGGCAGGCCAACTACGCCGCCTCCAAGGCCGGCCTGATCGGCCTCTCCAAGTCGCTCGCCGCGGAGGTCGCATCGCGCGGGGTCACGGTCAACGTGGTCGCGCCAGGGTTCATCGAGACCGATATGACCGCCGGGCTGGACGCCGCCACCCGCGCCGGATACGAGCAGCGGATCCCGGCCGGCCGGCTGGGCAGCGCCAAGGACGTGGCCCACCTCGTGCTGTTCCTCGCATCGTCGCTCAGCGACTATATTACCGGACAAGTCATCTGCGTCGACGGCGGGCTGACTCGATGACCGCCGCTTTCTCGGTTCACAGCAATCCGCGTACCAACTGCCAATGGAGGATGCCGATGTCGGTGGACGATCGCGTCAAGGAAATCATCGTGGAGAACCTGGGGGTGGACGGGGAGAAGGTGACCTCGGACGCTTCGTTCGTGGAGGACCTGGGGGCCGACTCGCTGGATACCGTCGAGCTCGTCATGGCGTTCGAGGAGGAATTCGACATCGAGATTCCCGACGAGGACGCCGAGCGACTCACCACCGTCGGAGAGGCCGTCTCCTACCTGAAGAACAAGACCTCCGAGTGAGCGGACGTCCGCCCCATCCGGAGGCGGCTCGCGGCTGATGGGACGACGTGTGGTGGTCACCGGGATGGGCCTGATCAGCGCCCTCGGCAACGACCTCGAGTCTTCGTGGAAGGCGTTGCTCGCGGGGATCCCGGGCGTCGGCCCGATCACACGTTTCGACGCCAGCGCGTTCGCGACCCGGATCGCCGCCGAGGTCAAGGGGTTCGATCCGCTGGTCTGGATCGAGAAGAAGGAGACCCGGCGCCAGGACCTGTTCACGCAGTACGCCATGGCGACCTCGATCATGGCCATGGAACACAGCGGGATCGACATGGCGAAGGAGGACGCGAACCGGGTCGGCGTGATCATCGGCTCGGGGATCGGGGGAATCGCGACCCACGAGGAGCAGAACCGGCGCTACCTGGACGGCGGCCCCTCCCGCATCAGCCCCTTTTACATCCCGATGATGATTCCGGACATGGCGAGCGGCATCGTCTCGATGCGGTTCGGCGCCAAGGGTCCGAACTACTGCACGGTGAGCGCGTGCGCCTCGAGCGCGCACGCCATCGGGGACGCCTTCCGGCTCATCAAGCATGAGGACGCCGACGTCATGATCGCGGGGGGCACGGAGGCCGCGGTGACCGAGATGTCGATCGGCGGGTTCGCGGCCATGAAGGCGATGTCGACGCGCAACGACGAGCCGGAACGCGCCAGCCGGCCGTTCGATGCCGGGCGTGACGGGTTCGTCCTCGGCGAGGGGGCCGGGATGGCGATCCTCGAGGAGCTCGATCACGCGCGTGACCGGGGCGCCACGATCTACGCTGAAGTGGTGGGGATCGGGATGACCGCCGACGCGCATCACATCACCGCTCCTTCGCCGCACGGGGAAGGGGCGGCGCGGGCCATGCAGCGTGCCCTCGACGAGGCCGCGCTCGATCCGACCGACGTCGATTACATCAATGCCCACGGCACCTCGACACCCCTCAACGACGCCTACGAGACGGAGGCGGTCAAGACGGTCTTCGGAGATCATGCGTACCAGATGATGGTCGCCTCGACCAAGTCGATGACCGGTCATCTGCTGGGCGGCGCCGGCGGGCTGGAGTTCGTGATCACTTCGAGGGTCCTCGCCGAAGGCAGGGTCCCGCCGACGATCAACTACGAGACCCCCGATCCCGCCTGCGACCTGGACTGCGTCCCGAACGAGATGCGTGAACGCTCCGTGCGCGCGGCGTTGACGAACTCGTTCGGCTTCGGAGGTCACAACGCGACGCTGGCGCTCAAGCGCTTCGAGGAGTAGCCCCATGCGGCTGCGTCGGTGGCTGGGCAGGCTGACTGGGTCCCGCGAGGCCCGTGACAAGGACCGTCTGGCCAAGCTGTCCCGGGTGCTCGGCCATCCTTTCCGCGACCCCGATCTGCTCGTCCGGGCGACCACTCATCCGTCCTCTCTCGTCCAGTCCAGCAATCGTGGTCAGTCCTATGAGCGGATGGAGTTTCTCGGCGACTCGATCCTGAACCTCATCGTCAGCGAGTGGCTCTTCTCGCGTCACCCGGAGGCCCAGGAGGGGACGCTGTCCCAGCTTCGCGCCCATATCATCTCGCGCCGCTTCCTGGCCGGGGCCAGCGAGCAGATCGGGCTGCCCGACTGCATCCTGACCGGCGACGACCAGAACCTCCTCGCCGGAGGCGGCCGCCGGAAGATCGCCGCCGACTCGCTGGAGGCGGTGATCGGCGCGCTGTACCTCGACGGCGGGCTCGAGGTCGCCCGCCGTTTCATCCACGATCACGTGCTGTCGCTGGACCTCGAGCACGACGAGGGTTTTCACACCGCCAAGAACCGGCTCCAGGAGACGATCCACGAGCTCGGCCGCGGTCAGCTCACCTACCGCACCAGTCGCGCCGGCTCCGCTCCCCGCGGCCGTGAGGACGTCAACTTCCGGTGCCAGGTATGGCTCGAAGGAGAGCCGCTCGGCTCGGGATGGGGGCGGACCAAGAAAGAGGCGGAGAAGGAAGCCGCTCTGGACGCGCTGGAACGCCTGGCGCGGGTGGAAGCGAGCATTCCGGAGCGGGACTCGGCTCGCTGACCGGTCCGTTGCGCGCCCGCCCGGTCTCCGCATGACGAAGGGCTGAGGTCCCTCTTTGGTCGAAGAACCGAAAACCGAAGTCCTCCCGCGCATCCTCTCCGGCGACTACGACCACCGCTTCAGCGAGATCGCCTTCATCGCCGGCGGGAAGGTGTACCAGCTGGCGCACGACCGGCTGGGATCGGTCGTCGACGTCGTCGTCAAGGAGACTCCCTTCGGATGCTCGTCGCCGATTCTCTTTGTCGAGGATGACGGACACCGTTTCTACCTGCTGCCCCGGCATGGCGAGAAGGAATACCGGGTCTCGGCCCCGTTCGTGAACTACCGGGCGAACGTATGGGCGCTCAAGGAGCTCGGCGTCAACCGGATCGTCGCGTGGAGCGGACCGGGGGCGCTCAGCCCGCGGTTCCGGATCGGGCAGTTCGTCCTGCCGACCGATCTCATCGACCTGACCCGGCACCGGCCGACGACCTTCTTCGAGAACCTGGGGATCGGCCTGCTGCGCCAGCGGCCTCCCTTTTGTCCCTCGCTCGAGCGGCCGCTCCGGCAGGTGCTCGGGATCCTCGGCGAGGAGGCGGTGGAGAAGGCGGTCTATGCCGTCTGCGAGGGGCCCCGTTTCGAGACGCCGGCCGAGGTCCGGATGCTGCAGGCGATGGGCGCCGACCTGGTCGGGATGACGCTCGCCCCGGAGGCGTTCCTGGCCCGCGAGCTCGAGATGTGCTACCACCCGGTCGCGTACGTCACGGCTTACGCCGAGGGCGTGGGGGAGATCGAACCCGAAGAGCGCCGCGAAAGGGTCGACTCGGCGCTGGAGCGGCTACCGGAGCTGACCTCGCTGCTCCTGGAGCTGCTGCCGAAGGCGGCCTGTGTCTGCTCGTGCCAGGACGCGATGCTGAGGTACAAGAGGAGGGGCCAGATTAGTGACGACTTCCACGACTGGATTACTTGAATCATCGGGCGCTGAAGATGGCCAGGCTCGGCGTTGCGCTCGCTCGGCCATCCTGCGGCGCACTTGCCGTGCGCCTCGGATGACCTCGGTCGCGCGCCTTGATCCTGGCCATCTTGAGCGCCCTCGGGAACCGTCTTCGCAGATCGGAAGGTACGGTTTGGGGTTGTGCATGAAAGGGGGCGGATGAGCGTGGAGGAGCGCGCGGGAGGGACCGCGCGAGTGTTGATCGTGGCGGGGTCGGAGTCGGACCGGACGGTGGTCGAGAAGGCGGAGAAGGTCCTTCGCGAAGCGGGGGTCGCCTACCGCGTGGAGGTGGCTTCCGCCCACCGAACGCCGGAGCGCGTGGCCGAGCTCGCCCGCGGAGCCGAGGCGGCCGGCTACAGGGTGGTGATCGCTGCAGCCGGCCTGGCGGCGGCGCTCCCGGGCGTCGTGGCCGCCCACACGCGGCTGCCGGTGATCGGGCTGCCGGTCGGGGCGGGGCCCTTGCGGGGCGTCGACGCCCTGCTGGCGATCGCGATGATGCCGCCCGGCGTGCCGGTGGCGGCGGTCGGGATCGACAACGGGGCCAACGCGGCCCACCTCGCGCTCCGCATCCTGGGCGAGGCGAGGGGGGGATGACCGGGACTGGCGGTGGGGAAGAGGGCCGGTTTCAGCACCCGCTGGTCACGCGCTACGCCAGCCCGGAAATGCTGGCGCTGTTCTCCGAGGTGAACCGGATCAGGACCTGGCGTCGACTCTGGATCGCGCTCGCCGAGGCCCAGGCCGAGCTGGACATCGGGGGCGTCACGATCGCCCAGGTCGCGGCGCTCCGGGAGGCCGCCGACCACATCCAGTGGGAGCGGGCCGCGGAGCTGGAGCGGGAGCTCCGCCACGACGTGATGGCCCACGTCCACCTGTTCGGCGAAGCCGCTCCCCAAGCGCGTCCGATCCTCCACCTCGGGGCGACCAGCGCATTCGTGGTCGACAACGGTGACCAGCTGGTGATGCGGGATGCGCTCAGGGTGGTGCAGCGGAAGACCCTGTGCGTGGTCGCCGGGCTGGCCGGATTCGCCGATCGGCACGCCGATCTGCCCGCTCTGGCATGGACCCACCTCCAGCCGGCCCAGCCCACGACGGTGGGGAAGCGCGCCTGCCTGTGGCTCCAGGACCTGCTCCTCGATCTCGACGAGATCGACCAGCGGCTGGGCACGTTTCGCCTGCGCGGCCTGAAAGGCACCACCGGGACCCAGGCCTCGTTCCTGGCGCTGGCCGGCGGCGACCACGACAAGGTGCGCGAGCTCGAGCGCCGGCTGCTGGCCAAGCTCGACGCCGAGCGCGCGTTCGCGGTCACCGGGCAGACCTATCCGCGAAAGGTGGACGCGGCCTGGGCGGGGACGCTCAGAGGGGTCGCGGTCTCGGCTTCCAAGTTCAGCCAGGATCTGCGCTTCCTGCAGCACGTGGGCGAGATCCTGGAGCCGTTCGGGCAGCGGCAGATCGGGTCCTCGGCGATGCCCTACAAGCGCAACCCGATGCGTGCCGAGCGGATGACAGGCCTGGCGCGGCTGGCGCTCCAGCTGGCCGGCAACCTCGACCTCACGGCCGCCGCCCAGTGGCTGGAGCGGACGCTCGACGACTCGGCCAACAAGCGGATCGCGTTCCCCGAGCTGTTCCTGACCGTGGACTCGCTGCTCATCCTCTATCATGATGTCGCCGAGGGGCTCGAAGTGCAGCCGGGCGCGATCCGCCGCAACCTCGAGCGCGAGCTCCCCTTCCTGGCCAGCGAAAGGGTACTCATGGAAGCGGTCGAGAGGGGCGGCGACCGGCAGGCGCTTCACGAGCAAATCCGCGTGCATGCACGCGAAGTCGCGGCGCGCCTGGAATCCGGGGAGTCGAACGACCTGCTTTCCAGGCTCTCTGGCGAGGAGGCGTTCGGCGGGGTGTCGGAGTCGGTGTGGCGCGAGGCGGGCGATCCGGCGCGCCACGTCGGCCGCGCCCCCGAGCAGGTGCGCGAGTTCCTGCGGGACGAGGTGCGGCCGCGTCTGGCCGCCTATCCCGGCAAGCTCGAGATGACGGGCGAGGTGCGTGTCTGAGATCGAGCTCGTTCCCTGCGACGCCGCCGCGATCGGGCGGGCGGTCGAGGCGCTGTCCGAGGGGCGGCTCATCCTGCATCCGACCGAGACCGTCGTCAGCCTGAGCGGGGATCCGGGAAACCCCGCGGCGGTCGGGCGCGCGCGGCGGATCAAGGGGTACGACGAGTCGCGGCCGTTCCTGTGTCTTGTCCCAGGGACGGAGGCGGCTCGCGGGCTGGCCGCCGAGTGGCCGCCGGCCGCCGAAGCGCTCGCGGGCTGGCTGTGGCCGGGCCCGCTCACCCTCATCGTCGAGGCCGGGCCCCGCGCGCCGGGGCCTGTCAGCGCCGGGCGGGCGATCGCCCTGCGCCCCGCCGCAGATGACGTGACCTCGAAGCTCCTCGGCGCGTGGGGGGGGCCACTCTTCTCGACCAGCGCCAACCGACGCGGGGAGCCCCCGCCCTCCCGAATCGGGGATGCCGTGCGTCGGCTGGCCGACGCGCCTGGCGCCGAGGCGATCGCCCTCGCCCTGGCCCCGGCCGTCGGGGAGGAGGGGATGCCGGCCGGTGAGCCGTCCACAATCGTGGACGTACGCGGCGGCGCACCCCGGATCGTCCGCGCCGGGGCCGTGTCGGCGGAGCGCTTGCGGGGCATCCTGCCGGGGATCCGGTAGGGATGATTTGCTGGGCACGAGACTTGCCGCCAAGTTAGGGGGCATGTCGGCCCCCCGTCCTTACCGGGTCCTCGTCGTCTGTACCGGCAACACGTGCCGGTCGCCGATGGGGGAGGCGTTGCTGCGCCGGCTCCTGGCGGAGGCGGGAATCGAGGCCGAGGTCAGGTCCGCGGGGACGCACGCCGCCCCGGGCTGGCCGGCCCACCCCCTGGCCGGGGCGGTGGCCGGCGAGGCCGGCCTCGACCTGGGCGCCCACGTGTCCCGGCCGCTCACGCGCGAGCTGATGCGGTGGGCCGACACGGTGCTGTGCATGTCCGACGGCCACGTGGCCCGGGCCAGGGAGCTCGACGAGGCCGCCGACGTCCGGCTGGTCACCGATTTCGGGCCTGACGCAGACGGCGCTGAGGTGGTCGACCCGATCGGGAAGGATCGGGAGGTCTACGAACGGTCGTTCGCGGTCATCCGCCGCTCGCTCGAAGGGTTCGTGGCGAGCCTGACCCGCGGCGTGCCACGAGGTTGACGAACGCGAAGGGGGCTGGTTACGTTGCTGGCCGTTCGCGCCCCCTCGCCCGTGCGAAATCCAGGACCCGCCCGGAGGTTGGAGTGGATGCATAATCGACGAGTTCTGTTCGGACTGATCCTCACCCTCGCCCTCGCCGCCCCGGCCGCCGCGCAGCCGGACCCGCAGAACACAGCCCTCGCCGCCAGCCGACCTGATTCGCTCTACGCGCTGGGCGGACAGCTCTACGCCGAGGGCCGCTACAGCGAGGCGATCCCCCTCTTCCAGGCCGTCGTCGGCCTCGATGCGCGGCATGCGAACGCCTTTGCGCTGCTTGGTGGATCGTATCTTCAGCTCGGGGATTACGGGGCCGCGATCGACGCCTTCGAGCGCTCGCTCGAGCTCGACGAGGGGATCAAGCTCGCCTACCTCGGGCTGGTCGCGTCGAACTACCTGACCGATCGGGTCGAGGCGGCCCGGGGCTGGGTCCAGCGCATGGTCCCGATCCTGAGCAGCCACGAGCGGGACCACTACCTGGCCAGCCTCTCCGAGCAGTTCCCTCTCCTGAAGCTGCCCGGCAGCTGATCGAACGCCGAGGCGCCCGGCTCTGCCGGGCGCCTGCCTTCCGTCCGCCCGGCCCCCCCTCACCGGAGGGCCGGTGTCGCTGCCGTCCCGACTGCTCGACATCTTCCTGCCGCCGCTCTGCCTGCATTGCGGACGGCCGCTGCGGGCGGCGCGGCCGGGATGCTGCCCGGCATGCCTGGCCGGGCTCAGGCCCCTCGACGGGGCCGGCTGCCTCACGTGCGGGCTTCCGCGGCCGGGGTCGCCCGGCCGATGCGCCCGGTGCCGGGACTGGCCCCAGGGGCTGGAGGCGCGCGCGGCGGTCCGCTACGACGGGGTCGCGCTATCCATGGTCCGCCACCTGAAGTACGCGGGCTGGCTCCATCTGGCCGAGACCTGCGCGTTGGAGATGGCCGCCCTGGTGGAGGCCCGGCCGCTCGATGCGCTCGTGCCGGTCCCCCTGCATCCGGTCCGTCTGCGGGCCCGCGGGTACAACCAGGCCCGTGCGCTGGCCGAGGCCCTGGGCAGGGTCCACAGCCTGCCCGTCCTCGACGTGCTGGAGCGCGTCCGCGCGACCCGCCCCCAGGTCGGGCTCGGCCGGGCCGCGCGCGCCGCCAACGTGGAGGGGGCGTTCGCCTGCCGCCTGGGAGCGCCGCAGGCGGTCGGCCTGGTGGACGACGTCGCTACCAGCGGCGCCACCCTGGCGGCCGCCGGGACCGCCCTGCTTGAGGCCGGTGCCCTCCGGGTGGTCGGCCTCGCCTTCGCTCTCGCGCCCGAGGATGTCCCCGGATAACTTCGGCGACCGCCGGGGTTCATCGGGTTTCCATCACGCCACGGAGGTCGGCATGCGCATCGCCATCAACGGGTTCGGCCGCATCGGCCGCATCGCGTACCGCTCGCTCAGAAAGGGGAGCCACGACCTCGATCTGGTCGCCGTCAACGACCTGACCGACGCCGCCACGCTGGCCCATCTGCTGCGGTACGACTCGGTCCATGGCCGGCTCGACGCCGACGTCCGGGTCGGGGACTCCGCGATCCGGGTGGACGACGACTCGTTCCAGGTCCTGTCGGAGAAGGATCCGGCCCAGCTGCCCTGGAAGGACCTCGGGGTCGACGTCGTGATCGAGTCCACGGGACGCTTCCGCGAGCGCGAGCAGGCCGCCAGGCACCTGTCGGCGGGCGCCCGCAAGGTGGTCATCTCCGCGCCCGGCAAGGCGTCCGACATCACCGTCGTCATGGGCGTCAACGAGGACCGCATCGAGGCCGGTCACGACATCATCTCCAACGCCTCGTGCACGACCAACTGCGTGACCCCGGTCGCGAAGGTGATCCATGACCGGTTCGGGTGGGTCCACGGGCTCATGACGACCACCCATGCCTACACCGCCAGCCAGCACCTGCTCGACACGCCGGACAAGGACCTCCGCCGCGCCCGTGGCGGAGCCATCTCCATGATCCCGACCACGACCGGCGCCGCGCGGGCGGCGGCGATGGTGATGCCCGAGCTCGAAGGACGGATCGACGGGACCGCCATCCGCGTCCCCACACCCGACGTCTCGATCGTCGACCTGACCGTCGAGGTCGAGAAGGCGACCTCCGTGGACGACGTGAACGCCGCCTTCCGGGAGGCCGCCGGCGGGCGGCTCGAGGGGATCCTCGTCGTGAGCGACGAGCCGCTCGTCTCCGTCGACTACGTCTCCACCACCCAGTCGGCGACGGTGGACGCGCTGTCCACCATGGTCATCGACGGCACGCTGGTGAAGGTGTTCGCCTGGTACGACAACGAGATGGGGTACGCCACGCGGCTGATAGACCTGGCCGGCTACCTCTCCCGCTTCCTGTAGCCGGGCGCCGCGGCGTGGGACAGGAGCGACCGCCTGGTCTCGGACGCCGGACGCTCGACTCGCTGACCGAGGGGGAGGCGAACGGGCGGCGGGCGCTGGTCAGGGTCGACTACAACGTGCCCCTGGAGGAGGTCGAGGGCGAGCGCCGCATCGTCTCCGACGTCCGGATCCAGGCCACGCTCCCCACCCTTCGTGATCTCGCCGGCCGCAGCGTGGTGACCGTGCTGGCCAGCCATCTCGGTCGCCCGAAGGGGAAGCCCGATCCGGCCCTTTCGCTGCGCCCGGTGGCCGAACGTCTGGGTGAGCTGCTCGGGCGTCCGGTCGTGTTCCTGGCGGCGCCGTTCGACGAACGGTCGCACAGGCTGGTGCTGAACGCCCACCCGGGCGAGACGTTCCTGCTCGAGAACCTGCGCTTCGACCCCGGCGAGACGGCCAACGATCCCGATTTCGCGCGCCGGCTGGCGGCCTACGGGGAGCTCTTCGTCCAGGACGCCTTCGGAACCTGCCACCGGGCCCACGCCTCGACGGTCGGGGTGACCGAGCATCTCGATCCGTGCGTGGCGGGCCTGCTGGTGGAGCGTGAGCTGGCCGCCTTCGCGCGTGTGGTTGCCCCGGCGCCCCCGTTGGTGGCTGTCATGGGCGGCGCCAAGGTGGCGGGGAAGGTCGAGACGGTGCGCGGGATCGCCGAACGCGCCGAGCGGGTCTTCCTGGGCGGCGGGATGGCGAACACGTTCCTGCTGGCGCGCGGTCTGGCGGTCGGGGACTCGCTCGTCGAGCGCGACCTGGTCGCCGAGGCGGAGCGCCTGATGGCCGAGCTCGGGGAGCGGATCTCGCTGCCCCCGGACGTCGTCGTGGCGCGCGAGATCTCCTCCGCCGCCGAGCGGCGCACGATCCCCGTCGAAGAGGTCGAAGCGGGGTGGCGGATCCTGGACGTCGGCCCGCGCACCGTGGAGGCGATCGGGAAGGGCTTCCGGAAGGCACGCACCGTCTTCTGGAACGGTCCCCTGGGGGTCTTCGAGACCCCGCCGTTCGATGCCGGGACGCGCGCGGTGGCCGAGCTCCTGGCCGCGGAGACCGGCCGTGGCGCCTATACCGTCGTGGGGGGCGGCGACTCCGCCGCCGCCATCGAGGAGGCGGGGCTGGCGGAGCGGGTGAGCCACGTCTCGACCGGGGGCGGCGCGGCGCTGGAGCTGGTGGGCGGGGCGGCCCTCCCGGGGATCGAGGCCCTCGATCCTCGAGGAGGGGCATGAGCGCCCGGCCGGTCGTCGTCGCGGCCAACTGGAAGATGCACAAGACTGGTTCTGAGGTGGAGCCATACTTCGAGGCGTTCCACAGACAGGCCCGCAAGCGGGGCACCGAACGGGTGGTGGTGTTCCCCCCGTTCCCGCTGCTCGAGGCCGCTGTCCGGGCGGCTGGAGACCGGGTCGAGATCGGCGCCCAGAACTGCCACTGGGAGGCGTCCGGCGCGTTCACCGGTGAGGTTTCGGTGCCGATGCTGGCCGCGTCCGGCGCGCGCTTTGTCCTGGTCGGCCACTCGGAGCGGCGACAGCTCTTCGGCGAGACCGACGAGGACTGCGGTCGCAAGGCGCGGGCGGTCCTGGCCGGCGGGCTCGCGCCGATCCTGTGCGTGGGGGAGACCCTCGAGGAGCGAGAGGCCGGCCGGCAGCGGGCGGTCGTGATCCGCCAGCTCACCCGCGCGCTCGACGGCCTGCCCGACAGCGGATCGGGGCGGCTCCACATCGCGTACGAGCCGGTGTGGGCGATCGGGACCGGCCGGTCGGCCTCGCCCGAGGACGCTCAAGAGATGCACGCGGCGATCCGCGAGTCGCTGACCACGGTGCTCGGAGCCCGGACGGCCGGCCAGGTGCCGATCCTCTACGGGGGGAGCGTCAAGCCGGGGAACGCGGCCGAGCTCCTCGCGCGACCCGACATCGACGGCGCGCTGGTGGGCGGGGCGAGCCTGTCGCCGGATGGGTTCGCGTCGATCGTGGCCGCGGGGTCGCGCCGCGCGGGGATCGCTTGACGGCCCTGGATGTGGCCGTAAATTAACGAGCTATGCTGTTCTCCATTCTCCTCCTTCTCCTCGTGATCGACTGTCTCGCTCTCATGCTGGTCGTCCTCCTCCAGTCCGGTAAGGGCGGGGGCCTGGCGGCCGGCTTCGGCGGCGCGGGGACCGGCATGGAGATGATGGGCAGCCGCCAGACCGCGACGTTTCTGCACAATGCGACGCGCTGGCTGGGAGGGGCGTTTCTGGTCATCGCGTTCTCGATCTCGCTCCTCACCTCACGCGGCAACCGGCCCCAGGGGCTCATCGAGACCCAGCTCCAGCAGGAGCAGGCCGCGCCCACGGCGCCGCAGGCGCCGGGAAGCCTTGAGGACCTGCTGGAGGGTGGCTCAGGCGGGACCCAGCCGGCCGAGGAGGCCGGACCCGCCGAGGGTGGGGCGGATCCGGGGGGGGGAGCCAGCCAGCCGGCCGAGCCACGCTGACCCGGCCCAAGTGGTGGAACTGGTAGACACGCTGTCTTGAGGGGGCAGTGGCCGAAAGGCCGTGGGAGTTCGAATCTCCCCTTGGGCACCATCGGAACGAGCGCGGGCCGTCGCTAGCACGGCCCGCGCTTTTTTGTTTCCGTCAGCCGACTGGCGCTCGCAATGTCCGCCAGCGGCCGCCTAGAGCAGGCGCACGATGAGCAGCACCAGCGCGATGACGAGCAGAATGTGAATCAGGCCTCCCACCGGCCGCACGAAGGCGCCCAGAAGCCAGAGGATCAGCAGGATCACGATCAGGGTCAACAGCATCGGCGTTTCCTCCTGAAGAGGTCGGGGGTTGAGCGGGCCCGGAGCCCGTCGGCTTCGTGATCCGGCCGCCGTCGGCGAGACCGGTGGCGCAGCTCATGGATTAGCCTCACCGCGAACGAAGTGCAAGTTGGTGGTTTGACGTTCACCCGCCCGCCCGGCATCTTGAAGGAAAGCCCCGCCACATGGGTCCCAGCATAGGAGGTGGTCATGATCGGCAGATTGAAGGCCCTGGCGATCGGATTCGTGATCGGAGTGTTCGTGGCCCCCAGATCCGGCCGCGCGTCGCGGCAGCTCCTGCTGGAGCGGTTGGGGGAGTTCTTCGACGAAGGCAGCCGCCGGCTGGAGGAGCTCGAGGACGAGCTGGTCGGGCACCGACGCGGGCCGTCGCGGGAGACGAGCGTCGTCGACGAGCTGGAGCCGTTTCCCGACGACCAGGAAATCTGATCGGGCCGGCGTGGGCGCCGAGACCCTGCCCCTGATCTTCGTTCGCGGCGAGCGCGCCGTCTTCCACCTGCTCGATCCGGCGCTCCCGGCCGGCGAGCTGCCGGCCCGCCTGGCGCTGTATTTCGAGCCCGGCGCCCACGCGCCCGCGCGGCTCGTGTGGAATTCATCCGACGGCCCGCGGCCGCTCGACCCCGGCCGCGGCATCGGCGACCAGGTGCCCCCCGAGGCCGAGGTTGAGATCCGGGCCGACTGAGCCCCGCATGGCACGGGCGTTGCCCCGTTAGGGGGCTCAGCCCCCGGGAGAGGGTCTCGAACGGCCGACCATGAAGAGCGATGAGCAGCTGCCGGGATTCGCGGATGGCGCCGTCCCCGGCGCCCCGGCCGCCGACCAGGGCCTCGAGGCGGCGCGCGAGCTCCTGGCGAGCGGGCTGAGCGAGGAGGCCGCGACCGAGGCCCGGCGGGCAGGCGGGCTCGCGCGCGAGCGCGGCGACGACGTGGGGCTTGCCCGGGCCGAAAACCTGCTCGGAGAGATCGCCTGGGAATCCGGCCGCTGGGAAGAAGCGAGCCGGCTGTTCGGGGCCGCCCGCGAGCACGCCGAGGCCGCCGGCGACGGCGCCCTCCTGCTGTGGATCGAGAGCAACGACGCGGCCGTCCATACCGATCTCGGGCAGGGCGAACTGGCGCGGGAAGCGCTTTCGGCGGCGCTGCCGAGGCTGGCCCTGGTGGACGGTCACCCGCACGCCGTCTGGGTCCTCTGCAACCTCGGCCGGGTGCTCGGGGCCGTCGACCAGATGACCGCTGCGGACGAACTGCTCGAACGGGCCATGGCGATCGCCAAGCGCAAGGCCGACACCCACGCCGGGATCCGGCTGGCGATCCAGCGCGCGCGCCTCGCCCTCGCCCGCCGGGACGTCGTGCGGGCGGACACGCTCGTGGGCACGGTCTCGGCGCTGGCCGGTCGGATCGAGAACGCGGTCCTGCGCGCCGAAGCGGCCTGCCTCGAGGGAGAGGTCCAGCGGATCGCCGGCCGTCCCGACGCTGCGGAGCGCGCGCTCCGGCAGGCCCTCGAGCTGGCCGGGGCGGCCGGCGCGGACGGGGTTTCCGCCCGCGCCTGGCGTGAGCTGGGAGAGCTACACGCCGGAGAGGGCAAGACCGGCGCCGCGCTGAGCGCACTGGCGGCCGCCCGCGAGCACTTTGTGGCGCTGGGCGCCCGCGCGCGCGCGGCCGAAGCCGGCCGGCGGGCGGACGAGCTCGCCCTCCTTGCCGGAGATTCTCCGCCGCCCGGCCCGGTTGCCGCCCCGGAAGACCACTCCTAACATCCCCGCGTGGAACGGGGGGAGTTCGAGGAGATCGATCATACCGCGGACCTCGGACTCGATCTCGAAGGCCCGACTCCGGAAGCGATCCTGGAAGCCGCCCAGCGCGGGCTGATCCGGCTGCTCCTGGGCGACACGTCGGACCTGGCCCCCGACCGGGTCCGGGATATCGCGATCTCGGCGCCCGCTCTGCCGCAGCTCCTGAAACGCTGGTGCGAGCGGATCTACGGGCTCCTCGAGAGCGAGGGGTTCGTGGCGCTCACGGCGGACGTCGGGTCGGCGGATCCCCGGGCGTGCGAGGCCACCCTCCACGGGATCGTGCCTCCCCCCGACCGGGTCGCGTCCGCCGGCGAGCTCAAGGGAGTCACCTATCACCAGCTGGCGTTCGGGCCGGCTGGCGACGGATGGCGCGCGCGCGTCATCTTCGACGTCTGACCGCATTGCCTTCGCGCACGGGAGCCGATGGGCCAGCCCGATCTGGAACGCCGCGAGCCGCCGCGACCGGGAGTCCCACCGGCTCGGCGGCATGAACGCTGACGTGACCGAACGGTCCGAGGAGAGGCGGGCGCGGGAGTCCGTGGTCGAAGTCGGGCGCCGGCTCTGGACGCGGGGTCTGGTCGGGGGTTCGGAGGGCAACGTCAGCATCCGCCTCGGGACGTCGGTGCTGGCGACGCCCTCCGGCGCGTGCAAGGGGTTCCTGAGCCCCGAGGACCTTGTGCTGACCGACCTCGAGGGGAGCCCGTTGGCGGGCCAGGCGGCTCCGTCGAGCGAGCTCCGAATGCACCTCCGGATCTACCGGCTCCGAAGCGACGTGCGAGCCGTCGTCCACGCCCACCCGCCGACCGCGACCGGGTTCGCCATTGCCGGCGAGGCGCTCGACGAGTGCGTGATCCCCGAGGTGATCTCCACTCTGGGCCGGGTCCCGATCGTCCCCTACGGGACGCCGTCCACCGAAGAGCTCCCCGACCGCCTCGCTCCCTACGTGGCCTCCCACGACGCCCTGCTGCTCGCCAACCACGGCGTGGTGGCCTACGCGGGGAGGCTGGCGCGGGCGATCGACATCATGGAGTCGATCGAGCAGGCCGCCCGGTCGCTGCTGACGGCGAGGCTCCTGGGCCGGGTGCAGCGGCTCTCGCGGGAGGAGGTCGACCGGCTCATGAGCCTGGATGCCTACGGGGTGACGGTGCGCAACCCCGGGTGCCTGATTACCGACCCGGAGCCGCTCGGGGGGCGGGCCTACGCCGCCGGCCCGGATGATGCCGACGAGGAGAGCCTGCGGCGACGGATCGCTGCCATCGTTCGCGAGACCCTGGACGGAGGGCGCCCGTGAGCGCGCGGGTGGCCCGGGTGACCGACTCGACCGCGGAGGTGGACAGCCTGGGGCTCACGCCGGGTTGGAAGGTCGTGCCGCTCGAGATCGAGATCGACGGCCAGCGCATGCGGGAAGGCGACGACCTGACCGCGGCCGAGTTCTACACGCTCTTCCAGCAGGCCAACGCGGTGCCGCTGACCGTCCCGCCGCCGCCGGAGCGCTTCGCGGAGGTCTACGGGAAGCTGCTGGAGAGCCACGAGCGGGTGCTGTCGGTCCACCTGTCGGGCGAACTCAGCCTGACGGTCGAGCACGCCCGTGAGGGGGCCGCGCAGGCGGGCGTCTCAGACCGCGTGGTCGTCGTCGACAGCCGGCTGGCCGGGCTGCCTCTCGGGCTCCTCTGCCTGGAAGCCGACAGGCGGCTCGCCGACGAGCCGGACCCGGGAGCGGTGGCGAAGGCACTGCTGACACTCGCCGCCTCGACGCGAGTCTACTTCTCGGTGTACACGCTCGACTTCCTGTATCTCAGCGGCCGGCTCGACCGGCCGTCCGTCGACGGCCCCAAGGGTCAGGACGACCGTCCCGTCCTGGCCCTCGAGGACGGCCGCCTGACGCTGATCGAGCGCGTGATCGGGGAGACCACCCGGGTCGAGCGGATGGTCGAGCTGGTGGTCGCTGCCTGCGGCCCCGAAGAGCCGATCGTGGCGGCCTGCGTGTACGCCGGCGCGCGCGGGGAAAGCGCGGCCCGGGAACTGGAACGCACGCTGGCCGACGTGCATCCGCCGGCCCGCTGGTATCGCGCGCCGCTCGGGCCGGTGCTGTCGGCGCATACGGGGTTCGATGTGTGCGGGATAGGGGTCTATCCCGCCCGCCTTTCGGCGGTCGGGCGCTGACGGCCGGGTCGGACCCCCTTCAGCTCAGGCGGGAGACGTGGGCGTGGAGGCGGGCCTTGGTGCGCCCGGCCACGTTCCTGTGGATCACGCCTTTCCCGGCGAGCCGGTCGAGGATGCTCTCGGCCGACGTGAGGGCTTCTCGGGCATCCCCGGCGGTGGCCGCCTGGCGGACCTTCTTGATGGCGGTCCGGAGCCGCGTGCGGTCGTGACGGTTGCGCTCGCGCTGCCGCCGGTTCTGGCGGGCGCGTTTCTCGGCGGAGCGGACGTTCGGCACTCGAGTCTCCCATGGATGTCGGTCGTGGAACGATACCTGCGGAAGGTTTGAAATTACCCTCCCGAAGAGCTTCCATCAACGTCCGTTTTGCGTGGGGAGGGGCTCCCGGCTAGCTTCCCGCTCCGCCGTCTTCCGTTTTCCCGTTCGCCCCGCATCCCCGAGCCTCGGTAGCGCCGTGGAAGAGTTGCTGGTCCTCCTGCCCGTCCTGCTGTTCTCGGTCGTCGTCCACGAGTGCGCGCACGGATACGCGGCCGAGTGGTGGGGGGATCCGACGGCCCGCATGCTGGGCCGGCTCACGCTGAATCCCATCCCCCACATCGATCCGATCGGCTCGATCCTGGTCCCGGGGCTGCTGCTCCTGACGGGCTCGAACTTCCTGTTCGGATGGGCCAAGCCGGTGCCGATCACCCCCGACAACTTCCGCGACCGCCGGCTGGGGGACATCACGGTGTCGCTGGCCGGGCCGGCCTCGAACGTTGCGCTGGCGCTGGGGTTCGCGGGGCTGCTGCTGGCGGCCCGCCTGCTCGGCTTCGTGCCCGAAGCGCTCGTACAACTGTGCACCTATGGAGTGTTCCTGAACTTCATCCTGGCGGTCTTCAACCTGCTGCCCATTCCGCCGCTCGACGGCTCCCACGTCGTGGCCAACCTGCTGCCGCCCCGGGCGGCGTACGCCTACCGCTCGCTGGGCGCCTTCGGCATGGTGTTCCTGATCGTGCTGCTCATGGTGCCGGGGCTGCTGAGCCTCGTCTTCCTGCCCGCGCAGGTGGCTACCCGGCTCGTCCTGGGAGTCGTGGCGGGCCTGTGAGGATCCTGCGCGGGGTCCAGCCGGCCGGCGTCGGGTGTCACGAGGACAAGATGCTGCTGGCCGATATCCTGATCGAGACCCTGCGTCTGACGCGCGAGCGGGCGACAGAGCTGCGCCTCCAGCCGGACGAGCTGCGTCGGGTTCTGGACGAGGGACGCGAGGCGGCGCGCGCGGTCGCCGCCGAGACGATGGCCCGGGTGCGGGCCGGAATGGGGCTATGGCAGACATCGATCCCGGTCCCCACCGCGTGAGGGTGGAGGCCCTCGATTTCGAGGGCCCGCTCGACCTGCTGGTCTACCTCGTTCAGAAGAACGAGGTCGACGTATACGACATCCCGATCGCCCTCATTACCACCCAGTTCCTCGAGTACCTGGAGGCGATGGGGCCGGAGCGGCTCGAGAGCGCCGGGGATTTCCTGCTCATGGCGGCGACCTTGCTGCGGATCAAGGCCCGGATGCTCCTTCCGCGTCCCGAGACCGGCGACGAGGAGGACCTCGAGGATCCGCGGCGCGAGCTCGTCACCATGATCCTCGAGTACCAGCAGTTCCGTGAGATCGCCGACCAGCTCAGGGACCGCGAGGGCGCCCAGCGCGACGTCTTCGGTCGCGCCGACGCGGCGCGTGAGCTGGCGGAGCTGGGGGCGGGCGAGGACGTGGACGAGGAGCCGGGTCGGCGGGCCACGCTGGGGGAACTGCTCAAGGCGTTCGCCCGCGTCATGGAGGAAGCCGCCCGCGACCGCGTGCATCGGCTGGAGCCGCTCGGAGTCACGATCGAGGAGAAGGTCCGCTTCGTCCGGGAACGGCTCCGCCGTGAGGGGCGGACCTCGTTCAGCGAGCTGTTCGTGGAGGGGGAGCCGCGAGCGCACTGGATCGTCACCTTCGTCGCGCTGCTCGAGATGGCGCGCGAGGGCGAGGTCAGGCTCCGCCAGGGGGACCGTTTCGGCGACATCCACGTCTATGCGGGAGAGCTGCGTGACGAAGACTGACCCGGCCGACCGTGAGGCGTCGTCCATCAGGACGATCGTGGAGGCTCTCGTCTTCGCCGCCGACGAGCCGTTGTCCGCGGACCGGATCGCGGGCATCGTCGAGGAAGTGACCGCGGCCGCCGTCGAGGATCTGGTGGCCGAGCTCAACGCGGCGTACCTGCGCGACGGACGGGCGTTCCGGATCGTCCGGGTGGCCGGCGGCTTCCGGATGCAGACCCGGCCCGACCTGGCGCTGTGGATCAAGCTGCTCCACCGCAGCACGCGGCCGCGTCTCTCGCAGGCGGCGCTCGAGACGCTCTCGATCGTGGCCTACCGCCAGCCCGTCGCGCGCACCGAGCTGGAGGCGATCCGGGGAGTGAACGTGGACGCCGTGCTGAAGACGCTGGTCGAGCGCGACATGGTCCGGATCGCCGGCCGCGGCGAGGGGCTGGGGCGCCCGCTGCTGTACGCGACCACCGATCACTTTCTCGAGTACTTCGGCCTTCCCGACCTGGAGTCGCTGCCGCGCGCCGAGGAGGTCGAGCTGGCGGCGGACGAGACGCCGCAGCCGGATCTCTTCGAGTCCGAGGCGGGCCCGGTCGACGCCGAGGCGTGAAGGTGCGGCTGCAGCGCTATCTGGCGCAGGCCGGGGTCGCGTCGCGGCGCCGGTCGGAGGACCTGATCGCCGCCGGCGTGGTCGCCGTCAACGGCAGCGTGGTCACCCGGCCCGGCACGACCGTCGATCCCGGCCGGGACCGGATCACCGTCCGCGGCCGGACCGTCCGGGCGCAGTTCCCGGAGGGTTCTCACCGGGCCGCCGTCTGCCTCGCCCTGCACAAGCCTTCCGGCGTCCTCACCACCCGGTCCGACCCGGGGGGAGGCCGGACCGTGTTCGACCTCGTGGACGAGCCCGCGCGCGGCCGGCTGGTGTACGTGGGGCGCCTCGATCGCGACACCGAGGGGCTGCTGCTCCTCACCGACGACGGCCGGCTGGCCCATCGGCTCGCGCATCCGCGATGGCGGGTGGAGCGCGAGTACGTCGCCGAGGTCGGCGGCGGGCTGGACGAGCGCAAGCTGGCGGCGGGGGCGACGCGGGGGATCGAGCTGGAGGACGGACGCTCGGCCCCGTTCCACGCCCGGATCCTGTCCCGGCGCGGGGAGGGGCGCGGGGCGCGGCGGAAGGTGCGGCTCGTCCTCGCCGAAGGGCGCAAGCGGGAGGTGCGGCGGATCCTCGAGGCGTGCGGCGGGCGGGTCCTGCGCCTGGTCCGTACGCGCTACGGGACGGTGACCCTGGAGGGGCTGGCCCCGGGGGCCAGCCGGCGGTTGGCGGGGGCCGAGGTAGGACGGCTCGCGGCCCTGGTGGGCCTGGGACCGGAGAGCGGCTGAGGGTGGAGATCCGCGGCCAGACCGTCCTTCTCCTCGGCGGATGGGGCCTCGTCGGGTCGGCCATCGTCCGCGCGCTCGTCGACGAGGAGCCGGGCCGCATCGTCCTCCACTCCTTGCGCCGCGAGGAAGCCGAGGAAGCCGTGGCGAGCCACGCGGGCCGCTTCCCGGCCGCGGTCGAGCTGGTTCCCGTATGGGGCAACATCTTCGTCCGCTGGGAGCTGCGCGAGCTCGACCGGAGCGGTCTCCAGGACGACCGCCGCCACCGCCGGGCCCTCATCGAGGACACCATGGCCGAGCTCACTTCGGAGGTGCTGGAGCAGGCGACCCTGTGGCGCCTCCTGGCCGAGCACCGCCCGCACATCGTCATCGACTGCATCAACACGGCCACCGCGTTCGCCTATCAGGACGTCTTCTACAGCGTGCGCCGAGTGCAGAAGGTGGTCGCCAGGGTGGACCGGGGAGAGGCCGGCGCGGCCGACCTGCAGGACGTCATCGAGGACCATCTGACGACGCTTTCGCTCCCCCAGTTGATCCGGCACGTCCAGATCCTCCGCGAGGCGCTGCGGGCGGGCGGGACGGCCGCCTATCTGAAGATCGGCACGACGGGGTCGGGCGGGATGGGGCTGAACATCCCGTACACGCACAGCGAGGAGCGGCCGAGCCGGGTGCTGCTGACCAAGTCTTCGATAGCCGGCGCCCACTCGATGCTGCTGTACCTCCTCGCCCGGACCCCCGATGCGCCGGTCGTCAAGGAGCTCAAGCCCAGCGCGGCGGTGGCCTGGAAGCGTATCGGGGCCGGTCCGGTCCTGCGCGCGGGCCGGCCGATTCCGCTCTATGATTGTCCGCCCGGAAACGCCTTCGGGGTCGGCGAAGCGCTGGACGACGCGGCGCGCGGGTGGGTCGCGCTGGAGACTCCCGCCGGCACTCCGCGGGTCCTCGAGTCGGTCTTCATCGACACCGGCGAGAACGGGGTGTTCTCGTGCGAGGAGTTCGAGACGGTGACCGCCCTGGGCCAGATGGAGTACGTGACGCCCGAGGAGATCGCGGTCGAGGCCGTCCGAGAGATCAAGGGCGGGAGCGGTGGCCGGGAGGTGGTGAGCGCGCTGGACGGCGCGACCCTGGGTCCCTCGTATCGGGCGGGCGTCATGCGCCACCGCGCGCTCGGCGAGATGCGACGGCTGGAGGCCCGGCACGGGACCGATTCGATCGCCTTCGAGATGCTCGGTCCGCCGCGGCTCTCCAAGCTCCTCTACGAGGCGTATCTCCTGCGTACGTCCGTGGGGAGCCTGCGCGGGGTCGCCGAGTCCGATGCGGAGCGAATGAGCGCCGCGTGCATGGCGCTCGTCCTTGAGGACGAGGGACTCCGGGCGCGGATCCTTTCGATCGGGCTGCCGATCCGGTTGCCCGATGGCCGGCTCCTGCGCGGCCCGGAGATGAAGATCCCGCCGTACAAGGAGGAGGCGCGGGAGGCGCTGGCCCCGGACGCGGTCGAGCGCTGGGCGGAGGCCGGATGGGTCGACCTGAAGGTCGACAACATGGAGCGTTGGAGGCAGCGGGCCCGGCGCATCGTTGCGCAGGTCCTGGCTCTGCCGGAGGACACCAGCTCGGCGATCCAGGAGGACCGGTCGTACTGGCGGATCGACGAGCCCATCCAGGTCGGCCGGGTGGCGGCCTGGATTCTCGGTGTCGAAGAGGCGGGATCGAGGGGAAAGGCGATATGAGGGCGCCCATGACCGCATCCGGCCCACGCGCGGTCGGTGGCGACGCCGACAGGACGGGGGGACTCGTTCAGCGCGCCCGCGACGGAGACCAGCGTGCCTTCCGCGACCTGATGGAGGCCTACCGCAGCGCGTTCTACGGGGTGGCCCGCCGCTACGCCGGCTCGCACGCCGATGCGGACGACATCCTGCAGGAGGCGTTTGTGAAGGTGTTCCAGAACCTGGGCGGCCTGACCCAGCCGGAAGCCTTCTTTCCGTGGGCGCGACGCATCATCGTCAACACCGCGCTCGATCATCTGCGCAGCCGGCGGCGCGCGCTCCGTCACGAGACGCCTCCACCTCAACGGTTCGCCGAGGATTATGCCGATTTCAGGCTCGAGCCCCCCGACCGGGCGGTCGAGCGACGCGAGTTCTATCACCGGCTCGAGAAGGCAATCCGCTCGCTGCCGCCGCGCCAGCGGGAGATCGTGATCCTGCACGACGTGGAGGGACTCTCCACGGAGGAAGTCGCCGAACGCTGCGGGTGTCCCCCGGCCACGGTGAGGTCGAACCTCTTCTACGGTCGCGAGAAGCTTCGCGTGCTGCTCCGCGGCCACGCTTGAGGCGGGCGGCCGGGGGGCCAATCTTGAACGTTGGCGCGTGGATTGCGTCTTAGGTAGGTGAGGAAAGATCCCATGGACCACGAAGCCATCTCCGGACCTGAGCGGCACCTCGACGCCGAGACCGTCTACGCGCTCCTGGACGGGCATCTCGCCGAGCCCGCGGAGCGGGCCGCGGAGGCTCACCTCTGGCGCTGCGACCAGTGCCGGCTGCTGCGCGAAGAGTGTTCGGCCGTCCTGAGCTCACTGCGCTGGTACGCGGTCGATACGCCGGCCCCTCCCGAGGGGTACTGGGACGAGTTCTGGACGGGCCTCCGGCTGTCCCCGCAGGGGCGCGCCCGGCGCCTGCTACCGGCCCTCGCGCTGGCCGCCTCGATCGCCATGCTGCTCCTCGTCCAGCCCGGTCCGGAGAACGGCCCGGCGGATCGCGCGCCCGCGGCCGCGGCGTCGCCAGGTCCCGAATGGGCGTCCGAGTATCGCCTCTTCGAGCAGGCGACGGTCGCCATCGGCAGCGTCGACCCGGTGTCCAAGGGGATCATCCTCGCCAGCCTGGCCGAGTCGCGTTGACCTCACCCCTCCGACACGTCCGGCTGCTCGTCCTGGCGGCGGCAGCGGCCGGCGCCTGCTCGCCCGGGGAGGCGGACCCGTCCCGTGCAGAGCAGGTCGGCCTGCGTCTCGGCTACGAGGTCGGCGACACCCTCCACTATCGGTACCACGTCCGGGGAAGGGTGAACCGGCCCGAGACGGCCGGAGGCGAGCCCGCCACCGAGTCCTACGAACGGACGATGAACGTCGAGGAGGTCGCCACCGAGGTGACCCCGCGCGGAAACTACCTGCTGGCGTGGACCTATCGGCCGGTCGAGGGGGAGGAGGCCGGCGAGGACGAGCCGGCGGGGTTCTCTCTGCGCGTCGAGATCACACCGCAGGGCAAGATCATCGATGTCGGCGACCTGCAGTCCGCGCGCAAGGAGTTCGCGAACTTCGATTTCAAGACATACCTGGACCAGACCCAGCCGGTGTTCCCCGAGCGGCCCCTGAAGGTGGGGGACAGCTGGACCCAGGAGGTGCGGGTCCTCTCCCCACAGGCCGAGCCGATCGTGACCCGCTCGACCTACGTTCTCGAAGACCTGGACGAACGGACGGCGGTCATCGCCTTCGACGGCGACGTGTACCTGCCGCTCGCGTTCGAGGCCGACAGCCTGACCGGCTCCCCTCCCCGGACGACCGAGGAGCGGATCCGGCTCCGCGGCCGGCTCCACTACGACCGCCCGCGCCAGATCGTGGCCCGCGTGCGGACCACCGCCCAGGCATCGGTCACCACGGTGACGATGGGTCCTGAGGGGCCGTCCCGGCAGAACATCGACCTGTCCCAGGAAAGCGAGCTGACGCTCGTCGAGCGCTGATCGAGCCCGGCCGCCCGGGCTTCGGGCGGGGGTTCTTGCGCTCGGACGGCGGATTCTGGAGCTTCTCCCCATGCGTCACCCTCGATCCAGAGGCCTCGCCCTCCTTCTTGCGCTGTGGCTGGGCGGCTGCGCGTCGGCCCCGCGGACGGACCACGACGTGGACGACGACGACGGGCCGCCGCTCAGGATCGCCCACGACATCCACGAGGCGGGCGAGGAGTTCCCGGGGGTCGAGCTCTCCGAGCACCGGTTCCTGCTTTCCACGCAGGGACGCGCAACGGTGTCGGCGCCCGACTCGGCCACCGCGCGCCGTGCGCTGGCGGCTGGCTTCGCGGTCGCGGATTCGGTCGAGCTCCTGCTCGACCGGCTGAACCCGGCGAGCGAGGTGGCACGCGTCAATCAGGCGGCCGGCCGCCAGCCGGTGGCCGTCAGCCCGTGGACCGAGACGGCCGTCCTCGCCGCCCTGCAATGGGCCGAACGGAGCGGCGGGGTGTTCGATCCGACGATCGGACCGCTGGTGAATCTGTGGGGGTTCGGCCCGTCGGCCGAGCCGCGCATCCCGACCGACGCCTCGATCTCTGCCGCGCGCCGCCAGGTCGGCTGGAATCGGGTCGAGGTCGACACTCTGGCCCATACGGTATTCCTGGCCGATTCGGGGATGGAGCTCGATCTGCGGGCGGTCATGAAGGGGTTCGCGCTCGACCGCATGCGGGAGGCCATGCTGGAGGCGGGGGCGTCGAGCGGTATCGTGGACCTGTCGGGCGACCTGGTGTTCTTCGGAGCCGGACCGGAGTCGACCGGCGGGTCGTGGCCGATCGAGCTGAGCAATCCCTACGAGCCGGAACGCGGCTACGCCATCTTCCAGATACCCGAGGGGGCCGCCTCCACGTCCTCGTCGCTCAAGCGCCAGGTGTCGCTGGGGGGACGACGCTACGGACACCTGATCGATCCGCGAACCGGGAGTCCGATCGATCCCGGGCTGGTGAGCGTCAGCGTGTTCGCCGAGAGCGCGATGATCTGCGACATCCTGGCGACCTCGCTGTTCGTGCTCGGCCCGCTCGGCGGTCCCCGGATGGTCGAGCAGTGGCCGGACGTCGATGCCGTCTTCGTGACCGACACCCCGCCCGGCACCCGGGCCGCGGTGGTCGTGACCACCGGACTGGAGCAGCATCGGCAATGGATCGATCCGCCGTACCGGCCGCTCGAGACCGAGGACTGACACCGGGGACGGCCATGTGAGCGACCTGCGCGTCCTGTATCTGGGCGGTCCCCGCGTCCCCGAGGCCCTGGAACGGTTCCTCGAAGAGCGCTCCGGAGATATGACGATGCTGGCCTCGGCCGCCGAGGTCGTGCAGGCTCTCGAGCGCGGGGTCGCCGACCTCCTGGTGCTCGACGCCGATCACGATTTCGAAGCCGCCACCGAGCTCTGCCGGAGACTCAAGAACGACCCCTTCAATAGCGTGGTCCCGGTCGTCTTCCATTCGCGCGAGCACCGCGTGGACGAGATCGCCGACGGCTTCGAGAACGGGGCCGACGAATACCTCTGCGGGACGCACTCGGGCCGCGAGCAGGTGCTGAGGCTGCGGACGGTGCTGGACCGCTTCGAGCGCGACGTGGCCGTGCATCCGTCGACCATGCTGCCGGGGACGAAGATCATCCAGCACGACATCCAGCGGCGCATCGCGAGCGGCGAGCGGTTCGCGGTGTGCTACGCCGACATCGACTCCTTCAAGGAGTACAACGACAGCTACAGCTACCACCGCGGGGATCGGGTGATCTGGATCCTGTCTCTGATCCTGCGGGACACCGTGCGCCGGCTCTCCGACCGCGGCTTCGTCGGTCACATCGGCGGCGACGACTTCATCTACACGCTCCCCTTCGAGGACCTGGCCCGGGTCTCCCACGCCATCATCGATGCCTTCGACACCCTCATGCCCCTGCAGTACACCGACGAGGATCGTCTCCGCGGCACCATCCTCGCGAAGGACCGTCAGGGCAGCATACGGGAGATCCCCCTCATGACGCTGTCGATCGGCTGCGTGTCCAACGTCCGGCGCAGCTTCGTCCACCCGGCCAAGGTCAGCGAGCTGGCCAGCGAGATGAAGTCGTACGCCAAGTCCTTCCGCGGCTCGGTGTACGTGGTCGATCGCCGGCGGGACGAGGGCGGCGAAGAGGATGCCCCGGTCGTCGTGGGGCGCGGAGCCGCCGCCGACGCTAACTTGGCGTCGTGAGCGACCCGAGGGATTCGCAGGCCATCGATGCATTAGAGGAGAGGCTCGAGCTCCTCGGGAGCTGTCTTTGACCTTCCTGCCAGGCGTCAACGCATAGCCGAGCTCGAGGCGGCGTCCGCCGAGCCCGACTTCTGGACTGACAACGAGCGCGCCCGCCACCTCCTGGCCGAGCTGAAGGGTCTTCGGTCGTGGGTAGAGGAGTACGACCGCCTGCGAGGCGAGCTTGCCGACGCGCAGGAGATGCGCCAGCTCCTGAGCGAGGAGGAGGAACCGGCATTGTGGGCCGAGTTCGAGGCCCATCACCATGACCTGGAGAACCGGGTCGAGCGATTCGAGTTCCGCGGGATGCTGCAGGATCCCGACGACGTGCGGGACGCCATCCTCACCATCCACTCGGGAGCCGGCGGGACCGAGAGCCAGGACTGGGCGGCGATGCTGCTGCGGATGTACATGCGGTGGATGGAACGGAACGACTACGAGTTCCAGATCGTGGACATCCAGGAGGGCGAGGAGGCGGGGCTCACCCGGGCGACCGTCGAGGTCAAGGGGGAGTACGCCCACGGCTACCTGCGCGCCGAGAAGGGAGTCCACCGCCTGGTGCGGATCAGCCCGTTCGACGCCAACGCGCGCCGCCACACATCGTTCGCCTCGGTGTTCGTCTACCCCGATATCGCCGACGATATCGAGGTCGAAATCCTCGACAAGGACCTGCGGATCGACACCTACCGGGCCAGCGGCGCTGGCGGCCAGCACGTGAACAAGACCAGCAGCGCGGTCCGGATCACCCACGAGCCCACCGGCATCGTGGTCCAGAGCCAGGCCGAGCGCAGCCAGCACCGGAACCGGGAGACCGCCATGCGCCTGCTGCGCAGCCGCCTGTACCAGTATCTGAAGGCCGAGCGCGAGAAGTCGCGGGAGGAGCTCGAGGCCGAGAAGAAGGAGATCGCGTTCGGGAGCCAGATCCGCTCCTACGTGCTGCACCCCTACACGTTGGTCAAGGATCACCGCACCGGGCACGAGACCTCGGACGTCGAGGGCGTCCTGGACGGGGAGCTGACCGAGTTCATGGAAGCCTGGCTGAGGCGCTCGGCGGGCGCCCCGGTGGCGGAGCGTGCGGCCGGGAGGCGGGCGTGACGACCCCGTCCCGGGAGGCCCCGGTCACCGACCCTGTGGCCGCCCGGGTCCACAAGCTCGAGCAGCTCGAGCGCGAGGGCGTCGACGCCTACCCCGTCGGCTGGAAGCCGTCCCATAGCGCCGCCGGATTGATCGCCGCCTTCCGCGACGACGGTCCCGCGGTGACCGGCCGGGTCGCCGGCCGCGTCGTGTCGCTGCGCCCGCACGGGCGGACGACCTTCCTCCATCTGGAGGACGCCAGCGGGCGCATCCAGGTCTACCTGCGGGAGGACGAGCTGGAGCCGGATGTGTACGGCCTGCTGGACCGTCTCGACCTGGGGGACCTGGTGGGTGTCGCGGGCGGGATGTTCCGTACCCGGACCGGCGAGGTGACGCTGCGGGCCGGCGAGATCCGGCTATTGGCCAAGTCGCTGCGGCCGCTACCCCTCGGCAAGGTGGTCGAGGACGAGGGCGGTGACGCCCGTGCCTACCACCGGGTGACCGACCGGGAGTTCCGCTACCGGCAGCGCTATGCCGACCTCGCCGTCCATCCAGAGGTCCGGGAGGTGTTCGCCATCCGGGCGCGTATCGTCCGCTACCTGCGGGACTTCCTCGACCGGCGGGGGTATCTGGAAGTCGAGACCCCGGTCCTCCAGCCGCTCTACGGGGGGGCGGCAGCGCGGCCGTTCGAGACCCATCACCACGCGCTGGGCGTGCCGCTCTACCTGCGGATCGCCGACGAGCTCTATCTGAAGCGGTGCGTCGTGGGAGGTCTGGAGCGGGTCTACGAGATCGCCAAGGACTTCCGCAACGAGGGCATCGACCGGTTCCACAACCCCGAGTTCACGATGCTGGAGTTCTACGAGGCGTACGCCGACTACCACGATTTCATGGAGCTGGCCGAGGACATGCTGACGGGGCTCGTCGAGGAGATCCACGGCTCGCGCACGCTGGTCTGGCAGGGGCGCCCGGTCGACGTCTCGCCCCCCTGGCCACGGCTGCCGTTCCTGGACGCGCTGTCCGAGCGCGGCGTGGACGTGGACGATCTCGGGCGCCCGGCGCTGGCCCGGCAGGCCGCCCGTCTCGGCGTGGAGATCGCACCCGGCCATGATCCGGGGAAGATCCTGGACGCGCTGTTCAAGGCCTTGGTCGAGCCGGACCTGGAGGCCCCGACCCTGGTCATCGACCATCCACGCTTGCTGTCTCCGCTCGCGCGCCGCCACCGCCGCGACGAACGCCTGGCCGAACGCTTCGAGGCCTACGTCTTCGGAACGGAGTGGGCCAACGCCTTCAGCGAACAGAACGACCCGCGCGACCAGCGCGCCCGGCTCGAGGAGCTCGCAGCGGCGGCCGCGGCGGGTGATCTGGAAGCACCCGTGGCCGTCGACGAGGACTTCTTGAGGGCCCTCGAATACGGGATGGCGCCGACGGCCGGCATGGGGGTCGGGGTCGACCGCTTGACGATGTTCGTGGCCGACCAGCCGACCCTCCGTGATGTCATCCTGTTCCCGATCCTGCGGCCCGAAGCCGCCGGGGAGGGCGACCCCCCGGAGGCCGGGGCATGAGCCTGGAATGGCGGATCGCGCTGCGCTACCTGACCTCGAAGCGGAGATCGGGAGTGATCTCGGTGATCGGCTTGATCGCGATCGGCGGCGTCTTCGTGGGTGTCGCGGCGCTCGTCATCGTGATGAGCGTAATGGGTGGCCTCCAGCGGGACCTGCGGGAGAAGATCCTGACCAACACGCCGCACCTGCTGATCCAGCGCTACAACTCGGAGCCGGTAGAGGACTACGGTCGCGTCCTCCAGGTCACCCGCGCCACCGAGTCGGTCACCGGGGCGGCTCCCTTCCTGTACACCGAGGGGATCATCGGCCATGGCCGCGGACGCTACGAAGGCGCCGTCATCCGGGGCGTCGACCCGGAGCTGGAGGCGGGTGTCTCCGACACACGGCGGCAGATGCTGGCCGGCGAGTACGACCTGCAGGCACGCCCCGACGAGGAGATCCCGCGCGTCGTCATGGGGCACCTGCTGGCGGACCGGCTGGCGGTCTTCCCGGGGGACACGATCACGCTGACCACGCCCGAGGTGGCGGCCGTGTCGCCGCTCCACGGAACCGTGCCCAAGCTACAGAAGTTCATCGTGTCGGGAACCTTCAAGAGCGGGCTCTTCGAGTACGACTCCAAGTTCGTCTACACGTCGCTGAGCGCCATGCAGGAGTACCTCCAGATCGGTGACGTCGCCTACGGCGTTGCGGCCCGTGTCGACGACATCTGGGACGCCCGCAGCATCGGGGACGAGCTCATCGCCGGTCTCGAAGGACCGTACTACGCGACCACCTGGATCGAGCTCAATCAGCCGCTGTTTTCGGCGCTCAAACTGGAAAAGCGGGCCATGTTCATTATATTGGTGCTCATCGTGCTGGTGGCGGCCTTCAACATCATCAGCACGCTGACGATGATCGTGACGGACAAGACCAAGGAGATCGGGATCCTCCGATCCATGGGGATGCAGGGCCGCGCCATCCGCCGGATCTTCGTCTATCAAGGCGCGCTGATCGGGGTCGTGGGGACGGGCCTGGGTACGGTCGTGGGGCTGAGCGCCGCCTTGCTCCTGGCCCGCTACCGGTTCATATCCCTGCCGGGGGACGTCTACTTCATCGACACCCTGCCCGTCTCGATCGAGCCGTTCTCGATCGCCATGATTGCGGGAGCGAGCCTGCTGATCAGCCTGGCCGCCACGCTGTACCCCTCGAGGCAAGCGGCGCGCATGACTCCGGTGGACGCCATCCGGTATGAATAGCGAGCCCGGGACCCCCTCGGGTCCCGTGCTGGTGGCGCACCGCTTGCATAAGGAATACGCGGGCGGGGCCGGGCCGCTGAAGGTTCTGCGGGGCGTGGATCTGGAGATTCACGCCGGGGAGACGGTGGCGATCATCGGGGCGTCGGGAGCGGGCAAGAGCACGCTCCTGCACCTGCTGGGCGGGCTCGACCGCCCGACGGCGGGTACGGTCGTTCTCGAAGGCTGCCACCTCGACTCGCTCTCTGACATCGAGCTCTCCCGAATCCGCAGCCGGCGACTCGGTTTCGTGTTCCAGTTCCATCACCTGCTGCTGGAGTTCTCGGCCCTCGAAAACGTGGCCATTCCCCTGCTGATCCAGGGGATCGTGGAGAGTGAAGCGAAGCGCCGCGCGACGAAGGTCCTCGAGGAGGTCGGCCTGAGTGCACGGCTGACCCATCGTCCGAGTGAGCTCTCCGGCGGTGAGCAGCAACGCGTGGCGGTCGCGCGGGCGCTGGTCCACGAGCCGATCGTGGTGCTCGCCGACGAGCCGTCCGGCAACCTCGACCGCGCGAACAGCGAGCACCTGCACGGGCTCATGTTCGCGCTGGCGCAGGAACGCGACGTGGCGTTCGTCGTGGCGACCCACGACGAGGAGCTGGCGCGGCGGACGGATCGCCTTCTGCACATCGAGGACGGCGTTCTGGAGACGGTCGGAGCAGATCGGGAATGGGTTGCCTCGGCCGATTGAACGAGGCCGGGAGGCGGGCCGTTTACTTCCCGGCTGGACGACTTTGCGATGAGACGCGAGCAAACGAACTATATTGTGATGGTTGAGATATGTTGTGTCAGGATTGTCAGCAGAAGCCGGCCTCGGTCCACTTCACCCAGATCGTGAACGACGAGGCGGCGACCCTTCACCTGTGCCCTTCGTGCGCACGCGCGCGAGGGCTCAAGGCGACCACGCCAGCCACCGAGGCGCCGTTGTCGGACTTTCTTTCGGAGATGGGTGCTCCGATCTTCACCAGCGCGACGAGCGCCAACGTCGCTTGTTCCAGGTGCGGCTGCACGTTCCGGCAGTTCCGCAAGACGGGCCGGCTCGGCTGCGCCCACTGCTACACCACGTTCGAGAAGGAGATGGGCGCGCTGCTCAGGAAGATCCACGGATCCACCGAGCACGTCGGGATCAGCGAGGTCGCCCCCCTCGGACTCCTGGACGAGCGGGAGGCCCGGCTGCATGAGCTGCGCCGGCAGCTCAGGCAGGCGGTCGGCCAGGAGGAGTACGAGCGCGCCGCCGAGCTTCGCGATGCGATCCAGGAACTCGAAGAGTCGCGCCAGGCCGTCGAGGCGCGAGCGGAAGACGAGCCATGAAGATTCCCGAGAACGACCTGCTCGGTCCAGTAGGTGGAGGGCTGGCGTGGATCAGCGGCGACGGCCCGCACTCCGACATCATCCTGAGCACGCGTATCCGGCTGGCCCGTAATCTCGAGCGGTTCCCGTTCCGCGAGACGATCACCGGCGACCAGCAGGAGCGGGTGATCGACGAGATCGTGGACGCCCACGGGGAGACGGTGGGTAATGGCAGCGGTCGCCAGTTCCTGCGGCTGGCCGAGCTTCCGGAGACTGACCTGACCGTCCTCCTCGAGCGGCACCTGGTGAGCCGCGAGATGCTCAAGTTCAAGGAAGCGAGCGCGATCCTCATCGGCGACGGGGGCCGCCTGGCGCTGCTCATCAACGAAGAGGATCACGTCCGGATCCAGAGCCTGACCCCGGGGCTCCAGCTCGAGGCCTCCTGGGAGCAGGCGCGGCAGGTGGACGAAGGCCTGCGGGGTCGCGTACGGTTCGCCTACCACCACCAGTTCGGATTCCTGACGAGCTGCCCGACCAACACCGGGACCGGGCTGCGCGCGTCGGTCCTCATCCACCTCCCGGGGCTCGTGTTGACCCGCGAGATCCACAAGGTTCTGCAGGGGCTGGCGCAGATCGGGCTCACGTTCCGCGGCCTCTATGGAGAGGGCTCCGACGTGATCGGCAACTATTTTCAGGTCTCCAACCAGACGACGCTCGGAAAGACCGAGGACGAGCTGGTCGAGAGCCTGGCGCGGATCGCCAGGCAGGTGATCGAGTACGAGGAGAACGCCCGGGCGGTGCTGGTCCGGGATGCCCTCGACGAGATCGAGGACAAGGTCTGGAGGGCCTACGGCCTGCTCACCTGCGCGCGGTCGATGTCATTCGACGAGATGATGAACCTGCTCTCCGCCGTGCGGCTGGGGGCGAGCATGAAACTGCTCCCCGATATAGGGGTATCCAGACTCAATCACCTGCTGCTCTGGACGCAGGTCGCGCACCTCGAGAAGAGGGCCGGGCGCCTGCTCGACAAGCGGGAGCGCGAGATCGAACGAGCAGCCCTGATACGCCAGATACTCGATCAGGATGAAGACGGGGAAGACGGCGCATGAACAGCAATTTCACCGACCGTGTCCGCAAGGTCCTGTCGATGGCCCGTGAGGAGGCGACCCGGCTGCACCACGATTACGTGGGTACCGAGCACATCCTGCTGGGGCTGATTCGCGAGGGGGAAGGAGTCGCGGCCGCGATCCTGACCAACCTGAACGCGGACCTGGACGAGCTGCGCGAGAGAATCGAGGAGCGCGTCGACCTCGGCAAGAGCGACATGACCGCGGATGAGGTCCCTTATACGACGAGGGCCAAGAAGGTCCTGGAGTTTTCGGTGGCCGAGGCACGAAGCTTGAAGCACTCCTACGTCGGCACCGAGCACCTGCTGCTGGGTCTGCTGCGCGAGGAGAAGGGGATCGCGGCGCAGGTGCTCGAGGACGTGGGGATCACCATCGAGTTGGCCCGCAACGAGACCATTCGCCTCCTCGGAGGGGAGCTGAGCTCAATGGAAAGCGGCGGCCAGGCATCCCGCTCCAGCGAGAAGAAGTCCAAGACACCGGCGCTCGATCACTTCTGCCGCGACCTGACCGACCTTGCCCGCGAGGGTGAGCTCGATCCCACCATCGGGCGTGAGAAGGAGATCGAGCGGGTCATCGAGGTCCTGTCGCGGCGCAAGAAGAACAACCCCGTCCTGATCGGCGAGCCCGGCGTCGGCAAGACCGCCATCGTGGAAGGTCTCGCCCAGCGGATCACGAGCGGCGAGATCGTGCACAGCCTGCGGGACCATCGGGTCCTGTCGCTGGACATGGCCGCGGTCATCGCCGGGACCAAGTATCGAGGCCAGTTCGAGGAGCGGCTCAAGGCCGTGATCAACGAGATCAAGCAGGCCAAGAACATCATCCTGTTCATCGACGAGCTCCACACACTGGTGGGCGCCGGGGCCGCCGAGGGCGCGATCGACGCTTCGAACATGCTCAAGCCGGCTCTCGCGCGGGGCGAGCTCCAGTGTGTCGGCGCATCGACGCTCAACGAATACCGCAAGTACATCGAGAAGGACGGCGCCCTGGAGCGACGGTTCCAGCCCGTGGTCGTGGATCCGCCCACCATCGACGAGACGGTCGAGATCCTGAAGGGCCTGCGGCCGCGCTACGCGGAGCATCACAGCGTCGAGATCCCTGATCCGGCCCTCGACGCCGCGGCCCGGCTCTCGGAGCGCTACATCACTGACCGCTTCCTGCCCGACAAGGCAATCGACGTCATCGACGAGGCCTGCGCCCGCGTGCACCTGGCGACCCAGGTGCCACCGCCCGAGCTGCTGGCCCTGGAGGAGGAAGTCCAGGAGATCGTCGCCAAGAAGGATCAAGCGATCAAGGCGCAGGACTACGAGACCGCCGCCAAGCTGCGGGACACGGAGCGTGAGCTCAAGTCCTCGATCAAGCGCAAGAAGCTGGAGTGGGAGCGTGGCAACCACGGGGATCGGCCCGTGCTTTCGACCGAGGACGTGGCGTTCATCGTGAGCCGCTGGACGGGCGTCCCGGTCATCCGGCTGCGAGAGGAGGAGACCGAGCGCCTCCTGCGGATGGAGGTCGAGCTCCACAAGCACATCGTCGGGCAGAACGATGCGATCAATGCCATCTCCAAGGCCATCCGCCGCACGCGGGCGGGGCTCAAGGACCCGCGGCGGCCGATCGGGTCGTTCATCTTCTCGGGTCCAACCGGCGTCGGGAAGACCGAGCTCGCGCGGGCGCTGGCCCGGTTCCTGTTCGCCGACCCGAACGCGCTCATCAGGATCGACATGTCCGAGTACATGGAGAAGTTCACGGTGAGCCGTCTGCTGGGCGCGCCCCCGGGTTACGTGGGCTACGAAGACTCGGGGTATCTCACCAAGGAGGTCCGGCGCAAGCCGTACAGCGTGGTCCTCCTGGACGAGATCGAGAAGGCGCATCCGGATGTCTTCAACATCCTGCTGCAGATCCTGGATGAGGGGCACATCACGGACAACTACGGCCGCAAGATCGATTTCAAGAACACGGTCGTGATCATGACCTCGAACATCGGCGCGCGTCGCATCACGGGCGGCAAGGCGCTCGGCTTCCAGAAGCCGACCCCGGACGCCCGGGTCCAGCAGATCGAGGAGGCGGTACGTGACGAAATCGACAAGACATTCAATCCGGAGTTCCTGAACCGCCTCGACGAGGTGATCGTGTTCCATCCGCTCTCGGAGGAGCATATCATGGAGATCGTGGACATCCTGTTCCAGGAGATCCTCGGTCGGCTGGACGAGCGGGACCTCCACCTCTACCTCACGGAGGATGCGAAGCGGTTCCTGGCGACCCGGGGCTTCGACGAGAAGTTCGGAGCGCGTCCTCTGAAGCGCGCCATGCAGCGCTACCTCGAGGACCCGTTCTCGGAGGCCATGCTCCAGGGTCGGTTCGCGCCGGGTGACGAGGTAGTCGTCGAAGTGGCGGACGACGGCGAGAGCCTTCGCTTCACGGTACGGGGCGGCGCCCCCCGGGAAGAGGAGTCGGTGACCGAAGAGGTGGGGTAGTGCCAGGCACACGCTTCGTCCTGCTCTCCCTTACGGCAATCCTCGCAGTGGTACCACCGGCGCTCGCCCAGGCACCGGGTCCGACGATCTCCGACATCATGGTCGAAGGCACCGTGACGCTTGATCCGGAACGCGTGCGCGCGCTATCCGGGCTCAGCCTGGGGTCGACCGTCACGCCGCGCCTCTTTCAGCAGGCCACCCGGGCGCTCTGGGCGACGGATCTCTTCGAGGACATCGCCATCGAGGCCCAGCCCGCGCCCGCCGGGGGCGCCGTCGTCGTGGTGACCATCGACGAAGCGCCCGTCATCACGCGGCTGGATTTCGAAGGCCTCGACGAGCTGGACCGCAGCGACCTGGAGGAGGAGCTCGAAATCCGTCCCGGCGAGCGAGCGATTCCGAGCCGCCTCCATCAGAGCGAGTACGACGTAAAGCGTCTATACCGTTCGCGCGGATTCTACCTGGCCGATGTGGAGTTGCGAGCGGGGCGTCCGGATGCCGACTCGACGGCCGTGACGGTGGCCGTCGACGAGGGGCGCAAGGTGGCCGTCAAGGACATCCGGTTCGTGGGGAACGAAGCCTTCTCGGGAAACCGGCTTCGCGACGCGCTGGAGACCGAGACCGAGGGTTTCTGGTTCTGGCAGGACGGCGAGTTCGACGAGGACGCGTGGCGCGCGGATCTGTCGCAGCGGCTCCCCGACTTCTATGGATCCCAAGGGTACCTGGACATGCGGGTCGTCTCGGACAGCCTGACGGTCGACGAGCGCGAGGGCACGATGTACCTGACCGTCGTCGTCGACGAAGGGCCCCCGTATACGGTCGGTGACATCGAGATCGCTGGAAACAGCCGCTTCTCGAGCACCGACCTCCGCCAGCTCGTCCAGATCCAGCCCGGCCAGGTCTTCGACACGGCGGCGGTGGAGAAGACGCAGGCCGATCTGCAGAACCTGTATGCCGACGACGGCTACATCTACGCGTCGATCACGCCGGCACAGCGGGTTCGACCCGACACCACGGTCGTCGACGTGACGTGGCAGATCCAGGAAGGCGACCCGGCCCACATCCGCCACGTCGTCATCAGGGGCAACACCGTTACTCACGAGTCGGTGATCCGCCGGCAGCTCTTCGTAACCCCCGGGGAGCGCTTCCGCAGGACCGATGTGCGGAACAGCCTGCTCTCCCTCGAGGGGCTGGGCTTCTTCGAGCCGGGCATCATCCCGACCACCCGCGTCGTCGACGAGGAGACCGGGGACATCGACCTCACGCTGGAGGTCGTGGAGCGGCGCACCGGCTCGTTCACGGTGGGTGCGGCGGTGGGCGGCGGGACCGGCCTGTCCGGATTTCTGGCCTACGAGCAGCCCAACCTGTTCGGTCGGGCGCGTTCGGGGCGGATCCGGTGGGAGTTCGGCTCGCGCAACAACGACCTCGAGCTTGGTTATACGGAACCGGTGTTCCTCGGCTCCAAGACGTCGGCGTCGGTCAGCTTCTTCGATCTCGACCGGCGCTTCGTCAACAACGCCTTCCGGCAGGACGCGATCGGTGGCAGCGTCCGCTTCGGGACGCCTCTCCCGTGGGACGACGCGACCCGCATCCTGTACGGCTACCGCTGGCAGCACATCGACCTAGAGGCCGACGACGAGGACGACACGCGGTTCGCCGGGCAGTATCCGCGGACCGAGTCGAGCGTGAACCTGGGTCTGGTGCGCGACACGCGCCTTCCGAGACGGCACCCCCTTCAGGGGGCGCTCCACAGCCTGACCATGGACGCCGCCGGGGGTCCCCTCGGAGGGAACGTGGGGTTCCAGAAGTACCAGTTCGAGACCTCGTGGTACGCCCCTACGTTCATCGAGGACCGCACGACGCTGAACTTGTCCTTCAAGACGGGCGGCATCAACGCGACCAGGTTCGTGCCCCTCACCGAGCAGTACGTGCTGGGCGGGGTCCAGTACCCGAGCCAGGGCCTGCGCGGTTACGAGGAGAGCTGTGTGGGTACCGAGAACTCGGGAATCCGGCCCCGCGGCGGCTGTGGAAGCGATCGCGGCAACGCCTTCGTCCTGATGACGGCCGAGCACTTCGTCAAGATCAGCGACACCATCTACGCGTCCCTCTTCTATGACGCCGGTGACGTCTTCGCCGAGTTCCGCGACGTGACGTTCTCCGACCTGAAGCGGGGCGCCGGCGTAGGGGTGACGATCGAGCTGCCCGGAATCGGCCCGCTCGGGCTCGACTACGCGTACGGGTTCGACAGGCGGCTCCCGGGCGGCGAGCCCGATCCGGGGTGGCAGCTGCACTTCCGCTTCGGCAATCTGACTCGCTGAGGGTCGCTGGGACATCCGGAGCGGCCCTTGCCATTGATTCGCGGTCATTCGGAGCGCCTGGGCTGCCCAGAGGGAAGGGCCCGGACCGACCCTTAAGCCTGGAAGTGGGGTAGAACGTTAGATTGTAGACAACGGGCACCGTGCCCGCCCGGGGGCGGCCGCCCATGAACTTCCAGGGAGGGATCCGATGATTCGATGGAATGCGCTCGCGGCCACCGGGCTGCTCCTGCTCGCTCCGGCCGTCGCCGGCGCCCAGCAGGTGGAACTCAAGATCGGATACGTGGACTCGGAGGCCATCATCCAGCAGGCGCCGGGCTACACGGAGGCGAACGAGGAGTTCAACCGCACCGCGCAGGCCTGGCGCGACAGCCTTGAGACGAACCGCACCCGGCTGCAGGGAATGTTCGAGGAGTACAAGCAGCAGGAGGTCATCCTCTCACCCGAGGCGAAGACCGAGCGGCAGCAGGAGATCCTGCAACTCGAGAACGAGATCCAGCAATACTTTCAGAGCAAGTTCGGGCCGGAGGGCGAGGCCAGCCTGAAGCAGGCGAGCCTCATGCAGCCGATCATCGAACGGGTCAATCAGGCCATCGATCAGACCCGACGCGAGGGCGGTTACTCGCTGATCTTCGACCTGAACGACGGCGCGCTCGTGGCCGGTGACCCGTCGTTGAACATCACCGACGAGGTCATCCAGAAGCTCCAGACCGGAGCCGCGGCGCCGTCCCGCTGAGCGGGAGGTCGTCGCGAGCTGGTTCCCCCGCCGGCGACCGGAGAACGCCCATGCCGAAGATCCCGCTGAGCGAGCTGGCCGGTGCGATCGGTGCGCGACTCGAGGGCGATCCCGCCTTCGAAGTGAGCGGGATCGCCCCGCTCGAGCAGGCCGGTCCCGAGCACCTGTCGTTCCTCGCCAACCAGCGCTATGAGTCGGCCGCGCTCGCCTCGGCCGCCGGTGCCCTGGTGGCGGGGCACGACTTTCCAGCCAACGGCAGGAACGTCCTGCGATGCGAGAACCCGTACCTCGCCTTCGCGCGCGCGGTCGCCGTGCTCTCACCGGAGCCGCCCGTGCTTTCCGGTGTCCACCCCACGGCGATCGTGGATCCGACGGCCACGGTCCCGCAGAGCGTCGCGGTGGGTGCGCTGGCCCTGATCGGCGCAGGCGTCGAGCTCGGGGAGGAGGTTGTGGTCGGGGCCGGGTCGCATCTCGAGGACGGCGTCAGGGTCGGCGCCCGCACGCGGCTCTTTCCCCGCGTCACCGTCCATCGCGGGACCCGGATCGGCGAGGGGTGCGTGGTCCAGAGCGGATCCGTGCTGGGCTCGGATGGCTTCGGCTATGCTACCGACCGTGAAGGCACTCATCACCGCGTGCCTCAGAGAGGCGGCCTGGCGATCGGGGACGACGTCGACGTCGGGGCCAACGTGACGATCGACCGCGGCTCGGCCGGAGACACGGTCATCGGAGACGGCTGCAAAATTGACAACCTCGTCCACATCGCTCATAATGTCCGGATTGGCCGAAACGCGATGATCGTGGCCCAGGTCGGCATCGCCGGAAGCACGGTGATCGGAGATGGGGCCGTCCTGGGTGGCCAGGCCGGTATCATCGGCCACGCCCGAATCGGTGATCGAGCTCGCGTCGGGGCCCAGGCCGGCGTCATCGGTGATGTACCCGCGGGCCTCGAGGTCTCGGGCTATCCGGCTCGTGCGCATCGCGAACAGATGCGGGCGCACGCTCTGTTCGCCCGCCTCCCTGAGCTCTTCCAGCGCCTGAAGCGTCTCGAGGACCGTCTCTCATGACCGAGCGACAGCTGACGATCGCGAGGCCCGTCACCTACAGCGGGATCGGCCTTCACACCGGCGACCAGTGCCACATGACGTTCGTGCCGGCGGAGGCCAACAGCGGGATCAGGTTCGTGCGGACCGACATCGAGGGCCAGCCGGAGATCCAGGTCACCCCGGACAACGTGATCGGGACCGAGCGCGGCACCTCGATCGGCAGCGACGGCTGCAAGGTCCATACGATCGAGCACGTGCTGGCGGCGCTCGCCGTGCGTGGTATCGACAACCTGCGTATCGAGCTGGACGCCAGCGAGCCGCCGGTGGGCGACGGCTCGAGCCTGCCGTTCTGGAAGGCGCTGCAGGAAGCCGGCGTCGAGGAGCTGGATGCTCCCCGCCGTCGCTACCGCATCGAGGAGCCGATCTTCTACGAGGACGGCAACGTCGAGATCTCCCTGCTGCCGTCGGATCGGCTGCAGGTCTCGTTCTCGATCGACTTCGACCACCCGCTGGTCAACCATCAGTTCGAATCGTTCGAGATCACCCCCGACATCTTCGAGCGCGAGATCGCGCCGGCACGGACGTTCGGTTTCCTGCACGAGATCGAACAGCTCAAGGCGGCGGGTCTGATCCGGGGGGGGAACCTGCGCAACGCCATCGTGATCGGCGAAGACAAGATCCTCAACGACGAGCGGTTGCGCTTCCCGACCGAGCTCGTGCGCCACAAGATCCTCGACCTGCTGGGAGACCTGAAGGTCCTGAACGTGGACCTGCAGGCCCACATCGTCGCCCAGCGCTCCGGCCACCGCACCCATCTGGCGCTCGTTCAGCTCCTGAAGGACAGGATGGAGGGGGGATCCGGCAACGGTGGCCGTCCGCTTCGACCCGCCGCCCGCGAGGAGACGGTGATGGACATCCAGCGCGTCCTGGACACCCTTCCGCACCGCTATCCCTTCCTGTTGGTGGACCGGGTGGTCGAGATGGAGGAGGGCAAGCGGGTCGTAGGCATCAAGAACGTCACCATCAGCGAGCCCTTCTTCCAGGGCCATTTCCCCGGCCACCCGGTCATGCCGGGCGTCCTCATCGTGGAGGCGATGGGCCAGGTGGGGGGGCTGCTGCTGATGAGCCTGGTGGACGACCCGGAGAGCAAGGTCGTCTACTTCACCGGGCTCGACAACGTACGCTTCCGCCACCCCGTGCGGCCCGGCGACCAGCTCGTCTGCGAGCTCGAGCTCGTTCGCCGCCGTGGCACGCACTGCAAGATGAGAGGCGTCGCGCGAGTCGGGGAAACGGTCGTCGCGGAGGCGGACCTGATGGCCTCGCTGGTGCCAAAGTGAAGCCGTTGACGGCCGCGGTCCACGCGACCGCCATCATCGACGCCGGCGCCGACATCGCCGAGGACGTCCAGATCGGTCCGTATGCGATCGTCGGGCCCGGCGTGACGATCGGGTCCAGCACCAGGATCGCCGCGCATGCCGTGATCGAGCGCGACACCACGATCGGTGAGCGCTGCGACATCCACTACGGCGCAGTGATCGGCGGTGATCCTCAGGACCTGAAGTACGAGGGCGAGGCCACGACCTGCACGATCGGCAACCGTACGGTGATCCGGGAGTACGTGACGATCAATCGTGGAACGCGGGCGCACGGAACGACGCAGGTCGGCGACGAATGCCTGCTCATGGCGTACGTGCACATCGCGCACGATTGCGTGGTGGGCGATCACGTGATCCTGTCGAATGCGGTGAACCTGGCGGGGCACGTGCGTGTCGACGACTGGGCCATCCTCGGCGGCATGACGCCGGTGCACCAGTTCACGCGGATCGGCGCGCACGCGTTCGTGGGCGGCTGCTCGCGCGTGCAGAAGGACGTTCCGCCCTACGTGAAGGCGGCCGGAAACCCGGCCGCCCTGTTCGGGCTCAACGCCGTCGGCCTCGATCGCCGCGGCTTCCCGGAGGCGGTGAAGGCGGAGCTCAAGCGCGCCTACCGCCTGTTCTTCAACTCCAAGCTCAACATTACGCAGGCCCTGGCCCGGGCCCGGAGCGAGCTTCACCCGTACCCCGAGGTCGAACGCTTCCTCTCCTTCATCGAGGAGAGTCAGCGCGGGGTGACTGTGTAACGCGGGGACGTTTCCGTGAGCCTCTTGCGGGTCTGGAAGGACCGGAAGTCGGTCTCGCCGCACCGGCCCAAGCGGGCCAGGACACGATGGATGATCGTCGTGCTGGTGGGTGTCATCTTGGCCATGTGGCTGCTGGGCTCGGCTTGAGGCGCCCGTGAGCCGTCCCGTCCTCAGACACGCGGCGAGCCGCGGCGGCCCGCTGGTCGCCAGGATGATCGAGACTCTGGCCCGGACCTGGCAGGTGCGGATCGACGGGGAGGAGCACCTGGCGCGGGCACGCGATGGCGGGGGCGTCCTCTACTGCTTCTGGCACGGGCGGATGCTCGAGCTGGCCCCGCTCCACGCCCACCGCGGGATCGGGGTTCTGGTTTCCGGCCATCCGGACGGCCTGATGGCGGCCCGGGTCGTGGGCCCGCTGGGGTATCAACCGGTCCTGGGGTCCCAGCGGCGGAACCCGGTGGCCGGCTTCCGCGCCATGCTGCGCCACGCCCGCCAGGGGGGGGACCTGGCCCTGGCTCCGGACGCCCACTCCGACATCCACCGGGTGCTCCCCGGAGCGGCCGCGCTGGCCCGTCGGACGGGCCACGCGCTGCTTCCGGTCGCCGCCGGCGCGCGGCCCCGGCGCCGGGTCGAGTCGTGGGACCGCTTCGAGATCCCGTGGCCCGGCGCCCGCGTGCACGTCCTTTACGGCCCTCCGGTGTGGGTCGATCCCGGCGCTGACCCCGAGACCACCCGCCAGACCAGCCGCGCGCTGGAGCGGCTCCTGCAGGCGCTTCACGTCCGGGTGGAGGCGGAGCTGGACGGTGGGGTCCTGTCCACGGCCGGCCACGCGGTTCCGGTTCCGTGAGCCACGGGGACGCCCCGCGGGTGGAGGACGAGGCGCCGCTCTACGGCTGGGCCAGGAGCACGCTCTACGGCGAGGGCGGCCGCGCCGGCACGGCGGCCCGGGCCGCTGCCCGGCCGTTCGGCTGGGCCTGGGGACGGGTGGCCGGGCGACGCCTGCGCCGCCGCCGTGAGGCCGCCCGGCTGCCGGCACCCGCGATCGGCGTGGGCAACGTCACGGTCGGTGGGGGCGGCAAGACGAGCCTGGTAGGCTGGCTGATCGACCAAGGGCTGCCGGAAGGCGCGCGGGCGGCCGTCCTCTCGCGCGGCACGGGCCGGACGGGCTCGGGCGTGTGGGTCCTGCGGCCGGGGGACGACCCGGCTGCCGAGCGGGTCGGCGACGAGCCGGCGCTCCTCGTGCGGACGGGTGCCTGGGTCGGGGTCGCGCGGGACCGCGAGCGGGCGGCTCACGCGGTGGCCGCGCGGCGGCGTCCCCACCTCTTCATCCTGGACGATGCCCTGCAGCACCGGCGGGTGGCCCGCGCCCTGGACCTCGTCGTCTTCACCGCCGAGGACCTCGAGGCTCCCGCCCGCTGTCTCCCGGCGGGCCCCCTCCGGCAGGGGCCCGGCTGGCGGCCGGCGCTCGGCGCGTGGGTCGTGGTGGGGAAGGATCCCCGGGATCACGCCTTCGCCGAGGGCACGATCGGCCACGCCTTCCGGTCCTGGTGGCAGGGCCTCCCCGGCTTCGTCGGCGGGTGGCGGGATGCGGGGACGGTCGAGCTCGGAGCCTGGCACGCGCGGCGGGAGACACCCTTCGTCCCCTCCGACGGCGTGGTCGCCTTCGCCGGCGTGGCGAGGCCCGAATCCGTGGCGCGGTTCGCACGCTCGGCCGGCCTCACGCCGAAGCGGACGGTCGCCTTTCCCGACCATCACCGGTTCCGCGCCGCCGACGTGGGTGGCCTGCTCGCCGCCCATCGCGACGCCGCCTTCGTCACAACCGAGAAGGACGCGGTGAAGCTCGACCCGGCGTGGTTCGGCGACCGCCCCGTGGGCGTCCTCCGGCGACGCCTCGAACTCGACGAGGCAGGGCGGCTCAAGGACCTCGTCCGTGAGGCCATCGGCTGGCCGCGCTAGCGGAACGGGGGCCTTCCGCGGACGTCCGCGAGACCGACGTGCTGGTCCTCGGCAGCGGGATCGCCGGGCTTTCCTATGCCATCAAGGCCGCCGCGCACGGCCGGGTCCTCGTCCTCACAAAGAAGGAAGACTCCGAAGCGAACACGAACTACGCGCAAGGCGGGATCGCCGCCGTCATGGACCCGGCGGACTCGTTCGCCGCGCATGTCGAGGACACGCTGGCGGCAGGGGCCGGGCTGTGCCACGAGGACGCCGTGCGGTTGCTGGTCGAGAGCGGGCCGGCGCGCGTCAGGGAGCTGATGGACTACGGCGTGGCGTTCACCTTCCAGGAGCAGGACCGGCTGTCGCTGGCGCGGGAAGGGGGACACTCGGCCCGGCGCATCGTACGCGCCGACGACCTGACCGGCCGTGCCATCGAGCACGGGCTGCTGGCCGCCGCCGCGCGGGCGGGGGTCGAGATCCACGAGCACTGGTTCGCGCTCGATCTGTGGACGGTGGAAGAGGAGGATGGGAGGCGCTGCGTCGGGGCGCTCGTCGTCGACCGCTACAGCGGTGAGCTGCTGGCCGTCCGGGCCGCTGTGACGCTGCTGGCCACCGGCGGCTGCGGCCAGGCGTACCGCTACACGACGAACCCGGCGATCGCCACCGGAGACGGCCTGGCTATGGCCTGGCGCGCGGGGGCGTCGGTGGCCAACATGGAGTTCATCCAGTTTCACCCGACAGCGCTGTATCCTGTTGGGGAGAGACCGTTTCTGATCAGCGAGGCGGTCCGCGGCGAGGGGGCGGTCCTGCGCGATCACGAGGGCCGGCCGGTCATGGAGGGAGAAAACGGCGATCTCGCGGCAAGGGACGTCGTGGCGCGGGCGATCGACGCCCGGATGCGCGAGAGCGGCCGGCCCCACGTCTGGCTGGACGCAGGGCCGATCCCTGCGGAGCGGTTCGCCGAGCGGTTTCCCAACATTCTCCAGACCTGCCGGGAGCGTGGGTTCGAGCCGCCCGGAGAATGGCTGCCGGTCGTCCCGGCGGCCCACTACGCCTGCGGCGGCGTCCTGACCGACCTCGAGGCGCAGACCCGCCTGCCGGGACTCCTGGCGGCCGGCGAGGTGGCCTGCACCGGCGTCCACGGAGCCAACCGGCTGGCCAGCAACTCACTGCTCGAGGCGGTCGTGTTCGCCGACCGCGCCGCGGCGGCGACCGGCCGGGCCCTCGAGGAGCCGCGCCCCGAGGCCCCGCTGCCCCCGGTCCGCCGCCCGCGTCGCGGCGGGGACCCGGAGGCCTTGCGCCAGCGGGTCCGGGACATCCTCTGGGCGGGGGCCGGGATCGTGCGGAGCGACGCCGGCCTGGGGGAGGCGCGGACCCGCCTCGAAGAGCTCGCCCCCCAGGTCCCCGTCCAGCCCGTCGATCCGGCGGCAGCCGAGGCCGCCAACCTGCACCTGGTCGGGCGCCTCATCGTGGCCTCGGCCACGTTGCGCCGCGAGAGCCGGGGCTTACATTTCTCGCTCTCGCATCCCGAACCCGACCCCGCCCAACGTGGGGACACCGTCCTGGTGCCCCGGGAGCATTCCCTGGAGGGAGCGTAAACGAGCGTGGCCCTGGCCGAGCCCAAGGTGAGGGACGAGCACAATCCGTTCGAGGCCATGATGTCCCGCTTCGACCGGGCGGCCGAGCTCCTCGAGCTCGACGCCGGGCTGTACACGATCCTCCGCCATCCGGAGAGACAGCTCATCGTCTCGATACCGGTGCAGCGCGACAGCAGCGACGTCGAGGTGTTCACCGGGTACCGCGTCCACCACAACACCGCGCGGGGTCCGGCCAAGGGCGGGATCCGGTTCGCTCCCGACGTCACGCTCGAGGAGGTGAAGGCGCTGGCGGCCTGGATGACCTGGAAGTGCGCGGTCGTCAACATACCTTTCGGCGGGGCCAAGGGCGGCGTCACCTGCGATCCGCGCCGGCTCTCCAAGCGAGAGCTCGAACACCTCACGCGGCGCTACACGGCGGAGATCATGAGCCTGCTCGGCCCCGACACCGACGTCCCCGCCCCCGACGTCAACACCAACGAACAGGTGATGGCGTGGATCATGGACACCTACAGCCAGCACGTCCGCCACACGGTGACCGCGGTGGTGACGGGAAAGCCGATCGAGATGGGTGGATCGCTGGGCCGCCGGGAGGCGACCGGCCGGGGCTGTATGCTGGTCACCCTGGAGGCGCTCAAGCGGCTGCGGATCCCGATCGACGGGGCACGCGTCGTGGTCCAGGGGTTCGGTAACGTCGGCTCGGTGGCGGCCCGGCTCTGCGCCGGGCGGGGGATGAAGATCGTCGGGATCTCCGATCACACCTCGGCGTGGGTCGATCCGGCCGGCATCGACGTCGAGGCCGCGCTGGCGCATACCGCCCGGAACGGCTGGCTGGAGGGGTTCGAGGGAGCCGACGAGATCTCCGGGGCCGAGCTGCTCGAGCTCCCCTGCGACGTGCTGATCCCGGCCGCCGTCGAGAACCAGATCACCCGCGCCAACGCCGACCGCATCCAGGCCCGGATCGTGTGCGAGGGGGCGAACGGCCCGACGACCGCACCCGCCGACGCGATCCTGGACGACAAGGGGGTGTTCGTGATCCCCGACATCCTGGCCAACGCGGGCGGGGTCACGGTCAGCTACTTCGAGTGGGTCCAGAACCGGGAGGGATACTACTGGAGCCGGGAGCGGGTGGAGAAGCGGCTGCAGAAGATCATGTGGAACTCGTTCCGCGACGTTTACGCCTTCACCGAGTCGCACGGCGTGAACATGCGGACGGCATCCTACATGGTGGCGATCGACCGGGTCGCCTTCGTCCACCGGCTGCGGGGGATCTACGCCTGAGGCTCTGTCAAGAATATGACCGCATCGTCACGCCGGACGCGGTAGGCTTTCTTTGGGTCGCAAGCGAAGGTCTCAGGAGGTGAGGAAAATGCATCGACCCCGAATCTTCTCGACCTGGCTGATTGGCGTGAGCCTGCTTTCCTCCATCCTTTTCCATGAATCGGCGGCTGCCCAGCAGAGGGTGATCCTACCCGAAGGCACGGTCTTCACCGTGCGGACGCAGACGCCGCTGAGCTCCGCGTCGGTCCGCGAGGGAACCACGTTCCAAACCACGGTCACCGATTCCGTCCTCGTCGAGGGATTCACCGTGATCCCCGCGGGGAGCCGCGTCACAGGGATAGTGACCGCAGTACGCCCCGCCGACGATCGGCAGTCGGGGATCCTCGGTGTGAGCTTCGAGGAACTGCAGCTTCGCGACGGGGCGACCATCGCGATCGACGGTCGGCTGACGAGCACCGATCCCGCCGAGCGGCGACAGATCGATTCGCGCGCGGATAGTCAGGTCGTTCTGGTCGGGGGGCGAAGTGGCGTGGGAGCGGCGATCGGGGGAGTCCAGAACCCCAATGATCCGGTAGGTAGCCTCCTCGGTGCGCTGGGGAGCCTGCTCTCCGAAGGCGCGGACGTCCAACTCCCGTCCGGCACCACGCTAGCGGTCCAACTCGAGAGAGGGTTGGCTCTTCTCGTCCAGGGGCCTCGGCAAACCGCGGGCCCCGACGCGTTTGTGATCTTCACAAGCCCCGAGATGATTCGCGCCGCCCAACAGGAGCTTGGTCGCCGGGACTACTATCGCGGTCCGCTGGATGGGCAGTTGGGTGCCGAGACGCAACGGGCGCTCCTCGAGTTCCAGATAGACAACGGCATCCTGGCCACCGGTAACCTGGACGGTCGGACGGCCGCAGAGCTCGGCCTGAATGTCGAGCTTCATGCGGGACTTAGCCCGAACGAGGCCGCGCTTCTGCGGAGAAATGCCCAGCTGGTCTTGGCCCGTTACCGGGATCAGATCGGAATCTCCCCCAGCCAGCGTCTCGACGCGGGCCGCTTTTACGCCCAGGGGGAGTTGGCGCTCTATTTCGCGATCTCGGCCTTCGCTGACAACGCCTCGGTCTACGAGCAGATGGTCCGCGTCTCCGGAAACGCGTCGGGAGCGGCCCAGGCCAGCGAGGCGTTGGTGGATGCGGGCCGTCGCGTGGATGAGAACATGCGGAACGTCCGTCTCACCCGGCGGGTCGAGGCGGCGTGGAACGGAATCCAGCGCATGCTGGAGGAAATCGATCCGGACTATCTGTCCGGAGCCTGAACCTCGGGTCCCTCTCCGTCGGGACCGGCGACGGGAAGCCCCGCCAGCGGCCAGGGATCATCGCCAGGGGGCTTCCCGCGCTGCGTCGCTGAACGGGGCGGGGGGTGTTATCTTCTCCGCCATGAGGAACGCCTCGCCCGGCGCGCACTTTTGGCGCCCTTGATCGAGCGGTGGCGCAAGCGGTAACCTCGTAAGCTATTGCAGCACAATAGAGTGGGGCTGTAGCTCAGCTGGGAGAGCGCCTGAATCGCACTCAGGAGGTCGTCGGTTCGATCCCGATCAGCTCCACCACTTCCAGCATCTCATCTCAGGACGGCACAGGCCTCGGCAGGGCGCCTGCTCCGGCGTGAAGGGCCGGCGGGCCGGCGACCGGTAAGGACGTGCGCGTCGAGATCGTCGCCGTGGACCGGCTGCGGGCGCCTTGGGCCCGGGCCGCCATGCGGGAGTACCTCGAACGGATCGCGCATTATTGCAAGGTCGCCCGCCGCGAGGTCCGGCCGGCGCGTGGCGCCGGCGCCCGGGCGGTGGACGAGGAGAGCGAGCGGCTGCTGGCGGCGGCCGGCGACCGGCCGGGCACCCGACGGGTGGCGCTCGCGCCCGGCGGCGACAGCCTGACCTCCGAGGAGTGGGCGGCCATGCTCTCGGCCTGGCAGCAGGAAGGTGCGGGACGGGTCGTGTTCCTGGTCGGCGGAGCGGGCGGGATGTCGGCGGCCGCGGTGGCGCAGGCCGACCGGCGGGTGTCGCTCGGCCGCCAGACCCTCTCTCACGAGCTGGCCCAGGTCGTCCTGGCCGAGCAGATCTACCGGGCGTTCACGATCCTCCGTGGCGAGCCCTATCACAAATGAGAACCGGAACCTGACCGCCGTGTGTCGAGGATGAGCCTGACACGCCGGCTCCTCCTGCGCGCCTCGCAGAGCGCGCGGCTCAAGGAGAGCTTCCCGCGGCTGCCGTTCGCCCGCCGCGCGGTCCGCCGGTTCATGCCCGGCGAGCGCGCCGAGGACGCGCTGGACGCGGCGCGCGACCTGGAGCCGCACGGGCTGAGCACGGTGCTGACCCAGCTCGGCGAGAACATCACCGAGCCGGCCCAGGCCGGCGCCGTCGCCGACCACTACGCCGGCGTGCTGGACGAGATCGGTCGCCGCGGGCTCGACGCCGAGATCTCGGTCAAGCCGAGCCAGCTCGGGCTGGACCTGGACGCGGACCGGACGCTCGGCCATCTGGAACGGCTGGCCACCCGGAGCGGGGCCCTCGACCGGTGGCTCTGGATCGACATGGAGGCGAGCCCGTACGTGGAGCCCACCCTGCGCCTCTACCGTGCGCTCCGCGCGCGTCACACCAACGTGGGCGTCTGCCTGCAGGCCTACCTCTACCGGACGGCCGAAGACCTGGCTGCGCTCCTCCCGCTGGCCCCGGGCATCCGGCTCGTGAAGGGGGCGTACAGCGAACCGGGGGATGTGGCCTACCCGCGAAAAAGGGACGTGGACGAGCGCTACATGCTCCTGGCGGAAATCCTGCTGGACGCCCAGCGCCAGGGGGGGGTGCGCGCCGCGTTCGCGACCCACGACCTGGGGCTCGTCGCGTGGATCCGGCGGCAGGCCCTCGAGCAGGGGATCGAGGACGGCGACCTCGAGTTCCAGATGCTGTACGGCATCCGGGCCGAGCACCAGCGCCGGCTGGCCGCCGCCGGATGCCGGACGCGGGTCCTGATCAGCTACGGAGACGCGTGGTTCCCGTGGTACATGCGCCGGCTGGCCGAGCGGCCGGCCAACGTGTGGTTCGTCGCCAGGAGCGCGCTGCCGTGGTGAGCGGGCGGCCGGGGGGCTTCTTCGGGGTGGTCCACGCCATGGTGCGCAGGATTCCGGCCGGTAAGGTGACCACCTACGGCCACGTCGCCGCCCTGTGTGGCAAGCCACGCGCTGCGCGCACGGTGGGCTGGGCCCTGCACGCCCTGCCGGACGAGTCCGACGTCCCCTGGCAGCGGGTCGTCAACCACCGGGGCGGGATCTCGATCTGGAAGGTGGGTGTGCCGGCCGCGCTCCAGCGCGCGCTCCTGGAGGAGGAGGGAGTGGTGTTCCGGCCGGACGGGACCGTGGATCTCGGGCGCTGGGGCTGGCGCGGCCCCGGGAGCCGCTGACGAAGACGCTCGGTCCCCCGCCCGCCCTGCCTCTGTTCGTCTACGGGACCCTCCTGGACACCGAGTTCGCGGCCCGGCTCCTGGAGAAGCCTGTCGAGGCTGAGGCCGCCCGGCTCCTCGACTTCGAGCTCCTGCGACTGGAAGGCCTCGCCTTTCCGACCGTCTTCGGCGCCCCCGGGGACGTCGTGGAAGGGAATCTCTACCGCCGGTTGACCGGCGAGGACTATGCGCGGCTGGACGCTTACGAGGGGGTCCACGAAGGGCTCTACGTGCGGATCAAGGCCCGCGCGGTCGCCGGCGAGGCCGGCTCCGGGGGCGCTCCGGAGCCGGCCTTCGTCTATGTCGTTACCGAGAAGACGCTGCGGCGGTACGGCGCCCTGTAGCGGCGGCGATTCTTTTGCCGCGCCCGGACGGCCCGGATAGCTTGCCCTCGCCCATGTCCGCTTCACAAATCATCCGCGTGACCCTCCCCGACGCCTCGGTGCTCGAGATGCCGGTCGGGTCGACGCCGGCCGATGTGGCCGGCCGGATCGGTGCCGGGCTCGCCCGGGCGGCGCTGGTGGCCGAGGTGGACGGCCGCCCCTGGGACCTGAGCCGGCCGCTGGAGGGCGACGCCACGCTCCGCATCCTGACCGAGCGTGACGCGCTCGCGCTCGAAGTGTACCGGCATTCGACCGCCCATCTCATGGCGCAGGCCGTCCAGCGGCTGTGGCCCGTGACCAAGGTCACGATCGGCCCGGTTATCGAGGACGGCTTCTTCTACGACTTCGACCGGCAGAGCCCGTTCACGCCGGACGACTTCGAGGCCATCGAGGCCGAGATGCAGAAGATCGTCGCCGAGGACCTGCCGATCGAGCGCGAGGAAGTCTCCCGGGACGCCGCCGTGGAGCTCTTCCGGAAGCTGGACGAGTCCTACAAGGTCGAGATCGTGGAGGCGATCCCCCAAGGCGAGACGCTGACCCTGTACCGGCAGGGGGAGTGGCTCGACCTCTGCCGCGGGCCGCACGTCCCCTCGACCGGCCGTCTCGGAACCTTCAAGCTGCTCTCGACCGCCGGCGCCTACTGGCGGGGCGACGAGCACAACAAGATGCTGACGCGGATCTACGGGACCGCGTTCTTCTCCCGGAAGGAGCTCGCGGAGCACCTCGCGCGGATCGAGGAGGCGCGCAAGCGCGACCACCGGAAGCTGGGGAGGGAGCTGGACCTGTTCTCGTTCCATCCCAATGCGCCCGCCAGCCCGTACTTCCACCCCAAGGGGGCGTGGATCTACAACCGCCTGCAGCGGTTCATGCGCGACCTTCACGAGGATGGGTGGCCGCACGACGAGATCGTGACCCCGCAGATCTTCGATGTCGAGCTGTGGCACCGCTCCGGACATTACGAGCACTACAAGGAGAACATGTTCTTCACGGCCGCCGACGAGAGGGAGATGACCGTCAAGCCCATGAACTGCCCTGCGTCGGTCTACGTGTACGCGTCCCAGAAGCGATCCTACCGTGACCTGCCGCTCCGTTACGCCGACTTCGGGCGCCTCCACCGGTTCGAGAAATCGGGCGTCGTAACCGGTCTTTTCAGGGTCCGGACCTTCGTGCAGGACGACGCCCACATCTACTGCACGCCGGACCAGATCCAGGACGAGGTGACGTCTCTCATCGGCCTGGTACGGTACGTCATGGAGGACGTGTTCGGGTTCGAGATCGCCATCGATCTTTCGCTCAGGCCGGAGAGCCGGCTTGGGTCGGAGGAGGTGTGGGACAAGGCGGAGGCGGCGCTCAGGAAGGCGCTCGAGGCCAACGGGCTCGAGTACCGCCAGGCGACCGGCGAAGGCGCCTTCTACGGCCCCAAGATCGACTTCCAGGTGACCGACGTCCTGCGGCGGAGGTGGCAGCTCTCGACAATCCAGTGCGACTTCAACCTGCCAGAGCGGTTCGATCTGGTCTACACCGCCACCGAGGGGGACGAGGCGCGGCCGGTCGTCATCCATCGTGCCATCCTGGGCTCGATCGAGCGCTTCATGGGGATCCTGATCGAGCACTACGGCGGCGCCTTTCCGACCTGGCTCGCGCCCGAGCAGGTGCGGATCGTCCCGGTGAGCGACGTGTTCATCGAGTATGCCGAGACCGTCGCCGAGCACCTCCGCCGGAAGGGCCTGCGGCCGCACGTGGACGCGCGGCGGGAGGGGGTCGGCTACAAGATCCGCGATGCCGAGGTTCACAAGATCCCGTACATGCTCGTCGTGGGGGAGCGCGAGGTGGGAACCGGGAAGGTGAGCGTCCGCTCCCACGCTGAGGGTGAGCTCGGGACGATGGACCTCGACCACCTCGTGGACCGGCTGGTCCAGGAGGCCTCTCCGCCCCCGCCTGGGTGATCCGCCGGGACGGCGGGGCGAAGGATGACCATCCACGGGCTGAGGACCACTCCCTTCCATTCCCGCACTGCGGCGCTCGTGCGCGGCCATGCCTGGCGCCGCTGGGCCGGCTACGTGGTGGCGTCCTCATACGACCTGGTCCACGATCTGGAGTATGCGGCCATCCGTGGCACCGCCGCGCTGATCGACGTGACCCCGCTGTTCAAGTACCGGATCCGGGGGCCGGACGCGGCCGCGCTCCTGGACCGGATCGTGACCCGGGACGTGGCCCGCTGCGCGGTGGGGCAGGTCCTGTACACGCCGTGGTGCGACCCCGAGGGGAAGGTGATCGACGACGGAACGGTGGCGCGGCTCGAGGAGGACCGGTTCCGCATGACGTCCGCCCACCCCAACCTGCGCTGGCTCCACCAGAACGCGGTCGGGATGAACGTCGCGATCGAGGACGAGACCGCCGCGACGGCCGCCCTGTCCCTCCAGGGGCCGGCGGCCCGCGAGATCCTGACGGGTGTCGCCGACACCGACCTGACGGGGCTGCGCTTCTTCCGCGCCGCGGAGGCGTGTCTGGGAGGGATCCCGGTCACCGTGACGCGCACCGGCTACACCGGTGACCTGGGGTACGAGATCTGGGTCGCCAATGGACGGGCCGAGGCGCTGTGGGACCTCCTCGTCGCGGCCGGCGCGCCCGCGGGCCTGCTGCCGACCGGCCTTCTGGCGATGGACGTCGCGCGGATCGAGGCCGGGCTGCTGCTGATCGACGTCGACTATGTCTCGGCGCGGCGGGCCCTCATCGAAACCCAGAAGTCGTCCCCCTTCGAGCTCGGCCTGGGGTGGACGGTGGCCCGCGCGAAATCGCGCTTCGTCGGCCAGGCGGCGCTCGAGGCGGAGCGCGAGCGCGGCTCGACGTGGGCCTTGCGCGGCCTGATCGTGGAGTGGGACTCGCTGGAGGCGCTGTTCTCCGAGGTCGGGCTCCCGCCCCAGCTCCCGACCACCGCCTGGCGGACGAGCACGCCGGTCTACGACGGGGGCGAGCAGGTGGGGTACGCGACCAGCGGCTGCTGGTCGCCGCTCCTCAAGAAGTACATCGCCTTGAGTCACGTCCCGGCCTCGCATGCCGAGCCTGGAACGGACGTCGCGCTCGAGATGACGATCGAGCATCGCCGGAAGAGGGCCCGTGCGACCGTCGTCGAGACGCCGTTCTTCGAACCCGGGCGCAAGCGCGCGTGACGTCGCCCGCCGCGGTTTGGGACGACGTGGTGGTGGGCGGGGGCCACAACGGCCTCGTCTGCGCGGCGTATCTCGCCCGTGCCGGCCGCCGGGTCCTGGTCCTCGAGCGCCGTCCGGTGGTGGGGGGAGCGGCGGTCACCGAGGAGGTGTTCCCGGGCTTCCGCTTCTCGGTCTTCTCGTACGTCGTGAGCCTGCTCCGGCCGGAGATTATCCGCGACCTCGATTTGCCCGGCCACGGTCTTCACATCGTTCCGCTCGAGAGCACGTTCAACCCACTCCCGGACGGCGACTATCTGGCGACGTGGGCCGACCCCGACGCGACGCGGCGCGAGCTGTACCGCCATTCTCCGCGCGACGCCGACGCGTACCTGGAGTTCGGCCGGCTCATGCAGCGGATGGCGATGGCGGTCAAGCCGCTGCTGAGCGTCTCGCCACCCGACCCCGCCTCATGGCGGCCGCGGGATCTCCTGGCGATGGGCCGGCTGGCACGGCATTTCCGCGGCCTCGGCGAGCGGGACCTCCACGCGCTCGTCAAGCTCATGACGATGAGTTCGGCGGATTACCTGGCGGAATGGTTCGAGAGCGAGCCTCTCAAGGCGGCCAAGTCGGCGAGCGGCATCATCGGGACCTTCCTCGGACCCCGCTCGCCGGGAACGGCCTACGTCCTCCTCCATCACTACATGGGGGAGATCGACGGGGTGTTCCGGGCCTGGGGGTTCGCCCGTGGCGGGACCGGCGCGGTCAGCGATGCCATCGCTTCAGCGGCGCGGAGCTTCGGGGCCGAGATCCGGACCGACGCCCCTGTCCGGCAGGTCCTCGTCGAGAACGGACGGGCGGCGGGAGTGGTCCTGGACGATGGGGAGGAGATCCGCGCGCGGGCCGTGATCTCGGGTCTCGATCCGCGGCGCACGTTCCTCGAGCTGGTCGAGCCGGCGGAGCTCCCCGACGAGCTCGTGGAGGCCGTCCGGCGGTTCCGCTTCCGCGGTTCGTCGGGCAAGGTCAACCTGGCGCTGTCCGAGCCGCCCGACTTCACGGCGCTTCCCGGCGACGGGCCCCACCTGCGGGGGGCGATCGCAATCGCGCCCGGGGTGGACTACCTCGAGCGCGCCTACGACGACGCCAAGTACGGCGAGTTCTCCCGCCGTCCCTTCCTCGACATCGTGATCCCGTCGCTCATCGATCCCGGCATGGCGCCGCCGGGGAAGCACGTCATGTCGATCTTCGTCCAATACGCTCCGTATCACCGGAACGGGGGTTGGGACGACCGGAGCCGCGAGGCGTTCGGCGACGCGGTGATCGACACTCTGGCCGAGTACGCGCCCAACGTCCGCTCCGCCATCCTCCATCGCCAGGTGATCACGCCGGCCGACATCGAGACCGTAACGGGGCTCTCGGAGGGGAACATCTTCCAGGGCGAGCTGGCGCTGAGCCAGCTCTTCTTCCTGAGGCCGGCTCCGGCGTGGGCCGGCCACACGACTCCCATTCGCGGCTACTACCAGTGCGGCTCGGGGACGCACCCGGGTGGTGGGGTCATGGGCGCGAGCGGCCACCTGGCGGCGCGCGCCGTCCTCGCGCAGGGGGGCGGGAGGTGGTGAGCGGGGGCCGGCGGGACGTGGTCGTGATCGGATCCGGCATCGAGGAGCTGGTCGCGGCCCTCGAGCTGGCGCAGGCGGGACTGGGCGTGACGGTGCTCGAGCCGGGCGAGGTCCCGGGCGGGCAGGCCGCCTCCGAGGAGATCCTGCCCGGCTTCCGCATCGACCCCGTCCACCCGGACGCCGGCCACCTGCCTCCGGCGATCGTCAACGGGCTGGGGCTCGCCAGGCACGGCCTGGCCGAGCTACGACCCGATCCCGTTCTCGCCGCCCCGGCGGCGGGCGGGGAGCCCCTGGTCCTGTGGCGCGACCCGCAAGCGACGCGCGCCTCGATCGCCAGACGTTCGCCCCGCGACGCCGAGCGGTGGATGGGGTTCGCCGGCCGGATCGCTTCGTTCTCGGGTATCCTCGAGGCGGTCGCGATGCGGCCCCCCGCCCGGCCGGCGGGGCCGCTCCGCGAGATGCTTCCGTATTTCGGCGTCGGCCGCCGGATCCGCTCGCTCGGACGGTCACGGATGATCGAGCTGCTCCGCGTGCTTCCGCTTCCCGCCTACGATCTCCTCGACGACTGCTTCGAAAACGATCTACTGAAGGGCGCGCTGGGAGCGCTGTCGGTGCGCGGGGTCTTCCAGGGCCCGCGCTCGCCGGGCACGTCGCTGGCGCTCCTCCACCGCCAGGTCGGAAGCCCGGCCGGGACGTTCGGCCCGCGCACCGTGGTGCGGGGGGGAGTGGGCGCGCTCGCGGCGGCGCTGACGGCGGCTGCGAAGGAGCGCGGGGTCCAGGTCCGGTGCGGGGCGGAGGTGGCCGCGATCGAGGTCGAGGAGGGTCGCGCGGTCGGCGTGTCGCTGGACGGCGGAGAGGTGATCGCGGCCGGATGGGTCCTGTCGGGAGCGGACCCCGCGCGCACCTTTCTCGACCTCACGGGCGCCCGGCACCTGGATCCCGACTTCGTCCACGCGGTCCGGCAGATCCGCTTCCGCGGCGGCTATGTCCGAGTCCACCTGGCGCTGGCCGAGGCGCCGCGGTTCGAAGGCCTCGACGTGGAACCGCAGGGGTCGCTGGTGATCGCGCCGGAGCTGGATGCGGTGGAGCGGGCGTACGATGACGCCAAGCACGGACGGATGTCGGGGCGCCCCGTACTGGAGGCGCGTATCCCGTCGCTCGCCGACCCCTCGGTGGCCCCTTCCGGTCGGCACGTGATGTCGATCGACGCACGTTTCGTCCCGCTCGGAGACCACCCGGCTCCCGAGCCCGATCTGGCCGGCGCGATGGGGGACCGCGTGGTCGAGCTACTCGCCGAGCACGCCCCCAACCTCCCCGGGGCGATCCTCGAAAGGCGGGTCCTGACGCCGGCCGACCTCGAGACGCGCTACCGACTGACCCGCGGGGATCCCCACCACGGGGAGCTGGCGCTCGACCAGCTCCTCTTCATGCGCCCGGTGCCCGGCTGGGGCCGGTATGGGACCCCCATCGAAGGGCTCTACCTGTGCGGCCCGGGCACCCACCCGGCGGGCGCGGTCACCGGCGTCTCCGGACGCCTGGCGGCGGCCGCGATCCTCGCGCGCCGCGGGTGAGCGGCGAAACCACTGGACCCGCTCAGCCGAACCCCGGCCCCCCGGCCGGAACGCCGTCCTGGCCGGACGGCCCGGTGAGCGGGGCCAGATCGTTCCACGCCCCGGCCGTGAACAGCGAAGCCAAGACCTGCGCTTGCCGCCGGCCCACGTCGACCTCGAACATCCCGCCGAAGTAGGCGCTCCAACCCGAGCTCCGGCACCGCTCGAGGATCGCCAGCGCCTCGCAGGGACCCCCGACCCGGGCGGGCTTCACGTTGACGGCGGCCGGCGGGGCCGGCGGCGCGTCGAGGTCGGAAGCCGCCGCCACGTACCCGTCCAGCGCGAGGCGTGAGAGCCAGGACCCGGCCCCCGCCTGTCCGAGGAGGTCGGCGGGCGGGTCCTCGATCCAGGCGCCGGGCAGGAAGCGGTGGGCGAGCGCGACCTGCTCGGCCGTCCCCTCGCGCTTGAAGTCGACGACGACCACCCGCCCCGTCCCGGCCAGCCGTCTCCACAGGTCCTCGGGCCATCCACCGGCGGGGCCGTCGATCTTGACCCGGGCGTCCGGCTCGCGGGCGAGAAGGGCCAGGACCGCGGTCAGGGGTCCCGCCCGGGCGATCTCCTCCCGGCCGATCGAGCGGCAGGTGCGGACCGCCCGGGGCTGCCGACCGCTCAGCTGGAAGAGGTCGAGACCGGCCAGCCGGAGCGCGAGATCGAGGGCCGCCGCCTCGAGGGCCGCCCGGTGGTGGGGATGGGCACGCGAGCGGGTGAGCGCCGCACCGACCGCCCCCAGCGTGGTCGGCCCCGCCGGGAGGGCGTCCTGGACCACCTCCCGGCAGACGGCCGCGAACCGCTCCTGCCCGGCCGGTGTCCAGTCGACGTTTTCCCCGCGGCCGACGTGGCCCCGGCCGGCCATCCCGACCACCCCGGTCGGGCGCTCGGCGCCGTCGTAGTAGCCGGCCAGCGGGACGGAGCCCAGCTCGACCGAATGGCTCTCGATCTCCAGTGGCAGGCGGGCCAGCCGCCGCGCCAGGTCGCCCGGCCCGGCCGGCCCGCTCACCTCACGCGTCCCGGGCGCAGCGGAACCCGGCAAAGATCTGGCGGCGCTCGGGAAGGTCCCAGTTACGGAACGAGTTGCGCGCCACGATCGCGGCGGTCGCCCACGAGCCGCCGCGCAGCACCCGGTACCCCTTGCCGAAGTGGGCCTCCGAGTACTCCGGGTAGGGGAACGCCTCGAAGCCGGGATAGGGAAGGAACTCGCTCGCCGTCCACTCCCAGACATCGCCCAGCATCTGATGGCAGCCGTAGAAGGATCGGCCGCGCGGATACGCACCTACGGGAGCCGGCGCGAACGTGCGGGCGTCCAGGTTGGCGCAGCGCGCGTCGGGCTGGGCGTCTCCCCACGGGTAGCGCCGCGGGACCCGGACCTCGGGATCCCAGGCCGCGGCCTTCTCCCACTCGATCTCGGTCGGGAGCCGCTTGCCCAGCCAGCGCGCGCAGGCGTCGGCCTCGTACCACGAGACGTGCTGGACCGGCCGCGCGGGGACGAGCGGCTCGACGTGGCCGAACTGGACGTCGACCCAGCCGCCCTCGTCCCGCCGCCAGCCGAGCGGGTACCGGACGGCGTGTTTCTCCCGCCACGCCCATCCCTCGTCGCTCCACGCGTCGCGGCGCTCGTAGCCACCGGCCTCCATGAACGCGAGGTAGACGCCGTTGGTGACCGGGGCGGCGTCGATCCAGAAGGCGTCCACGTCGACCCGGGTCACCGGCCGCTCGTTGTCGTAGGCCTCCGCGATGCGCGCGGCGCCGACCGGAAACGGACCCTCGCCGACGAGGACCATGTCGGTATCGGGCGGGAGCGAGGGGCGCGGGGTGGGCTCGCGGAAAGCGGGCTCGTAGGCCAGGTCCGCCATCCGCGCGATCGCCTGCAGGAACGTCTCCTGGTGCTGCGCCTCGTGCTGTGCCAGGAGGTGGTAGACGAACCCGTGTTCGAGGAGCGGATGGCCCGCCAGATCGATGGCGCGCAGCCGGCGCAGGGCCTCCTTCCGGACGCGCTCGAGCCGCTCCAGGATCTCCCCCCGCGCGGGAAACGGGAGATGGCCACGCTCGCTCCGCGGTGTCCGGATGGCGTCGTATTCGGGAGACAGTCGGGATGGATCGCCGCCGGTCAGCAGCGCGTCGATCGTATCCACGAGCCACAGCTCCTCGAACTCGGCGATGTGGCCGAGGTCCCACGCGATCGGGCTCAGGATCGAAAGCTCCTGCCGCCGGAGCCGCTCGTCGTCGAGCGCGTCGATCAGCTCGAGCGTACGGCGGCGTACCCGCTGCAGCGTTGCCGCCAGACGGGTCACCTGGTCCGGCCGTGCGCCGGGATCGATGAGCCGGAAGAGGAGCAGACCGAACCGGCTGCCGGAGTCGGTGAACGACTGTTCCAGCTTGAAACCGAACCGCGCGAAGTCCGACTCGACGCCGTCGAGCCGATACTTGCGACTGATCTCGGTGAGGACCATCTCGCCGGCCGCGATGCGAAAACGCCGCTGGATCGAGGCCAGCTCTACGTTCACGGCGCGCCGTGCCTGGGCGTAGATCTCGATCCGCTCGAGGCGGTCGTTCCAGTAAGCGACGTGGTCGATCGCTTCCAGCGGGATCGCGGTGCCCAGGTCCCGGTTCATCCGCTGGAAGAGGTTGCGGGTGAACTCGCGGCTCACGCCGGCGGCATCGTTGTAGGCGGCCTCGAGTTCCTCGACCGGCTTGACCAGGTCGACGCCCAGCAGCAGCCGGTCCCCGGGCGAAAGGGCATCCCGGAGCCGGGTCAGGAAGGCGTCGGTCTCCTCGGGATTGAAGTTGCCGATCGTCGAGCCCAGAAAGACGAGACACAGCGGGGAGCGCCCTTCGATCAGGTCCAGGCCGCGCTCGTACGAGGTCGCTAGGCCGGTGATCGTGATCCCCGGAAACTCCTCCGCCAGCCGTTGGGCGGCCGCGGTAAGTACGGACGCGTCGATGTCCACGGGGACGTACTCGACCGGCCCACCGGCCCGGTCCCACGCCGCGAGCAGATGGCGGGTCTTGATCGCCATGCCGGCGCCCAGCTCGACGAGGGGCACCGGTCCCGCGGCCGCGCGGATCGCGTCCGACTGGCGCGCGAGGATCTCGGTCTCCGCCCGTGTCAGGTAGTATTCGGGCTGCTCGGTGATCCGCCCGAACAGCTCGCCCCCGGTTTCGTCGTAGAGATACCTGCAATGAAGCCATCGGGGATGGTCCGAGAGCCCGCGCGCGACGGAGTGGGCGAATGCCTCGGCGGTGGTGGGCGTCGCATCGACGAACACCACCCAGCCCTCGCCGGCACGTTCGACGAAGGCGGGGGCTCGAAGGTCGGCCGCCGGGAGGGCGACCGGTCGGGTGGTGCCCGCCATGGGGCCCTATATTAACGGATCGCTCAGCATGGCTCATCGTCGTACGCGAACCCCCCACCCGCTTCGTTGTCGGCGGACTCCGCGGCCCCGGCGGTCGAGTTCGACCAAGTGGCGTTCTCGCTCCCCGACGGGCGCGTCCTGTTCGCGGGCCTCACGCTGGCCGTCGGGACCGACGAGACGGTTGTCCTCGTGGGCCGCTCGGGGGTCGGCAAGACGACCCTCCTCAAGCTGGTGAACCGGCTCCTCGATCCGGCAGCGGGAGTAGTCCGCGTCGCCGGGCGCCCCACGACCGACTGGGACCCCGTGGCGCTGCGACGGCGGACCGGTTACGTGATCCAGGAGGTCGGGCTGTTCCCGCACCTCACGGTGGCCGGCAACGTGGGTCTGGTGCCGGACCTGCTGGGATGGGAGCGGATCCGGATCGATGAGCGGACGGCCGAGCTCCTCGAGCTGGTGGGGCTGCCGGCCGGCGAGTTCGGCCGGCGTTACCCGCACGAGCTCTCGGGCGGCCAGCGGCAGCGGGTAGGGGTGGCCCGGGCGCTCGCCGCCGACCCGCCGCTGCTTCTCCTCGACGAGCCGTTCGGCGCCCTGGATCCCCTGACGAGGGCCGATCTCCAGCAGGAGTTCCGGCAGCTCGTCCAACGGCTGGAAAAGGCGGCCCTGTTCGTCACCCACGACCTGCGCGAGGCGCTCGCGCTGGGCGGCCGGGTCGGCCTGCTCACCGAGGACGGGCTGGCGGAGATCGCCCCGCCGGCGGAGTTCCTGGCCTCGAGCCACCCCGAAGTCCGCGGGCTGGTCGAGGCGCTGGGCGGAGGTCCGGGTGGGTGAGCTTCTTCGCTACCTGCGCGACCACGCCGGCCAGGCCGCGGGACTGACCCTCGAGCACGTCACGATGGTCGCGCTGGCGGTTGGGGTGGCGGTCGCGGTGGGCGTGCCGCTGGGGATCGCCGCCACCCGCTGGCAGCGGTGGGAGCGGGTGGTGATGGGAACCGCCAACGTCCTCCAGACGATCCCCAGCCTGGCCCTGTTCGGCTTCCTGATCCCGGTCCCGTTCATCGGCGGGGTCGGTGCCCGGACCGCGATCGTGGCGCTCACGCTGTACGCGCTGCTGCCGGTCGTCCGCGGGACGCATGCCGGGATCCGGGGCGTGGATCCCGCCGTTCGCGAGGCCGGCCTGGGGCTCGGGATGACCGGCGGACAGCTCCTGGGCCGGGTCGAGCTCCCGCTGGCGGCGCCGGTCATCCTGTCCGGCGTCCGCGTGGCGACGGTGATCTCGGTCGGTATCGCGACGATCGCCGCGGCGATCGGGGCGGGGGGGCTCGGCGTGTACATCTTCCAGGGCCTGGCGATGGTGAACGACACGGTGATCCTGGCGGGCGCGGTGCCGGCGGCCCTGCTGGCGCTCTTCGCCGACGCGCTGCTCGGGCTGCTCGAGCGCCGCGTCACTCCCGCCGGGCACGCGACCCGGCGCGTCGAGCGGCGGCCGGCGTGAGACGCGCGTTCCCCGCCCTGCTCGTTCTCGGCCTCGCCTGCCATCCGGCGGACGCGGTCGTGATCGGCTCGAAAAACTTCACCGAGCAGGACGTCCTCGGAGAGATCCTCGCGCAGGAGCTCGAGGCGCGCGGGGTCCCGGTCGAGCGGCGCTTTCACCTGGGGGGGACGTTCGTCTGTCACAGCGCGATCGTGAACGGAGGGATCGATCTCTATCCCGAGTACACGGGGACGGCCCTGACCGCGATCCTAAAGCGGCCTCCGATCCAGGAACCGGAGCGTGCGTTCCGGGAGGTCGCCGACGCGTACGCGGAGCGGTGGGGGCTGGAGTGGGGGCCCCCGCTGGGTTTCCAGAACACGTTCGCGCTGGTCGTCCGGCGGGCCGACGCCGAATCGCTCGACCTCGCGACGATCACCGACCTGGGCCCGGTCGCGGCGCGGATGAGGGCCGGCTTCGGCCCCGAGTTCATGGCGCGCGAGGACGGGTATCCGGGGCTCGCGAAGGCGTACGGATTCGAGTTCGGCCGGATCCTCCAGCTCGACCTCGGCCTCATGTACCGGGCTCTCGCGGAGCGCCGGATCGACGTCGCGGTCGCCAACTCGACCGACGGCCGCATCGAGTCGCTGGACCTCGTAGTGCTGGCCGACGACCGCCGCTACTTTCCGCCGTACCAGGCGGCGCCGGTGGTGCGCTCGGAGACGCTCGGGCGGCACCCGGCGGTGGGCGGGGTCCTGGCGGGGCTGGAGGGATCGCTCGACGAGGCCGGCATGCGCGCGCTGAACCGCGAGGTCGAGGCCGGTGGCGACCTGGCGCGCGTGGTACGGGCCTGGCGCGAGCGGCGCGGCCGCCACCGGGAGCCCGCGCCGCGTTGAACCGAAACCCCCGGACGAGGGATCACATGAAGACACGGCTTCTGCACACGATGATCCGCGTCAAGGATCTCGACCGCGCGGTCGGTTTCTACACGCAGGTGCTGGGACTGAAGGAGGATCGGCGCGCGGTGCTAGAGAAGGCCGACGCCACGCTCGTCTTCCTCGTCGACGAGACGGGGAACCATCCGCTCGAGCTCACCTTCAACCACGACGGCCGCGACTACGAGCTGGGGAACCAGTTCGGCCATTTCGCGTTCGGCGTCGCGGACCTCGACGCCACCCGTGAAGAGCTGCGGGGGCACGGCGTGGAGTTTTCCCGCGGACCCTACCGGGTCACCGAGGGGGGGAGCCGGATCGCCTTCATCCGCGATCCGGACGGGATCGAGATCGAGCTCATCGAGCGCGGCTGACCGGGTCCGGTCCCGGGTCGATCCCCGCGCGCCGGGGGCCGGCAGGTGCGGCCTGGACACCGATCCGGTCGCGTTGACCCGGGCCACACCGGGACGTTATCTTTGCCCTTGCCGTCCGCCTGCGCGGGGACGGCTCTCGACAGAGGAAGCAGAAGCCCCGGGCTTCTCGCCCGACGGACGCCACGCGCTGTCCGCGGGTATCGTGGCGCGACGCCGACGCTGCCTCGGGCAGACGCCGGCGCGGCGCTTTTTGGGGCGGGCGTCCGCGGCAGGCGGGGGACTCGCCTTTTTCACGCACGGCCAGAGCGGTCGGAGCGACCGCGCGGCCTCGACGTCCAACCAGGAGGTTTGCATCGCCAACAACGAACCGCGGGTCAACGAGCAGATCCGCTTTTCACCGGTCCGGCTGATCGACGACAAGGGTGAGCAGGTCGGCGTGGTACCGATCGAAGAAGCGCAAGCGACGGCCCGCGAACGAGGTCTCGATCTGGTGGAGGTGGCGCCCACCGCCCGGCCGCCCGTCTGCCGCATCATGGACTATGGGCGCTACAAGTACGAGCAGGCCAAGGCCGATCGGGAAGCGCGGCGCAAGCAGCACGTAACGCAGATGAAGGAGATCAAGATGCGTCCGAACATCGAGGAGCACGACTTCGAGTTCAAGACGCGTCACATCAAGCGCTTCCTCGAGGAACGCAACAAGGTCAAGGTGACGATCATGTTCCGGGGTCGCGAGATGGCCCATACGGAGAACGGCCGCGAGGTCCTCGACGACGTCATCGAGGAGATAGGGGATCTGGCGGTGGTCGAGCAGGCGGCGCGTCTGGAGGGACGGAACATGTTCCTCATCCTGGCGCCCAACATGAAGGCCAACGTGAAGAAGTGAGCCGGTAGGAGACAGCCATGCCGAAGATGAAGACGAACCGGGGCGCCGCGAAGCGCTTCCGGAAGACCGCCGGCGGGCGCATCAAGCGCAAGCACGGCTACATGCGCCACATCCTGACGAAAAAGACGACCAAGCGGAAGCGCCATCTGCGCAAGACCGCGTACGTCCACCCGGTCGACGAGGGCCGCATCCGGCGGCTTCTCTCCGCCTAGGAGGTCACCATGCCCCGCGCGTCCAACAACGTGCAGCGCACCCGGCGCCGCAAGAAGATCCTCAAGCAGGCCCGCGGCTACCGAGGCGGCCGTCACCGGTTGTACATCCCCGCCCGCGAGACCCTCGAGCGGGGTCTCCAGTTCGCCTATCGCGACCGGCGCGACCGCAAGCGGCAGTTTCGCAAGCTCTGGATCACACGCATCAACGCCGCCGCCCGCGAGCACGGGCTGTCGTACTCCCGGTTCATGTACGGCTTGAAGACGGCCGAGATCGAGATCGATCGCAAGCTCCTCGCCGAGCTCGCGGTCAACGATCCGGAGGGGTTCGCGGAGCTGGCCGCGACCGCCAAGGCCAGGCTTTGAACGACCGGCCCGGAGTCCTGCCCGCGTCCCTTCCATGACCAGCTCGCTGCACGAGCGGCTGGAGGCCCTCCAGCGCGACGTGGAGCGTGAGCTGAGGGCGGCGACCAGCCCCGACGAGGTCGAGGAGATCCGTGTCCGGACGCTCGGCCGCAAGGGGCGGCTGACCCTCGAGGCGCGGTCCATCGGCGCCCTGCCGGCGGATGAGCGCCCGGCCGCCGGCGAGCTGGTGAACCGCGTCAAGGAGGGCATCGAATCAGTCCTGGGGGAGCGCGCCCGCGAGCTCGCGGGGGGCGCTCTGGCGGAGCGGCTCGAAGCCGAGCGGATCGACGTCACGCTTCCCGGTCGCCGCCGCCCGTTCGGGACGCGGCATCCCCTCACCATCGTCACCGAGGAGCTGCTCGAGACCTTCCGCGACATGGGGTTCGATGTCGCGTCGGGTCCCGAGGTCGAAACGGTGTGGCACAATTTCGAGGCCCTCAACATCCCGGCCGGCCACCCCGCGCGTGAAGAGATGGACACGATCTACGTCAGCGATGACCTGGTGCTGCGGACCCACACGTCGCCGGTCCAGGTCCGGGTGATGGAGTCGGGCCCGCCGCCGGTCCGGGTGGTGTGCCCGGGACGGGTCTTCCGCAACGACACGCCGGACGCCTCCCACTCCCCCTACTTCCATCAGATCGAGGGGCTGTGGGTGGACGAGGGGATCTCGCTCGCCCATCTCAAGTGGGCGCTCACGGAGTTCGTCCACCGCTGTTACGGCCCCGAGGTCGACGTACGCTTCCGCGCCTCTTACTTCCCGTTCACCGAGCCGTCCGCCGAGCTCGACGGCCGCTGCATGCTGTGCCGCGGCGCGGGGTGTCGGGCCTGCAAGGGGAGCGGATGGCTCGAGCTCCTGGGGTGCGGGATGGTGCACCCGGCCGTGCTCGAGGCGGTGGGGTACGACAGCGAGCGGTACACCGGCTTCGCCTGGGGCATGGGGATCGAGCGCGTCGCCATGATCAAGTACGGCGTGCCCGACATCCGGATGTTCTTCGAGAACGACCTCCGCTTCCTGCATCAGTTCGCCGGCCGATGAACGTCTCCTGGAGCTGGCTTCGGGAACTGTTCCCGGACGGGGCGCTCGCCGGCCTCGATCCGGACCGGGTGGCGCAGCGCCTGACCCTGCAGGGGCTGGCGGTGGACGAGATCCGGCGGCCGTTCGCCGAGCTCGAGGGGGTGGTTCTGGGGCGGGTCCTGGAGGCCGGCCGGCACCCGAACGCCGACCGCCTGACGCTGTGCCGTGTGGCGGCGGGGGACGGCGAGCGGCAAGTGGTGTGCGGGGCCCCCAACGTCGAGGTCGGGACGATCTACGCGTACGCCACCGAAGGCGCGCGCCTCCCCGGGGGGCGCGAGATCCGCCGCGCCCGGATCCGCGGCGTGGAGTCCCAGGGGATGCTCTGCTCGGCCCCCGAGCTGGGCCTGGAGGCGCTCGGCTCGGCCGAGGGGATCTGGCCGGTGCCGGGCGTCGGCGAGGGTGACCTCGGCCGCGACCTGGTCGAGGTGCTCGACCTGGACGACCGGATCCTCGTGGTGGACGTGGCGTCCAATCGGGGTGACCTGCTGTGCCACCTGGGGATGGCGCGCGAGGCGCAATGGTTGGCGGGCGCCGAAGCGAGCCTGCCCGTGCGCGGGCTGGAGGAGTCCGGCCCGCGGGTCGACGTCGCGGTGGAGGTGGAGGACCGTGAGGGCTGCCCGGCCTATCTGGGCCGGCTGATTCGCGGTGTCGCGGTCGGCCCGAGCCCGGCCTGGCTCCAGGTCCGGCTGCTCGCCCTTGGCGCCCGGCCGGTCAACAACGTCGTCGACGCGACCAACTGGGTCATGCTCGAGTGCGGGCAGCCGCTTCATCCGTTCGACGCGGCCCGGCTGGCCGGGCGGCGCATCGTGGTGCGCCGGCCCCGCCCGGGCGAGGAGATCGTGACGCTGGACGGCCGGGCCCGCCGGCTCGACCCGGAGACGACGGTGATCGCCGACGGCGAACGGGCGGTGGCGGTCGGAGGCGTGATGGGCGGGCTCGACAGCGAGGTCGGGGCGGGTACGAGCGAGGTGTTCCTCGAGGCGGCCTGGTTCGAGCCGGCCCGGGTCGCGCGCACGGCGCGCGGCCTCGGCTTGCGGACCGACGCCGCGATCCGCTTCTCGCGCGGGGTCGACCCGGCCATCACCGCGCCGGCCCTGGACCGCGCGGCGGCCCTGATCGCGGAGCTGGCGGGCGGCCGCGTGGCGGAGGGGCGGGTGGGGGATGCAACGGCTCCCGCCGAGCGCCCCCGGATCGAGCTCCGGACTCGGCGTCTCGAGGTCCTCGTCGGCCGGCCGATCGCTGAGGAGGAGGCCGGCCGCGCGCTTCGGAGCCTGGGGTTCGCGGTTCGGGCCGAGGGCGACGGGACGCTCGTCGCCGGGGTCCCCTCGTGGCGCTTCGACGTCGAGCGGGAGGTGGACCTGATCGAGGAGGTGGCCCGGACGACCGGCTACGACATGATCCCGGCGGTCCGTCTGCCGGCGCCGCCGATGGCCCCGGCTCCGGGCCCCGCCGAGCGCGCGCTCGAGCGCGTCCGGGAGATCCTTCGCGGCGCCGGCTACGACGAGGCACGGACCCCCACCTTCGTGGGCGAGGCCGTCGTCGAGGCCGCGGCGGGAGTTGACAATCTGGTTGAGATTCGAAATCCTATTTCCAAGGCGGAGCGGTTCTTGAGGCCGTTCCTCATCGTCACCCTCGCGGGGGCCGTGGTCCACAACCTGAATCGCGGGGCGAGCGGAGTGCGGCTGTTCGAGATCGGGCACGCCTTCCGGCGCGGCCGGCAAGGCGGCGTGGAGGAGAGCCGGCGCGTGTCGCTGGCCGCGATCGGTCCCACGCGGCCGGCCGACTGGTCGCGGCCGGTCGAGCCGACCGACTTCTTCGACGTCAAGGGGACGATCGAGGAGCTCCTCTCGCAAGTGGGCGCCGGGGACGTCTCGTTCGCGCCGACCGACCACGCCTTCCTGCACGCCGGCCGGCGGATCGGGCTCCGGACGGACCGCGAGGTGGGGTTCATCGGCGAGGTCCATCCGGCGGTCGCGGAAGGGTGGGGTGTGGAAGGCCGGCTGGTAGTGGCCGAGCTGGCGCTGGACGCCGTGACACGCGAGCCCTCGCCGCTCTCGCTGCGAGGCGTACCGAGGGAGCCCGCCGTGGAGCGGGATCTGGCGCTGATCGTGCCCGAAGGCCAGGCCAGCGAGCGAGTGGTGCAAGCGGTCCGCGAAGCGGGCGTGGAAGATCTCGTCCGGATCGAGGTCTTCGACCGTTACCGGGGGCCCCAGGTCCCGGATGGGCACCTCAGCCTCGGCCTCAGGCTCACGTTCCAGGCCGAGCGCACGCTGACGGACGAGTCGATCGACGCGCGGATCGCCGCGCTGGTCGAGACCCTGGGCAGGGAGCACGGGTACCGGTTGCGATGACGGCGCGTGAGACCAAGGAGCGGGACGAGGCGCGCGAGCGCGCTGCGGAGCTGGCGGTCGCGCTGGACGCGCTGGGGGACAAGGTTAAGTTGCTCGTCGAGCGGACCCGTCAGCTCGCCGAGCGATGCCGGGAGGAAGAAGCCGTCCGCCGGCGGCTCGAAGGCGGTCTCGATCCGGTGGCGCTCGACGAGCGGGTCCGCGAGCTGGAGTCGGAGAACGAGCGCATCTCCCGTCATGCGGAGTTCCTCGAGACGAAGCTGAAGGAGCTGCTGTCGCGCGTGCGATACGTGGTCGAGGCATGAGCGACGACAAGAAGACGATCAAGGTCACCGTCCTGGACGAGCCGTTTCGGCTGCGCTCGGCGGCCGACCCGGATTACACCCGCGACGTGGCGGCCCACGTGGACCGCACCTTGCGCCAGCTGCGGGGCTCGGCGCCGACGCTCGAGCCGTTCCAGACCGCGGTTTTGGGGGCGATGGAGATCACCGACGGCCTGTTCGAGACGCGCCGCCTCGGCGCCGTCAGCCTGGCCGACGCGGTGGCCCGGGTTCGCGGGCTCGAGACGGACGTGGACGAGGCGCTGGCCGAGACGGCCGTCCTCGCCGCCAAGCCGTCCACTGACGCCAGGAACAGGAAGCAGACCCGCAGGAAGTAGGACGAAGAGGAAAGGAGACGACAGGGCCGATCGATCGAAACGGGCGGGAAAGACCCCGCTCGCGCGGATCCGGGGAGACCATTTTTTGAGCCAACACGCACTCGAAGGGATCCTCGTTTCGCCTGCCGATCGCACGCCTCCCAGGAGGAAGCGAGAATCGGGCGAGCAGGATACCCACTGTATCAGCGAGGGCGTCAAAAAATCCTCTCCGGTGCGTCGCGGCGGGGTCTTTCTCGTTCCGTCCCGAGGCCCCCTCGCGCATGAAAGTTCTGTTCGTCGGCGACGTTTTCGGCCGGCCGGGCCGCCGGGCCCTCAAGCGGGGCCTGGCGTCGAGCCGCGCGACGCATGCCCCCGACCTCGTGATCGTCAACGGCGAGAACGCGGCCGGCGGCTTCGGGATCACCCCGTCGATCCTGGATTCCATCCTCGGCGACGACGTGGACGTCGTCACCACCGGCAACCACGTCTGGGACCGGCGCGAGATCTACGAGGCCCTCGACCGCGAATCGCGCATCCTGCGCCCCGACAACTACCCACGCGGCAATCCCGGACGCGGCGTATGGGCAGCGACGCGGGCCGGGCGCCAGGTGGCCGTCCTCAACCTGCAAGGGCGGGTGTTCATGAAGGACCTCGACTGCCCCTTCCGGCGGCTGGACGCCCTCCTGGATCGGCCGGAGGTCGGTGCCGCGGAGGTGGTGGTGGTCGACTTTCACGCCGAGGCGACGGCCGAGAAGATCGCGCTCGCCCACTATGCGGACGGCCGGGTCAGCGCCCTGGTCGGCACCCACACGCACGTCCCGTCGGCGGACGCCCGCATCCTGCCCCGCGGGACGGCTTACGTCACCGATGTCGGCATGACGGGGCCGCACGGCGGGGTGATCGGCGTCCGGGCCGGCAGCGCGATCGAGCGCTTCCTCAAGCAGACGCCGAACCGATTCGAAGTCGCCGAGGAGGACGTCCGGTTCCAGGCCGTCGTCATCACGGTCGACCCGGCCATCGGCCGGGCGACCGCCATCGAGAGGATCGATGAGCCGTACGATTGACGCCTGCACTACGGCACCGGCGCGGGCGGAGTCCGGCCGATGAGCCCGTTCGTCCGTGGCTCGATGGGATGGATCGAGGTGATCTGCGGCCCCATGTTCAGCGGCAAGTCGGAGGAGCTGATCCGGCGCCTGCGGCGGGCCGAGATCGCGCGCCAGAGGGTCCAGGTGTTCAAGCCGCTGGTCGACGACCGCTTCGCCGCCGACGAGATCGTCAGCCACTCGGCGATGCGGATCGAGGCCGAGCGGGTCCCTCACGCTCCGCAGATCCTCGAGCGTCTCGACCCTCGCACCGAGGTGGTCGGGGTCGACGAGGCCCAGTTCTTCGACGAGCGGCTGATCGAGGTGTGCGATCGGCTGGCGTACCTTGGCAAGCGCGTGGTCGTCGCCGGGCTCGACCTGGATTTCATGGGGCGCCCCTTCGAGCCCCTCCCGCAGCTCCTCGCCAGGGCCGAAGACATCACCAAGACCCTGGCCATCTGCGTTCGCTGCGGGAACCCCGCCAACTTCACGCAACGGATCGTGGACAACGAGGAGCGGATCGTGGTCGGCGGCTCGGCGTCCTACGAGGCGCGGTGCCGGCAGTGCTTCGAGCCGCGGCCCGGGCAGCGGGAGCTCGCCCTGGACATCGGCCCGCGCCAGGCGGGCGGCGGATGAGCGCGCGCACGCTCGACGGCCGGGCGGTAGCCCGCGACGTCCGTCAGGCGGTGGCCCGGGAAGCGGCGCGGCTCAGCGAGGAGACCGGCATCGTTCCCGGCCTGGCGGCGGTCCTGGTGGGGGACGACCCCGCCTCCGCCACCTACGTGCGGATGAAGGGCAAGGCGTGCGAGGAGGCGGGGTTTGTGTCGCGGACGGTGCGCCGGCCGGCCTCGATCTCCGAGGCCGGGGTGCTGGAGCTGGTGGCGGAGCTGAACGGCGACCCCGCGATTCACGGCCTCCTCGTCCAGCTTCCGCTGCCGCCCCAGATCGACACTCGGCGGGTCCTGATCGCCGTCGATCCGGGCAAGGACGTCGACGGCTTCCACCCGCTGAACGTCGGCCGGCTGGTGGCGGGTGACCTTGAGACCGGCTTCGTGCCCGCCACGCCGGCCGGGATCATGCGTCTCGTCGCCGCGACCGGCATCCAGCCGAAGGGGGCCGAGGCGGTGGTGATCGGCAGGAGCGACATCGTCGGGAAGCCGACCGCGCTCCTGCTGCTCCACGCCCACGCCACGGTGACCATCTGCCACAGCCGGACGGCGGACCTGGCCGCCCACGTTCGCCGCGCCGACATCCTCGTGGCCGCGGTGGGGCGGGCCGGCGTCGTCACGAAGGAGATGGTCAAGCCGGGAGCGACGGTGATCGACGTCGGCATGAACCGGATCGAAGATCCGGCCGTGGAGCGGGGCTACCGGCTGGTCGGCGACGTGGATCCCGCGGTCGGCGAGGTCGCCGGCTGGCTGACCCCGGTGCCGGGAGGTGTCGGCCCGATGACGATCGCCATGCTGCTCGACAACACGCTGAAGGCCGCCCGCCGGGCGCGCGCGGGGATCGCCACGGTGGCGGAGCGGCCGTCATGAACCGCGCGGCCGGCCTCGGACACCCGGCTCCTGCCGAGACGCCGGTGGTGATGTCGGTGAGCGAGCTCGTCTTCCGCGCCTCCAGCGCGCTGGTGGCCGAGTTCGGGACGGTCGGCGTGGAGGGCGAGGTGTCGTCCTTTCATCATCACCGCCCGTCGGGCCACATGTACTGGACGCTCAAGGACCGCGCCAGCGAGGTGCGCTGCGTGATGTTCCGGCTCGACAACGAGCGGCTCGCCTTTCCGCTCGAGGAGGGGATGCACGTGGTCGTGGTCGCGCGGCCGACCATCTATCGGGCGCGGGGCCAGTTCCAGCTCGAGGTGACCCAGGTGGTTCCGCGCGGTCTGGGGGCCCTGTATCTGCAGTTCGAGGCGCTCAAGCGGAGGCTCGGCGAAGAGGGGCTGTTCGACCCGGCGCGGAAGCGGAGCCTGCCGTTCTGGCCCGTCTCGATCGGCGTGGTCACCTCGGCCGAGGGGGCTGCCCTGCGCGACATGGTGTCGGTGGTCCTGCGCCGCGCGCCGGCGACCCGCATCCTGCTCAAGCCGGTGGCCGTCCAGGGACGCGAGGCGGCGCCCGAGATCGCGCGCGCGGTGCGCTGGTTCGCCCGCCACCGTGTGGCCGAGGTGGTGATCGTCGGCCGAGGCGGCGGCTCGCTCGAGGATCTGTGGGCCTTCAACGAGGAGATCGTCGTCCGGGCGATCGCCGACTCCCCGGTGCCGGTGGTGAGCGCGGTCGGCCACGAGACCGACACCACGCTCGCCGATTACGCCGCCGACCTGCGCGCGCCGACCCCTTCGGCCGCCGGGGAGCACGTGGTCCCTGAGACCCGGGAGATCGCGCGCGGGGTGGTCCACCAGTTCCGGCGTCTGGCGCGGGCGGTCGAGCGGCAGCGCCTGCGGCGGCTCGAGGAGGCGCTGGCCCCGATCCGCCGCTACGGGTTCCGGCGGGTCCGGGATCGCGCCCACGAGGCGCGCCAGCGATGGGCCGAAGCCGCCGGGGACATGGGCCCGGTGGTCCGCCGGCGGATGGCGGCAGAGCGCGCCCGGATGGAGGAGGCGGCGGCCGGATTGTCGGCGCCGGTGGCGGGCCGGCTGGCCGGCGCCGAGCGCACGCTCGGCCGGGCCCCCGAGCTCGGCCGCGGCCTCTCCCGAAGGCACGAGCGCGTCCACGTCCGCGCCCGCCACCTCGAAGAGCGGCTTCGGGCCGCCAGCCCGTACTCGATCCTCGAGCGGGGCTATGCGGTGGTCACCGACGTCAGGGGGCATGTCGTCCAGCGGGCCGGGGCGCTGGCGGAGGACGACGATCTCGCGATCCGCTTCGCACGCGGGAGCGTGGCGGCGCGGGTCACCCGTATCGAAGACGAGGAGGAGCGATGACCCAGATTCCGATCGACGTGCCCGAAGGCGACGAGCCGGGCAGCCGGGTCCCGGCCGCTCCGGACGCCGCCGCGACGCCGGTCGAGGAGCAGCTCCGCCGGCTCGAGGCCATCGTCCAGAAGCTGGAGAGCGAGGCGGTCTCGCTGGACGAGTCGATCGCCCTGTTCGAGGAAGGCGTCGAGCTGGCGGTCGCGGTGCGGAGACGCCTCGAGGTCTCGGAGGGAAGGATCAAGCGGATCGTCGAGCGTTCCGAGGGACTGTTCAGCCTCGAGGACTTCGATCTCGAGTGAGGCGGCGGCGGGGCCCGTCGGCGCGCGCGGCGTGATCGCGGAGCTCCAGGCGTTTGGCGAGCTCGAGCGGCCGCGGATCGAAGCCGCGCTCGAGCTCTCGCTGTCGGGGCTCGCCCCGCCGGTCGGTGCGGCCGCCGCCTACAGCGTGCGCGCCGGGGGCAAGCGGATCCGCCCCCTCCTCACGCTGGCCTGCCACCGCGCGGTGGGCGGGGATCCGCCGGACGGGCTGTCGGCTCTCCACTCGATGGCGGCGGCGGTCGAGCTCGTCCACACCTACTCGCTCCTCCACGACGACCTGCCGGCCATGGACGACGACCTTCTGCGGCGCGGCCTCCCGACCGCGCATCGCGTGTACGGGGTTCCGGTCGCGACCGCCGCCGGCGCCGCCCTCCAGCAGCAGGCCTTCCTGACCCTCGCCCGCGCGGCCGCCGCGGAGGACCTGCAGCCGCGCCTGCCGGCCATGCTTCGCCGGCTCGCCATCGGCGCCGGTGTGGACGGGATGGTCGGAGGGCAGTATCTGGACCTCGAGGCGGAGGGGAAGCCGGTGGACGGCGCCGGGCTCGAGGCGATCCACCGCTCCAAGACCGCCGCTCTCTTCTCGACCGCCTGCGCGCTCGGCGCGATCGCCGGCGGGGGGGAGCCGGACCACGTCGAGGCGCTCGCCGCGTACGGGACCTACCTCGGGCTGGCCTTCCAGATCGTCGATGACCTGCTGGACGAGACCGGCGACGCGGCCCGGCTGGGGAAGGCCGTCGGCGCCGACCGGCGTCTCGCCAAGGCCACCTATCCCGCCGTCTACGGGATCGAGGCCGCCCGCCGGCTCGCCGAGCGGGTCGCCGGTGAGGCGCGTGCGAGCCTGGCCGGCCTGGATGACCCCACCTTGCTCGAGGCCTTCGTCCACTACGTCCTCGAGCGGCTGGAGTGAGCGGCCGAGGGGGGCCCGGGACCGACCGGAGCGGCGCCGGCTACCGCGTTCTGCGCGAGGTGTTCGGCTTCGACCAATTCCGGCCCGGGCAGCGCGAGGTCGTGGAGGCGGTGCTGGCCGGCCGGGACTGCATCGCGGTCATGCCGACGGGAGCGGGCAAGTCGCTGACCTTTCAGCTCCCGGCGAAGCTCCTGCCGGGCACGGTCCTGGTGGTCTCGCCGCTCATCTCGCTCATGAAGGACCAGGTCGACGCCCTGACCGAGCTCGGCCTGCGCGCGACCGCGATCAACTCGACGCTCGACCCGGGCGAACGGTCGCGGCGGTTGGAAGGGATCGCGGCCGGGGCCTACGAGCTCGTGTACCTGGCGCCCGAGGCGCTGGAGGGCTCGCTGCGGCGTCTCCTCGGTGGCTGGCCGGTGTCGCTCCTCGTCGTCGACGAGGCCCACTGCATCAGCCAGTGGGGTCACGACTTCAGGCCCTCCTACCGGCGGCTGGCCGGGCTCAGGGATGAGCTGGGAGACGTGCCCGTGCTGGCCCTCACGGCGACCGCCACGCGCCAGGTCGCGCGCGACATCCTGCGCCAGCTCGGGCTCCGGAGACCGGCCGGCTTCAAGGGGTCCTTCTACCGGCCGAACCTGCGGCTGTGGGTCCGCAGGAAGGGCGCGGGTGGCCACACGCGGACCGAGATCCTGAGCCTGATCCGGGCGGCGCCCCAGGTCAGCGGGATCGTATACTGCCAGTCGCGGCGCGCGGTCGACTCCACCGCCGCGTGGCTGGTCCGGAAGGGGATCCGGGCGCTTCCCTATCACGCCGGGATGGAGGACGGCGACCGCCATCGTCACCAGGAGGCGTTCGCCCGCGGCGATGCCGAGGTGGTCGTGGCGACGATCGCGTTCGGGATGGGGATCGACAAGCCGGATGTCCGGTTCGTGATCCACCGCGACATGCCCAAGGACGTCGAGTCGTGGTATCAGGAGTTCGGTCGCGCCGGCCGCGACGGGCTCCTGAGCGACTGCGTCCTGTTCTACTCCTGGGCCGACGTGATCCTGCACGAGCGGTTCCTCGAGTCGATCGAGGATCCGGATCTGCGGCGGGCGAGGCGGGCGGCCACGACCGGGCTCTTCCGGATGGCCGAACGCCACAGCTGCCGCCACCAGGCGGTGGTCTCTCACTTCGGCGAGCAGATGCCGCCGTGCGGCGACGCCTGCGACGTGTGTCTCGGCGTCACCGCAGAGGCCCATATCGAAAGGTTGATGCGGATCCAGGCGGGCTCTCGCGGCCGGCGCCCCGCGTCGATCCCCGCGTATCGCGGGGGCGAGACACTCGACGCGGCCGGCTGGACCGACGCCGACGAGGACCTCTTCCAGCGCCTGCGCGCCCTCCGCCGCGAGCTGGCCGACCAGCGCGACGTCCCCGCCTACGTCGTCTTCAGTGACGCCACCCTCCGCGACATGGCCCGCGAGCGCCCCGCCGACCGGGACGCCCTGCTGGCCGTCCCGGGCGTCGGGCCGGTCAAGCTCGAGCGCTACGGCGAGTCCTTTCTCGAGCTCCTCCGCGAGGCCGACCCGGCGACCCCGCCCGCGTCGTTGCGTCCGCTTGGCCCCGACCCAGGCCCCGGTTAGTTTCGCCCCTCCATGGGTCGCATTCTCGACCGTATCCGCAGCCCCGAGGATCTCAAGGGTCTCTCCCGCGAGGCGCTCCACCAGCTCGCCGGCGAGGTCCGGCACCGGGTGCTCGACGTGGTGTCGGTCCGGGGCGGACACCTCGGCGCTCCCCTGGGGGTCGTGGAGCTCACGGTGGCCCTGCACCACGTCTTCGACAGCCCGCGGGACAAGATCGTCTGGGACGTCGGACATCAGTGCTACCCCCACAAGATCCTGACCGGCCGCAACGAGGCCATGGGGCGCCTGCGTCAGGCCGACGGGCCGTCGGGGTTCTGCCGGATCGTGGAGAGCGAGCACGACATCTTCGGGGCGGGCCACGCATCGACCTCGATCTCGGCCGCGCTGGGGATCGCCACCGCGCGCGACCTGGCGGGCGACTCGTTCGAGGTCGTCTCGGTCACCGGCGACGGCGCCATGACCGCCGGGCTCGCCTACGAAGCGCTCAACAACGCGGGTGCCACCGAGACCGACCTGCTGGTCATCCTCAACGACAACAAGATGTCGATCGCCCCCAACCTGGGGGCCATGCACAATTACCTGACCGGCATCCAGACGAACCCGCTCTACAACCGGATCCGTGACGAGATATGGCAGGTGACGGGAAAGATCCCGATCGTCGCCGACGAGGTCCGAAGCTTCGCCCATCGGGTGGAGGAGAGCGTCAAGGGGCTGGTGACTCCCGGTGTCCTGTTCGAGGAGCTCGGCTTCCGCTACTTCGGCCCCATCGACGGGCATGACCTGGACGAGCTCCTCGACACGCTGGAGCGGATCAAGGATCTCAGGGGCCCGCGACTGCTGCACATCCTGACCGTCAAGGGCAAGGGCTATCCGTTCGCCGAGGCCGATCAGTGGAAGTACCACGGCGTCGGGGCGATCAACCTGGAGTCGGGCAAGGTCGAGGGTCCCCCCTCGCGCTCCAAGTGGACGAAGGTCTTCTCCAACGCGCTCGTCGAGGTCGGACGCAGGAACCCGCGCGTCTGCGCGATCACCGCGGCCATGCCGGACGGAGCCGGGGTCCAGGCGTTTCTCGAGGCGTTTCCGGAGCGCGGCTTCGACGTCGGGATCGCCGAGCAGCACGCGGTCACCTTCGCGGCCGGGCTGGCTCGCGAAGGATGGATCCCCGTCTGCGCGATCTACTCGACTTTCCTGCAGCGCGCGTACGACCAGATCGTCCACGACGTCTGCATCCAGGACCTGCCGGTCGTGTTCGTGCTCGACCGGGCGGGCCTGGTCGGTGAGGACGGACCCACCCACATGGGCGCCTACGACGTCGGATACCTGTCGGTGGTGCCGAACATGATCCTGACCGCGCCCAAGGACGAGCACGAGCTCCAGGACCTGCTCTACACCGCCGTGTCCCAGCGCGAGCACCCGTTCGCGATCCGCTATCCGCGGGCGTCGATCGCCGAAGGCGTGGATCTCGATCGGCGCGATTTCGCGCTCCTGCCGATCGGGCGCTGGGAGACGCTGCGGGAGGGCAGCGACCTCTGCGTGCTGGCCGTGGGAACGATGGTCCGCCCGGCGCTCGAGGCGGCCGCAGCGCTGGAGGCCGACGGCGTAGAGGCGCACGTGGTGAACTGCCGCTACCTGAAGCCGATGGACGAGAACCTGCTGGCCGAGCTCGGTGCCCGCTTCGACCGCATCCTGACCGTTGAGGAGAGCGCGGTCTGGAGCGGCTTCGGAGCCAACGTGGCGCGACTGCTCGCCGAGCGTGGCCTGCGCCCGGAGCTGCGCTCGCTGGGCATGCCCGACCGGATCATCGACCACGCCCCCCGCAAAATCCAGCTCGAGCAGTGCGGCCTCGATCCCGCCTCGATCCGCGCGTCGGCGCTGGCGCTCGCGGAGGAGCGGGTCGGCCGGTAGTGGTCGATGGCGGGAATCCGCGCGTTTCCGCGCGCCGCGCCGTCCCGCCGCTAGCCCTGCGCGGATGCCTCGCGCGGCCCTCGTAGCCAATCCCGACCGGCCCAACGTCGGGCCGGTGCTGAAGGAGGTCCTCCAGGGTCTGGCCCACCGTGGGTGGGAAGCCGTGGTGGACGCCGTCGCTCTCGAACGGCTGGGGGTGGACGCGCCGGTCCTGAACTGGGACCGCCCGGACGCCTCGCTGGTGGTCACGCTGGGCGGCGACGGGACGCTCCTCTCCGCCGTCCGCCGGCTGAACGGGCGAGCCGTGCCGGTCTTCGGCGTCAACCTCGGCGGGCTCGGCTTTCTCACCTCGACCTCCGTGGACGGGCTGTGGCCGCGGCTGGAGGACGCCCTCGACGGGCGCGCCCCGCAGGCGCGGCGGTCGACGCTTGCCGCCGAGATCGTACGCGACGGAAAGGTCCGCGCACGTCACCACGCCCTCAACGACGCGGTGGTCCACAAGGGCGGCGGGCAGCGCACCCTGCGGCTCGATCTCAAGGTGTCGGGCAGCGCGCTCGGACCCTACCTGGCCGACGGCCTGATCCTTTCGACCCCCACCGGATCGACCGGCTACAACCTGTCGGCAGGCGGCCCGCTGGTCTCGCCCGACACCGACGTCCTGGTGGTGACGCCGATCTGCGCCCATACGCTCGCCGTGCGGCCGATCGTGGTGGCCGGTGAGCGGCGCATCGAGGTCCGTCTCGAGAAGGCCACCGAGGACGTCCACCTGGTGATGGACGGCCAGGTCGACGAGCCGATCGCCGTCGGCGACGTGGTCCGGGTCTCGCGCGGGGACCACGAGGTGACGCTGGCCGGCGTCGACACCGGCGGCTACTACGACCGACTGCGCGAGAAGCTCATGTGGGGCGGTCGCGCGGACTGGGGGTCGTGACGTGCTGAGCCGCCTCAGGATCGCCGACCTGGCGCTCGTCGAGGACCTGGAGATCGACTTCGGCCCCGGGCTCAACGTGCTGACCGGCGAGACCGGGGCCGGCAAGTCGGTGATCGTCGAGTCGATCGGGCTGCTGATCGGCGGCCGGGCGTCGGCGTCGGTGGTCCGCGAGGGCGCCGGCCACGCTGCCGTGGAAGGACTGTTCCTCGACGCCGACGGCGAGGAGTGGGTGGTGCGCCGCGAGGTCTGGCGCGACCGGACCAACCGCTGCTACCTGGACGGGGCGATGGCGACCGCGCGATCGCTCCGCGAGCGGGTCGGAGGACGGGTCGCGATCCACGGTCAGCACGACGACCAGCGGCTTCTCGAACGGGGGGCGCAGCGCGAGATCCTGGACGCCTTCGCCGGGGCCGCGGGGTTGGCCGGGGAGGTGGCCGCGTCCGCCGGGGCCCTCGAGGCGCTGCGGCGCGAGCAGGCGGCGATCGCCGCGCGCCGCGGCGAGCGGGAGAGCCGCCTGGAGTACCTGCGCGCCCAGGTCGAGGAGATCGAGGCCGCCCGGCTCGAGCCGGGAGAGGAGGAGGCGCTGGCGGCCACCGCCCGGCTCCTGGGTCACGGCGCCGAGCGGGCCCGCCTGGCGGCCGAGGCGCACGCCGCCCTCGAGGGGGGCGAGCGGCCGGTCGGCGAGGTCCTGAGAGCGCTCGGCCGGGCGCTCGAGCGGCTGGCCGAGCTCGACCCGGAGATGTCGGAGGTGGCGCGGCGGGCGAGCGACCTCCGCTACGAGATCGACGATCTGACGCGCGAGACCGAGCGCTATGCCGGCTCGGTCGACCAGGATCCGGAGCGGCTGGCCGTGATCGAGGCCCGGCGGGACCTCCTCTTCCGGCTCCGGCAGAAGCACGGCCGGACGGTCGAGGAGATCCTCGATCACGCCGGGGCGATGGCCGCCGAGATCGCGGAGCTCGAGCGGGAGGGGGCCCGCGACCGCTCGCTGGACGGCGAGATCGAGAGCGCCCGCGCGGCGCTGGAGGCGGCGGCCGTGGCGCTGGCCGGTGCCCGCGAGGCGGGCGCCGACCGTCTCGAGGCGGCGGTCCGCAGCCGGCTGGCCGACCTCGGGATGGGGGACGGCGCGTTCCAGGCGCGGCTGGAGCGCACGCCGGACCCGGCCGGGATCGTGTACGACGGCGAGCGCCTGGCTTGGTCACGCGGGGGCCTGGAACGGGTGGTCTTTCTCATCGCCCCCAATCGAGGCGAGCCCCTTCGGCCGCTGGCCGAGATCGCGTCCGGCGGCGAGCTCTCGCGGACGCTTCTGGCGCTCGAGGCGGCGTTGGCCGAGGCTGACCGGACGCCGACGCTCGTCTTCGACGAGGTGGACGCCGGGATCGGCGGGGCGACCGCGCATCTGGTGGCCCGCCAGCTGGCCGAGGTGGCGCGACATCACCAAGTGATCGTGGTCACCCACCTGGCCGCCATCGCGGCCGGGGCCGACCGCCATCTGGTGGCCGCCAAGGCCACCCGCGCCGGGCGCTCGGTAACCGAGGTCCGGGCGGTGGACGGGGAGGAGCGCGTGCGCGAGGTCAGCCGGCTGCTGGGCGGAGATCCCGACCGCGACGTCTCGCGCCATCACGCCGAGGAGATGCTGGGAGGGATACGGTGACGGATTCCGCACGGTCCCCGGAGCGCGTCCACGACCTCAGGCTGGCGACCCTGCCCAACCTGCTGTCGCTGATCCGGCTCCTCCTCGTCGTCCCGGTCCTGCTCCTGCTCTCGCGGTCGGAGACGACCGGCGACCGGATCGCGATCCTGGTGCTGCTCTTCGCCGGGGCCACCGACCTGCTGGACGGTCTCCTCGCCCGCCGCCGTGGCTCGATCTCTCCGTCCGGCAAGCTGTTCGACCCGATCGCCGACAAGGTGCTGATCGGGGGCCTGGTGATCTATCTGGCGCTCGCCCGGGGCTTCCCGTGGTGGCTGGTGGCCGCGATCCTGGCGCGCGACCTGGCGCTGGTGCTGGGCGCGGTCCTCTTCTTCCGCCGCGACCGGGTGGTCTTCGGGGCCAACTGGAGCGGCAAGCTCACCACCTTCTGCCTGGGTCTCCTGATCCTGGCCTACGTCCTGCGCTCGGAAGCGCTCTATCTGCCGCTTACCGTGATCGCGGTCGTGGCGCTCGTGCTCTCGTACATCTCCTACGGCCGGCGGGCGTGGAGCTACAGGCCCGCGCGTGGGGTATCCGGTGGCGGTCATGGTGGACAGGTGGCAGACTCTGACGCGTCGGAGCCCGCCGCGAGGCCAGGCAGAGAGGAACAAGGTGGCTGACGAAGAGCGAAAGGCGAACGAGAACGAACAGGCCGGCGCCGGGACGAGCCCGGAAGAAGCTTCGCCGGATGCCTCGGGGACCGTCGAGTCGCCGGGCCCGGGCGAGATCACCGTCGACCTGTCCTCGATTCCCGACCGGCTGCCGGTCCTCACGCTGCGGGACGGCGCCCTCTACCCGTACACGGTGATTCCTCTGGCGGTCGCCGAGCCGGCGCTGATCTCGGCCGTCGACGCCGCCATGCGCGGGCAGAGGATGGTGGCGGTGGTGGCGCTCCGCGACGCCGTCGAGGAGGGGCGTGTTCCCGCCCGCGAGGACCTCCACGACATCGGGACGGTGGCGATCATCCACCGCATGGTGAGGTCTCCCCAGGCGGTGCGGATCCTGTTGCAGGGGATCGCCCGTTGCAGCCTGGTATCGGTGACCTCCACCGAATCGCATATCGAAGCCCGCATCCTCGTCCTTTCCGAGCCCACCGACCAGCTCACCGAGCGTGGGGAGGCGCTGCTCCGCGAGGGACAGGAGCTGGCCAGCCAGGTGATCCGCGAGTCGAGCTTTCTTCCCGACGAGCTCCAGACCGCGGTACGCCGGCTCGATCAGGCGAACCAGTTCGTGTATATGGTCGCGTCGATGATCCACCTCGACGACGAGAAGCGGCAGCGCGTCCTGGCGAGCGGCGACCCCGAGGAGCGTCTGGAGCTGGTGGTCGAAGGGCTCCGGCGCGAGCTGAACGTGATCCGGATCGGCGGGGAGATCCGCAGCCAGGTCGACGAGGAGATCCAGAAGAAGCAACGCGAGTACTACCTGCGCGAGCAGCTCAAGGCGATCCAGGAGGAGCTTGGCGAGGGACCCGACGAGGGCGCGGAGGCGGAGCGGCTGAGAAAATGCCTGGTCGAGTCCGAGGTCCCCGACTACGTGATGGAAGCGGCCGAGGAGCAGCTGGAGCGGCTGACCAGCGTGCCGCCCGCCAGCCCCGAGTACTCGGTGATCGTCAATTACGTGGACTGGCTCTGCACGGTGCCCTGGACCCGATCCACGGAGGATCGCCTGGATCTTGGCCACGCGCGGACGGTCCTGGACACGGATCATTACGATCTCAAGGAGATCAAAGACCGTATCCTGGAATATTTTGCGGTACTCAAGCTAAAGCAAGACTTGAAGGGACCGATCCTGTGCTTCGTGGGACCGCCCGGGGTCGGGAAGACATCGCTGGGGAAGTCGATCGCGCGGGCGCTCGGACGCGAGTTCGTGCGCATGTCGCTGGGAGGCCTGCGCGACGAGGCGGAGATTCGCGGCCACCGCAGGACCTACATCGGCGCCATGCCCGGAAGGATCGTCCAGTCGCTGAAGAGGGTCGGGGTCAACAACCCGGTCTTCATGCTCGACGAGATCGACAAGGTCGGCGCCGACTTCCGGGGGGACCCGTCGAGCGCGCTGCTCGAGGTGCTAGACCCGGAGCAGAACGACAGCTTCCGCGACCACTATCTGGATCTGCCGCTGGACCTCTCGAGCGTTCTGTTCATTGCCACCGCGAACGTGCTGGAGACGATCCAGCCGGCGCTACTCGACCGAATGGAGACGATCCGGCTGCCCGGCTACACGGACCCGGAGAAGCTCCACATCGCGCGTGACCACCTGATCCCGAAGCAGCTCAGCGAGAACGGGCTGGAGCCCGGGACGCTCGATATCACAGACGCCGCCATCGAGCGCATCATCAACGGTTACACGCGGGAGGCGGGGGTCCGGAACCTGGAGCGGGAGATCGCCAAGATCGCGCGCAAGGTGGCGGCCAAGGTGGCCAGCGGGGAGGAGGGGCCGTTCGTCGTCGATCACGACGACGTGCCGGAGTACCTGGGGGCGCAGAAGGCCTACCACGAGGTCGCCCGGCGCACGGCTCAGCCGGGAGTGGCGACCGCGCTCGCCTGGACGCCCGCCGGGGGTGAGATCCTGTTCGTGGAGGCGACCACGATGCCCGGCAGCAAGGGGTTCGTGCTGACCGGCCAGCTGGGTGCGGTCATGCAGGAGTCCGCGCGCGCCGCGCTGGGCTACATCCGCAGCCACGCGACCGAGCTCGGCATCCCGGCCGACTTTTTCGACAAGTTCGACATCCACCTCCACGTGCCGGCCGGCGCAACGCCCAAGGACGGCCCCTCGGCCGGCGTCACCATGGCGGCCGCGCTGGCGAGCGCGCTGACCGGACGCCCCATCCGTCCCGAGGTGGCGATGACCGGAGAGATCACGCTCACCGGTCAGGTCCTGCCGGTGGGCGGGATCAAGGAGAAGCTGGTGGCGGCCCGGCGGTCGGAGATCCGGACCGTCATCCTGCCGGCGCGAAACCGGGAGCACGTCGCCGAGGTCGAGCCCGAGCTCGTAGAGGGGCTCGAGTTCGTGTTCGCCGAGACGATCGGGGACGTCCTCAGGGCCGCGCTCTCCGAGCCTCCAGCGGGCGGGAGAGCGCCGGCCACCCCCGAGCCCGAGCCTGAGCCGGCCCCCGAGGAGACTGCCGACGCGACCAACTGAGCGGGTGGTGCCGGGGGCGGGGGTCGAACCCGCACGGGCTCTCGCCCACAGGATTTTAAGTCCCGCGCGTCTACCAGTTCCGCCACCCCGGCGATGGTCCCCCAAGATAGCATCCCGCGCAGCGGCCGTGCCGGAGGGATCGGCTCCGGAACCTTGCGCTCCGTTGCCGGTAGGAAGGGGCCGAGAGCGTGGCCGGTCGGGTCCCGCGTGGCTGGCTTGGCTCTTGCGTAAACGGAGTCCACCAGCGTATGATTGAGGACGTACGAATCTCGATCTGACGTGGACCGATCGGGTGCGTGCACGTCTCGACCGCCGCGAGGCGGGTGGAGGTGCCCAGGCCGCGCACCGCCTCGACGCTGGACACCTACGGCCGAAGCGGCTCGAGTCAGGGCGTGCATGATCACGAGACCCTCCATCCCCCACGAGCAACGCTCGCCCGCCCCTTCGTCCCGGCGAGCCGACCAGCGGCTCATCCCCATTCTCCGCGCACTTCTCGACTTCTTCGCGGTGCTGCTCGCGTTCTGGACCAGCATTCTGGTCCGCGCCTGGGTGTCGACCCTCGACTGGCTCGCGCCTATCAACATCGAGCCGGCTCCCTACATCAACATGGGGATCCTCTACGGGGTGCTGGTCGTGCTCGTGTTCTGGCGTCTCGGCCTTTACAAGGAGCGCGCGAGCATCCTGAACCTGCAGGAGATGGCGGATGCCCTGAAGGGAATCACGCTGGCCTCGGCCCTGTTCCTGGTCGTGATGTTCCTGGGCCAGATCACCCCCTTCTCGCGGTTTGTGGCGTTCGCCGGGTTCGGCTTCTCGATGCTGTTCATCGTCCTCCAACGCAGGCTCTTCTCCGCCTTCGCGCGCGGGCTGGGGCTCAGCGGGCGGGTCGGCCGGCGCACCGTCCTGATCTACGGCAGCGGAGAGACCGGCCGGCTGCTCATGAAGAAGCTCGTCCAGGCACCCCACAAAGCGTGCTCGGTGATCGGGTTCCTGGATGACTTCGCTCCCCGCGGAACGCCCGTCTACTGCCGGATCGACCAGACCACCATGGAGGTGTACGAGGCCCGTGTTCTGGGCCGCCTCCAGGACCTCAGGGAGATCGCCCGCGAGAAGGGCGTGAACGAGCTGCTGGTCACCGTATCGCTCACCAATGCCGAGCGGCATCACGAGCTCCTCAAGCTGGCCCGCGAGGCGGGCGTCAACGTCGGCGTGGTCCCCCGTTTCGGAGAGGTGCGCGCCGATCAGCTCGAGGTCGAGGACCTGAGCGCGATCACGCTCCTGAGGCCGCGCTCGACGCGTTCCGGACGGCTCTATCCGGCGGCTAAGCGGGGCGTCGATCTGCTCGTCGCCAGCGCCCTCATGCTGGTCTTCCTCCCCGCGTGGGCGCTCGCCGCGATCGGGATCCGGCTCGAGTCCGGGTCGCCCGTCCTGTTCCGCCAGATGCGGATCGGCGAGGGCGGACGGCCCTTCCAGATGTTCAAGTTCCGGACTATGAGGAAGGACACGAACCCGTACGAGACCTCGCCCATCGGGGACAACTCCGACCCGCGGATCACGCGCGTGGGACGCCTCCTCCGGATGGTCGGGATGGACGAGCTCCCGCAGCTCGTCAACGTTCTCAAGGGGGAGATGAGCATCGTCGGGCCGCGTCCCGAGATGCCCTTCATCGTCGAGAAGTACACCGCGCTCGAGCGTCAGCGGCTGGAGGCCAAGCCGGGGATCACCGGGATCTGGCAGCTAAGCTCCGACCGCCACGCGGAAATTCACGAGAACCTCGAGTACGATCTCTACTACATCCACCACCGGTCGCTGCTGCTGGATCTCCTGATCATGCTGGAGACGGTGTTCTTCACGATCGGACTCGCCTCGAAGTTCGGCCACCGCGACTCGGACGGGCACGTCACCGACTCCGGCGTCGTCATCCGGCCGTGGCGTCCGACCGACGCGCGCCCGCGCCGCGATGGGTACGTACTGGTCGCGCTCGACCAGCGCTGGACCGGGCTTCCGCCCGAGAGCTGGGTGACGTGCGCGACGCTGGTCGAGACGCTGGTCGGCCACGGACAGGTGAAGTTCCTCGTCGCCCCGGACAACGTGGCGGCCTTCGACTCCCTGCTGACGCGCCCGCTGAGCGGTGAATCGAACGGCGGCGGCGTGGCCGCCGAGTACGTCCCTTACACCGGCCGCTCGGAGCTCCGGGCCCTCACGATCGGCGCTCGGATGGTGGTGACGGACCTGGAGCACGTGAAGCGGTGGGCGCTGGAGCGGAACGTCGAGCTCGTGCAGGTGGACGGCGCCGAGCTGCGCTGGTCGGGGCGCTCGGGAACGCGGGACGCGATCGTCGCCGACCTCGCCGAGCGGCTCACGATCGAGCCGGCCGCGACCGGAACCGCCGGCGCGGGCGCGACCTGAGCCCGGCCGCCTTCCGTACCTGACCGCACGTCCGGCCCACCGCTCGCGCCCACGGCGCGGATCGGGCTAGCTTTCCTTCCTTGCACAAGCCCCACCCCCACCCTTCCGGTCGTGCCCCGAGCGGGGGGCCGGACCGCCGCGGCGAGCGGCGACGCCTGCGGATCGTCCTCGTCCTCACGCTGGGGTATGCGGTCGCCGAGATCGTCGGCGGCCTGGCGACCGGAAGCCTGGCCCTGCTGGCGGACGCCGGCCACATGCTCACCGACGTCGCGTCGCTGGGGCTGGCGCTGGGGGCCCTGTGGATGTCCGGCCGCCCGGCCACGATCCGCCACACCTACGCCTATGGCCGGGTCGAGATCCTGGTCGCCCTCGTCAACGGCCTGTTCATGTGGGGGGTGGTGGTGTGGATCGCGCTCGAAGCCGTCCGGCGGCTGGCGGAAGAGGCCCCGGTCGACGCCGTCCCCATGCTCGTGGTGGCGTCCGGGGGTCTGGTCGTGAACCTCATCGCGTACGCGATTCTCCACCACGCCGGGGGGGCGGCCGAGCGGAGCCTGAACCTGCGCGGCGCCGGACTGCACGTCCTCGGCGACCTTCTCGGATCGGTCGGCGCGATGACCGCCGCGATCGTGATCCGGCTGACCGGATGGACCCGCGCCGATCCGCTGGCCAGCCTCGCCATCGCGATCCTGATCCTGCTCTCCTCGTGGCGCGTCGTGCGGGACGCCGTCCACGTGCTGCTCGAGGGGGCGCCTGCGGGGGTCGACGTGGGCGACCTGATCGAAACCCTGCGGCGGGTCGAGGGCGTGGCCGGCGTCCACGACCTGCACGTCTGGACGATCACCTCCGGTTATCCGGCCCTCTCGGCCCACGTCGTCTGCGACCACGGCGAGGCGCGGGACATGCTGCTGGCGCGACTGAACCGGGTCCTCAGGGAGCGCTACGGAATCACCCACACGACCATTCAGCTCGAGCCGGAAACACCGCCCGATCATGCCCGTCCGATGGCGCGGCCCGTTCCGACCGTGGAGTGACGGCCGAGGCGGACCGGGCAGCGAGGCGGGCGACCCGCGTCGGGATCGTCGGGAACGGCCTCCTCTTCGTGGTCAAGGGCGCGGTCGGGATCGTCTCCGGGTCGCTGGCCCTCTTATCGGACGCCCTGAACTCACTGGTCGACGTCGCGGCCTCGGTCGGCATCGCGTACTCGGTCGCGGTGTCGCGCCGGGCCCCCGACCAGGGCCACCCGTTCGGCCACCAGCGGGCCGAGCCTCTGGCGGCGCTCGGCGTCGCGATCTTCACCGCCATCCTCGGCGTCTCGGTGACCCGCGCCGCCGTGGAGCGGCTGGCCGGGGGGATCGAGCCCATCCGGGCGCCCGGGTGGGCGCTGGCGACCCTTCTCCTCTCCATGCTCGGCAACCTGATCCTGTCGCGGTACCTGCGGCGGCGCGGCGAGGCGCTCGACAGCCCGGCGATCCTCGCCAACGCGGTCGAGTCCGAGAACGACATCTGGACCTCGCTGGCGGCGCTGGCCGGCGTCGGCGCGGCGGTGGTCGGGGTCCCCGCGCTGGACGCGGTGGCGGGAGCGGTGGTGGGGATCTGGATCGTCGTCGGGGGCTTCCGGTTCGGGCGCCGCAACATCGACTACCTGATGGGCGCGAGCCCCGGCCCGAAGCTGCTCGGTGAGATCCGCGAGGCGGCGCTGGGAGTGGCCGGCGTCCAGGGCGTCCACGACGTCCGCGGTCACTACGTGGGACACCACGTGCACGTCGAGCTCCACGTCGAGGTGGACGAGGAGATGCGGACGCGCCAGTCCCATGACGTGGGCGGGGGGGTGCGGCATGCGGTCGAGCGGCTGCCGGAGATCGACCGGGCCTTCGTCCACGTCGATCCGGTACTCGACTCGACGCTCGTCGTCGAGACCCTGGCCGCCAGCGAGCGGCTGGCGAGCCGGATCTTCTCCGAGCTCGCCCGCGGGGCGGATGGACGGCCGGCGCTGGCCGGAGTGTGGGAGCTCCTGGCGACGAGAGCGCTCGCGCGGGCCGACCGGTTGACCGTCGTCCGGCGGTTGAAGGGGGCAGGCTGGCATTTCGCCGACGCCGAGATCCAGCCCGACAGGCTGGTCGGCAGGAAGGCGCGGCTCGAGCGGATCCTGGCCCGGGCCGGGGATACGGGCGTCACCCCGGCGGAGGCGGCCGGGATCGCCCTCGAGGTGGTGGAGCGGGACGCCGAAGAGGACTACCGAGCGGCCACCACGCCGCTGGACGGCAGCCTGGCTGGCTCGCTCGAGCGGGCCAGCCCGCCCCCGCCTCTTGGAGCTGTGGTCGCCAACCGGCTGCGGGCGGCGATGGACGTGGGGGACGACGACGGGCTGCGCGAACGGCTACGGCGTCTCGCGGCGCGGCTGGACCCCGGGTCGGGTTGACAGGGTCGCGTCCGGACGGCAATATTTAGGCACGTCTAATTTACGACCCCTCAACATGCCGAACCGGACGGAACACCGCATGTCGAACGAGGATAAGGAGATCCACGAGAAGGACGGGCCCGGGGCCGAGCCGATGGCCGATCGGTCCGGCCTCAGCCGACGCACCGTCCTCAAGGGGGGCGCCCTGGCCGGTGCGGTGGCGCTGGGAGGGGCCGCCTTCTCCCAGACCGGCCGACGCGGGGGCCTCCTCCAGCCGCGGGTCGAGGTTCCGCACCTGCATGGCGGAGCCGCGGGGAGCGGTCCGGTCAGCGACATCCGCCCCGGCGGCTTCGACCCGAGCGCCTTCGCCACCCATTTCGACACCGGCATAGTGACTCGGCTGCCCGACGGCCGGATCCGCCGCGAGTACGAACTGGTGGCTCTCGATCGGGAGATCGAGATCGCGCCCGGGGTGTGGTTCCCGGCCTGGACGTACAACGGCCGCGTCCCGGGACCGACGATCCGCTGCACGGAGGGGGACCGCATCAGGGTCCGGTTCACCAACGCCGGAAGCCACGCGCACACGATCCACTTCCATGGCTTCCACCGGGCGGACATGGACGGTGTGTTCGAGGTCGTCGAGCCGGGGCGGGGCTTCGTCTACGAGTTCGACGCCGAGCCCTACGGCTTGCATCTCTACCATTGCCATACGACGCCGCTCAGGCGGCACATCCACAAGGGGCTCTACGGGGCCTTCCTGGTGGATCCGCAGGGCGGGCGGCCGCCGGCCCGCGAATACGTCATGGTGATGAACGGGTTCGACACGAACTTCGACAACGAGAACGAGTTCTACGCCGTCAACACGGTCGCCTTCCACTACATGCGTCATCCTCTCCCCGCCGTGGTCGGGGAGCCGGTACGGCTCTACGTGGTCAACACGCTGGAGTTCGACCTCATCAACTCCATCCACCTGCACGCCAACTTCTTCCACGTCTACCGGACCGGCACGACGCTCGAGCCGGCCGATTTCACCGACACGCTCATGTTCTGTCAGGGCGAACGGCACGTGCTCGAGCTGACGTTCCGGCATCCCGGGCGGTTCATGTTCCACGCGCACCAGAGCGAGTTCGCCGAGCTCGGGTGGATGGGGTTCTTCGATGTCCGCGAAGGGTAACGGCGGCCGTATCCTCGGGCTGGTGACGATCGTGGTCCTGGTCGGCCTGCTGGCGTTCTTGCTGGGACGTGGGGTGGGCCTCGAACGGGCGGTCCCCCCGATCGAGGAGCTGACCGTCGAACGGATCGAGATGCCCGCGGCGGGGCGCATCGTGGTCCACGTCGTGAACGGGGGGCAAGATCCGGTCACCATCCATCAGGTGGCGGTCGACGATGCGGTGTGGGCCTTCGGCATCCGCCCCGGTCCGACCATCGATCGCCTGGGCCGGGCGACGGTCGAGATCCCGTATCCGTGGGTCGAGGGAGAGGCCCACGAGGTCCGGCTCCTGTCGCGCAACGGGGTCACCTTCGACGCCACCATCGAGGTCGCCACGCGAACGCCCAGCGCGACGCCCGGCTGGTTCGGCCGGCTGGCCCTGCTGGGGGTGTACGTGGGGATCCTGCCGGTGGCCCTCGGCCTGGCGACCTACCCGTTCCTGCGCGCCCTCGGCCGGCGCGGGATCGACTTCCTGCTCGCCCTTACGGTCGGGCTGCTCGTGTTCCTGGCGATCGACACCCTCGCCGAGGCTCTCGAGCTCGCGGAAAAGGCGGCGGGCGCGTTCCATGCGAACATCCTCGTCTGGATCGTCGCGCTGGCGACGCTGATCGGCCTCCTGGCGATCACCGGCCGGCGCCGTGGCCGGGGCGGTGAAGTCTCGCCGCTGGCTGTGGCGACCCTCATCGCGCTCGGGATCGGGCTGCACAATCTCGGGGAGGGCCTGGCGATCGGCGCCGCGCTGGCCACCGGCGCGGTCGGGCTGGGGACTTTCCTGGTGGTCGGCTTCACGCTCCACAACATCACCGAAGGGATCGGGATCGCCGCGCCCCTGCTGCGGGGCGAGCCCCGGCTGCGTGACTTCGCCGGACTGACCCTGCTGGCGGGTGGTCCGGCCGTCCTCGGCTGCTGGATCGGCGGGCTGGTCTTCGATCCGCTTTGGGCGGCCGTGTTCCTGGCCGTGGGGGTGGGAGCGATCCTCCAGGTGGTCGTCGAGGTCGGGCGGCTCGTCGCGGGGCGCGGGCAGGAAGGGATGTCGGGCCTGTGGCGGGGGGAGGTGCTGGCGGGGGCCGGCGTGGGGGTGATCCTGATGTACGCCACAGCTCTTCTTGTTCCCGCTTGACGGCCTCTGAAAACGGCCCATCTCCTTCGTTGCACTCCCTCGGCCGTCCTGCGGCGTACAGAAGACGTACGCCTCGGACGTCCTCGCTCGCGCGCCTCGGATCTGGACCGTTTTGAGAGGCCGGACATCCTTCGCTTGATCCTACCGTGACCTCCCTGCGTGGCAGGACCGTGTTCGTTACGGGGGCGAGTCGGGGGATCGGGCGGGCGATCGCGGTTCGGGCGGCGCGGGACGGGGCGAACGTCGTGATCGCCGCCAAGTCCGGTACACCCCATCCGCGGCTTCCTGGAACCATCCACACGGTCGCGCGCGAGGTCGAGGAAGCCGGCGGCAGGCCGCTGGCGGTCGAGGTCGACGTCCGCGACGAGGATCAGGTCGAGCGCGCCGTGGCCGCCACGGTCGAGCGCTTCGGCGGGATCGACGTGCTGGTCAACAACGCCGGGGCGATCCGGCTGACTTCGACCGCCGACACGCCGATCCGCCGCTTCGATCTCATGATGGCCGTCAACGTCCGGGCCACCTTTCTCTGTACGCAGCGCTGCCTGCCGCATCTGCGGCGTTCGCCCAACCCGCACATCCTCGTGCTCGCTCCGCCGATCGATCTCGACCCGCGCTGGCTGGCCCCCCACCTCGGCTACACGATCTCGAAGTACGGCATGAGCCTGTGCGTGATCGGGTGGGCCGAAGAGCTGCGACCGGACGGAATCGCGGTCAACGCGCTCTGGCCGGCGACCACGATCGCCACCGAGGCGCTGCGGGAGCTGGCCGGCCTGGTGCGTCCGGAAGAGTGCCGGCGGCCGGAGATCGTGGCCGACGCCGCGCACTGGATCGTCACCCGGGAGGATCTGGAGGTGAGCGGACGCTTCCTGCTCGACGATCGGGTCGTCTCGGAAAGCGGGGTCCTGGACCTGGAGCCGTATGCGGTTCGACCGGGGACGCCGCTCAAGCCCGATCTGTTCCTCTAGCGGGCGTTGAGAACGCCTCTCTTCAACGACCCGCTACCTTGACGTCGCCGGTGGAAGAACGGAGTTGGAGGCGGCGGGCGGATTCGAACCGCCGTATCGAGGTTTTGCAGACCTCTGCCTTACCACTTGGCTACGCCGCCCCCCGGGAACACGAAGGCCCTCCCGCGTCCGGGAGGGCCCTCGGGGCATGATCTTGGAGCGGGAAACGGGACTCGAACCCGCGACTTCAACCTTGGCAAGGTTGCGCTCTACCAACTGAGCTATTCCCGCTCGGAGGGTCGCGGTCCGACCCGCCGAGAAGATGCCGGCCTTCTCCCGACGTGTCAAGAGGATCGGGCGTCGCGGAGAGCCAGGAAACACGGCCGTCGCGAGGGGGTATACACGGCACCCTCAACGGATCGGACCGGCGTTCGATCCTTTTTTGTTGTAAGGGGCCGAAACGCGTCATGCATTGTCATTCATCATACGTGAGGTGTCCCGTGTCGTACCGCCGATCCGCCACCCTGATCGTCGCCGCCGCGCTCATGTGGCTGGCCCTTCCGCCATCCACGATGACCGGCGTCCCCCGCACTCCGGAGGCCGTCGTCGTCCGCGCCGTGCCCGACACCCTGGTGGCCTCGTTCGCGGCCCGCTACGGGATCCAGCCGGAGCTGGCCGGCCTCATCCACCGGCTGGCGGTCGAGCACGGCCTGGAGCCGGCCGCCGTGTTCGGCCTGATCGCCACAGAGAGCGGCTTCAATGCCCGCGCGGTGGGCCGGGCCGGTGCGATCGGGCTGATGCAGATCAAGCCGTCGACAGCCCGTGCCTACGACGCGAGCGTGACCCGCGAGCGGCTCTTCATCCCCGAGATCAACCTCCGCGTCGGCCTGACCCACCTGCGCCGCGAGCTGGCCCACTTCGGCCATGACTGGACGCTGGGTCTGCTTTCCTACAACATGGGGCGGACCCGGCTGAGCCGGGTCCTGTCGCGCGGGATCCTGCCTCGTAACCGATACGCGAGCAAGGTGCTTGCCCATTGCGGAAAGCTCTGTACGTAACCTGCGCCTGGGGAGCGGGCGCGGCGGTCGGTCTGCTGGGGTGCCCGCCGGTCGCTGCGCAGTCGCTCCGCTACGGGCCCGAGCAGGGCGCCTCCTTCCGCTACCGCACCGACAACGAGCTGCAAGTCTCACAACGCATCCTGGGGCGTGAGAACCTCTACGTCCTGAAGTCCGGCGGGGTCGTCCGGCTGACGCTGCTCCATCCCGGCAACCGCCTGCTGTGGCGGCTCGGCTTCGACGAGCTGTCGATGCGCGTCGAGGGCGCCTTCCCGTCGCCGCGCGTCGAGGAGCTGCGGGGCACCGTGGTGAACCTGACCACCAACTCGCGCGGCGTGGTTCTCGAGGCGGTGGCGAGCGGGGTCGTGCCGCCCGGGCTCGGCGCGCGCTACGTCGAACGGGCGGCGACCGCGTTTCTACCGCACCTGCCCTCGGCGGAGCGGCCGGTGTCTTCGTGGACCGACACGCTGACCGTGACCGAGGTCCTCCAGGGCGTGACCACCGAGATCGAGACGGTGGTGAACTACACGGTCTCCGACACGAGCGCGCTCGCCGGCCGGGCCGTTGTCCCGGTCGAGTACGAGGGGTCGATCGTCGTCCGGGGCTCGGGGACGCTGGGGGGCTCCAACGTCTCGCTCTCGGGCCGGGGCACCGTCAGCGGCCACTACCTGTACGACCCGGGAGAGCGGATCTTCGACCTTCACGAGCAGGAACAGGTGCTGGACTCCACGCTGACCCTCGATTCCCCGGAGGGAATGCCGGTGGCGATCCCCAGCCGCCAGGTCCTCCGGGCCCATTCCGAACGCTTGTTCTGAGCCGCCGGCCACGGCTATACTGCCCGGCCACGCCGGTCCGTTCCCCTCGGAGGTGAATCCTTGACCAGCCCGCTCGCCACCCGCCTGCGCTCGGACGGGGCCGGCATGCTTCGCGCTTCGGATGCCGGACGCGCGGTCGTTCTGTGCGGCTGGATTCACCGCCGCCGCGACCACGGCGGGCTCGTGTTCGTGGATCTCCGGGACCGCTACGGGCTGGTGCAGTGCGTGGCCCACCCGGAGAAGCTCGACCGCGCCGCCTTCGCCGCCGTGGAAGGGCTTCGCGCAGAGGACGTCGTGCAAGTGGAGGGAAGGGTGGCCGAGCGCCCGAAGGCGAGCGTCAATCCCGAGCTCCCGACCGGTGCCGTCGAGGTCGAGATCAGCGCCTGCCGGCTCCTGTCCGGCTCGGCGACGCCGCCGTTCCCCGTCGACGTCGAGAAAGAGGGCGGGGAGGTCGCCGAGGACCTGCGCCTGCGCCACCGTTATCTGGAGCTCAGGCGGCCCCGGATCACCGCCGCGATGGGCATGCGCCACCGGATCGCGTGGGAGACGCGCCGCTTCCTCGACGGGCTGGGGTTCTGGGAGATCGAAACCCCCATCCTGACCCGGCCGACGCCCGAGGGCGCCCGCGACTATCTGGTTCCGTCGCGCGTCCATCCGGGCAAGTTCTACGCGCTGCCGCAGTCGCCACAGCTCTACAAGCAGATCCTCATGGTGGCCGGATACGACCGCTACTTCCAGATCGCGCGCTGCTTCCGCGACGAGGATCTGCGGGCGGACCGCCAGCCAGAGTTCACGCAGATCGACCTCGAGATGTCGTTCGTCGAGCGCGATGACGTGCTGGCCACGGTCGACGCGCTCATGCGCCACCTGTTCCAGGCCTGTCTGGGCGTCACGCTCGACCAGGTCCCACGGCTCACGTACGACGAAGCCCTGCGGCGGTACGGCACCGATCGTCCGGACCTGCGGATCCCGCACGAGCTCGTCGACGTCACCGGCGCGTTCCGGGAATCGGGGTTCCGCGTCTTCGACGCGGTCACCGGCGCGGGCGGCCGCGTGGTGGCCCTGCGGGTACCGGGTGGGTCCGAGGTGAGCCGGAGCGTCCTCGACCGCTGGGGGGAGGCGGCCCGGGCGGCGGGAGCCGGCGGGCTCGTGTGGGCGAAGCGCGGAGGGGACGGATGGTCCAGCTCGATCGACAAGTTCGTGGACCCCGGACGCTGGCAGGAGGCCGGGGCCTCGTCGGGTGCCGGTTCGGGCGACCTGCTGCTGGTGGTCGCCGACCGCCCGGGGACCGCCGAGGCCGCGCTCGGCGCCCTGCGCGTCCAGCTCGCCCGGGAGCGGGGCTGGATCGACCCCTCCACCCCGTGGCGGCCGCTGTGGGTGGTCGACTTCCCGCTCTTCGATCTCGCCGGCGGCGTCCTGGCGCCCATGAACCATCCCTTCACCGCGCCGGTCGGTGGACGGGAGGCTCTCGAGGCGTCGGAGCCGGCGGCGATCCTCGCCCGCGCCTACGACCTGGTGCTGAACGGGTACGAGCTGGCCAGCGGATCGATCCGGATCCACGACCGCGAGACCCAGGAGGCGGCCTTCCGGCTCCTCGGGGTCGCGCCGGAAGAGGCTCAGCGGCGGTTCGGCTTCCTCCTCGAGGCGCTGGAGTTCGGCGCCCCGCCGCACGGCGGGATCGCGATCGGGCTGGACCGGCTGGCGATGCTGTTCGCAGGCGCGGCGAGCCTGCGCGAGGTGATCGCGTTCCCGAAGACGACCAGCGCGAGCGCCCTCCTCGAGGGCGCGCCGGCCGAGGCCGGAGCGGCCGAGCTGGCCGAGCTCCACCTGCGCCCGTTCACCGACGACCCGGCTTGACCGCTTCGCGCGGCGATCGTTAGACTCGCTCCGACGTGCCCACCCGGACTACGGCCCACCAGCACGCCATCCCCCTCGACGGCGTCGACCAGCTCACGCTCTTCGGAACGAACGATCAGAACCTCAAGCTGATCGAGCGGCTGAGCGATGCGCGCCTGATCGTCCGCCACGGCGAGCTCCGCATCGAGGGGCCGCCTGAAGTCGTCGCGCGGGTCGCGTCGCTGATCGAGCACCTGGTGAACCTGGTCCAGACGGGCGCCGGGTTCGATGGCGACGACGTGCGCCGGTTCTACGAGGAGCTGGCGACCGGCACCGAGGATCCGCTCGAACGACTCGAGCGCGGGCGGGTGCCGATCCGGGGGACCCAGAAGATCATCAAGCCCAAGACGGCGGGACAGGAGGCGTACCTGACCGCCATGGCCGAGAACGACATCACGGTATCGATCGGGCCGGCCGGGACCGGCAAGACCTACCTGGCGGTGGCGATGGCCCTCGATGCCCTGCATCGCAAGATGGTCCGCCGCATCGTGCTGGCCCGTCCGGCCGTGGAGGCGGGCGAGACGCTCGGCTTCCTGCCCGGTGATCTGCAGGAGAAAGTGGACCCGTACTTGCGTCCCCTGTACGACGCGCTCGAGGATATGCTGCCCCACGAGAAGGTCAGGCGCTATCTCGAGGCGCGGACGATCGAGATCGCTCCGCTGGCGTACATGCGCGGGCGCACGCTGGCGGATTCGTTCGTGATCCTGGACGAGGCCCAGAACGCCACCACCAGGCAGATGAAGATGTTCCTCACCCGGCTCGGCCTGAACTCGCGCGCGGTGGTCACCGGCGACAAGACCCAGATCGACCTGCCTCCCCGCGAGGAGTCGGGGCTGCTTCAGGTGGAGCGCATCCTGAAGGGGATCGACGGGATCGCGTTCGTCTATCTCACCGGCCGGGACGTGATCCGGCACGCGCTCGTGCAGCGCATCCTGGAAGCGTACGAGACCTCGGAGACCGGGCAGGACCGGAATGCGGCGGCGCCTTCAAGGCGCCCGCGCAGGGAGAGTGGGAAGCCATGAGCCGCGGGCGCTGGGGGGCGTGGCTTCGGGCGCTGATGGCGGGCTGGCGCCCGTCGAGAGATTCCACGTCGGGACGCGACCTGGTGCTGCGGCTGGTGCTGGGCGGGATGGTGGCGGGGTTCACGCTGTTCCTTTTCCCGCCACCCGGCGGCTACGACATCCCTGCGGTGCGGGTCGGCGCGGTCGCCTCGGAGGACCTGCTCGCACCGTTCGACTACCCGGTGCGCCGAGACGAGCAGGAGCTCGTGCAGCTGCGCGAGCAGGCGGCCGCCTCGGTGCCTCCCGTCTACGCGGTCCGCCCCGCGGGAGCGGACTCGGCGCTGGCGGCGATCGACGCGTTCCTGGCCCGCTTCGCGGCGGTACCGCCCGAGTCGGTGGCGGCGCATCCCGAGCTGGCGAGGATCGGCGCCAGGGCAGTCGACCTCCGGGCATCGGAGCTGCGCGAGCTGACCGATCCCGGAGTCCGCGAGCGCCTGCGGGAGTTCGCCCGGCAGTCCGTGCCCGGGGTGTACGAAGAGAGCTGGCTGCTGGCGGGGGACGAGGCGTCGGCCATCGTGGGGACCCAGCTCGAAGTCCGGTCTGAAGGCGACGCCGAGATCGTATCCAGGGACGCCCTCGTGTCCCTCGAGGCGGGGGCCGAGATCGCGCCCCTCGCGCGGCGGGCCGAGCGGCTGGATCCCGAACTCCGGCGGCTGGTCCTCGATCTTCTCCCGGCCCTCATGCCACCCAACCTGGAGGCGCGTCCGGCGCTGACGACGGTCCGGCGCGAGGAGGCGCGGCGCTCGGTGAGCCCGTACGCCGGCGAGGTCCTGCGCGGCGAGCTGATCGTGGCCGCGCACACACGGGTGACCCCCGAGCAGTACGCGAAGGTGGCCAGCCTGAGGCAGGAGCTGGACCTGCGTCACGCCGGCTTCTCGGCCGACGACGTCCGGGCGGGCCTGGGTGGATTCGCGATCGGGATCGCGATCCTCTTCCTCTACGGTTTCTACCTCTTCCAGTACCGGCGGGACATCTTCGACGACTACCGGGCGCTGTCCGTCCTGGCGATGGTCTGGGTGCTGGTCGTCGGGCTGGCTGCGTTCGCCGAGCGTGTCGACGCGATGCCCGACTTCGCCGCTCCGGTGGCCCTCGGCTCGATCCTTGTCGCCATCCTCTGGGACGCCCGGCTGAGCGTCGCCACCACGCTGTTCCTGTCGGTGCTGATCGTGGGCCAGGTCGAGCTCGGCTTTCCGGTCCTCTGGACCGGCCTCCTGGGTGGTCTTGCCGGCGCCTGGAGCGTGCGCCGGATCCGGCGCCGCACGCAGTTCTACGAGTCGCTCCTCTTCATCATCGTCGGCCACACCTTCGCTCTCGGGAGCCTCGCGCTCGTTCAGCTGTGGACCTCGGTGGACCTGGCGGTGGCCCTCGCGTGGGGGGCGCTGAGCGCGGCGCTGTCGGTGTTCATCGCCATGGGGCTCCTGCCGATCCTCGAGTGGGCCTCGGGGCGGACGACCGACCTGACGCTCCTCGAGCTGGCCGACCTCAACCGGCCGATCCTCAAGCAGCTCCTGGTCGAGGCCCCTGGCACCTTCCATCACTCGGTGGTCGTCGGGAACCTGGCCGAGGCGGCGGCCGAGGGGATCGGGTCGAACTCGCTCCTTGCCCGCGTCGGCGCGTACTACCACGACATCGGGAAGATCAGGCGCCCCGAATACTTCGTCGAGAACCAGCGTGATGGCATCAACCCCCACAACTCGTTGCGTCCCGCCGCCAGCGCGCGGATCGTCTCGCGGCACGTGAGCGAGGGTGTCGCCATGGCCCGCGGCGCGGGTCTGCCCGAAAGCGTGATCGACTTCGTTCGCGAGCATCACGGAACGACGCGGCTGTCCTACTTCTGGCACCAGGCCGAGAGGGAAGGACGGCTGGAGCCGGTTGCGCTCCAGGATTTCATCTATCCCGGACCGCGCCCCCGCTCGAAGGAGACCGCGGTCGTCATGCTGGCGGACTCGGTGGAGGCGGCAAGCCGCGTCGTCCGCGACTCTTCTCCCGAGCGGTTCGAGGAGGTCGTGCGAACGATCGTGGAGCTCAAGCTCGAGGAGCACCAGCTGGACGACGCCGATCTCACCTTCCGCGACCTGGCCATCGTGCAGGAGAAGTTCGTGGGGGTCCTGTGCGGCATGCACCACCAGCGGGTCGACTACCCGTCGGTCTCGCTCCACGCCCCGGAGGTCCAGGACCCCGATGCGGATCGCGGTTCGGTTCCATCCGTCGGTACCACCCCCGGCTGATCTGGACCCGTTTCCGGGCGCGGCGCTGGCGCGTCTGCTGGAGTCGGAGTGGCCACGCGCCGAAGGCGAGGTCCATTGTGTCCTGACCGGCTCCGCGGAGCTCGGGGATCTCAACCGCCGCTTCCGCGGAATCGACGCCCCCACCGACGTGCTCGCGTTTCCGTACGACCCCGAGGTCGCCGGAGGGAGCCTCGGTGACGTCTTCGTGTCGCTTCCACACGCGGAGGCACAGGCCGCCGCCCGCAAGGAGCCTGTCGGGCGGGAGATCGTGCGGCTCTTCGTCCACGGCGCGCTGCATCTGGCCGGGCGCGATCACCGCACCCCCGCGGCCGAGCGCGCGATGATCGCGCTTCAGGAGGAGTGGGTGGCGCGCCTCGCGCGTTGACGGCAACCGGCCCGCTATCCAGATTGAATCGCGCCGCGGAACCCGTCGCCCGACCCCGGTCCCCGAGCGCGCGCCCCGCGTTCGCGGGCCATCACTCCCCGCGCCCGGAGCAGCCCCCATCGTGGCGGAATCGGCCGAACAGACCAAGGAGCTGGTCGACCGTATCCTGGGCACCCTCGCGGACGGGGGCGACGCCTCCGCCGTCGACTCGCTGCTCGGCGAGCTGCGGCCGGCGGACCTGGCCGAGATCATCGACCGGCTGGACGGCGACGAGCGCGTCTCGTTCTTCCGTCGCGTGCCCCGGGAGCTCCGCGCCGAGACGCTGAGCGAGGTCGAAGAGGAGTGGTGGCCGGAGCTCCTGGTCGGGGTCGAAGAGGCGGAGCGGCAGGCCCTCTTCCGCGAGCTCGAGCTCGACGACGCCGCCGACATCCTGAGCGAACTCCCGGCCCGTCACGCGCGCGCGATCCTGGACGCGATCGAGCCCGAGGAGTCCCGGGAGATCGCCGCCCTGATGCGCTACGACGACGAGTCGGCGGGCGGCGTGATGACCACCGACCTCGTGAGCGTCCCCGCCACGCTGACCGCCGACGAGGCGATTGCGGCGGTCCGCCGGCAGGGGCAGGAGGTGCGCGACTTCTTCACCGTCTATGTCGTCGACGACGAGGGCCGCCTTGTAGGGACCCTGCCCCTGCGCTACCTGATCGTCGCGGACGGGGGAACGCGTGTCGAGCAGATCATGGAGGCGGACGTCGTCCGCGTGCTGCCGACCGTCGATCAGGAGGAGGTCGCGCGGCTCATCGCCAAGTACAACCTGATCTCGATCCCGGTTGTCGACGAGTTCGACCGGCTGCTCGGCCGCATCACGGTCGACGACGTGATCGACATCCTCGAGGCCGAGGCGACCGAGGACATCTTCCGGCTCTCCGGCGTCCACCAGGAGGAGGAGACGTACGCCACGCCGAGCGAGATCGTCCGTTCGCGGATTCCGTGGCTGCTGATCACGCTCTTCACCTCCGGTCTGGGCGCGCTCGTCGTGGCGTACTTCGAGGAGACGATCGAACGGATGGCGTTCATCGCGGTGTTCATGCCGGTGGTGGCGGCCATGGCCGGCAACTCCGCCGTCCAGGCGACGGCCGTCGCGGTCCGGCGGCTGGCCCTGTCGAGCACCCCCTTCCGCCCGCTGCGGTCGGTGGCGCGCGAGGTCGTGGCGGGGCTCGTGATAGGCTTCGTGATCGCGTCGTGCATCGGCCTGGGTGGGGTGCTGTGGCAGGGAGAATTGCGGGTCGGGCTGGTGGTCGGAGCCTCGATGTGGGTGGCGATCTCGATTGGCGTCCTGTGGGGGGCGTCGTTCCCGATCCTGCTTCACCGGCTCGGCCTGGATCCGGCGGTCTCGTCGTCGGTCTTCCTGACGACCATGACCGACATCGTGTCGTTCCTGCTGATCCTCGGCTCGGCGACGATCTTCCTGGGCGGGCTGCTGTAATGGCCATCGTCAGGACCGAAGCGTTCGTGCTGAAAGCCGTCCGTTTCGGCGAAACGAGCATGATCTACCGGCTGTTCACGCGCGACGCCGGCGTGGTCCCCGTCATCGCCAAGGGCGTGCGCGGCCCGAAGAGCCGCTTCGGGGCTTCGCTGGGCACCTTTCGGCGGCTTCTGGTGACCTACTACCGGAAGGAGGGCCGCGAGGTGCAGACCTTGTCGGGCGTCGACCTGCTGGAGGCGCACCGCGGGATCGCGGCGTCCCTCCCGCGCCTGGAGGCCGCCGGGCGCTGGTTCCGGTTCCTCCAGGCGGTGCTTCCGGACGGGGCCCCGCACCCCTCGCTGTACGCCCTCACCGTGGCCGGGCTCGAGCGCCTCGAGCGGGCCCGGGCGGGGACCGAGCGGCGCTGGGAGACGTGGCACCGGCTGGCCGCCGCCGGCGAGCTCGGCGTCGCGCCGCGGCTGGACGCCTGTGTCGGCTGCGGCCGCGAGCTACCCGACGGCGGCGAGCTGGCGTTCTCGATCGGCGAGGGCGGCCTCGTCTGCCCGGGGTGCGCGATGCGGCCCGGCCAGCGGAGGCTGCCGGCGCGGGGCTACGCGTTTCTCGCGCTTTATGCGCATCCGGACTACCGCCTCCTGGAAGGCTTGACGACAGCGAACCGGGAGGAGCTTCTCGTCCAGGAGCTGGTCCACGACTTCGTCCGCTGGCACGCGGACCTGAAGCCGGAGGCGGCATGACCGACCGCGCGTCCCGCAGGGTCGTCGGCACGGCCGGCCACATCGATCACGGCAAGACGGCCCTCGTCCAGGCGCTGACCGGCGTGTGGACCGACCGGCTCCCGGAGGAGCGGGAGCGCGGGATCTCGATCGATCTCGGCTTCGCCCCTCTGGACCTCGGCCCCGGGGCCCCGCCGGCGAGCGTGGTCGACGTCCCGGGGCACGAGGGGTTCATTCGGACCATGGTGGCCGGGGCCAGCGGGATCGACGCGGTGCTGTTCACCGTCGCCGCGGATGAAGGGTTCATGCCGCAGAGCCATGAGCACCTGCTGGTCCTCGAGGCGCTCGGCGTGGAGCGGGGCGTCGTCGCGGTGACCAAGGCCGACCTGGTGACGCCCGACTGGGCCCGGCTGGTGGTCGAGACAGTGCGCGAGGACCTCGCGGGCTCAGCGCTCGCCGGGGCCGAGATCGTCGTCGTCTCCGCGCTCCGGGGGACCGGTCTGGACCGCCTCCGATCGGCGCTGGCGGCGGTCCTCTCAGCGGTCGGCGAGCGGCCCGTAGGCTTCCCCTTCCGGATGCCGGTCGACCGGGCGTTCCGCGTGGCGGGGGCGGGGACGGTGGTGACCGGAACGATCTGGAGCGGCGAGGTCGCCGAGGGTGCGACGGTGGCAGTCCATCCCGGCGCAGGCACGCTCCGGATCCGCTCGCTGGAGGTTCATGGCCGGCCGGTGGCGAGGGCGGCCGCAGGGTCGCGGGCGGCGCTCGCCCTGACGGGCCCTTCCGCCGGCGGTCTGCGGCGCGGCGCTATGCTGATCGATCCTGACGGGGGGTGGCAGGCGGTGCGGCGGCTGGATGCGAGGCTCTGGCTGGCGGCCCGTGCGCCCCGGCCCCTCAAGAGTGGGGATCGGGTGCGCGTCCATCACGGGACTGCGGAGGTGATGGCGCGGGTCCGGACGTACGAGTCGAAACCCGTTCCACCCGGCACCGCGTCGATGGCGCTCCTGATCCTGGAGAAGCCGGTCGTCCCCGCGGTCGGGGATCGGCTCGTGCTGCGGTCCTACAGCCCGGTGGCCACGATCGGCGGCGGGGAGGTCCTGGCGCGGACGCCGAGCTGGACCCGCGGCCACGCGCGCGCCGAGCGCGCGCGGATCCTGGCCAGCCTGGCCGAGGCGCGCGGGCCGGGGCGCCTGGCGGCGGTCCTGTGGCTGGCCGGCGTGCGGGGGGTCGCCGAGCGGGACCTGCCGGTGGAGACGGGTCTGACCCGGGAGTCGCTGACCGCGATCGCCGCCGGGGAGGAGGTCGAGCGGCACGGCGGGCGGTGGTTCCCCCAGGGCGCCCGGCAGCTCGTCATGGCGGAGATCGCGGCCGAGACCGCCCGCCGGCACCAGAGCCACCCGCTCGAGCCCGGACTGCCGCTGCCCGCCGCCCGGCGGGCGGTCCCCGACGCCGATCCCGCGCTCGTCGAGTCGGCCATCGAGACGCTGATCGGCGAGCGGACGCTGGAACGGCGCGGGACCGCGCTGGCCGAGGCCGGCCGGGCGGCCGAGCTCGACCCGGAGGCGGAGCGGCTGGTGGCGGCCGTCCTGGACCGCTATCGGGAGGCGGGGCTCGAGGCGCCCGAGACCGGCGGCGTCGCCGCGGTTCTGGGGATCGAGGTGGGGCGCCTTCGAGCCGTGCTGAGATACCTGGAGGCCGAGGGACGGCTGGTCCGGCTGGCCAGCGACTGGTGGGCGGACGCCGGGGCCCTGGAGCGCGCCCGCGGGGCGCTCACCGCCGCCATCGTGCGCCATGGCGGGGCCGACACCGGGATATGCAAGGAGACTCTGCAGGTCAGCCGCAAGTACCTCATCCCGGTCCTCGAGCACTTCGACCGGGTCGGGATCACCCGCCGCGAGGGAAACCGGCGCACGCTGGGGAAGGCGGGATGAGGCCCGGGCGGCGATCCGCGGCGCTGCTGTCGACGGTCGCCCTGCTGGCGGTCGTGACCGCGCTCGCCTGCGCGTCGTCACCTGAGCGAGGGGCGGAGCCGACCCCCGACCGGTCCGGCGACCCGGAGTTCGAGGCCGCCCGGGAAGCCGCCCGGCCCGACTTCGAGAGCCAGGCCGAGGCGCTGGCGGCGGGCGTCTACGAGCCGTTCGTCCACCCCGATTCGGTGGCCGCCGCAGGCGGGGCGGGCGCGGCCCGGCCGGCCCCGATCACGACCCCCCGCGACCGCGGTGACCCGAGCACCGCAGAGCTCCTCGGAACCCTGGGGTCGGACGACCAGTATAATCAAGGGGTGCCGGCCGCTCGGGTCCCGCCGGCCGTGGCCGCGCCGGACCCGACGTCCCGCGACGGACTTTGGACCCTTCAGATGGGAGCCTTCGGTAGCGACACGGGAGCCCTTGTCCGCATTCGAGAACTCCAGCAGAGATTCCGCGACCTGCCGGCCTGGAGGGTCGCCGGGCCCGACGGCCTGGTGCGCGTCTTCCTGGGCCGCTTCCAGGACGAGCACGCCGGGGCGCGCGCGCGGGACCGCATCCGTGCCGCCGGCTACGCCGACGCCTGGGTCGTCCGGGCCCCGTAGCCGGATCGCACGCCCGGCCCTCCTCGCGCTGCTGGCGGGCGCGCTGATCGTGCCGCCGTCGGCGTCGGCCCAGACCGGCGGCGCGGAGGCCGGCTTCCGCCTCGAGCAGAACTTCCCCAATCCGTTCACCCCCGGCGTCAGCCCGACGATCTTCACCTACCGGCTGGAGAACGAGGCGCACGTGCGGCTCACCGTGTACAACCTGCTGGCCCAGGAAGTCGCCGTCCTCGTCGACCAGCGCCAGGGGCGCGGACTCCACCGGGTGGCATGGGACGGTCAGGATATGAACGGGGAGCCGGTGCCGGCGGGGGTCTACTGGTACAAGCTGGAGGCCGGGGACCAGACCGCGCTTATGCGCCTGCGGGTGCGCGCCCCCTCCGCGCCGCCGGGCGCGGAGGAGCCCATTCAGGGAATGCGGTAGAGCAGCCGGCCGCAGCTCTCGCAGGTCGTCGGCGTGGCGCCGAGCCCCGCAATCTTGGCGGTCGGGTACTGGACGAAGCAGCCGTAGCAGACGCCGTTCCGCACCGGCACGAGAGGCCGGTCGTACTTGGTCGCGATACGATCGAAGCGGCGCAGCAGGGGGCGGTCGATCTCTCCGCGCAGGCTTTCGATCTCCGCATCGATGACCGACTCGCCACCCGTCTCGAACCCGATCATCTCGTAGCTCTTGTCCTGCAGGTCCCGCTTGAGCTGAAGCAGGTCCTGAAGCGCGATCAGCAGCTCGATTCCGATATCCAGGGCGTCCTCCTCGTTCAGCTGGCCGACCGCTCGACGGCGTCGAAGAACTCGTCGATGGTCTGGACCTCGTCCAGCCGCGCAAGGTTCTGTGGGTCCTTGCAGAACTGCGCGATCTTTCCCAGCACAGGCAGATACTGATTGGAGATCTCGACGGGCGGGGCCACGATGAGGAAGATGTGGTTCACCGGCTTGTCGTCGATGGCGTCGAACTCGATTCCCTTTGAGCTGCGTCCGTACGCCACGCGCAACCGGTCGACCACGAGCGACCGGCAGTGGGGGATGGCGACGTGCTTGCCAATGCCCGTCGAGCCCAGGTTCTCCCGTTTCCGGAGCAGCTTGAACAGGCTCTCGGTGGAGCTCTCGTCCAGACGCAGGAGCTCGACCATCTCGCGCAGCGCCTCGTCCTTGGTCCTGTCCTGGAGATCGAGCGACACTTCGTCGCGCGACAGGAATTCGACCAGCTTCATGTGGGATTCATCCTCCATTCGGGAGATGTCGGAGCCAGCGGCCCCTGTCGGACGAGGGGGACGCTACCATTTCCATGCCATGCCGGCAGCCCCGCTCCACGAACCATCAGAAATCGCGCCGCAAGCGGACCAGGAAGCGCGGGCCGTCGTCCGGCTCACCCGTGTCGGTTACCCGCTGCGCCACGAAGAAGCCGACATAAGAAAAGAGATTGATGCCCGATACGCCAGCCCCTACGTCGGCGTGCCACCGGTCGTAGTCGTCGATGGCCGCCGCGTCGGCGAAGCCGACCAGGTGCCAGGAGAGAAACAGGGCGTCGAGCGGCCGGAACAGGGGCAGCGGGAAGCGCGCCTCGGTGGAGGCCTGGAGCGCCTCTTCGCCCACGAAGCGGCCGGCGGGAAAACCCCGCAGCGAGCCCGGGCCGCCCAGCGCCGCCTTGCGCTGCGGGGGCACGCCGTCTCCGTCCAGCGGGCCCAGCCAGACGAGCCTGGCATCCCACCACACGTCGCCTCCCAGCCGCGTATAGCGTCGCAGATCGACGAACCCGCGCACGAAGTCCAGGTCCGCGCCGAGCGGCCCGCCGGCCCCCTCGACCTCGACTTCGAGGCGCCATCCCGGGGACGGCAGGAGCGGGCTCTGGATATCGCGGGTGTCGAGGCGGCCCCCCACCGTCACGCTCCGCAGGTCGCCGCCCCCGATCTCCGGATTGGGCCGGAAGTCATCGTCGCCGCCGAAGAGGACGAACGGCGACCGGTTACGCTCCGAGTGCTGGCTGGCGTCCAGCAGGGAGATCCTGCCGGAGAGCCGGGCGTCGACGGTCTCCCCGTGGAGCTCGATCCGGTATCCCTTTTCCCGCCACCAGTCCATCAGGTCGGATCCCGTCAGGAAGCTGGCCATGTCGTTCTCGCGCTCGGTGATCTTCCAGCCGTCGAAGGTGGCCGTCCGCTGGAAGTGCTCGAAACGGAGCCGGACCTCGCCGGGCAGCGGGAGCCGCTGCTCGAGCCAGACGTTCCACAGGCCCCGTGAATGGGTGGTCGAACGCCCGTACTCGCCCCCCAGGGCCGGGGTCCGCGCCGGATCGACCGGCTCGAGATCCAGCCCCCAGGCGGGGACGAGGCCGTGGACGCGATTGTAGCGCGCGAGCGTGACGCCGTAGACGCCGTGCAGGTCGACCAGCCACGGCCAGGCCTGGCCCGCCTCCTCGGCTTCGGGAAGCGCCGCCACCGGCCCGTCGACCCCGGGGAGCGGAGCCGGCCCGGGCTCGGCCGGCTCTCCCAGGGGGATCGGTTCGGACGGCCGGCGCTCCTGGGCCCGCGCCTCGGGTGCCGCGGCGGTCAGGGCCAGGGCGCCGACGAGGAGGACCGCTGGGCGACGAGCCGCAGGGCTCAGGACGCCCAAAGGTAGAACCGGGCCTGCAGGGGTCCTTCGACGGCCAGCGCCCCGGCATAGCCCGAGCCCACGCCCACGTCGACCAGGGTCCAGCGGGCGCTCTCCTCCGGCCGGTCGGGCAGCGTGACCGCGAGAGCCGGCAGGCGGGGCTCGACCGGGACCGCGAAGCGCGGAAGGGCCGACGGAAGGCCCCGCTCTAGGCCGTATCCGGAGGCCTTGAGCCAGGCTTCCTTCCGCGTCCAGCAGGCGAAGAAGGCCGCCGGCCTGAGCGCGGCCGGAACGCGCCGCAGGTCCTCGGCCTCGCGCGGCGCGAAGAAGCGTCGGGCCAGCCGATCGTAGGGGACCCCGCGCCGCAGGCGCTCGACGTCGATCCCCACCGCCCGCCCGCGTGCCACCGCGATCAACGCGACGTCCCCGGAGTGGGCCAGGTTGAAGTCGAGGTCCGGATCGCCGGCCAGGCGCGGTCTTCCGCCGGCCCCGGTTACAAGCGGTACGTCGGCGGCGTCGACGTCGAGGTAGGCGGACAGCACCGCACGCAGGGCGGCCCGGCCGGCGATGAAGCGGCTCCTGTGGACGGCGAAGCGATGCCGCGCCGCCCGCCGTCGCTCCTCGTCGGAGAGGGTCTCCCACGCCCGGCGCGGCTCGATCGAGGGCAGCGAGATCCGCCAGACGTGGACCTCGTCCTTGGCCAGCCGGGGCCTCCCCGGCGGCGTCTCCCAGCGCGCCATCGTCATCTCCCTTGGAATGCCGTGCGGTCGGATGTGGAACTCGATCTCGCGGCGCGATAGACTCAACCTAATGGCGGACTCTTACCTGCGCACCACGCTGTTGGCCCTGGAGAGCGGCGAGCTCGACCTCGACGAGGCGTGCCGGCGGCTTTCCGGCTGGCCGCACGAGCGGCTCCCGTTCGCCACCATCGACCACCGTCGGGAGGAGCGGACGGGGCTTCCCGAGGTCGTCTTCTGCGAGGGGAAGACGCCGCTCCAGGCGGCCGCCATCGCCGAGCGGATCTGGCGCCGGTCGGGCCGGCTGCTCGCCACCCGGGCCGAAGTCGACCACGCCGCGGCGATCGCCGCCGCCGTCCCCGGGGCCGTCCACAACCCGATCGCGCGGACGGTCTCCGCCGGACGTCCGGAACGTCCGACCGGCGGGCCGGTCCTGGTGATCACGGCCGGAACCGGCGATCAGCCGGTGGCCGAGGAGGCGCTCGAGACCCTGCGCATGTTCGGGCGGCCGGTCGAAACCGCGATCGACGTCGGCGTCGCGGGGATCGACCGCATCCTCGAGCGCGCCGCGGGCATCGCCGCCGCCGCGGCGGTGGTGGTGGTCGCGGGCATGGACGGCGCGCTGGCTTCGGTCGTTGGCGGGTTGGCCCGCGGGCCGGTGATCGCGGTGCCGACCTCGGTCGGATACGGGGCTTCGTTCCAGGGCCTGGCCGCCCTGCTCACCATGCTGAATTCGTGTGCGCCCGGGGTCGTGGTCGTCAACATCGACAACGGGTTCGGGGCCGGGGTGGCGGCGGCGCGCGCCAGCGCCTCCGGCCGTCGCGAGGTCGAGGACGGCATGGAGCGCGCGGCGGGGGGGCTCGATGCGTGAGCTGGAGCCGGCCGACAAGGCCTTGCCGGAGGGTTCCCGGGCCGGGCGGGTCCTGCGCGACCTGGCGCTCTTCCTGCCGCACTTCGCGCTCCTGCTCAAGCGGTTGATCGGCGACCCCCGCGTTCCGCGCCGCAGCAAGCTCGTCGTCGGGGGAACGCTCCTCTACCTCGTCTCGCCGCTGGACGTCGTCCCCGACTTCGTCCCGGGTCTCGGGCAGGTCGACGACGTGGTGGTCGTCCTGCTCGCCATGCACAGCCTTCTCAACCGGATCGACGAGTCGATCGTCCTCGAGCACTGGGAAGGCAACGTGGACTTGATCCGGGCGGTCCGGAGCGGGCTGTCGGCGATTTCCCAGCTCCTGCCGGGCGAGCTGGAGCGCCGCGTGTGAGGCCGGATCCGGCGCGCCGCCGTCGTTGCGGGCGATCGCGTTCACGGATACATTCCAATGGCTGCGGGAGGAGCGAATGATCCGCAGCATGACGGGCTATGGCCGCGGCGAGGTGGAGGCCGGGGGCTACCGGTTTCTCGCCGAGATCAAATCGGTCAATCACCGGTTCCTCAACACCCACATCCGGCTTCCGCGCGAGTTCTCGCACCTGGAGAGCTTCGTGGCGGCGCGTTGCGCGGCCCGCTGCGAGCGCGGGCATCTGTCCGTGAGCGTGGAGGTCGAGCCCGCGGAGCGGGCGGACGGACGGCCGCCGCGTCTGAACCGGGACGTGCTGGACCGGCTGCTCGGAATCGCGGCCGGCCTGGAAGGTCTCCCGGGCGTGCGGAGCGGGGTCACGGTCGAGGCGCTCCTGGGCCTGCCGGGCGTCCTCGTCTGGGAGGCCGACACGGTGATCGAGGAGGCGACCTTCCGGGACGGCGCGGGGCGCGCGCTCGATACGGCGCTGGACGGCGTCGTGGCGAGCCGCAGCACGGAAGGCGAAGCGTTGGCGGCCGATTTCTCCTCCCGCCTGGCACGGCTGCGCGAGCTCCGGGACGGGGTCGCGGCGCTGGCGCCGCAACGGGAGGAGCGCGAGCGCGAGCGTCTGCAGGCCAAGGTCCGGACCCTCGTCGAAATCGACGATGACGCGGTGGTGGATCAGCGTGTGGCGCAGGAGATCGTCCTCCTCGCCGATCGCCTGGACATCTCCGAGGAGCTGACTCGGATGGCGGCCCATCTCGACCATTTCGAGTCGGAGCTGCAGGCCACCGGCGAGGCGGTGGGAAGGAAGTTGACGTTCCTCCTGCAGGAGCTCGGACGGGAAGCCAACACGATCGGGTCGAAATCCAACGACGCCGAGATGCAGCGCCTGGCGATCGAGATGAAGGCCGAGCTCGAGAAGATGCGCGAGCAGGCGGAGAACGTGGAATGACCGGTGATGCGACGCCGCTTCCCCGGATGGTCCCGTTCCCGATCGTGCTGTCGGCGCCCAGCGGGACCGGGAAGACCACGGTCGCCAGGGAGATCTTCCAGCGCTTCCCGTACATCCGGTTCGCGGTCTCGTTGACCACGCGAGGACCGCGGCCGGGCGAGATCGACGACTCGGACTACCGTTTCGTGGACGAGGTGGAGTTCGAACGCGCCCGGGACGCCGGGGAGCTGGCCGAGTGGGCGGTCGTCCACGGCCATCTGTACGGCACCCCGAAGGCCGACATCGAGTCGGCGCTCGGCGCTGGTCACCACGTGCTGCTGGACGTGGACGTCCAGGGAGGAGCGAGCCTGCTGGATCTCTACCCCGAGGCCGTTTCGATCTTCCTCCTGCCGCCGTCCCACGCGGCCATGGAGGCACGCCTGCGCGGCCGGGGGACGGAGTCGGCGGCCGCCATCGCCCGCCGGCTCGAAGACGCGGTCGGGGAGATCGACGCGGTGAGACGCTACGACTACGTCGTCGTGAACCGCGAGCTGGACGACACCGTCGATACGTTCGCGCACATCATCCACGCCGAGGAGCACCGCCGCTCGCGGATGGAGGACCTGGAAGCCTGGATCGACCAGCACTTTTCCCGCACGGCGGGCTTGAAGCGGGGAACACGATAAAACGTCAAGGAGGACACTCATGAAGGTATTCACACCCGGACAGATCGCCGTGGCGACGCCCGACAGCAACAAGTACGAGGCGCTCGTCGTGACCGCCGCCTACGCGCGCAAGCTCAACGAGCTGCCCAAGGAAGGCGGCAAGGAATGGAAAAAGAAGTACACGACCCGCTCCCTCGAGGACCTGGTGGCGGGCAGGATCGAGTACGATATCGTCGACAAGCGGGCCCCCGCCTCGTGAGCGACCTGCTCGCCGGTCGCGTCGTCACGCTCGGCGTGACGTCGGGGATCGCGTGCTACAAGGCCGTCGACCTGATGCGCGACCTGCAGCGGGCGGGCGCGCGCGTGAGGATCGTTCTCACCAGGTCCGCCGCCGAGCTCGTGCGGCCGGCTCTGTTCGAGGCCCTGTCGGGCGAGCGGGCCGCCAGCGAGCTGTGGACCGACTGGCCGGCGGGGGCGGACGACGAGGAGTACGCCCGCTTTCCCCACCTGGACTTCGCGCGCGGCGTCGACCTCGTCCTGGTGGCGCCCGCCACCGCCAGCATCCTGGCCAAGGCCGCCACCGGCCTGGCCGATGACCTCCTCAGCACGACGTTGCTGGCCGTGGATCCGGGCCGGACCCCGGTCGTCTTCGTGCCCTCCATGAACGCGACCATGTACGCCCACCCCGCGGTGGCCGCCAACCGGGCCCTCCTGCGGGAGCGGGGCGCGTGGCTGGTGACCCCTGACGAGGGCCCGCTGGCGTGCGGCGAGTTCGGCGTCGGCCGCTGGCCCGGGAACGCGCCCATCCTGGCCGCTGCGGATCGGCTGCTGAACGGGAGCGGGGCCCTCGCCGGCCGGCGGGTCGTGGTGACCGCGGGCCGGACCGAGGCCGACATCGACCCGGCCCGTATCCTGACCAATCGTTCGACCGGCCGGATGGGGTTCGCGGTGGCGCGGGCCGCCTGGCGGCACGGCGCCGAGGTCACGTTGATCCACGGACCCGCCGGCATCGATTTGCCTCCCTACATGACCGCGGGGGCGGTCCGGACCGCCGAGGAGATGTCCGAGGCCGTCCTCGAGGCCCTGCCGGGGGCGGCCCAGCTCTGGATGACAGCCGCCGTCACCGATTGGCGGCCGCCGCGGAAGTCGGCGCACAAGATCAAGAAGTCGGAGTGGAATGGTATCCTTAGCCTCGAGCCGACTCCCGACATCCTCGCCCGTGCCGCCGTCGAGCGGGAGCCGGGCACGGTCGTCGTCGGCTTCGCGGTCGAGACCGACGAGCCTGAGCGTCGCGCGGAAGAGAAGCGGATCGCCAAGGGTTGCGACTTCATGGTGGTGAACAACCCGCTGGAGGAGGGGGCGGGATTCGCCCACGAGACCAACGCCGTGACGCTGCTGGGTTCCGAGGGCCTGCGGATGCGCTTCGAGCGGATGCCCAAGGAAGCCCTCGCCGAGCGCCTGCTCCGCGAGGTCGTGGAGCGCGCGGGCGCGGCCAGCCCGGTCCGGTGACCGGGGGCGATCGCGAGGAGGCCCGGCGCCGGCTCGTCCACGCGCACTTGCTCGGCGAGCGCTTCCTGTACCGGGTCCCGGGAAGCGAAGGTGGAGCCGAGCCCGAGGAGGCGTCGCCCGGGACCGTCGAGGGGCCGACGGCGGACGCGGCGGCCGGCGAGTTCGACGCGGCGGCCTGGGAGGACCTTCGGCGCGAAGTCCTGGCGTGCACGCGCTGCGAGCTCCATCGGACCCGCACCCAGGGGGTCTTCGGCAGCGGGACCCCCGTGTCCAGGTTCATGGTCGTGGGAGAGGCGCCGGGCTTTCACGAGGACCAGCAGGGTGAGGCGTTCGTCGGCCGGGCCGGGCAGCTGCTGACCAAGATCCTGGAAGCGATCGGGCTCAACCGGGAAGAGGTCTTCATCACCAACATCCTAAAGAGCCGGCCGCCGGGGAACGCGGACCCGGCCCCGCACCAGGTCCAGGCCTGCCTGCCGTACCTGGAGCGCCAGATCGAGCTGGTTCGCCCCCTCGTGATCCTTACCCTCGGGCGGCACGCGGCGCGGACCTTGCTCGGCGTGGACGGCGCGATGGCCGCGCTGCGCGGGCGTGTGTTCGAGTTCCGGGGGGTCCCGCTGGTCGCCACCTACCACCCTGCGGCGCTGCTTCGCAACCCCCAGCTCAAGCGCCCCACCTGGGAGGACGTCCAGCTCGCCCGGCGCGTCTACGACGAGCGGGCCGAGCCATGAAGCCGAGAGGGAAAGCCGATGGATGACACGCTGGTAGCCCAGCCATCACGAAGTCGCCAGGCGTTCCGGGTGCCCCCCCATTCCGACGAGGCGGAGATCTCGGTGCTGGGGGCGATGCTGCTGGAGGAGACGGCCGCCGACGAGGCGATGGAGACCCTCTCCGAGGACGACTTCCATCAGCCCGCCCATCGCCACATCTTCCGCGCCGTCGTCAGCATACGGGACCAGGGTCACGCGTCCGACGCGCTCGCGGTGCGCGAGGAGCTGAGACGGATGGGACTGCTCGACGAGGCTGGCGGGGCCGAGTACCTGGCCCGCATCGTCGACATCGTCCCCACCGCGGCCAACCTGAAGTACCACGTCAAGATCGTGCTCGACCTGGCGATCAAGAGACGGCTCATCTCGGCGGGCACCGAGATCGTATCCGAGGCCTTCGAGTCGCCCGACGATGCCGACGATCTGCTCAACCGGGCCGAGGCCCGGATCTTCGGCCTGTCGGAGCATCGTTTCAAGAAGTCGTTCATGCCCATCAGCCAGCTCCTGCACGGCGCCATCAATCAGCTCGAATCGCTGTCCTCACGCAAGGAAAAGATCACCGGCGCGCCGACGGGCCTCACGGACCTGGACAACTACACGGCCGGGTTCCAGCTCGGCGATTTGATCATCGTGGCCGGCCGTCCGAGCACCGGGAAGACGAGCCTGTGCCTGAACCTGGCAGCCTACGTGGCGATCGAGCGCGACCTGCCGGTCGCCATCTTCAGCCTCGAGATGTCGATGGAGCAGCTGGTGATGAGGATGATCGCCACCGAGGGGCTCGTGTCCCTCCAGGACCTGCGGACGGGCCGCGCGACAAGCGAGCAGTGGAAGCGGGTGGCCGACGCCTGCGACCGGTTGAGACGCGCGGCGATCTACATCGACGACAGCGGTCTGCTGAGCGCCCATGACATGCGCGCCAAGGCCCGGCGGCTGAAGCAGCAGCGCGACATCGGTATGGTGATCGTGGACTACCTGCAGCTGATGGAAGGACGGACGCGGGCCGAGAACCGGCAGCAGGAGATCGCGGAGATCTCCCGCTCGCTGAAGGCGCTGGCGAAGGAGCTCAACATCCCCGTCATCGCGTTGTCCCAGCTCTCGCGCGCTCCCGAGCAGCGCACCACCGACCAGAGGCCGCGCCTCTCGGACCTTCGCGAATCCGGCGCGATCGAGCAGGACGCGGACTTGGTACTGTTCCTGTACCGGGAAAAAACCGGCCGCGATGGACAGCCCCGCGATCCGTCCGGCGGTTCGGTGACCGAGCTCATCATCGGCAAGAACCGGAACGGGCCGACCGGGACGATCGAGGTCGTGTTTCTGGAGGAGTTCATGCGCTTCGACAATCTGGCCCGCCACTCGCCCGGGGCGTGACCGCCCGCCCCCGGACCCGTTTCACCTGCACGTCCTGCGGGGCCGCAGCTCCGAGATGGGCGGGCCGGTGCGCGGACTGCGGGGAATGGAACACGCTGGTCGAGGAGAAGGTCGAGCCGGGGGCGGCCCGCCGCGCGGCGGCCGGCGCCCCCGTCCACCGGCTGACCGACGTGGACGCCGCCGAGCTCGAGCGAATCGGCTCGGGAGCCCCCGAGCTGGACCGGCTGCTTGGGGGCGGGATCGTGCCCGGCGGGCTCTATCTGGTCGGCGGCGAGCCGGGGATCGGCAAGTCGACGCTCCTCCTGCAGGTCGCCGGACGGCTGGCCGAGGCCGGCCGCTCGGTCCTCTACCTGGCGGGGGAGGAGTCGCCGGCCCAGATCCGGATCCGGGCGGAGCGGCTGGGGGTCGACACGGGCGGCGTCCTGGTCGCCGCCGGGACCGAGCTCGAGGCCCTGCTGTCGGCCTGCGAGCGCGCCCGTCCCGCGATCGTCGTCTGCGACTCGGTCCAGACCGTCTACGATCCGGCGCTCTCGAGCGCGCCGGGCTCGGTCTCGCAGGTCCGGGCCGCGGCCGGGGCCTTCCAGCGGTTCTGCAAGGCGAGCGGGACGGCGGCTTTCCTGATCGGCCACGTCACCAAGGGCGGCGGAATCGCCGGCCCCAAGACCCTCGAGCACGCGGTCGACGCGGTCCTCCAGTTCGATGGCGACGTCCAGCACGACCACCGCGTCCTCAGGGCGCTCAAGAACCGCTTCGGCTCGACCCACGAGATCGCCGTCTTCACGATGACGGGAGCGGGGCTCGAGGCGGTCGAGAATCCGTCCTCGTTCTTCCTGGATCCCGACCGCTGCGCGAATCCGGCGCCGGGTTCGGCGCACGTGGCGAGCCTGGAGGGGACGCGGCCGCTGCTGATCGAGATCCAGGCGCTTGTCGCCCAGAGCCCGTACGGGACGCCGCAGCGGGTCGCGGGCGGGTTCGACGCCCGGCGGATGGCGCTGCTCCTGGCCGTGCTCGAGAAGCGGGCCGGCTACGCCATCGGGGGCCGCGACGTCTTCCTGAACGTGGTCGGCGGCCTCACGCTGAGCGAGCCGGCGGTGGACCTGGGTGTCGTGGTGGCGCTGGCCTCCAGCCATGCGGACCGGCCGGTCCGGCCGGGGACGGTGGTGTTCGGCGAGGTTGGCCTGACCGGCGAGATCCGTCCCGTCCGCCACGCTCCCGCCCGGCTCCGCGAGGCCGGGCGGCTCGGATTCCGGCGCGCGGTGGTCGGGGGTGGCGGAAAGAGGTCCGAGACGGAGATTTTACAAGCGGACCACGAATTGAGTCTCGAGACCGTGTCCTCGGTGCGGGAAGCCGTGCGGCTCGCGCTCGAGCCATGAGAAATCCAGGCCGTTGCCACGCGTCGCCCATCATCTCATACATCCGGCGGCGCATCATTTCACGGGAGGAAGCACATGAGATACCTGCGTGTGGTCTTCGTCGTCCTGATCCTGTGGGCGGGCGTGGCGGCCGCGCTGCTGGAGCCCGACTGGATCACCTATACGATCCTGGGGGTCGGAGGCGCGGTGCTGCTGCTCACGCTGCTCCTGGAAGCCCGGATCCGGCAGAGCGACGCCCGGCAGGTGCTGGCCGCCGGCATGGGGCTGGTGCTCGGGCTGGCGCTGGCCGCGCTCGCGCTGGCGATCGCCGACGCCGTTCCGATGGTCGCCGGCTACCTCGAAGGCGGCACTCGGATCGCCGCGTTCGCGATCACCCTCTTTGTGCTCGTCTGCGGCTATCTGGGAGCTGTGGTCGGGCGCGCGGTCACCCATGACCTGACCTTGTTCCGGCAGCCGGAGGGGAACGGCGGCCGGGGGACCCGCTTCCTGGTCGGGGAGAAGTCGCTGATCGATGGCCGCATCGTCCGCCTCGCCGAGAGCCCGCTCCTGTCGGGAGAGATCATCGTTCCACGCTTCGTCGTCGATCAGCTCAACGAGATGGCCGCCAGCCACGTGCCGCTGGAAAGGTTCCGCGGCGAGCGCGGGCTGGAGAGCCTCAAGCGTCTCCAGCAGAACCGGCTCCGCCCGATCTACATCCGCGAGCTCGACCTCCTGCATGGCGAGATCGAGGGTGTCCTCGACTACGCGGTCCAGCACGACGCCCGCATCGTGACCCACAACCCGGCCCTCATCAAGGAAGCCGCCCGGCGCGGTATCCCCATCGTCAATCTGGACGAGATCGCGCGGATGCTCGAGCCGGAGATCCTGTCCGGAGAGGAGCTGGTCGTTCGCCTGGTCAAGCCCGGCAAGGAGAAGGAGCAGGCGGTGGGCTACCTGGAGAACGGGAACATGGTCGTCGTGGAGGACGCGCGCGACGACATCGGCCGGACGGTCCGGGTGGCGGTGACCGGCCTTCACCAGACACGGGCGGGGACCCTGATCTTCGCGAAGAAGCGGACCGAGGGGGGCCCGGGGCCGCTCTCCGAGCCGGAGCTCGGCCCGCACGAGGCGGTCGAGGGGGCCGGCCGTCCCTGATCCCCGCGGCGGCGGTCCTGGTCGCCGCGGGACGCGGCCTCCGCATGGGCGGGGCCAAGCAGTTCCGACTCCTGGGCGGCCGGCCCGCCATGTGCTGGGCGGCCCGGCCCCTGCTCGAGGCGCTGTCGGGGCCGCTGGTCCTGGTCCTTCCGGAAGACGAGCTCGAGACGGGCGAGGATCTCTTCCGCACCCATCTGCCTGCCTGGGCGGGCCGCCTTAGGGTGACGGCCGGCGGGCCCCGCCGCCAGGACTCGGTGCGCTCGGGTTTGGGCTCGATCCCGAACGCCGCAACCGTGCTCGTCCACGACGCCGCGCGACCCTTCGCCTCACGTGGCCTGTGCGAGCGCGTGGCGCGGCGGGCCGCCGCCGGCCGGCCCGTGCTGCCGGCCCTGCCCATCCACGACACGCTCAAGGAGGTGGAGGGGGAACGCGTCCTCGCCACCCGCGACCGGAGCCGATTCGTGGCGGCCCAGACGCCGCAGGGGTTCCCCCGGGCGATCCTCAGCCGCGCCCACGAGGAGGCCACGGCCGAGGAGGCGACCGACGACGCCGAGCTGTGCGAGCGGCTCGGCTACCCGGTGACCTGGCTTCCCGGCGAAGACCTCAACCGGAAGCTGACCGAGCCCGACGACTGGGCCTGGGCGGAGCGCACGATCGCCGCCGGCGGGGTGCGCTGGTGATCCGCACCGGGCTCGGCTTCGACGTCCATCCCTTCGCGGAGGGTCGCCGACTCGTCCTGGGCGGGGTCGAGATCGAGCACCCGCGGGGGCTCGCCGGGCATTCGGACGCCGACGTGCTCTGTCACGCGATCGCCGACGCGCTGCTCGGCGCGGCCGCGCTCGGGGACATCGGGCATCACTTCCCACCCGACGATCCGCGCTGGAAGGACGCCGACAGCCGCGATGTCCTGCGCACCGTCGCGGGACGCCTCGGGGAGGCGGGGTGGGAGATCGTGAACGTCGACTCGACGGTCCTCGCCGAGGCGCCGCGGATCGCTCCCCACGTGGACGCCATGCGATCGCAGATCGCGGCCGCGCTGTCCATCGCGCCGGGCGCGGTCGGCGTCAAGGCGACGACCCTGGAGGGGCTGGGCGCGATCGGACGCGGGGAGGGGATCGCGGC